>JBMCYV010000025.1:0-34902 GCA_049199595.1 Candidatus Nitrosomirales archaeon
AACATGAACTATGGCATATGGATTGAAAATGGCTCTACTAACGGCAACAAGATAGGTGGAGGATTTGAGACTTCGCCTGGTACTGATTATTACTTGAAGTCTAATGCCAAATACAATGATGGCAAGTCGCACTATGCTGTTCTTACGTATGATGGCTCTGTCCTCAGATTGTACATAGATGGTGTACAGGTGGCTAGCAAGTCTACCACTGCTATACCAGATACAACAGGTACACAACCATTGAGAATAGGTGCAAACTCTCTTGTGGCGGACAGATACTTTACCGGTGAGATAGCTGGAGTAAATGTGATAAGCACCATATTGACCGCTTCCGAGGTCAATTCGCAGTACCTTTCTGCAACATCTGGTAGCGGAGGATACATCATCCCGACTATCGCAGGTGTAAAGCCTACCAAAGTGACGTATGGCTCTACTGTGAATACTGTCTGTAGCAGCGGCTGTACGCACACTACGATAAAAGCTGCAATCGACGGTTTGCCTGCAGCCGGTGGAAAAGTGGTACTAAAAGCCCCCAAAACATTCACTCTAAGTACAACGACATATCTACGCTCCAATCTAGTACTTGAGTTCCAGACAGGAGCCACAATAAGTTACACTGGCGCTGGCCCAGCAATATATGGGAGAAACATAAACAACGTGATGTTAATCAACCCTGTTATTACGACTTCATACCCAGCTCATGTGTTGTACTTTGAGATCGTGGACACTATAATCATACAGGGCGGCAAAATAACGGGAGAAAAAGGTTCAGTATCTGCCGGCTTTAAGTGTAATAACTGCAAAAATGTCGTGGTGCAGAATGGAAGCTATTCGAACTTTTCAAGACCAATAGATGTAGGAACCATAAAACCTGCTAGCTGTGATACGCAGATCTGCAAGCTAACTGGCGACACCCGTAATGTCTGGCTTGTCAGCAACACCATATCTAATTCTGCTATTGAATGTGTGCACTTCAACTATGGCTATGACATGCACGCTATTGGGAACACTATTCAGAATTGCGTGGGCAATGGGCTAGATATAGGCTTTAACTCTGGTGTAGAAGCTAAAAATAACAAGATAACAAATGCAGGTTGGGGTACTGATGACCGCGGAGTAGGATTACATACAGATTCATCTACTACAGTTGTCGTAACTGGAAACACAATTAGTCACTCAGGAACTAATGGCATCGGCGTCTGTGGATCAGACAAGAACTATATCATTGCCAATACCATCACATATTCTGGCGATGTAGTTACAAACACTTTGTTTCCAGGATACGGAACAGGCATTAATGTCATAGATTGCACTGGCGGAACATTCAAAGCAGAAAATACTATAATCGATCAAAACACGGTCACTAACAGTAACGATGGATATGGAGTTTATGTCAGCAATACCTCGAAACCTTCTCAAATCACAAATAATGTCCTTCTAAATAATGAAAAAGGTGCATATAGAGATGATTCAAACAGCGCAGTAATCAGCGGCAATACCGTATCATGAGACTCACAGCTCATAGCTGTGGGAAAGCGGCGGCAGAACACCTCGATCATCGATACATGCTCTTACGCGGTTGGTCTCGACCGTGTCTGCTCTAACGGACTCTATTGGGACGAATCTTATTACAGAAAATTCAATAGGGCGACTTTCATAGAGATATGTGCTTGCAGATCATCCAACGTCAATGGCTCTTCAGTATGTTTACGATAGCAGCTCTTGTTCTCATGTTATTCAGCCAGATGGCGATAGAGTCATCTTTGTTTGAAGATGCCCTTGCCGGATCGTGCACTATCATAGTAGAAGAACCAAGACTCGCTTCAACACGTGCAGATCCAGATGGCAATCTGACAATAACCAATAAATTTATCATTTCAACGGCAATCACGAACAACAATTGTTCTGATCAAGATATAAAACCATTTGTCTTAATCTTAGAAGTGAGGAATTCTGTAGGGGTCACAGAGCAGCTTAGTTGGCAAGATGGAGTAATCCAAAGCCCAGCTGGCATCGACGACATCAGTTTACAATGGATGCCTGCTCATGCTGGTAAGTATGAAATACGAACATTTGCAATCAACGACTTTGAAACTCCACAAGTTCTGTCTCCATTAGTGAAGAAACTGATTGACGTAGATTTAACTGCCAATAGTTGGACTTACTCAGAACCTAGCGAGCCCTTTACAATAGTTCTAATTCCAGATACGCAAAACTATTGGGATAGTGGCAACCAAGAAATTGCATATAATCAATCAAAGTGGATAGTCAAGAACAAAGATAAACTCAACATACAGCTCGTGATTCACCTTGGAGACATAGTGGATGCATGGAATAGTAATAGTCAATGGACCAAGGCTGACCACATGATGAGAATTCTGGATGATAACGATGTCTCCTATATCGCGTTACCTGGAAACCACGATTTCGGTAATCCTTATTCGTATGCATTGAGTAGAAATTATAGTAACTTTGAGAGATATTTCCCAGAATCGCGGGTAATTACTGATCAGAATCTGGAAGTGAAAAAGATTACTCCAAACGCTGCTAATTTGTACACCCTACTATCAATCGGGGACAATGATTTTCTTGTGGTATCAATGGAATATTGTCCAACACTAGATGTGATCAAGCAGGTTAGTGATACCATAAAGCAACATTCTGACATACCTGTTATTCTCGCGACGCACGCCTTCCTGCGGAGCAACGGTAGCTGGGCCTCTGTCAGTGGCGGTGGAGTATGTACAGCGGTGCCAGGCACAGAAGATTTCACGACTGAACCAATATGGGATCTCGTAGTGTATCCGAATCCTAACGTGTTCTTGGTAGTTTCAGGACATTCTGGTGGCGAAAACAAGAGAATTGATCAAAATGAAGCCGGGAAACCCGTCCAACAGGTCGTTATTGACTACCAATACCTAAAAAACGGCGGAGACGGAATGCTCAAAATAATAAGATTCGAACCAGAAAAAGATCAAATCCATTTCCAGACATACTCGCCGTGGCTTGATACATATTCTGCTGAACGTAGAAACGATTTCACTTTTGATTATGACATGGAATGACATTTCGATACTCTCAAGCCATAGGTTCGTTAAGCTTTTAGCGGCATGAGCCCGCCAATGTAATATTACCCCACGATATTAGAGTGTACAAGTTACTGATGTTTGTAACAATAAACTATATTTAACTACAATCTCGTGAAATGCTCTGTAAATAATGCACATATCTAGCGTCGCTCGTGACAGATTGAATGGGAATTTGCGACAAGTGATAGCATTCGCACTTGCGGCAATGCTAATTGGAACATTGGTTATCTCTATACCTTCCAAAGAGGAAATAAAGAGTCAACAAGTGGCGGCATCTGAACCAGAGGATTTTAGATTCACAGCAGTGGGAGATTGGGGATGTAAAAGCTCAACTACAAGTGTGGCATCTCTAATGAGCACAAAAAATCCCGAAGTAGTGCTTGGCCTTGGCGATTACTCCTACACATCAAAGATTACCTGCTGGCATGATATCATTGCAAGCTATCCTATACTCCATGACGCAATCCATGCTTACAACAGTACAGCGTTCGGCAACCATGAGGATTCTGGTTGCGGCCACAGTGGTTGTCTCGATGCTGAGGGAAAAGCGGAATATCTAGCGCACTTTAACCAACCCCCTACGTACTTCTCATTTGACCACAAGCGGGTACACTTTGTCGCATTGGATACTAATATTGCGTATGACACAAGTAGCAGTCAATATGCTTTCATAAGCGCAGACTTGAGCCTGGCGAAGCAGCGAAAAGACGCTAACTCGATTGATTGGGTAGTGACCTTTATGCACCATCCCTTTTACACTTCCTGCGTAAACACATGCACCGATCATGGGAACGTAACTGCCATCAGAGCGGTTTACCAACCTCTTTTCGACCAATACAACGTAGACGTCGTCCTTCAGGCCCATGTTCACGCATATGAGCGAATGAAGCCACTCAAATCTGGTGCTATAATTACCCACCCTGACACATTCGACTACGTCAACCCCGAAGGGCAGATCTACATCACGGTTGGCACGGGCGGTCAATCGCACTATGATTATACATCGCAGCCCCAAATGAGCGTTATTCAACTAGAGGATATCTTTGGATTTCTGCAAGTTGACGTTACCAGAACTACGTTTGTGGGACGATTCATGGACACAAATGACGTAGTCCAAGACAGCTTCATAATCATCAAGACAGAGGTGCCACTGCCGTCTCCTCCTTCACCTCCAGCGCCGCCTCCTACCGATCCAGGCCCTAATCCTCCCGCGTACTATTTCAATGGAAATAACTACACCCAGGTGGCTAGCTCACCGTCGCTCCAACTATCGCAATTCAGCGTGGCAACATGGTTCAATTTTGACACAGACTATGCGGCACAATCAATAAAGCGAATTATAGTAAACAAAGGCGGATTTGGCTCCGAAACCTCAGGTAAGAACATGAACTATGGCATATGGGTCGACTTTGGTTCTACCAATGGAAACAAGATAGAAGCAGGATTTGAAACATCTGCCGGTCCAGACATTTTTGTAAGGTCTCCTGCTAAATATAAAGACGGACAGTGGCACTATGCCGTTCTTACTTATGATGGCTCTGTCCTTAGGCTATACATAGATGGCTCACAGGTTGCTAGCAAATCAACTACTGCTGTACCAGACAGCACAGGAACTCAGCCATTGAGAATAGGCGCAAACTCTCAGGCTTTAGACAGGACGTATACTGGCAACGCAGATGAAGTGAGAGTTTGGAACAGGGCATTAACTGCACAGGAAGTATCAGATCAGTTCAATCTTGGAATATTCGATACTAATGGGCAAGTTATTTACCTGACCCCCTAACTTTTTTCCATTTATTACAGATCCTATACGCAGTGGATTTGCTTGGTCATGAGAGAAGACCTTAGACGTGCCGAAATTCATAATGATCTATTGTAGAATCAAGAAATATCTACCACCTTAATCATCTTTAACGAAAGGACCCATGACTAGTACTCATAACATCGATAACTAATAATAGTAACAATCCTGCAGTGTTCATGATGATTTTGGGAAAGATCAGTGCGTGCCTCATCCTGCTTGTCTTGATAATTAGTTCCGTTAGTTTCATCTTTATCCTTCAAATGATGGCAGAATCAACATTGACAAAGCATGAAGCATTTGCCGATGGCTTGCAAGCAGAGAATATTCCTCCCATAGCCATTGAGGGCCACAAATTAGGATTGTTCGTACAATTGCTGCCGACATACATAGTAGAAGGCACCAGACCACATATCTCACTCACGGTCAGACTGTTTGAATCTGAAGTCAATGAAAATATTCCAAATGTTAAATACGCGATTACAATTGGCAGATTCGACCTGGCTGCAAAGGAAGGCATAAGACCTCTTGTCAGTGATATGTTCTATTCAGAACCCGGTCCACTAATTCTGAATATTTCGTCCATCATAGAGGGCGTTCACGTAGATGCTCCTAAGACCTATAATTCAGAAGCATGGATAGTCGATCTTGAAACAGGTGCAATTGATTATGGAACCTCTGCTGTTTTTGAAGGGGGTTTATACTATATCGGTGTCAAAATAGCTGGGATTGGCGGGCCAGACCAGACTTTCGGAGAAAATGCCCCATTATTTGAAGCTGGCTTGAGCATAGGCTATGCCAGTAATAATGATGTTAGATATCAAGACGAATCGCACAGCATTGGAATAATCTCGTACTATGACAAGATAAGAGATTTTAGTTTTGAGGAAAGCACTTTGACATTCTCTTGGTCCATGCCATTTGACTGGGATGTCCGCAGAATAGAGAACAAAGACATGATCGTCCACCAGGAAATAAAGATTCCAAGAACACTATATGACATTTCTAATAGCTTTTCTTTTGAAGGAACCGTTAATGGAATAGAACTGCCCAAAAACAGTATTGCCCTTGACCCTTTCTCCTTTGAGGATTACATGACGATCCATTATATTATTACTAAACAGCAGATTCTTGCGATTAGCAAGAGCCTTCATACAGGAACTTCAGAGATGCATTTGACATTATCTGCAGGTGACAAGAATATCTTGGAGCATCCAGAAGAAGGGAAAACTCTCCTCCTTACTGACAATGGCGGCATTTTGATAACAATCGATTGGATGCCGAAACATCTAGAAGCATCAGTAGAATCCAAAATGCAGATAAGATTCTTCGATACCTACTCTGAACAACCTCTGGACAAAGATATCCTGTACGATCTCAGCGTCTTGGATCTGCGTGGGGATCAGGTAATCTCTCGAATAGAGCTGATAGCAAAAAATGGAACAGATGTACAGCCGGTAACTTTTCAAAATAATGACGCATATCATGTTGAGATAAACGTAAAGGGCTTTTTGTTAACCGAGCAGAATGGCACTCAGCAATCAACAACTCTGGACGTAAGTAGATCTGGCATTGCAAGATCCATTGTTAACGTTCCGGAATTTCTCTCACCCTTATTATTGATGGCGAGCTCTGCCTTGCTTGTATTGATTCTGACAAGTAGAATATTAAGTAGAAACAAGATTAATGGCGCATGCAATCGCTCTTTGTAAAATAATTCGTTCATTATCTGCCGTAAATTCCTAAAATGAGACTATACCAAAGAACTTTTTTACGAATTTAGCTCGTTATTCATTATTAACACTGGCTCAGTTAGCAGTCGAGCACTATAATCCTCTGGCAATAGTCAATTGCTAAGATATTGACGAGTGTGTAACACAGTGGTTTCTGACATCTATTCCACCGTCAATACTATTGGGTTACTTTGTAGTATTACCGGCAATTGTGGCGCTCTTTGAATCATCCCTGTATGCACCCTTTTCGTTGTTCAATATGACATTGTTTGTAAGATAGGTGGGTTTCGAGTTAAATGCAATATATACTCCATAGCCATCATTACTATCAGTGATTGAGTTTTGATCGACAACCGTATATTCCACCACGAACCCACTGCAAGGTATGATGTTGATACCGGTCCCGTGACCTGGAAAGAGTGTGTCTGTTACTACTCTGCCTGAACGGCTGACAGTATTGCCTATGATATAGTTCTTGTCAGAGCCGCAGACTTGAATACCCTGTGTTCCAGAGAAGTCGACCTTGTTTCCTATCAAAACCACGGTGTTTGTGGAATCTGTGTGTATTCCTTGTCCCTTATCCTTTGTTCCCCATCCTGCATTGTATATCTTATTATTTCTTGCCTCTGCTCCAGAATTAAACCCAACGTCGAGCCCATTACCCACACAATCGTGGATATTGTTGTCATTGGTGTGTACATCGTATGCATAATTGAGATGGACACACTCAATGTTAGAATTGAATATTTCATTTCCAACAAGCCAAACATTTCGGGTGTCGCCTGTGAGCTTGCAGATTTGTATATCACAGCCATCCGGCTTGATTGTCCCTATATGTATTGGCCTTGCAAATCTAGAGTAGCTTCCATTCTCTACAAGGATGTTTTTGCAGTTATTACACTTGATTCCAGCATTTGAGGAACTCTTTACTCCCGCAATCTTGCCACCATCTATTATGATTGTGTCTACGCTTTCCAAGTAAATTGCATCAACTGTAGTTGAAATCGAAATGACAGGGTTGATTAACATTACATTGTTTATGTTTTTCCCATATATCGCTGGTCCGGTGCCAGAATAGGTTATGCTGGCTCCTGCTTGGAACTCGATAACTAGATTCGAACGCAAGTAAGTAGTTGAACTCAGTGTGAAGGTTTTAGGAGCCTTTAATACCACCTTTCCACCGGCTGAAGGCAAGCCACCAATTGCTGACTTTATCGTAGTGTGCGTACAGCCGCTATCACAGACAGTGTGTACAGTAGAGCCATATGTCACTTTGGTAGGTTTTATGCCTGCAATGGTGGGGATGGTGTAATATGTATCTGCATTCTGGATAGTCACCTTCTGTGTTGCTGTAGCAAAATTACCAGTTGCATCTGTCGCTACCCAATTGATCGTAGTGGTTCCAACCGGAAATCCATTGGTGGGAGCATCATTGGTAACTGAAGGATTAGGATCTTCCGTATCGGTAACAGTGGGCATTCCAAGATCTATTTTTGTCAGAGTGCCTGTAGCTTTTGAGATAACATCTGGGGGCGGAGTTATTGTTGGAGGCGTCACATCGAATGTAACATCGAAACCAATGCCATTCATGCGCACGAGTAATCCTTCTGTTGTGTAAATTCCTGATGAATATTCTTCAGCCACTTCCGTAGCTGTCAACGCCCTACTATTTAGCGTAACCTCGTCTATTTCACCGGTAAAGTATCTGTTAGCTGTTAGAGAGTTTGCGCCTATTCTCAATGGCTGGGTTCCTGTTGTATCTGGTATCGCACCACCAGTAGTCTCGGTGGCAACCTGAACGCCGTCAATGTATAAACTAAGGACAGAGCCATTATAAGTAAGAGCGGCATAGTGCCACTTGCCATCGTTGTATTTAGCACTGGATATCAAGTAATAATCGGTACCAGGCGAAGTCTCAAACCCTCCACCTACCTTGTTGCCGTCAGTAATTCCCGGAATAATCCATATGCCATAGTTCATGTTCTTGCCTGCATCATCTGATCCGAATCCACCCTTGTTTGCAATTATTGATGTACTAGTTGCAGAAGATTGGTCTTTACCTGTCTTGAACCAGGCAGCTAGGCTGAATTCTTGTATGCTAAGCGAAGAATAGTGGGGTATATCATAGTAGTTAGAGCCATTGGCAGCAAAGGAGGGAGAATAGTTATAATAACTGACATTATTGTCTGTACTTGACTCGATTACCATAACCAGCTGATTCGCACTAGCACTATTTCCTGAGGCATCCGTCGCAATCCATGTGACTGTAGTCGTACCAACAGGGAAGCCCTCAGATGGGGCGTCATTAGTTACGATCGGACTTGGATCCTCAACATCTGTGACTGTGGGTGTTCCAAGCTCTACTGGAGTAAGAAGCCCTGTCGCGTCAATAGTTACATCCGGCGGAGCTATTATTGTAGGCGGATTGACATCAGGGGTTGTGCCTGTATCAACGACCGTTGGGTCTTGGCCTACAACCACAGCTATTAACTGGGTATCGCTAGCACTGTTGCCAGCTGCGTCTGTGGCTGTCCATGTGACAGTCGTCTTTCCAACCGGGAACCCATCAGACGGAGCATTATTGGTGACCGCCGGCGCGTTGTCTATCAGATCTTCCACATCCGGATCACCAAGTGGAATTACAGCAAGTTCACTGGCATCCTCAACATACGCAATATCGTCCGCTGGGGCAACTATGGTAGGCGAGGTAGTATCCTGTACCGCAACTGTAAACGAGCCAAAGCCTGTATTACCATCTAAATCTGCAGCCGAGCATGTAACCATTGTGATGCCTAAGGGGAACGTAGAACCTGAAGCTGGCGTGCAGAGTGCCGTAAGGGTACCTTCAATGAGATCTGTTGCCGACTCACCACTATAATCTACCACCGCTCCTGAGGGAGCAGTCGCCTCTACTACAATATCTAGCGGAACATTTACAATGGGAGGAGCTGTGTTTGTCACAGTCACAATTTGAATTGCTGTTGCTATGTTCCCCGCCGCATCAGTAGCCGTCCATACTACCGTGGTATCTCCAACATTGAATCCAGCAACTGGGGCGTCGCTAGTAACTGCGGGAGAGTCATCTACCGTATCAGTAGCTGATGCCAAACCAATCTGGACTGATGTCAAGACACCAGTCGCCTCAACCACAATATCCAACGGAGCAACTATGGTTGGTACAGTTGTATCCTGCACTATTATTTCAAATGTCCCCAATACCGTATTATCATCAGAATCTGTTGCGGAGCAGGTTACTGTGGTGACGCCCAATGCAAACATAGAGCCTGCGAACTGGTCGCAATCAGGATTGAGAGGACCATCACCTAAGTCATAAGCAAATACTTCCACGCTAAAGTCAACAATTGCGCCAGATGGACCGCTTGCTTCCGCCGTAAGGCTGGTTGGTACTGATATTGTTGGGCCACTTGTATCTATTACCATTATAGTCTGAGTGGCAGTCGCGTAATTACCAGCATCATCAGTAGCAGTCCAGGTAACAGTTGTACTTCCAATCTGGAACCCATTCGGAGGACCATCATTAGTTACGATCGGACTTGGATCCTCAACATCTGTGACTGTGGGTGTTCCAAGCTCTACTGGAGTAAGAAGCCCTGTCGCGTCAATAGTTACATCCGGCGGAGCTATTATTGTAGGCGGATTGACATCAGGGGTTGTGTCTGGATCTGTCGAGTTTGTACCAGGGTTTGGGTATGCGCCTGGCGTCGGACCATTGCCATTGGCAGGAGTATCATCACCAGTATCAGGGTTGGTCGATTCTTCAGTATCCATTACTAACACTATTATTATCTGGGTGTCAGTAGCGGTATGTCCGAATGCGTCCGCAGCCGTCCACGTTATGGTCGTGTTGCCAACCGGGAACCCATCAGACGGGGCATCATTCGTAACCGCCGGCGCGTTATCTCCAAAGTCTTCAACAAATGGATCACCAAGTGGAATTACAGCAAGTTCACTGGCATCCTTAACATATACAACATCATCAGGAGGTGCAACTATTGTAGGTGGAGTAGTGTCAACTATAGTCACTAGCTGAACTGCCGTTATAGAATTGCCAGTTGCATCAGTAGCCATCCAAATTACTGTGGTGTTACCTATCCGATAACCGATAGGAGCATCGTTACTGATGATCGGAGAGGCATCGACTAGGTCACTAACTATTGGTACACCAAGGGATAGTTTTGTCGCAAAGTCTGTAGCTTCGGCAAATATGTCCGCTGGCGGCACTAATGTAGGCGGACTCATGTCCTCGATTACAATTCTCTGCTCTGCAGTCGCAGTATTGCCAGCATCATCAGTAGCCGTCCAAGTCACTATAGTAGTTCCTAATGGGAATCCGTCTATCGGAGCATTATTCGTGACAGTAGGAGTAGCGTCTATTGTATCGTTAACCATGGGCAAACCCAATGGCAGCACAGTCAGCGGGCCCGTAGCATTTGCAAAAATGGATGAAGGTGCGACTATGGTTGGTGGGGCGCTATCTGGTGCGTTGCTTGACCCAGGACTTGTTTCATCTCCGCTGGGCTTCACACCTGAGCTTGGGCTACCACCTCCCCCCCCACCACCTCCGCCACCTCCGCCCCCACCACCAAAGGTCCTGGCATAAGTAGTCGATCCCGAGTTCGTATCGCCAGGTGTAGGTGACGTCGAAGTCGATGAGGCGGAACTGTCGGATGTTTCTGCCGAGGTGCTGCCCGTAGTCGTGCCATTATCAGTGTCAGAAGGTCCTTGCTCGACGGAGCCTGAGTCTGAACCGATGTCAGACCCAGAGCCGGAATTGATGTATTGCACCACTCTAACTGTCTGGGTATCCGACGCAGTATTGCCAGCATCATCAGTAGCCGTCCAAGTCACTATGGTACTTCCTATGGGAAAAATTGAAGTGGGTGTATCATTTGTTACGAAAGGTGAAGAGTCCACAAGATCTGTGACTTGTGGATCACCAAGCGAAACTGAAGCGTATGCACTTGTTCCATCAACCGATGTTGTTATGTCATCTGGCGCAATTATGGTTGGCGGTGTTGTGTCTACAATTGTAACTATCTGCAAGGCAGTTGCAGAATTTTGAGCATTATCCTTTGCCGTCCATGTTACTACTGTCGTACCCAATGGAAATCCTCTGCCCGACGCGTCATTAGTCACGACAGGTGTAGGATCCGAATTGTCAGTGACAGTTGGCTTTGCAAGAGTTACTATGGTTAGCTTGCCAGTAGCCTCTGTCACAATATCGTCAAGCTCACCTATCGTTGGAGGTTCAGCATCTATAACTCTTGGAGACCTCTGGTTGTTATTGTCACTTGCAAGTGCAAACATGTCCCCCATCATCGTTGTCAGTTCAGACCCCCATGCTGCGGGACCAAGGCTTGCATAAACACTCGACATTACCAAGGTACACGCAAGCACCGCGACGATGCTAAGAGAACGAACGAATGAACGGGGGTATCTGCCTTGCCCAGAAGTACCTTTTCCTTCTACTATCCCACATCTTTTGGCCTTCAGGGAGCGGACAAGTTCCTTGCGGAATTTTTCATCGCTAAACGACTTTCCGCTGTCACTTTTCGTTGCTGTATCATTTGCCAAAGTCCAAGCAAAGGTGGCAATATCATTCGCCTTGGGCGAAGAATTATCTCTCTTTGCTCTCTGAACGCGGGCTTTGCGGGTCGCCGCTTCCGCTTGCCTAGTATCGTCTATCGGTCCCGAAATTGACGAGTCCTTACTTGGCGGTCCACTTTCAGACATCGAGATTGCATGAGGTTGTGTTGAAAATTCCTAAAAGTGGGTGTATGTGCCCTTTCTAGGCTACACGATCTTTAAAAGAAATGAGAGCTCCGTTTGGAGGAGGTTATTAAAGATCATGTTTGTCAATTTATATATTACAAAGAATTTGGTCAATTTTGCTTAGCCGGCGCTCCACTATCTGGTCCTAAACCTAGCCTAAATTTTCAAGCCGGAAAAGACCCAAGTCACTGAACCTGAGTCTCTTATGCCATAATGTACGCTAGGTTAAGACACACAAGATATAGAAAACAACTGCTAATGTTCCATAGTTATTTATTTCCACGTTCTAACTGGACTAATTTATATTGACAACGATTCCTCTCGGAGAGCGCACAGACATTCTAGAGAAAGTGGTAGATTTTCCGTCGCAAGTTGCAAAAGCATATGCATTAACCAAGAGCCTTAGTTTATCATTACCTCTGGTAACTGAGATATCTTCTATTGTTATCTTGGGCATGGGCGGCTCGGGCATTGCAGGAGATTTTGCACGAGTATTGCTAAGGGATTCAAAAGTCCCTGTCCATGTCTGCAAGAGTTCTGTGCCTCCGCAATTTATTACGAACACCACTTTGGTAGTTGCGATAACATACTCGGGAAAAACAAATGAAACACTGGACGCACTCAATGCTTCATTAGCTTTGGGAGCAAAAGGAATTGTTATTACTTCATCCTTAGAGCTAGAATCCACATGTAACGAAAGGCAAATCCCTTGTATCCTAGTTCCACAAAATAACTATCCGCGAGCCTCCCTTGGCTACTTGCTGGTGCCTCTTCTGGGACTCCTTCAGAAATTCCATATCTTGCCTTCAATAGAACGCGATGTCTCTGAAACTCTATCAATCCTGGAAGAAATCAAAAGCCAGTGTGGACCTGAAGCAGTATATGCAACCAACCCTGCGCGTTTGCTGGCTATTGCACTAGAGGAGAAAATTCCTGTTGTTTATGGCGAATCGAATTTCACAGATGTTGTAGCTTTAAGATGGAAACAGCTTTTTAACGAAAACTCTAAGGTCCATTCATACATCGATTCATTTCCTGAATTACTTCATAATGAAATTGAAGCATGGCAAAAAAATGCTCACACTAGCCATCAACATGAAGTAATGATAATCCTTAGAGATACTATTCATGAGCATGATACTGATATGGGA
This sequence comes from Candidatus Nitrosomirales archaeon, assembly GCA_049199595.1. Lineage (GTDB taxonomy): Archaea > Thermoproteota > Nitrososphaeria > Nitrososphaerales > UBA213 > JBMCYV01. The sequence goes on from JBMCYV010000025.1 coordinate 13,568, forward strand.
GAAAAAATTGAAGCAGCAAGAGACTTGATCCAAAGTACGGGCGCCAGGGTTTTTGAGATTTGGTCCAAAGGGAAAAGCGAACTTGCGAGACTCTTTTCTCTGAGTTATATGGCTGATTTTGTGACAATATATCTAGCTCTCTCAATGGGTACTAACCCCTCCAGGATCCCTAACATTGAGCAACTAAAGAAAAAGGTGCTTACGAGCTTGCAGAAGCAGGTTTAGGGACTGAGAATGACAACTACAAACTGGTATGACGATCAAGTGGCAAGAACCCAGATAGTTGTGATGGCAGGGGGAAAGGCAAAGAGGATGGGGATTGATATCCCAAAATGTATGCTTGAAATTTCTGGCCAAAAGCTCATTGACATGTGCATAGAGTCTTTGACGAAGGAAGGATTCCGCGACTTTGTCTTTTTGCTTGGCCACAAGCATGAAATGGTAACAGAGCATGTTGGAGACGGAAGCAAGTATGGTATTGCAGCCAAGTTTAGCATCGATCCAGCCAGTATCTTGGGCTGGGGCAAGGGCAAGGCCTTCAAATATGCCCTAGAAACCAACAAAATCGACAAAACAAAGCGGAGCATAGTTGTATTTCCAGACGACCTTGTACTGGAAGAAAAGGTCTTTTCAAAATTCCTGATGCACCACATTGAGGCTATCCGCAAGAATGCCATCTCTGCTTCTACCTTGCTGGTACCTGGAACAGAATATCCCTATGGAGTAGCTGAAGTGGCAAGTGATGGAACTGTACTAGACTTCAAAGAAAAGCCGTTTCTGAACAAGCCAACTTCTGTAGGAGTATACCTGTTCGAGCCCATTGTCTATGATATCATTTCTAAAGAAATAAGTCTGGAAGATCCTAATCCCGTAGATCTAGAATCGACGATAATGCCTTACTTGGTTACTGAACGCAGGCTGACTAGCCTGTTCATTCCAAGTGACAAGTGGGTGCCAATCAATACAATGAAAGAATACGAACAGGCAGTCAAAATTTTGTCCGTACAGCATTGACAGAAATAAAGACAGTTAGATTGCCATACATCCAGGGTTTTGGCTTTGGTCTGCATTGTACTGTTTATATTTACTGGGACGAGGCAAATTCAGCGTGCGTAAGGGCAAGCTTCGCCGCTTTTATTATCGAACAATCGACACTTCAGATATTGTTTGTCCCGCTAACTTGACGAAAAAAGCAGGCTAAGCAGTTAGGACTATTGGCTCACTACTATGGCTAGGATAGCAGAGTAGGAAATACTAGCCCTTGTCTTGTATCTACATACATACAACCCGTTATATCTGGCAAATTTAGATCTATGTGAAAGTGATAGCGTTACCGGCAGCTTGTCCCAGATGCGATAGAATGTTGGCAAATGCCAACTTTGTTGAAAGGAAAAGTGTGGACGGAAATTCAATCTTTATTTTATGTCAATGTGGCTTTGTCCGCAAGCAAACCTAGGCTGTTCTTATCCCGCAGGGGCCAATAGGGCTTGTACGGTCGTCGTAATAGCTATCTACGTGCATGTATTATTACAAATATTAGCAGAGTTCGCAAGTTGGACTTAGGATTGTGACATGTACTTTTCACTCAAGTACATGAGGCCCTTAACCATGTCCTTTACTTGGGTCGGGTCTAGGCTTGAAACGAACTTTGGGTCTACACCCAATTCCAAAAGTTTGGATATTTCCCATCCATCTTTATGTTTTACAGATCCTGTGAGATGGGGTGTCGAAGTTCGTGAATGTCGCATGCTCTCAACTAGTACTACCAATATAAAACAACTGTCTAGCATATGTTATGTATTCTGGAGTCTATAACAAATCCAAAACAATACTATAACATGTCGTAAGAAAAGAAATCATTAATTGCGTCTAGAAATCTTCTAGAGTTTGTGCGACATCATTGTTTTAAACGGTTATCCACACATCTCAATGAAACGTTTCGATATGAACGAACATGACCTTTTTAGCCTCATACAAGCTTGCCGGTCAGAAGCAAACTTGGACAGACAAATTCAGCTTCTCGAACAAATCAACCATCATTTGCCAGAGCTATTGCGCCTCAAGATTCCTTCGCTTCTGACAAACGATTATGTCATAAGAGCACTGGACATCATCGAGGACAAAACAAGATATCATGAAGGGGATCAATTTTTTCTGATATTGGACCCCGGTAAAAATAAGCCAGATATTCTATAACAATCTACCTAGCTTCCATATCATAGCTACTTAATAGAAGGTTTCATGAGCACTATATTATGAAACTAACTTCTCTGTCCGCGGACCTTGAGGGAAGAGCTCCATATGACGTCTATGCAGATCTGCTCCGCGTTCTAGTAGAAGAACCCGATATAACCCAGACCAAGCTTGCAATGAAAACGAACCTAGACACCAGAGGGATAGCCAGGTATTTGGAAATCCTGCTTCGCACCCAGCTTGTGCTTAGACAAGCTCGTGGCAATCGCCATATCTTTCAGATAACTGAGAGAGGCCGCGAATTCATGCAACAATACAAGGAATTGACTAGCATGATTGAATAATTCCGAGACTGACAACAAGCAAGTGTCGATTCAGTGCGTAAAAGATGCCCAACAAAAAAGGCCACTTGTATTAAAAATATCAAAGACAGGAATCTATAAGCAACAGTTTGATGAGTTTTCCCATGAATGGGCAGCAAGACCACTTCATAGGAACAGCAGCGTGGTGGCTAGGACTCGCGATTGCAATTAGTATGGGCTCTCTTTTCGCAATCCCCTACCCATTTGGTCTGGCGGCAATAGCCCTTACCTTCCTCATAGTAGGTTACATGATTCCTATGAGGATAATTGATAGCGACACTTCAAAGACTTGTGCATCAAGCAGATATCAGGAAACGCTTCTGCACCAATAATTATTCCAGAGCATGCTTCAGCTGCGCGTCTAATCAGCGACTACTTGTGACAATATCGGTGTGATGGTCGTAAACAACTATGCTTCTAGAGCCAGGTAATGATCATTATGTGAGGTGCGCCACTCCATTTTGCAGTTTCGCTTTTCCAAAGGACATGGGTAAACATCCATACAGTCGCCGCATAAGTGGTTATGATCAGCCCGAGTATTCATTTTCCTGACTTGACCTCCAGTGAATTGCATCGTCCATAAGGAAGCGCTTGGCAAACTTCACAATCCCTATGAAACCGTTTGACATACAAGTCGCGTTTGACGGTGCTTACATAAAAATACACATGGACAATTGGCATTGATGTTCTATAGGATTCGGCTCCCTGCCATTCCCAAACCAGTATGGGGGACACACCTCTGCAATTTAGCTATAGGCGATGATCGCTTCTCAAGAATGAGGGTTAGTATCCTTTGCCTAATACCAACTAGGCTGATGTGTGTCGGCTGTTAAATGGCAAAGGCTTGGGTGAATTGCACAAAAAGGAAAAGAGAACTGTTAGTCATTCTTCTTCTTGCCCAGCTCCGTTGAATCGAACACGTGTGCAACCAAAGCTACGCATGGCGCATTGCCGGGGTTGTCTGGGTCCGCTACCTGGACTTCAAGCAGCACGGTAGCAGCCGATAGTATTGTCTTTGCCTCTATGCCTTCAATACCCTTCTTGGTCTTGACCTTCATGTCTTCAAAGATCACCCGATCACCATCGACCATAGCGTGTGTAACGTGGTCGACTTCATTTAGGCAGTCAGAACCTTCTACTACGTCGGGGGTTCTGGGGCTGTCACCCAGCATTACTTTGTGTGCATGCCAGGTCGTGCTTGGGTCGGTAGAGCCGCCGTGCTGGGCTTCATGCGAGTCTATTGCCCATGTCTGCCTTTCGCCGCTTCTTGTGACGATATTGATTACATAGGCGATTGCATGTCCGAACCCTTCTTCATCTTCGTCATGCTCGGGCAGTGTTCCTCCAGCTACACCGTAGACTTCAACGAACACGTTCTTTTTGTCAAAGCCGTAGTCTTTGATGTCTAGGTCTGCCAGGCTTGCGAAGTGTTCGTGAGCCTCGGTATCTCCTTGTGGATCTACTTTTTGCTTCTTTGCTTCAGCAACGCCTACCAACCCCAACCATGGTGTGGTAAATGCAGCCAGCAGCAAGACCGCTGCAAGGGGAATCATGGTAAGCGTCTTTGTGGTCATATGATGCAAGTAGTATGCAAGCCTCATTATTTCAATTCATATGTTTGTAGGTATTGTGACATGTGATATGTACCCAGAAAAAGACACACTTCCCAAGATATGGTATTACAAGATACCTGTTCACAATCGCCGCGACTGATAATACCTTATGTCAAATAACTTATGAGACAGATCGCACCGCACGTAGCTGCCTTGGCTAGCGACGCCAGAACATTATTTAAGCTCTGATTCAAGGGTCAGATACTTTGCTTTTATTGCATCATAAAGCTCTAGGAATTTGATTCCTCTATCAGTGATTCTTATGATTTTGTCTGCGTCTTTTCTTTTGCCCTTTTCATTAACAATTTCTACTAGATTCTTTGAAACCATTGTAGACAGGTAATGATTCAGGAGCACAACCGGGAGATCAAGCTCGTCTTGTAACTTTTTCTTTGACAAACCATTGTCGGTTCGAGTCGATCGCAAAATAGAAGCTACAGCGTCAACTGTTCCCCTTTGCATCCTCACCATTGCGACACTCGGCTGCTATAAAAGAATATCGGGTCTGCCAAGTTTTTTCCAATTTGGGATGAATGGGCCTAATTTCCCCGTTGAAGAATGTACTGAAATTATGTCAGCAAGCTTTAGTTGACAAGTTACATAAAATCGACCCTGATCTTCCATACTTGCTTATATCTTCAAGTGCATTCTGAATCTCAATGACGAACAGAAACTGGACACTAAGATCCATGATGGTAAGCGCCGTCTTGGCACTGTCACTGCTGAGCTTAGGAGTAACCAACTCTTTCGCGGTACCTGTAGGAAACACATACGCAAGAGCCGATCCTGAACCATACGTTCCGCCAGGGAATGTTGATTGTGTTGGTCTAACGGATATCGCAGATGTTGCTCAAATAGAATGTGAACTCTACGATGATGTAAACTGCACTGTTGGATCTGGCACGCCATGTGCAACAGGCACTGACAATACTGCTACCTCCCCGCCCTTGTATAGTCCTGTCCCGGGAGATTGCGATCCGTGCAATGAATATCGTGTAAGCTTTGACCCAGTAGCAGCAGGTGCAGACACTACACCCGAAAATGAGCTACACTTCAAGATACTCTTCAAAGATGCAAATGGAGACCTTATCGATGTTAACGGCAAAGACATCAGAGTACACTCGTTCCTAGTTGTCCCAGAATCACCAATCGGAGCAGCAGCCTTGATACTGAGCTCGCTTGCAGCACTTGGCGCATTCATGTTCCTGAAAGGTAGGAAAAGCGATTCAAACCTGCCCATTTTGCCATAGAAAACCGACAGAACCGGGGCCTACGGCCCCACAACTATTTTTCTTTACTCACATGCCCTTGTTGAATGCCGCATCTTTGGATATTGTAAGCTTGGATAGAACCAACCAGAAGGATTCCTGCCTTTTTTCCTGATCGCTGCAAGTGATGGACATGGCTGGATATCCGAATCACGTTACAGGCCGAAATCCTTCTGGTTGTATTCGCGGCTGGCCGGTTGTGTATGAGCCACCAAGTAATGCTATGTCTATGAGCTATAATGAACAGTGGTACGTAGCTGCATTATCCTACAGAATTGGGCCGCAGCAAATTTCCCGCCGAGCAGTCGCTATATTAAAGATCATGAAGTGAACAAAAATACACCATGCTGGCCTGCTGCCGTGTCAAATAACCACAAGTCATGCGCCTTGACAGACACGAACCTTTAAGGTAAGGTGCCAGAAAGGAAAAAGATATCAGAAGCTGCTTGCGCTTGGCGCAACAGCTTTTGATGCAAAGGGACGACTTTCTGCCACTTCGATGTTTATCGCGCTAAATAGGTTCATCATGACTCTTCCCTTCTCCGTAGTCCTAAACGCGACATATGGTTCATTGATCTGCTCCATCATCCCGGTCTTTTGCAAGAGTTCTAGATACCTTGACAACTGGTAAAAGTTAATGCCTGCCTTGTACAGAATGTGCGTCTTTTTAACCGGAGAATTACCGATCTCCAGAATGCGGAGAATGATGTCCAGTTTGTCCCTTCTAATGTCCGACTGCATGTTTTGAGTCAATAGAACATCCAGGCCCTAATGCAGATAATATAGTTTACGTGTTTGAAGCATATATCCCGTGTAACATACAAAGTGTTTCGATGAAGTAGAAAAACCAGTACGTTTTACCAGAACGAGGGATTATAGTACAATTGTCACAGCGATAGTACATGCCGATTCCACAATAGATATCTATCTCTCGGAGTCGTTGCGGCTACAAGTGCGGCGAGAGATTTCGGTCGATGACATACTAGCGTTGATTGCAACCAGAGAGAAGATCATGGTTCAAGACATACTGGAAATTTTCAATCTTGATTACTTGATAACACAAATGATTCTAGAATTCTTGGTCCGATTTGGTTTTGCAAGATCAGAAGGTCACTATATCATGCTTAGCAAATCTTGCAGACCATTCTTTGACGAAACTATGGCTAGATAGAAATATGTCTGCACATGATGCAATAATCTAGGCAGAGGTATTTCAGAGACTATAACAAAGGGCCTAGTTGTTCTATTTGGATTAATATAATTGCTATCTGATTTTCACTTGGTGCAGCACACAAAACAGTCCCACCGTTGGTCCTTGTCAATAAGGAATCAGATAGCAATCCTTTCAGCAATCGTGGGAGGTCTTGTAATTGCAACTTTTACTCTATATGATTTCATGAATTTTCTTCGCGGCATTAGGGTAGGCGATCCATTTGCACTGGCTCTGCTTGTATCTATCATGGGCTCGGGTTTTGTCTTACTGCATAAACTAGGGTTTAGCTTCACTTACAAGGATGAAATTGAATTGGCTGATGATAGAAAGGATTCTTCAGTTCCAAGCTCTTAATAACCAACAGGCCCGTTCCTGCAATATTTTCTCCAAGTACAGGAACTATGCCCAAATTTAGGACCGCTTTAGGAAAGACAATAAATATTGCGCCTTTTATTCTATATGACTGATACTGGAGATTCCTGCTTTGGCACAACTGAAACGAGCATATTTTGACATTGTTGCTAATCTACTCGAGGCGCTCTCCGACGAACCTTCTAATAAGACAAACTTGGCAAGCAAAGCCAATCTAGATACTCGCGCCACGCACAGATATCTGAACCTGATATTGAAGACCAAGCTTATCTATATGGATGACGCGAATGAGCTTAGAATAACCTCTAAGGGCAAGGATTTCTTAGAAGAATACAGAAAGCTGAAGCTATTCTTAGAAGCATGATCATTTGCCTTGACATAGTTTTTCCACGTGTTACCGGCAACGACACTTTGTTCTAATTCAATGAATATAGACAGATCATATGTACTTATCATTCTTGACAGCCAATGCGGATGGCTCTGTGCTCTGCATTAGGCGGCCGTTAGCCTTAATAAAAGCCTGCCAAATAACTAGAGCAAATGCTCGAATCTTATGTAACCCAGGTTACATAACAGCGAGGATAAGTATAGAAATTTACTACTCAATCATTAATAGGTCTAGAATCATCCATAGATTCAGACAATGATGAATACCCACAGCATCAACATCGAAGACACCAATACTGCACTGCTCTTTGAGCAGGTAATGGGTCAGATGGTAGAGCAGTGTATGCAAACTGGCATAATGACCAAGCAGCAGATTGTCAATATCATGGAAGATATGATTCAGCAGGTAGAGCGGGGCACATTAAGCTCTACCCTGGATAGAATTTAGCAGTGTCAAATTATTTTATACACTCATAGGCCACTTTGATATAAATCAGTCTGACAATACCATGCGTGCTACATCCGCTGATTATTCCTCTATAATTCAGATACCCTATTTTGCACTAGCCTTATTTTTTATACGACTGGCGGCAGCTTGAGATTATGCGAAACATGATTGATCAAGTGTTTCGTCGGCAGCACCATGTCGCTGTCGATCATAACAAGCAAAAGCTATATGCCAAATTCCGTGTCCTTGGTGCCAACGTGAATAAATTAAAGCAACTTGGGCTCGCTATTCCCGAGCTCGAACAACTCCTTGAGCGGCTAGAAAGGATGCACGACAAGAAGCTTGTCCGGCTGATTACAGAGTTGGCACAATTCCATCCGCCGCTAGAAGAGCCTAGTTCGCGTCATGGCAGCAAATATGTATTTAAGAACTGTCCTCGCTGCACGAGAGAGCTTATAGAGGCGAATGTAATCAAAGATAATCATTCGGATGATTTCGATACATTTGTACTGGTCTGTGAATGTGGATATGTCAGGGAAATAAAGAACTCTACAACCAAATTGGCTGCTCGACAGAGCAGTCTTTATGAATATGCACAACTGATTTCGCAGTAAAGAGACAAGCAGAATCTTGACACTAACGCCCTATCATGCTATAACAGATATTCTATGACATTCTCCCCCGGTTATTTCATATTTGTTCAGATAAGGGCAAGCTGAAGAGTCAGGTTGTACTAATGCTCTGGAGCTTATCGTGTATAGAAAGGCTTGTGATGCTCCCTTTTCAGGTTGCAAACTATGCGCTGAACTAGTTCCTTCGTAAAGTTCTCTATTCTCGAATTGGTCCAACTAGTTCATCCATATGCTGGTAGAACCTCATGAACTTGTTTCCCTTTTCTGTCGTCCTGTACATGTTCTCTGCATCAAGTTCTTCAAGGAGGCCGTTTGCGACTAATATTGCGAGATATTCCTTAAGCTGGGCATAGGAGAGATAGGCTTTGTACATGATCTTAGTCTTGCCCGATCCATCACCGCTGGCAGACTCTAGGATTTCAGCCACGATCTCGGTCCTGCTACGGTATTTCATGTGCTTTAGACATAGAGCTAACTACTATATAGATAAAAGGCTAGCTAGTTATAGAATAATCTAGTACTAAAAAGCTCCGGACATCCTTATTACGCTCTCAAAGGAATAGCTTCTCCCTCATGGCCCTCAACCAACCATAAGGGTTTAGTTGTCTGGCGGCGCGGGCTTCTCCCGTACTCCAACATCTCCCGGCTCTCGCCGTCAGATTTAGTCTGATACTACAGCCTTGGCAGACATGTTCCTTACCCAAGAAATCAATTCATCGACTTCGAATGGCTTTCTCATTATCTTCATTTTCTGAAGATTATCTGTCAAGTCTAATTCACCCCCATAGGCAGTTACCATCAGAATTTCTTGGGCAGGGCATATACCAAGTACTTCATTGGCAACTTCTAGCCCAGTCTTTTTTGGCATTCTATGGTCTAAAATCAGCAAATCAAAAGCGGGATTACCGATGTCAGTGGCTTTATTCAACATATTATTGTAGGTTTCCATGCACTGCTGACCATCCTTTGCAGTGTGTACTTCGTGGCCCTCTGATTCTAGCACGATTTTGTAGATTTGAAGAATCTCCGGTTCATCCTCAGCAACTAGTATTTTCAATGCTTAGTATGGGTTAGCTCCAGGATGAATATACATAGACAGTTGTCTTAATAATATCAACACACAGGAAATGATAGAGTTCTCTTCTTTGCGCTCCGTCTTCCCACGGTGTCCTTCCAGAGTGGCACCGAACAATGGAATAGAATAGTTACCGTAGAAGTTGAGGGAGCAGAAAACCTGCAACGAGGATTCCTACCAGACTTGTGCCAAATATTTTTGCTAGGTAGCGGGTCTTTCTTGCCGACACAATTGGCTGAAGATGTCCTTGGGGACGTATCCACACGCCAGTATGACAGTCCTACAGACAATGTACGTAATCGCTAGATCATTTTTATATTAACAGGCACAAATGAATCATCTGGCAAGAGCGGTGCAAAATACAATGAAAACCTGCCACCATGTTCATTATGATCCAATGAAGATGGGCACTCAAATGATATTTCTGAATTAGAATCAGAACTAACCACTGCATTACCCAGCGATTTTGCATTGTTCGGCCCATTGAAAGTGCATGCAATGCTCGTAGCAAGTACAAAGCTGTAGTCGCATACTCTTACAATCTGGGAAGTTGCTCTTTCTGTAATTGTTAAGCTTAGTCGTACCTGCTCTTCTGGTGTGCAGTTGAATACGAGAGACCGATCCATTTGCATGAAACCGCAGTTCCTTAACGGGCCGATCTCGCCATGCTTGCAGTCTTCAGTGACATAACCATTTCCATCTGTTGGTAAAGTCACGTTGTAGGAATCTCTGTTATTCTTAAGCGCACCCTGACCAAAATCACATTTTGCTCTATAAACTACTTGACCATCATCTGTTTTGAATTCTGTAGCCTCATATACGGGATTGCCTTCTGCATCCAAAACAGGGGTTCCTTCGCACAGGAAACCGTCAGGATTGGAATGGAATGAAAGTTGCTTTGTCGATGGGGACTTAGACGTATCAACACCTGTAACATCTACCCATTGACCCTCAAGACCTGCCTCGTACTCGTCGACCCATCCGACTTCGATGCCCTGGAAATCACAGCCCGAATAGCTATTTTGTAAGGGGCTGAATTCATTATTGCTAAATCTATTTGTGCTTTGTAAACAAAATCCCATTTTATGGTTGGTCGGCTCCTCGCCGAAAGTGAAAGAACCAAAGTGTTTGAAATGATAATGCTGATGACAGGCACTGTACTCATAAATGCCCTGCTTTGATAAATCTGTCCCATTACCCTCTAAGAAGTAGTCAATATCACCTATCTCCAGCGTATCCGCACCAAAGTTTCTGTCTGCAACGCTAAATTGCAAGAGCCTGCGCCAGCCACTTTCTCCCACAGAACCTTCTTCAATTGCGCAGTGATCCAGTGTTATATACCTGTAGACTAGCCGGTTCGTCTTGAACACAGACTCTTCTGTTATAAGGTCTGCACCAGTTGGATTGGTTATTTCGCCTACACGAACTTCGTCAGCCAAGCCAGAGTTCCATGGAAGACGCTCAAATACAAGATTAGCTTCGACTTTGCCTATTTCGGAGTCCAAGGCCTCAACACAAGACATGTCTGGTATCTCAGAGTAATGCCCCTCAGAAGACTGTTCCATCTCTTGGTCATAAAAGTTGTCAACTTCCTCAGCGTCCACACTCTGTGGAGGAAATTGATCTTCGTCCATGCATGCAAATCCAGTACGTTGAAAGACTAGCACAGGATCGATTGGTAGGATAAAACGCTCTGCCCAATTGCCACCTATCGATTCTAGGTTTGGTTCAGACTTTGCCGGTGACTCTATATCTGTAAGTAAGGTGCCAGTAAAGGTAAAGTTTAGCAAGACCAAATCATGATTGTCTATAGTACTTCGAAATGGCATTTTTTCAAATTGAATATTCCAAACCTCTTCAGGCGGCAGAGGAAGAGCACTCTTGCCCTCGCTTTCATCATAGAAAGCATCACGGAAAACTAGTCTATAAGTCATTAAACGAATTTGATCTTTAGCCCGTTCAGTCCAGAAATCCTCAGATTCAGCTATCAAATTAGCTGCAGCACGATCTCGCTCACTGTTCGGAATCTCATCCAGCAAAACTCCCACCTGGCTTTGCATTTGTACACTGACAAGTGCTCCCGGATCTGGTCCTTCAGGCGCGGTAGGTATCGTTGCTGATAATGATGCGAGCCATAATGCTACTGCAATGCCCCCGCCAATTAGGACAACTATGATCGCGATTAGCCCAACCTTAGATGGGATAGAACGTCGGTCTGATTGACTCAATTGGACGACTCCCCTTTCTGATTCTGAGAAATAGGAAGTACGATCAAAAAAGTCGCCCCTCCATTTTTATTGTTAAACGCAGAAATCTCCCCGCCGTGCGCTTTTACGATAGCCTTGCTTATGTATAGCCCAAGGCCTGTCCCTTTATTGTTCTGAATATTACCATGACCTTTTGTTACAAATTTCTCAAATAATCTAGGCATTATCTCTTCAGAAATGCCCTTCCCAGTATCACTGATGCGGATCTCAAACTTGTTCTGGTCAGGAAACGACTTGCTTTCTATCCTTATGCTGCCTTTGTCAGTAAATTTGACTGCATTCCCTACTATGTTGGTTATCAGCTGTGTAATTCGTGCCCTATCAGCATCGATCTCAAGATCCGCTTCAGCTTCGTCATAAACGAATCCTATTGAGACGTCTTCTTTTTGGAGTTCATTTTTTGCTAACTCTGTGATTGAGACTAGTAGATGATTAATTTTTTCATTCTTCAGATCATATGCCAGGCTTCCAGATTCTATCCTGCTTACGTCAAGGATGTCATTCGCAAGATGCTGGAGTTTACGGGCCTCTTCGAGAACCCCATCCCATGCCTTTTCTTCGCTTAGTAAACCCTTCCTTGCCAAAAAGGCAAATCCAAGTATTGGCTGAATGGGAGTTCTCAATTCATGTGATGCAACGGCAATGAATTCGTCCTGTAATTTCTCCTTCTTCTTTAGCTCGTACCGATCCTTTTCAAGCAGCTCTATTCTCCTACGATTCAGTGTTTCGTCGATTATAACTATGATATAACCAGTTATTATTCCGTGATTATCGTTAATCGGCTTGACGCTAAGGGCAGCAGGAAAAATAGTACTCTTGCTATCCTTTCGTCTAAGCCAGACAATCTCTGGGCCAATGTTTGGAAATGTAGATGAAGAAATATTGTCGCCGACATGAAACGCCAATAACTTTTCCATTACTGGATAAGACGAGCGATCAACAACATCGAGAAATGATGTTCTCACGAGCTTGGCCTTGGGGCATCCCAATAGATCTGCAAGTAGCACATTGCAATCATTGATTATAGCGCTAACATCGACTCCACAGCATGGGACGGGAAATTTATCGTAACTTAACTTAACAGAGTGTTCTTGTCCTTGGTCGTCACGCATCTTCCCGAAGGTCTTGGCAACGACATTATCTGACGATTCTTGGTTATGCATGTCATTCCCTTATTTAGCCTACATGAGGTGGAGGTGGAGTCACACGCTTGGTGTCAAATATCATGTATCTATTGTGCCAAAAGAGTCCTGCTGCCATACTCAAGTAAGCAGCATTATAAAAGACATTCCAGATAGAGATGTCGCCTGCGATGGACGTTACAGCTGTGAAACCAAAAATGCCGTCTGCTATGGCAGTGAATATCCACGATACAAATATCCACGGGACTGAAGTAAGGTAACCTTTACCTGAACTAAGAATGACCAGCAGAGCCGGTATGATCAAGATACTATCAAGTATAGGGTATGCTATGCTAATTGCAACTGCAATAGCTGCGTCGGGCTCAGTCAAGTCAGATACAGACAATAGCTGAAGGATATAATATGATGAAAATGCTGCCACTGAGAGACTCACCACAGCCAAGGCCTTCATCTGACTCTTGCCCTGCTTGCTGTACAGCCTGAATAAGGAGAATAGACCATATCCAAAGGGCCCGTACGCGGCCAGCCAGAATGTATCTGCTAAAGAGGGAAATGGAACTTCTATCCCGAGACCAATGGAGAAGTATCCCCACAGTACCTCAGCGATCAAATACAACACTAAACCTCCAGCCAAGAATGCATAAGACCTTCCAAATATCCCGCTCAGCTTCTGTCTGCATACAACAATAAGAGCAAGAGTTGTTGCGACAGCTGCCAATATTGGTCTTAAGATATTGCCAAAATAATTCTGGCTTGCTGCATCTCCCGATAATAGAATGATAGAGTTGACCGCCAAAGTGGCAACAATAAATCCAATAATCAACTTAGTCCGGGATTTCTTGATAGCTAGTTCTGGCCTTTGCATTGTCTTTGTCATTTAGCGCTTTCACCTTGTTTTGAATTTACTTGCAATAATTTTTCTATTTTCGCTATGACTGGCTCTGATGATTTGATGTTTTCAACTGTCAGAGTATTTCTTGTACTTAGGTTTGCATATATTTCGTTCATAATTACGTCTGCAATATTTCCCACTATTTGCTGAAGATTATTGTACAAAACGCGAACCTCTATCTGATCCTTGGAATCTATGAAAATACCATGGGCTGCCAAGTGCCATACTATCGTCTTCATTATTGGTTCCCCTAAGGAGAGTAAGCCTTCGTTTATTGCCTGCTGAAGTATTTGCTGGTTCTCTGGCAACTATCTACCACTCCTATTATTGCAGTTGAGCATCAGGTAGTTAGTAACAAGTAGTGCCGCCCGATATGATAATTAGCATGTAGGAAGTAAGACACACAAAATATTCCCTCGCTAGGGAAATAGGTATCTCACTGAAATACAAAGATCTTTGTGCTCTGTTCTGCTAGCTTTCTTCTATAGTCCGAATGCATCGGTTTTGCTCTGAGGTGTGCTCCACAACAAGGGCACCTATTCCCGGGGCAGACGACAAATATCTCACAGAGGCTACAGCGTTTATGGCCCAAGAGATAATGGCCGCCATTATGCGATGAGAAGGGTGCCTTCAAGTTAGAACAGATTCCCTTACATATTCCTGGCATACCCAAGTTACTGTTTCACCTCACTCTCGCTCTAATCATTTGTTGTATGTCATATTATCACACACCGGGCCGAGATTTGCCGACCCCTACTTCTACACCTTGACCAATTATCACTTCAATGCTGGTTTTTTGTGGTTTTCCGTCATTGCTGTCTATCAGGCTTCCATCAGGATTCGTAATTTCTTCCAAGATGTAGATTTGCTGTGGCTTTTCCATCAAGGCAGTAACATCAAATGCTTGCCCGATCAAATCCTTGCCATAAACATCTTCCCATCCTGGCGATACTCCCATTCTTACGAATTTGGCGTTTGGATTTGGATAGCACTGATTGTATACAGGGGTCTGGGAGTACGTTGTAATGGTATCATCTATTACCGCTACATCAGCAAGGCAAAAGGCTTCCTTCTTTGCGGATATTTCATTGCCAGTAGTAGGATCTGTTAGGCTATACTTTATTGCATTAACAAAATGATAATGATGGTGTTCTGGGTGGTAGCTAAGGACCCCCACCTGAATTTCATCAAACGTCCCATCTTCCTTGTATACTCTTTGATAGGCAGGCATAGAGTTCTTATCGGAACTGATAGAAGCTCGTTTACCAACTATCTCGAGGGTTCCCTCACCATAATTTCCCATACCTCCAGCAAATCTTAACAGAATCTGACCGGTCTTTGGATCTTTGACCAGATCATAATCCATTAAGGTATTTTTTACTGGTCTGAGATCTGGCAACAACAGATCGCTAGAAGTGCTGTGAGGCGAGCCTTTCTTGGCAGCTTCTACTGTCTGGGAAGATATGGTTAACGCGAATATTGTCGCCACTATCAATTGTGCAGCTAGGAGAAATACTATCGTTCCCTTCAAAGCGATTTTTCTTTGCTTAGGCCTACAATGACTAGTTCTGTTTTTTTCATGTTCCATTTGGTTAGATCAACTCCTCAACTAGCATCAAGGCGATAACGCCTGTGCAGACCAACATATCTTTGCTGATCAATGGGCCATCCACTCTACCCAATGTGAGTCGATACAGCATGATGTGCATTATCGGATCTAGCTCTGATACTACGGCAGTGCATTTTCGTGCAACAGATCCCAAGAAAGCGTGCCTTCTTGCCGATCTGCCAGGAGAGCTCGCGGTTTTTCGTATTGAAAAAGTCTTTCTCATGGCCATGTTAATCACCTGTTAACTTTCCTCCACATTTCGTCGAATTTTCTGTTGCCAATTATGAAATACTTGTTATGCCAATACAAGCCAGCAGCCATGAACAAGTAAGCCGCATTATATACAAGATTCCAGATCTGCATATCTCCAGCAATGTTGGTGACAATGGTATAGCCAAACATTGAATCTGCCATGACTGTTAGTATCCATGAAATGAATATCCAAGGAATGGCTGTCAATTCGCCTTTGCCAGAATTTAGAACGCACAATACTGCCGGAACAAGTATCATGGCATCCAGCACCGGGTACGCAATAGTGATTGCCAACGACAAGGCCGCGTCAGGGCCTGACAATTCAGAAGCTGCAATCAGGCTGTAGAGATAAACAGAGGAGAAGATTCCCACAGCAAGTGCGACAGCAAATGTGGACTTTTTCCTAAGAGCTACACCGTAAAACCTTGAGGTACTGAATAGGTGGAATCCAAGTGGAGCATATCCAGCAAGCCACAAGACATCAGCAATAGAGGGGAAAGGCACCTGTATGCCTAAGACAATAGCGTTATATGCCCAGATCAGTTCTGCGATTGCCCATAAGGATACACCTCCTGCTAGAGAAGCAAATGCTCTACCAAATATCCCATCTACGCCTTGTCTGTAAACGACTATGATTCCAAAGGCCATTGAAGCACCCGCAGTAATAGGCCTGATAATGTTTCCATACAGGTTCTGCTCTTCAATAGTTGGAGCAGCAAGGAGAATCAAGTTTGCAATCGTGATAGTTGCAATTAATCCAATCATCACAGTTTTTCTTTCTCTATTGAGGCTGAATGGCTGTTGCGCCAGCTCTTGCTGCCCTCGATCTGTCAATTTCAAGGTTAATTTTCAACCTCCTCTTCCATTTCTTGTACAAGTAGATGGATTTTTTCAAGGTATGACTTTGAAGGATGCTGCCTCTCAAAGGCTAGGATTGCATTCATTGTGTAATTTCTTGAAAAGCTTCGATAGATTCTTTCTATCATCATTTCAGTACCCGAACCAAGAATTTCCTGAAGACCAGAGTACAATCTACCTATGTCGAATGATCCGTACGTTTGGGAAACGACTCCCCTAATTCGAAGGTGCCACATTATTGTTCTTGCAGCAGGAAATCCTAGAGTGCAAACTGCTTCGTCAAATGCATGCCTCATTAGCTTTTGAGTATTTGTGTTATTTCCACCTTGAATGTACATCAACTACATGGACACCTCCGTGACCTTTTTCAGGAAAAGTGAGATAGCAAGCATTACGAAATTGTGAAGCAGTAACTATTCCTAAAAAGGACAGTACGTCGTACCAAGCTACATACGACAATACAAAATAACCTAGATATGTCGGTTCGTCCGACGAATTGATATACCATACAACTCTAAAGTATTAGAATTCTTTTGTGTAAGGGATCTTTACATTAAATGTCCGTTATCTGGGCAATATTCCTTTGAACGGGGACGAGCTTGTTTGAAATGACACAGCAGAAAGAGAATAGTAAACTCTACCATGAGTACGTTCCAATCGCGGCAGCACTTGGGACCATGAATATTTGTTCTTCTATGCCGGGATAGCTACCCTTCGAATACCTGAATCTTTCTTTTCAGCTCTTTAAATGTGTATTTTACAACTTTACTATTTGTCGCAGATCGATTGTCTTGTCGATCTGGGCTGGGCATTAAGCTCTAGGAAAAATGTTTGATATTCCTAGCCGGTGTGTGAATAGAATACCCTTTCTTGGGTAAATTTTGTGGGGTTTGCGCAGTCCCAGGGCCGGGTGTTCATGTATGTAATTTTTCTCTCACCCAGAAGAATATGTAACACGATTGAAGAGCTGATTCTCAAAGACTGTAAGACACGATTGTGATAATATGGCATCAATGAAAATTCTAGTGGCAGAAGATGAGGACTCGATCGCTAAAATGTATCAGGTTGCTCTTCAGAGTAAGGGTCATGAAGTTACTATTGCGAACAACGGACTTGAATGTTGGAAAGAGTATCAAATAAGAACTGCTACAAAAGACCTAAGACCACCTTTTGACGCAGTAATTCTTGACTATCGTATGCCAGAAATGAATGGATTTGAGACTGCCAAGAAGATACTGAAACTGCAGCCCAAGCAGCGCATAATCTTTGCTTCAGCATTTATGAGACAAACATTGGTGGATGCAATAAACAAATTTGGCATCGTGGCCGAGCTTCTGGAAAAACCTTTTGAAGTTGATCGTCTTATAGATGCAGTAGAAGACACCTACATCTATTCTCAGCTACAAAGCCTCAGTATAAATGTTGGAGACATCAAATCCTGGAATCCCTCACATGAGCAGCTATCAGACTTGTTGGATGCCCTCTTAAGATTAAAAGATCCAAAAATAGTTTTTCCTGATCTCTTATCGACCCATAGTGCCAAGCATGGAAGCAGTATACAAACCATGGCCGATCATAACGACTCTAACAAGATAGCTCGAGA
The DNA here is from genome assembly GCA_049199595.1 of Candidatus Nitrosomirales archaeon. Taxonomy (GTDB): domain Archaea; phylum Thermoproteota; class Nitrososphaeria; order Nitrososphaerales; family UBA213; genus JBMCYV01. Next base: position 31,754 of record JBMCYV010000025.1, read on the forward strand.
TCGTGTCCAACCAAGCATCGGGCATACGGCAGCAAGTGATAAGAGTAGTGTTGTGGTTATTGCAATTATCGAAGAGGCCCTTCAATTCTTGGGACCGGAATGGTTGGCAATTTTGTATTACCACCTCTCAAAACGTGGAATCTCTAAAGAAAACATTGTCCATGACCCGTCAGCATTTTTGTCAGCGCTTGACAAGATGTTCGAGGGCGGCTCTGCTCTTATCAAGGCCAAGATTTTTCAGGTAATAGAAGCGAACAAGGAAGTAGTTGGCAACCTTGAAGCTGTCGCCAAGTTTTCAAAAACGCTTAGGATGGAAATTCAAGCTTCTGGAGCAAGATAAATGACAACAGAAAAATCAGATATGTTTGACGCAGACATTTCTAGCAAATCTGCAGTGATAGCAACAATGCAAAAGGATGGTGCCGTCAAACAGAAAAAGGGTAATGTAGGACTGGACATTTCAAGTGACATCTCTACAATCCTTTCATTATTGTCTGAGGGCCAATTCCAGCAGGAATTAAGGCCAACGCTCAAGCCCGAGCTTGGGGGTATCATCTATACACTCGGGGAAAATTTCGAAGTCACATACGACAAGCTACGACTTTCAGAGAAGAAGGGCCTCCTAAAGAGCACGGGATCAGTGTCATTTTCTTCCTGTCCGAAATGTGAAAGTGTTAATTTACGCGCCCAACTGGTTTGTCCAGAATGCAAGTCCCAGACTATCTTCAAATCTGATCTGCTTATACATTATGATTGTCAGACTACTGCACCTATAGAAGAATTTCACTCCACTCTCCGGGATGGTTACTACTGCAAAAGATGTCGAAAGGACTTGAAGCGGGTCGGAATAGATTATGGCAACCCTGGTATTGGATTCAAGTGTTCAAGCTGCGATAAGGTATTTCAATTTCCTCTAGTTCTGAGCTATTGTGACGCAGGACATATTTCCAAAATTGACGAAATGGATCTCAAGTCATATCCGATCTATGTCTTGGGCGAGAACGCCAAGAGTCTATCAACCCTTCTGCTCGAAACGAAAAGTCTTCGAAACGTATTAGAAGAAAAGCACATACGTTCGCAGGTATTATGCCAGCTTCGAGGATCTAGCGGCTCCATACATGTCGTGCCACTGCTCCTTACACCTCCAAGCGGCGAGCAATTTGCTCTAGATTTCATTCATGGAGAGTCGCAAGATGATGTCGAGGAGGCCATACTACAACTTATTCTCAAAAATGCAGATCTAGGCAAAATGAAGATGCTGATAATAGTTAATAGCGCTGGTTCAATAGAACGCATCACACCGATGATTAACCCAGAAAAAGTGAAAATACTAGCGGTACCTGCAGATGTATCTATCGCGGCAAGCCTAGACTTGCTTTCAGAACAAATAGTCAAGGAGCTAATCGGCTGAGTCTAGTTGTCATTTCTAAGGATTCTAGTCTTCATTTCATGCATAGGTCTCATATTGTCTTTCTCCATTCTCTATTTAGAGTCTTTTCTGGTCGCCTCACTCTACGCACTGACCATTTTCTATACCATGTGGGGAATTTATCATATCATTATCGCTGCAGCTGGACATCGGCCACCCCGTATCGGAAAAGAGGAGAAAGAACAAGGATCAGTAGTGTTGCCGGGGACAGAAAAGCGGTTGCCAAAAATCTCTATAATAATACCAGCTCGGAATGAGCCTATTCTTAGTCGGACCATAGAGGCATGCCTCAATCATACCGATTATCCTCTGGAAAAGAAAGAGGTTGTCGTAGTCGTTGATGATCCAGACGGGGAAAGAATTGCTTTCTGGTACCAGCAGCGGTATCCAAAAAATGTAAAATTGTTAGCCAGGCGAAAACTCTATCCTACCAAGCCAAGCGCATTGAATGATTCGATTCATCTATGCACTGGTGACATCATAGCAATTATGGATGTTGAAGATATTCCCGATAGAGACGTATTTCTAAAGGCAGCGACTGCCCTTGCAAATGAAGATATTTTTGCCGCACAAGCTATTCTCAGAATTAGCAATCCACAAGATTCCTGGATAACCCGAGTCTTTAGCATGGAATACGCAGGTTGGTTCAGATTATTGCTGAATGGAAGATCTAGACTAGGCCTTTACACTCCTCTTGGTGGGACCGGGAACTACTTCAAGAGGGCAGCATTGAGACATGTAGGACTGTATGATGCAACCAATCTTGCAGAAGATGCAGAACTAAGTGTCCGCTTATTGATGGCAGGATGGAACGTATCTGTACTCGATGCCCGCCATTGGGAGGAAGCCCCTACGACTTTCAAAGGTTGGCTTAGGCAGAGAACACGCTGGTACAGAGGATGGCTCCAAAGCCTATGGAAATATATTCCCGTTATGCCAACTCTCACCAATCTGCGAAGAGTAGGGATCTTGGGAACTTTTTCAACCTTGATGATGCTGGTCGCCCCTTTCATCGTCTTGCTTAGCTGGCTGGCCTACGGAATCACGTTGGTTTGGCTGCTTGAAATGGCTGGTTTGCTCTCTCCGATGGTTTTGGCACTAGCACCCAGCCCCTACTGGATGGCCATTCCATCCTCTTTTAACATTCTTTATTTTTATTTCTTAGTAAAAGGTGCGAGGCTTGAAGGGATCGAAACACGGTTCTTGCAAGATTTGCCTAGAATAGTTTGCTACACAAACTTTATGATGCCGGTGGCTGCTCTGCGAGCTTTGTACCAGGAAATATTCAAGCCGGTGGTATGGGAGAAGACTACTCACGAGGGTAGAGGAATAAAGTGGCATCAGACCCTTAATCAATAGCAGCTATTGGATTAGAGCGTTTGGAAAGCTATCGCTTGAAAATGGCAGATGGCGATATCAACCTGCTTCACGAAGGATTATGCAAGTTGTCAGGTATGTTTAGCTCAAGAATAGGAAAATACAGAACAAGTTCTTTAGATTTTAGTAGCAGAAGTCCTTATAATTATTGACATCCTTTTACCCATGATGGCCGCGCACGATCAACCTGTTAAGGAATTCCTTCAAATCATTGATGACAAAACTATGAAAGAAGTAATGGCTTACTTTAGGCTCGAGGATTATGATGTTTTTGTGCGATACATCAAGACATTGGGAATTTTCAGGCAGACTAGCTAGATCTATAGTGAATTCATCATGGACC
>JBMCYV010000026.1:0-32232 GCA_049199595.1 Candidatus Nitrosomirales archaeon
CTGGTGTCTTTTGTACATCCACACCTCCATAACCAGCATCTGCAAGTTGCTTACCCAGAAACTCATCAAGTTCCATATTTCGGTAGAAATTCTTCATGACAGTTTTTATTGCAGAATGCGATTCGTTTGGCATGTTACTTCTCCATTCCTACAACTTCAACGTGCACAAGAGTGTTGTATTTTGGACTGTTACGTCCAAACGCTCTAGACGTGAACCGTTTTATTTTTACTCCGGGATAAGCAGATGCATGTATTATAGTAAGTCTGTCGAGATCCATTCCCTTGTACTCTGCGTTTGCTTCCAGATTATTCAGCAAACGTAAAAACTCTCTTGCAGCTTTTACTGGAAATCTGCCGGCGGGAAATCCCTGCAGTTCCGACCTATGCGCGACCTCGTTCTTGTACCTTCTGTACGCAACAGGTTGCTTGAGAGCTACTACATTCTCGAGGTATTCCTTTGCCCTGTTCAGACGCATATCCTTGATTGCAACACTTACCTCTCTAGCATGTTTGTGAGAAATTTCAGCATCCCTTGAACTGGCCCTGACATGTTTAGTTTTTTCAAAATTTTGAAAAGAGTAGGCGTATTGAGGCATGAAAAATCACTTCAAAGGAACGTAAAGGCTTGAACGGGATGATCCAACACCAGGAGCACCGTGCACAACACGTTTATTGGTCATGGCATATTCGCCCAAGAAATGACCAATCATTTCGGATTTAATTTCAACAGGTGCAAATTCTTTACCAGTATGAACATGAATAGCAAGTCCCACCATTGAAGGTAGGATAATCATATCACGAAGGTGCGTCTTGATAGTTGCCTTTGAATTCTTGGCAGCTTTGATCTCTTCCAGCAATTTTCTCTTTTCATCGCTTATCCCTCGAGTTAGTGATCTTCGCTGCCTTGCTGGTAGGAGAGCTAGCAAGTTTTCCAGTGATAACGCTTGCAATTGCTCTAGTGCGTATCCTCTATACTTGAATTCTCTAACCATATGCACACCACACGATTTGAGCTTTTATTAAATCTAACGTATTCATTTTACACCAGTCCCAGCTTTGTTGCAAGATCTCTTGCTCCTCCATCTGCCTTTATTCTTACAAATGCTTTCTTCCCATAAATCGTTCTTGAAGTATTAACAGCATCAGCTTCTACATCATAAAGCACCTTTAGCGCTTCCTTTATGTTGTTCTTATCAGCTGTGTCATGCACTATAAACACAATTTTGTTCTCCTTCTCTATCAGTGCAAACGTCTTCTCAGTTATATACGGCTGCAAAATTAGCTTGCTTGCTTGCTCAGCGTTCATTTCCGCACAAGCTCCATTAACTCAATAGTATGATTAGATAAGGACTGTAATTGTTCGACAGCGCCCTTTGACCATAATGCGAGTCTTACAGGATGCGAACCTGGTGCCAGATGCAAAACGCTGAGATTCTTTACTGAAGTAACATCAACGCCAAGAATAGATCCTGCTGCCTTGCCAACATCCTCATCGTTCTTGACTACGATCAAAACACTCTTGCCAGCACGTCCAACCCTTCCTCTCATCCTAGATCTACCACTTCGTTTCTTCCAACCGTTTTTTACACGGTCGAGGTCATCAGACAAATTCAGCAAATCAAGTACATTGCGCAATTCCTTTGCCTTTGAAACTTTCTCTATATCATCAGTTACTATCAGTGGAATGCTTACTTTATCAACTCTGTGGCCCCTAGCAGAGACAAGTTCTTTGGATGCCGTAGCCGCTATAGCACTGCAGAGCGCCAGCTTCTTCTCTTTCTTGTTAAGTCTTTTATCTATCACCTTTTCAGACGACGGAGGATGCGCTAGTCGTCCTTTAACTACACCGCCAACACCTGCAGCCTGTCCAGATCTTGGAAATCCAGAGCCTTTCACTCTAGCCATCCTAGCAAGTCCAAGTCCAGTATTTCTTGACATGGCGCTAGTCCTTTCTCCTGCAAGTGGATCCCTTCCCTGTGGCTGGAACAAATGCGACTGCAAATTGACATATGCTTTGTTGATCGTATCTGGTCTGTATGGAGTTGAAAATATTATTGGGAGTTCCATGTCTTCAACTTTCTTTCCATCTAATGAGTAAACTGGTGCTCTCAATGCGCAACGACCTCGATTATCTTTGGCTCGACGATCTTCGCGGTCTTCGCTCTTATCGGATAACGCAATTTGATCAATCGTTTCACCGTACCAGGTACAGAACCTCTAACTATTACGTAATCTCCATGGACAACGCCATAATGCAAGAAACCTCCTGACGGTGTTAAATTCTGTTCTTTCTCTGCAGAGTTGCCAATTATCAATATTCGTTTGTTATATTCCAATCTTTGATGCAGTCCTCGCTGACCCGCACGCGGAACTGTGTACATTACTACTGCAGGGCTGATAGGCCCTAGTGTACCAACAGCTCTAACAGTCTTCCTCGACTTGTGTTGTTTCTTCTTTACCCCCATTCTAGTAATAGGACCCTCAACGCCTTTGCCTTTTGTTATAGCACTAACATCTATGTAAGACCCGACTTGGAACATATCTTTGACCTTTACTTCTTTACCGAGCAAATTCCTTAGATACTCGAACTGTGCCTTGATATCTCCACCTCCTACACCCACTTCGAAAACGAATGGTTTCTTCTGCGACAGCCCAGCATCTCTAGGTATGACTGCAACAACAGCCATTAGAACAGAAACATCTGCGAGTTTCTGCTCTGCCTTTCCTATTGCAGATTCTAGGGGAACAGATTTCATTCTTGCCTTTCTTGCCATCTCTTTCGGCAATTCAGTTGCAAATACATCAAAAACAGACCTAAGACCATAAGGAGTTTTTGCATAACCACGAAAACCGATTATCCTGACAGGAGGAGTTGAGATAACGGTAGCAGAACTCATGAGCGGTTTGCCAAAATTTGGTGTTTTTTCTCTGTCATCAATAGTTATAATATGAATATTCGCTGCCTTGAAGCCGGCGAAACCAAGCAAAACTGGCTTTTCAGTCTTAACACTTGGCCACGTTCGTATCCTAGATTCGAAGCTCTTTGCTCTTCCTCTTGGTAGATACGCTAAACTACCTCGTCTAGGTGCACTATGCTTTCTATGACCCATTTCGAACGGTTACAGGCACAGCCCCATTATAAATTTATAACCTGACGAAACACATTTTGTCAACTGTTATCTTTTCTGTTGGTGCAACTTTTGATCATATTTTTGCGCAGTGAATAATATGCAGCAATCAGTATTGCCAAAGATGCTATCTTCAGTGGAAGTTGATAGTTCGTTACGAAAGATGTTGCAAGTATACCCGCACCGCCAAAAGTAGATATTATTGCAAATCCGAGAGACGTGCATCCGCATGCACCTGTTGCGGTAGCAATGAATGAACCTGATAACCAGTACCTGTTTTGCTTCCAACCAAACTGCATATTCTTGAACATGTATAGATTCATGCTGATGACTATACCAAGAAGTACTGTTATTGCAACTGAAAGTGAAAAGTTCGCAATACTATCCTGAGGTACATGAAATACCACCATAGGCGAAAAGAACAGGTATCCATCAAGCGTACTGAAAAGCAGGAAGAATCCTACAAAAATTGCTATTGCCAGAGCAATGTAACTTCTCTGAGAAAATACCGTCTGCATAACAGACATGTTATTCATACTTACTAATTCTCCAGCACCGTATCCAGAACCTGTTTGAATGTGCCGAAATCCAGTGCGCCTCTTAGAGTCATCATCTCTCCATTCCTATCAATTATTATAAAAGTAGGTGTCCCGTTAACACCTATTGTCTTTCCTTCATTGAGACCTTCTGCTACATTCTCTACATATTTCTTACCATCGAAGCATGAATTAAACTCCTGCATATCAAGATCTATTTCAGAAGCCAATTTCCTAATATTATCTATGCTTAGCCAACCTGAGTTTATTCCCTTTTGTTTCTGATACATCAGATCATGCATCTCCCAAAACTTACCTTGGTCGCCTGCACAATGAGCAGCTAGCGCGCCGTTTTCTGAATCGCTTCCATAGACAGCAAAGTCCTTGAAGATCAGTTTTGCCTTGCCATTGTTGATATAATTTTCTATGATCAATGGTTTTGTTTGTACAGCAAATCTCTGGCAGTTATGACATTGATAATCACCATATTCTACAATTGTTACAGATGCATCTTGCGCACCTAGTGAAGGAAAGCCACCCAATACCAAATGATGCGATTCCTGTGTGTTTGAGGACAAAGATTCAGTAGGAATGTCAGCTTGGCCTAATGTACTGGCAACCGTTGCAATGCTATACGCCCCGATGCCTATTCCCGATGCGCCAACAATAATTGCAAGTATAGCAAAACCCTTCTTGCTGCTCTTGACCAATCTGCAACTCTTACAGTGATTACCACTTAAATGCATTTCCTACAACACTTCAAAATAGTTCATTTATGCGCCACATAGTTCAGTAATGATAGACATCCTAGGATCGCTTCCTCAAGCCTGACGGTTTCTACCATTTGTTCTGGAAAGAAATTCAGAACGTATTTTGTGAATTCCTTGGGATGTCTTCGCTCGTCTTTCAATATTTCAAAGACACCTCTATTGGGAGAACCGAAGACAATCAATACAGTTGACGCGTCTTTGAGTTGTTGCTTCAGTTCCTGCTCAAACTTGCTTAAAGGTTCACCTTGCTTTGAAGTCATCACAACCATATTATTCAATCCTTTCAGCATTTCACTAATGCTAACTACTTCCTTAACCTCATACCCCCAATATTCATGGATGTCTTGTTGTGATGCAACAGTGCATCGCAGCGTTGGATATTCAGATGTAAATTTAACAGTAATACGCTTGCCTTCCAGGGCAGAACCTTCCAATGGAACCAGTGCATTCAAACCAGCGTCAACGAAATAAGTGCCTTTAACCCTGGCAGTAACTGCCTGCCTGATATCACCGACCTTGATATTCGTAGGGTCTATTGATGGTTTGTGATGTGGCGCCTTCAATGGATGTAATATACCAGCAAATTCGAGTTCCGTTATCTTTGGATACAAGATTCTTCTAAGGTACTGCGGTGTATCCATGAACTCTAGTATCAGTTTAAGCATCTTTCTATCATAACTGTAATCGCGCTCCCTGTCCCGGTATATGTAAATTCTATTGACTTTGAAGATCGCGCACGATCTAGCGATGTGTGCAGCCTTAATGCTCTTATCACGTTTGGTCTGTTCATCCACAAGTGAAGAATCCGGTATGGCGATCCAGAAATTCATACCTACGATTTGCAATAACACTATAAAGGTTTAAAGTTTGTTTGCATGCTATATAGGACAAACATTTCAGAATTCGAATATTGAAAGATGTAAAAGAAATTCTTTAGCTCTTGCCCGTTTTTTCTTTGGCTTTTACCGCATACTTTTCGACGTCGTCATCTTCGATCTTTCGTAACTTCTTTTCCTTGTAATCTATTACAGACATCTTGATGTGCCTTGTTCCAACCTTATCTTCGCTTACCAAGTATATCGACTGAGCCGCTAACACACAAGCATCATCTAGCGAAATATCTTCCTTATACGATTTCTCCAAGTATTCAGTTACCTGATCAGCGCCAGCGCCTATGGCTACAGCATCGTATCCAATATAGGTACCACTTGGATCTGTTAGGTATAACTGTCCACCATTCCTGTCTACACCACCAATTATCAATGCTACACCATACGGTCTTACACCTGCGTACTGCGTAAACTGCTGCGCAAGATCAGCAATACCTTTTGCTATTCCTTCAACATCGACGATTTCATCATAGATCAATCTGTTACTCTGTGCAGCGAATCTTGCATGATCTACCTGCATTCTTGCATCTGGTATATATCCAGCAGCAGCAACACCGATGTGATCGTCTATCTGAAAGATCTTCTGCGTTACAGCTATGCTCTGGAGCTTTCTTGCCTTCTCCTCCACTGCTAGAACGACCCCGTCTTTGCTCTTTATTCCAACAGCTAACGTACCTCTTCTTACGGTCTCGATGGCATATTCGACTTGGTACAGCCTACCATCTGGAGAGAATACAGTTATTGCTCTATCATAACCTGCAGCCGCGGGTAACAAATCGGAGCTTTTGATTTATAAGCTTCATTTAAAAGTTTCTTATTTGGATTTGGAAGAAGAGATCTCGTTTTATGGTCATCCAAATATAACGGCTCTACATGGAATGACAATCGAAATTACAAAGGATAAGAACCTCACGCCGAGAGGAGATTGCATAATTGGTGTAAATGCGAATAAGGCTTGCTATGACTTGCCTGATGCACTGAAATCTCGCTTGAAGCACGAGAATTCTGTTGTTAAGATGTCAATCATGGTGAACAGCAAGAGGTACGACTTCGCAGCATACGGTAGCCCTTCTCTGATTCTCACGCACAAGCATGACATAGTCATAAGGAGGAGTCATTTCGTTTGCCCAAGAACATTGGCAATTAGGTGCGATAAAGCCTCGAACAACGTACCTAAGGATATTGTGCGGATGCTAAAGGAACCTGACGGGAAGGGAGTCCTGCTGATAAGCGTTGAATAATTATAAAGATTTAATGGTGATTGTATATTGTAGAAGAATTCTTTGATCAGTTATCAAAGAACCTTGCATCGGAACTGCTAAAGACCACTAGTATCGCGAAATTGATGATAAATCTTGAAAAGTTACGGCCAAGGTTGAAAATCGATACGGCGACATGGTGAATATCAACATTCAACCAGGTAGACCTGGCATTGCGTTGCATGAAACACTTGTAAATTTGAAGGGTAGGATTCCAAGCGTTGTTTACCTTCTAACAACCTCCATAGATAAGAAAACGATAATTCGTAAACTCCCATTCAATGGTTGTTCCGACTGGATTCTCATATTCGAAGATGCGTTATTCTTGGAAGCCATAAATGATGGTTACGATGAGATTGAGATGTTTATTGTCTGATTATGTTTTGTTTTTTTTCCTTTCTGTTTAATTCCTTCATGAGATCAATGAATTCTTTTTTCTGTACTATTTCAGCAAGAGCTCTGTTCATGATCTCTATTACAACGTATTCCTTGCCATGTTGAATACTGCAGTATGGACAAGAATGCCCATCTGCCCTCTTAATGGCTGTACCATACTTACCCACAATCGAACCGGCGATCTTGAGTAGCTTTAATGATGTCTCGATTATGGCTCTAGCGTACTTGCTTGAATCAAAGGAATTTTCAAATCCAAGAAACTTTATTGTAGACGCATAGTGCTTCAGAACAGCACCTCTTACTTCCTGCATTCTTACAATCTCGATCAATCCACAATCCTTCAACACGTCCAAATGATGCCTAACCGTTGTCGTGGCTCTCTCAAAACCTGCCTTCTTCAGCTCTCTTGTTAGTTCTTCTGCAGACATTGGTTTGTGCGAAAGAATGTTCAGCATTACTGCTCTTGCTTCATCATCCAACGCTCTCGATCTTTCTACGCTTGTAGTAATGATATGATTTATCCTGACATCTTTCTTGAGTATGACTGACATTTTCTAACTACCTTTCCTTCCTCTGCAACATTATGATCTGTGGTTAAAATTGCCAGTGTTGCATTTTATTGTCCTCTAGCAAAATCTTTCTTACATTATCATGCATTTGCCACTATTATGAATATCATAGTTATAATTTGAGAATAATAGTACTATTACTAGAATAATAGTAGTAAAAAGATCATCCACCGGAAACCACTCCGCAATTACGGGTCAAGGGCATCCCCAAAATTGAGCGGAAGACTCTGATCACGAATAGATTCTCTCTAAATTAAGGCAGATTATTGATCTATGACATTATGCTTTTGCGCAAGCTTTTGAAATATTTCTTATATCCTTTCCTCTGGAGATCTTTCGCCTTTAGTTTCACTGTTCTCTCAAGTTCTGCCTTGTAACTAGCTATCTTGCTATCTATTTGTCGATGTTTTATTCCTAGTATCTGGCATGCGAGAATAGCTGCGTTCTTAGCACCATTTATGGCGACGGTAGCTACAGGCACTCCAGGAGGCATCTGAACTATTGACAACAAAGAGTCCATTCCATCAAGGTCTGATGTCTTGATTGGAACTCCGATGACAGGCAAGGAGGTCATAGATGCGACCATACCTGGCAGATGCGAAGCTCCTCCAGCACCAGCTATTATGACCTGCAGCCCGCGTTTCTTAGCTGTTCTGGCATAATCGAACATTCTCTTCGGCGTTCTATGTGCAGAGACTACCGTTATTTCATACGCTACGCCAAATTTATCCAGAACAGAAGCTGCATCCTTCATTACACTCAGATCAGAATCGCTACCCATGATTATACCGATGAGTGGGCTAGCCAACTTTTACAACCTTTGAATCCAAAACCTTGATCATCTTCCTTGCTTTTCTAGCCTTTGCTATCGCGCCAGCAATTGTTCTGTCAGTCACTGTAATATGACCTATCTTTCTGCCCCGTTTGGAAATCTTCTTTCCGTAAATATGCACCTTTGCTCCTGGAATGGTCATCATTTCTTTGATACCTTTTACTGCGTATGTGCCCTCGCAGTCTTCTCCTAGTATGTTTATCATCGCTGCAGGAGACAATAGTCGTGGCTCGAGTAGGGGTAGATCAAGTATACCCCTGATATGTTGCTCGAATTGAGATACATTGCAGGCCTCAATAGTATAATGTCCGGAATTATGGGGTCTTGGAGCAATCTCATTGATCAGAACATTACCATCTCGTGTTACGAACATCTCTATTCCAAATATGCCAGATCCCTTTAGGGTCTTCATGGTTTTTGTAGCTATCTTCTTCGCCTTTTGTTTTATCGCGTTAGAGACTCTGGCCGGTGCTATTGTCATATACAGCACGTGGTTCTTGTGAATGTTTTCTACAAGCGGAAATGATGCTATCTGTCCCGTAGCATTCCTTGCAATCATTATAGAGACTTCCTTTGTGAATCTAACAAACCGCTCAAGGAAACATTGTCTGTCCCTTACGAATTCTAGCGCTTTCGGCATGTCATTCTTGCTCTTGATTACAAAGTTACCCCTTCCATCGTATGAATCTCTTCTGGCCTTCAATACCGCTGGATATCCAAATTTCTCTAACGCTTCAACCAGTGATTTTTCAGATGTGATCTCTTCAAAATCTGGTACCGGGATTGCATTCTTACGCAACACTCTTTTCTGCTGTAACTTATCTTGAATTGTTCTAAGAGTTTCTGCTGATGGATGGACAGTATGCCCTTCGCTTTCAAGATGCATAAGAATATCTGAATTACCGAGCTCGATCTCATAGGTTATCACGTCTGATTCTGTAGCAAGTTTCTTAATAGCAGATTCATCCTTGAAATCTGCAATTATCTGCCTGTCCGATACGACTGATGCAGGACAGTCAGGTGTGGGGTCTAGTATGATCACGTTGAATGACATTCGTTTCGCCTCCTGTGCCAGCATCTTTCCGAGTTGTCCTCCACCAATGATACCGATCCTGACAGGATTATCGATTGCCAATAGATCGTGCATACTACTCACCCTTCATCTGTGCCCGTGTCTTGAAGACTGGTTTTATGCCAAGGTTGGCATAATTGCCAGTCGAACAAGTAAAACATAGTTCGTCTCTTGGCAGGCCTATTGCTTGCGCAAGGTTGTCCGTGTCATTATAGCCAACGAAATCTGCACCGATTGATTTTGCAACCAGTTCTTCAACATTTTCCTGACCATTGCCATTGGTAACTCTATGTGCAAGCAATTCCTCTTTGGATGGAAAATCAATGCCGGCATAGCAGGGGAATGTTATGGGTGGATAAGAAATCACCATGCTTATCTTCTTCGCACCCGCCTGTCTCAATGTCTTGATTATTGCAGCAGAACTCGTGCCTCTAACTATGCTATCATCGACGACTACGACATTCTTATTCACGATAACTTCGCGTATAGGTATGATCCATCTGGTTATCTCGACTCTATCGCTATGATACGGCTCTATGAAACTTCTGAAAGGTCCCTTTCTACTATACCTGTCTTTAAGAAGACCTTCTTCAAAAGGTACGCCAAGTTCTTCCGCGTAACCCAACGCCGCTGGCCTTGCGGAGTCTGGAACAGGAACTACAATATCTGCATCTGTTAACGGGAATTTCTTAGCTAGATACCTACCTATTCTCTTCCTTGCCATGTAGATGTTGATACCTTCCATTATACTGGTTGGATGTGCAAAGTACGTGTATTCAAACGCGCAGTGTGAATGCGGTTTCTCTGTTGCAAAGATCTCGTGTTCCAATCCCTTATCGCTTATCTTGATAAGCTCACCTGGCTCGACATCTCTGATTAGAGTCGCACCAACAGCCGTAAGGGCACATGATTCAGAAGCTACGATGTATGAATTTGTTTGTTTATGATAACCCAAAACCATAGGCCTGAAACCCTTCGGATCCCTTGCTGCAAAAACATAACCATGATCTGTAACAAACGTAAAGCAGAACGATCCTATCATTTCGCCCCTTAAAACGCCCAAGGCTTCACCCATGTTGCCTTTGTCGTTAAGCAAGCTCACAATCCTCTTTGCAGCCAAGAGTGTATCGTTCATAGTTTGAGGCGTGAAGGTGCAACCGCCAACCATGCCTGACAATTCTTCAACATTCGCTATAGTTCCGTTATGTGCAATGCAAAGGTCCTGCACCTTTAGTGGCTGAGCGTTTTCAAGATTGCTCTTGCCAACTGTAGAATATCTAACATGTCCAATTGCTGCATTTGATACGTATTTCTCTTCAAGAATATTGTACTTGCTTGCAGCTTCTGAGACCAGACCGATCTCCTTGTAGGGTGATTTCTTAGGAATGGCTACGCCCCATGCTTCCTGACCCCTATGCTGCATAGCTCTCAACGAGTCAATGACTAAGGGAATTACGTTCTTGCCATCGAGGGAAAAAACTGCAATAACACCACAGTTCTCCCTAACCATGTTCGACCAATCCCTCTATCACACTTACCCACGCATCTTCGGCTTTATCAACGCTTATGTCCACTACGCTACCATTTTTTGAAAGTATGATTGAATTTCCCTGTGCTTTTCCCATTATACCGTAAGTGACATTGCTACTTTCCAGCATATGTCTAACTTTGTCCAGTTTATCGTTTTCCACTGATACAATAAATCTAGAATGCGATTCCGAAAAAAGTAGGTCGTCTATCCTTGGACATTCGCTAGGTATCTTTGATATATCAATAGTAGCACCTACGCCGGCAAGTATGCACATCTCTGTTAACGCTACTGCTAGTCCTCCCTTGGAACAATCGTGCACAGAATTCACGAATCCATTCCTGATCAGGTTCAACATGGTTTGCATTACTATGCTATCATTTGCAAGATCAACTTTAGGGACATTACCTCCAACTATTCCGTGAACATACTCGTAATACTCTGAACCTCCCATCTCGTCTTTTGTGGTCCCTATTATGATCAAAATATCACCTTCCTTGATCATAGAGGTTTTGATCCATGATACATTATCGATCAAACCTAATACTCCGATCACAGGCGAGGGTTTGATCGTACCATTACTACCTTCATTGTAAAAACTGACCTTGCCGCCAACACATGGTATGTTCAGTGTCTTGCTATAGTCAGAAATTCCCTTCAACGCTTCATTAAATGTCCAGAAAATCTCCGGATCCTCTGGACTGCCAAACTGCAAATGATCTACCATACCTATTGGTTCAGCACCAACAGCGATCACATTCCTACATGCTTCGGCAAAGCACCCCATTGCTCCATTATACGGATCCAAGTAGCAATGCTTGGAGTTTCCATCAAGTTTTACTGCCAGAAACTTCCCGTTATCGAGTCTCAATACTGATGCGTCAGCATAACCTGGCTTTACCACAGTTCTCACACCGACCTCATGATCATACTGCTGGTAGACCCATCTCTTGCTGGCTATTGTAGGGTTTGAAAGCATCTTCAGCAACATCTCTCCAAGATCACTAGGAAGCGTTGGTTTCTTTGCTGATGCAAGTTCATCAATATATCTTGGCTTTCTTGCCATCCGGTTTGCAAGCGGAGCGTTAGCAATCAAACGCGCAGGCATCTGTGCAATCAAGTTGCTGTTATATCTGACCACTAGATCTCCATGGTCCCTAACCTTGCCAATTACAGAGTAACTTATTTCATACTTGTTAAGAATAGAAAACAGTTGCTCCAGATGTGCTTCATCAACTACATACAACATCCTTTCCTGCGACTCCGAGATCATCAACTCTGCAGGCGTCATTCCATGTTCTCTAACATGCACTTTCGATATATCAACCTCGATTCCTTTTCCGATCTTATCAGCTGTTTCCGATAAGCAGCAGGAAAGACCGCCACCACCAAGATCCTTTACAGCTTTTACGCATTTTGCATTTACCGCATCCATGGTCGCTTCTATAAGCAGTTTCTCCAGAAATGGATCAGGTATCTGTACTGCAGAACGGTTCTCCTCTTCTAATGCTTTCGATGCAAACGATGCTCCATGAATGCCATCCCTGCCTGTTGAACCTCCGGCCAAAACAACGTAATCGTCCTTATCTGCAACCGTCGTAATGATATCTTCCTTCTTTCCTATGCCAACACTTGCAACATCAACCAAACAATAATTTTCAAAAGAAGAATCGAATTCTACCTCGCCGCCAACAGTAGGTATTCCAAGGCAGTTCCCATAGTCAGCAATTCCCCTAACAACATGCTTGAATAACCATCTTGCATGATTATCATTCTCTATGTTACCAAACCTCAATGAATCTAGAACAGCGATAGGTCTGGTACCCATGCTCAAAATGTCTCTTATAACACCTCCAACACCTGTTGCAGCTCCGCCGTATGGTTCAACTGCAGATGGATGGTTGTGACTTTCTATATGCACCGTTATAACATAACCGTCACCAATATCCAATACACCCGCATCATAACCAGGGCCTAGAAGAACACGCTTACCTTGTGTTGGTAACAATTTCAATAATGGTTTGGATGACTTGTATGAACAGTGCTCGGACCATTCTGCTTCAACTATGTTTAGTTCAACTTCGTTAGGTTGTCTCTTGAGCTCGTTCTTTAAATAGACAAGTTCTTCCTGCGTTAGGCTCATCGCTGCTCATCCAAGTAATCAAGAAGAGACTCGAAGATCAGCACAGCATCATTGCTTCCAAACGGACTCAGTATGCTTTCACTTGCTCTTTCAGGATGTGGCATCATGCCAACAACATTGCCCTGCTCATTGCTTATTCCTGCTATGCCGTTGACGGATCCGTTGGGATCATCTTCATGATACTTGAAAACTACCTGGTTATTGTTTTCCAGGGTTTCTATTGTCTTCGGATCTGCGTAGTATCTTCCTTCCTGATTTGCTACAGGTATTCTTATCTGCTGTTTCTGTTTCAACGTATGCGTAAATGGTGTCCTGTTACTTTCTACCGTAATGTTTGTCCACTTGCACACAAATTTTAGCGAGTTATTCTTCATCAACGCACCTGGTAAAAGGCCAGACTCGACAAGTATTTGGAAGCCGTTACAAACGCCCAAGACTGGCTGGCCCTCATTCGCTAGTCTCTTTACCTCGCTCATGACTGGGCTGAAAGCCGCTATCACACCTGCCCTCAACCTATCACCATAGGCAAAGCCTCCTGGCAACACTATTGCATCATAACCCTGCAAATTATCTCTCTTATGCCATACAAAATCTGCATCTGCGTGCAAAACGTTGTGGAGAACATGATGGACATCTTTATCACAGTTGCTTCCAGGGAATACAACTATCCCTATTTTCATTGAATAGCTCTCGCAACACAAATTTGTTATAAATATCTTCTGGATCAAGAATCATTAAATTCTGATCCCGGCATGCAGAAAATAAGAATTAGTTTCTTGCTTCTGCAACATTTACAGATTCAACCTTGCAGTTACTAACAACCGGATTATAGATCCGCAGTTCATCGCAGAGTTTCTTTACAGTATCTTCAGCATCCTTACGATCCCTTGCCTCGATTGTTATGTTCAGCATCTTTGCCGTTCTAACTGCTTTAACAGTAGAGTAACCACCCTTGGCTATTAGATCCTTCAGGATAGTTTCCCCTTCAGGATCGTTGATGTAAGCCTTGTTTTCAATTATAACGCTAACAAGATACTTTCCCACAAGAGTTCTTGATTTGGCATTAATTTAAAGGCAATGATCAGACTCGTTTAATGATATTTAGTACATTGATCAATAATTCGATGGTTAACCTTTTATTTTGTGGGTATTTGACACTATCAAGCGCCTCGGTAGCTCAGCCTGGTAGAGCGAGTGCCTTGTAAGCACTAGGTCGCGGGATCGAGGCCCGCCCGAGGCTTCAGTTATGCGCAGAATTTCAATTATCTACCGAACTCTATGGGTTTTCTTTCTGAGCCACACTTAGGACAGCTAGAGCCCTGAAAAGTATTGCCACAATGCATACATACGTATGTTACGCCTGCAACTGGTTCTGCTCTTCTCGTAAATCTTACCTTTCCAGATCTAGATTCGCTTTTCATAAGTATCAGTATACCTATTACAACAATCAAGCCAACAACAACATAAAGCCACACCATAGGGAATATTCACAAAGAAATTATATTAACGTTTCATAAAGGCAAAACTAAGCATTTTATTTGACGTCATTGATAATAATAAACGAAGGACAAACTGTTGCTGATGTGCACGTGTACTTGGGTAGAGATCTGGACAGCCATAGGGGTAACGAGTTACCTAATTTATCTACAAAACTACACACTTGCTTCCATAGCGGCGTCGTTATTTGCGCCATTGATAGGATTTCATTTTCTCATGGATAGAATATCAAGGAGAGATGAAAAGATAGTGAGAAGGCTATCTAGATTAGGTGACTGAGAGGCTGGTTTTCAGTAGGTTTAACGATAAAGGAACTGGTTCGTTCAGACTCTTCCATACGAATGTTTCCGCAGAGTATGTACCTGTGATTTCTGGAATCCATGAAACTCCCACAGTGAAGGACTTTCCCGACGGTATGACCCCTTCAACCGATTCCAATTTTGCAACTATGCCATTGGAATCTTTTATCTGAACTACGTATGCGAATATTTCCTGCGTTTCTTGGTTATTCCTAAGAACTGACTGTATTACAACAAGCTGTCCAGCACTTACATTTGACAACTGACCATTTGTCTGATCCGTTATTGCCGATCTGGCAATTGTAATCCTTTCGTTCTTGAATTTCATAGGTAGAACACTTACTTTAGGTTCTGGTTTTGCAGGTTCTGGTGTATTGACTGTCAGATCAGTTTTCGCGATTTCAAATGATACTGCTGCAACCTGATCAGCATACTTTGTCTTCACCGTCCATGTGCCTGCAGAAACTGTATCTGCTACCTTGAATGTCCATTCGAATGTTCCGTCCGGCTCCAACTGCACCTGTCCCCGTGTGTACAATTTATCCTTAGGATCAAAAACTTGCAACACTAAAGATTTGTTCAGTATAGCTTTGGAAACAGTGCCAGATACCGTAATGCTATCACCGGCATTATACCTCAACTGATCCACTTCCATCGATATAGTCGGTACGGATGGTTTAGGTACTTCGCCTGCAGGTTTCTCTTTCTCTAGAACATGAACTGTTAACATCGAGTATCCGGGCTCGAATCCGTCTTTCGAAACCTTTACACTTAACGTGTAACTTGCTGGTTTTAGTTCTGCAGTTGAAAAGGCATATTTTCCAACGTCTAACCTGTTCACATTAACCTGCTGCTGTTGCTCACCGTTAACTGCACCAAATTGTGCATCGATTGTATCTGGATCTGCTGATCTGTTACCAGCGCCTAAAACATCTACTGTAAATCTTACTATTTCATCTTCATCATACGACTGCTTCTCACTCTTGATGAAGACATTTAGTTTCTGGATAACTGTAATACCGCCAGTCTTCACGCCACTATCTACTATTATCGTTCCATACATCCAAGGATGTAATGCGCATAGATAGGGATACGTTCCAGATTCGGTGAATGTGAATTTGTACTCCTCGCCCTGCCTCATTAGACCAGAATCGAATACCTGGCCCCACTTTGATTCCGGCGTTCCATCAGTTACCGTATGTGGATCCTTGTCGATATTCATCCAGCTTATCGTTGTTCCCTTCTCAATCCTAATGGTCGCAGGATTGTAGAATAACTTGTTCTCAACGTTTGCTGCACCATAGACAATATCGACGTTGACAACCTTGCCTTCCTCTGCGGCAACGCTTCCAGTCAACACCGTAATTGAGGCAAAAAGCATGAGTATCGTGAATACCGCCTTGATCTTACGCATCAGGCCATTATCTATGCATCAAGTTTTAAGATCGTGGTATAAGAGAATCTGAATAACAGGATCAAAAAATTATACCTAGATGTCTCTGTCCTCGCCAGCAAAGACGTATAGAACCTGTAACTCATCATTATTGCCATGAAAGTTGTGCTTCTTCCTAGCGGGAACAAATATTATGCTGCCGGGCTTTATGGACACATCTTCTTTTTCTATGCGTATGAACCCATGACCTTTTATTACATAATATAATTCGTCATTCGCATGTGGGTCTTGAGGATCTTTCCTACCAGGTGTAAGGCTAAGGATGCCAGCATCCATGGTACCTTTCGACATAAAACCATAGAACCAGTTTCCGCTGGCTTTTAACTTCTTCAATACTTCTTCAGCATCATACACATCTACCATTTTCATACTCTCTTATTAGATGTTGGGCTTTAACTCTTTCACGAATCTCTCCAGAAAATCCTCCAAGTAATTGTCAAAGTCTTCATACTTCCTAAGTATGTAGTAAAGCTCCTCTGTTGATGCATGGAAGTCAATACCGAGGGTTTGCGCTAGATATGCTGAAAGATAGCTCAAGAGAATTTTACGCAACGCAGTAGTAGAGCCATGTTTTCCTACATCTGTCTGCAGTTCGGTCAAGGCATTCTTAAAATAAGATTCGACATACTTATCTTTGGAGTCTCTGCTCCGCCTGTAGAAATTCAATGCCTTTGTCCTAGAACGCATATGCACATCTTCTACTATGTTTATGAATTCCTCACTAAGTGTTGGATAACTTGTCAAGACTTGCGACAGCAGATCTGCAGCATCTTGTTCATTTGTTCCCAATTTACTTGCGATCGTGAATATTACATGACATGCAACACAGCCGTCCTTGATCTCCATACCAGTACTGTGCAAGATCCTGATCTCGTTTTCAATAGTTTCTTTGCCCTTATCTGTTGGATCACTCATGAATCAATGGAATGTAAAGCGCTAATTAAACAGACCTATGTTATGGAATGTTTAATGTTATAGTCAATTGATTCATGGACGTATGACTTTAATATAGATAATTCATAGTATAACACATTTGAGCACGAAGAACGTAGGTTTAAGGAATATCGAGGTCGCTGATACGAAGATCTGCTCCATAGATGGAGACAACGGAAAATTAACCTATCGCGGTTTTGATATATTTGATCTTACAAAAAACTCAACCTTCGAGGAGACCAGTTACCTGTTATTGTTTGGCGACCTTCCAACTGAACCACAGCTGCATGATTTCAAGAAGCAACTGCATTCTTCTCGAGATGTTCCAGTACAGGTAATGAGAGCAATGAAGGAGCGCCCAAAATCGGCATCTCCTATGGACGTTCTTCAGTCGTCTGTATCCATGCTTGCAGACTTTGATGAGAGCATAAACGATGACTCTAAGAATGCAAATGTAAGGCGAGCTATCAGTTTGATTGCAAAGTTTCCAACCATAGTTGCCGCTTGGAATAGCATAAGGAACGGTACATCATTAGTACAACCATCGAAAGATCTAACGCATGCTGCCAACTCTCTCTTTATGCTTAAGGGTAAAGAACCTGACAGAGAATTTGCAAGGGATTTTGATGTTTGTCTTATCCTGCATGCTGAACATAGCTTTAACGCTTCAACGTTTGCTGCACGTGAAGTAGCATCAACTAGGGCGCACATGTATGCTTCTATAACAGCTGCCGTGGGTGCCCTTTCTGGCGAGCTTCATGGCGGTGCAAACGTCAAGGTGATGCAAGCACTGAAGGACATAGGAAGTATTGATGCAGTAGAAAAATGGGTGAAAGAAAGATTGGACGCTGCTGGGAGGATCATGGGCATGGGTCATGCAGTGTACAAAACAGATGATCCACGCGCAAAGATCCTGCGGGAAATGTCAAGACGGCTTGCAGCAAAAACAAATACACCGTGGTATGATATGACCAAAAAGATTGAAGATCTTACAAAGAAAGAGATGAGGAAGCGCAAGAAGACAGAAATATTCGCGAACGTTGACCTGTACAGTGCTTCTGTTTATTACGCGATGGGTATACCTATAGATCTTAATACACCGATCTTTGCGATTGCTAGAGTGGCGGGATGGGCGTCGCACATAATTGAAGAAAAATTTGCAGAAGCGCAGCCAAAGCCTGTTATCTACAGGCCGAAAGCAACCTATGTAGGAAGATACTGTGGACCGTTAGGTTGTGAATATGTCCCTATACAGAAACGGGATCACTGATTTGCCTGCTGTCTTGCTTTAAACCATTCCTTCGCCTTTTCATCTGCAAGGTGTCTTTGCAGGACTATGAAGAACATTTCATAGAATGATATTCCAAGTTTTTTAGATTCATTATCTATCCACTTTATACCATCAAACAATTCTTCATCATTTTCAGCCAGCCGAACAAGTTCATCGACCATTTCCATGAACTTATCATCCATCTTGATTAACATGCGCTACATTTTTGCAAGGAGCATTTTACGCAGTTATTCAACATTAGTTGTCCTTTGTATGATTATTTGTTGACAAGTTCTGATCGAAGGTAATCCTTGCAAACAAACTGTAAATGTGAAAATGCGTAAAATTACACATAAAGAGTTTGAAGAAGAACTTGGGTTAGGGGAATCGTATTTACAATATGGTTTAAGCTTTGTACGATGTCTTGCTTTAATAGGAATTTTACTGTTGTCAAGATGTGCTCTATTAGGTATTATTAGGCAGCTTGTCTAGCAGTTGCTTAAATTAAGGGTTAGAACTTCAATAACTTTAATAAAAGATGTTTTTTACCTTACGCTGATATGATTTGAAAGCTGCAGTTCTAAGAACAGTTGGAACACTAAACATTGAAGAGTTAAGAGAACCTAAACCAGAGGCAGACGAAGTGCTAATCAAAGTAAATTCTGTTGGTGTTTGCCATTCGGATCTGCATATACTGAAGGGGCATATACCATTTCCATTGCCTGCGGTTCTTGGTCATGAAGTTGCAGGTACCGTAACAAAAGTCGGGAATGGAGTTGACAATGTTCAAGTAGGAGACAAGGTGGTCGGACCATTTATCCTTCCGTGCGGAAAGTGCGGTTATTGCATGCATGGCCAAGAAGATCTCTGCGAAAAATTCTATAATTATAATAGGTTAAAAGGTGTATACTACGACGGTAAGACTAGGCTCTTCACTCCTTCTGGAGAACCGATCCACATGTACTCTATGGCTGCACATGCGGAATATTCTGTAATTCCATCCACTTCGGTGTTCAAGATACCGGAAACTCTTAACCATGAAAAGTCGGCAATACTTGGCTGTGCGATCATGACTGCCTATGGTGTATGTAAGAATGCTGGCCTAAAAGCAGCAGAAACTGTCGCTGTGTTCGGTGTTGGTGGTGTTGGCGTGA
This sequence comes from Candidatus Nitrosomirales archaeon, assembly GCA_049199595.1. Classification (GTDB taxonomy): domain Archaea; phylum Thermoproteota; class Nitrososphaeria; order Nitrososphaerales; family UBA213; genus JBMCYV01. The sequence goes on from JBMCYV010000026.1 coordinate 19,730, forward strand.
ACGTGGTGCAGATTGCCACTAAGGTGTTTCGTGCAGACGTTATTGCAATTGATCTGAATGATGAGAAACTTGAGTATGCCAAGAGTATAGGTGCTGTAGGGACAATAAACCCAAAGAAAGAAGATCCGGTAAAATCAATACTAGACATGACAGATGGCAAAGGCGTAGATGTTGCCATCGAGGTTATAGGATTAAAGGATACCATAAACGCAGCAATAAAATCTGTAAGATCCGGCGGCAGAGCTGCGTTGGTAGGTCTCTCATCAAAGGGCTCCGAAGCAAGCTTTGAGATAAACTCCGTTGTCAGAAGGGGTGTGAAGATCATAGGTTCGTATGGTGCAAAGCCCAGAATTGATTTGCCCGAAATAATATCACTTGCACGCAAGGGAATAATAAATGTCGATGAAGCTGTTTCTGCAGAGTACAAGTTGGAACAGATAAATGAAGCCTTTGAGAAACTTGAAAAAGGCGGAATAATGGGCAGAGCGATAATCAAAATGCCGTAAGTTATGTCCCGACTATTACCACAACAGCAAAGTCATCAGGAAATATCCGTGCTTGTTTACAATACTTAAATAGTCTGCTTTTCGATCTCTTACGTCTTATCCATGGTTAAGTTTGGGGTTCAGCAGGGGTTGAATGTTGCGAGGCTGGGGCTTAACGAAGATCAACAGCTAACAGCGTGCATTATCGCTGATAAGATGGGTTATGATTCTGTATGGATAATGGATCACACGAATGTTCCACAATGGTCCACAGCGATAATAAACGATGCGTGGATCTTTCTTGCTGCGGCTTCGCAGGTTACGAAAAATGTTGAACTGGGTACATGTGTTACAGACGCCGTAAGAAGACACCCGTCGACAGTTGCTCTTCAGACGATAACCCTTGACAGATTATCTCATGGAAGAGCAATACTTGGCATAGGTGCTGGCGAAGCGCAGAACATAAACGATTTTGGTATCCAGTGGGATAAACCTGTGGGGCGTTTTGAGGAACAGCTGCAGATGATATCCTTACTCTTTCAATCTTCACCAGAAAAAAAAGTGAATTTCGAGGGGCAGTTTTACAAACTGAGCAATGCCTGTCTGCAGACCAAAGCTGTCAGAAAACCCAGACCACCAATGTTTTTAGCCGCAGGTGCTCCCAGAACACTTTCGCTAGTAGGAAAATATGGAGACGGATGGTTGCCCATAGCATATACACCAGAACTTTACGAGCACCATGCCAAGGTAATTAATGATGCAGCCAAAGAAGCTGGTCGTGATCCCAAAAAACTGGAACTTGCGCTTGATATTGACGTATACTTTTCAGAAGATCCTGAAGAGGCATGGGCAAAGCTGAAAAATCCTCTGAAGGTTAGTCTGTATAAGCCCGAGGTTCTCAAGGTTCATAACATAAATGTAAAAGCAGAGTTCGATTTCAGGAAATACTTTACTGAATACTCGATGTCAAACCCTGATCTCATAAAGAAGATGAGGGAAGAGGCCCAGAGAATTCCTGATGATGTTGCACGTTCTGCCTTGGCGCTGGGCAGACCTGATGATATCATACCAGTGTTCGAGCGTTTCATCAAAGCTGGCGTGAAGCACTTTGTAATACGATTCTGGGGAAAGGGTTACTACAAGAACATCGAGCACTTTGGAAACGAAGTTTTACCGTACTTCAAGGACCACAAGGGTTAGTCCTCCTTCTCAAACGCCTGCGTGATGAACGTTTGATTTAGATATTTCATAGTGGGAAATTTCTTTATAGTCTTTCCAATCTCTATCAGATATGGTGTAAAGTCATCTGCACCATGTTTTTTCAGCATGGGTGTCATGTATTGGTTTCTGGACATCTCGTTCATTGGATTCCCGTATGACAAGGGTGAGATAGAAGGTAATACCGTAACTGTTCGGTTGTTTATCGTTCCCGAAAGGAATGCTTTGAACCTATGCTTTACCCCAACATCATCTTTCACTACTACCGCAGGATGCTCATGGCCCATGAAAATGTACTTTGCATCCCTGTAATCGTCCTCCAGGTCCTGATGGCCATGCGTCAGGTAGCAGTCTCCTAATCGAAGCGAGGGGTCGTGTAATTTTATTCCAAGTTCCTTCAACACATAAACTATGTAATTATCGTGGTTGCCTCGCACTACCTCTGGCTCGCAATCAATGTCCCTCAAAGCCTTGATAAACTTCTTGATAGAGAACCATTCAGCCTCGCTCGGCCTTCCAAATTCGTGTTTAACATCTCCTAACAGCACTATTCGCTTGCAATTCAATGATTTGATTGGCGTAACTATGCATTCAAGAATTTGCGTCATTATAGAACCTGGTATGTGCATGCCAATTTTTTCACGCTGATCTTCCAAACCAAGATGTATATCGCTGACCAGCAAAACATCTTCATTTTCCAAGTATATACAGGGCCAAGGACTTACTATGCTCACATCCTTGGCAATCTTTATTCTTTCTTCGAGCATAAGTTACTGCCTGTTCCTTTTCTTTAGTATTAGCGGCTGCACTGTCTGGCCCTTGATGCGCTGCATGACCATATCATGCAAGCTCTCCAATAATTCTTTTCTGTCGTGCATGAGTACAACATCAGTGTAGCCCATAACAATCAGATCATGACTAAATGGCGACGGTACATCACTTTCATTACACATAACAAATTTCCTTGTTCCATCTTCTATGTCTTCCAATACCTTCGCTGCAGTATTTACGTCCATCAGATCTTCTATGACTTCCCTATACGCCTCTTCTAACACGGGAAACCTGTCAAGTCCTTCGCACAACCTCATCAATATCTCTGCATTTGTCTGTTGTTTTGCCACAGTAATCTCCCACCCCTTGTAATTCTTGAGAACCATGAACGATCTTGTCGAGCAATGTCTGAACCTTCGTCTAACCATCTCAGTATGTTTAAGCGCATCAAGAAGCATGGATCTAACATTTTTTGAATTGATTCTCTTCAACAACATACTAACATCGATCATGCTGCTCCCTGCCAGAGTAAGCATGAAAGCACTATCGCTTACAGTAACTAGAACATTTCTGTTGATCATCTTCTTTGCTGCGTTTGCATATGCCCTTGACAGAGCATCGTTTATGCGCCTGCCAAACACGCAATGGAATATAATGTTCTGCTTGCCAAAACTGTCGGTGAAATTTTCAATGACGATATTTTTATCACTAGGGAACTCTCTCAATCCCAGCATCTTGAGAAAATCATATTCTGCCTTGATGTATGATATTATCGCATTTGCTGCTTTGTCGTCAGAGAATGTTTCTGCTTTGATCAACGACACTATATTTTTCATCGTATAATTCTGCCTGAACATGTCAAATATTTGGCTCCTCAATTTCCCGATTGCTTCGCCTAGATCAAAACTCAAGGGCAGCATTTCGCTGAACCAGCTTGGGATCGTGGGTTTCATGCCTTCTACTTTCCTGACATAAGCCCTGAAGCCCTTGGCCGAGATGAATTCATGTGTCCTTCCTCCCAGCACAAAAATATCGCCCCTGGATAATCTTTCAAGAAACTCTTCCTCGATATTTCCAACCCATTTGCCATCCAGCGTGTAAACCTTGACCGCAACTTCATCAGGTATCGTGCCTATGTTTGTGCAGTAAATCACCCTCACCATGTAGCCTTTTCTTCCAAACTCGTCCTGATCCTCATCATACCATATCTTTCCATACACTCTATGCCTGTCAAGGCCCTGATAACCCCCAGAAAGATACTTCAAGACTCTTCTGAACGTTTCTATGTCAAGATTACTGTAGCAGTAACTTCGCTTCACGACGTTGTAAGCCTGATCGACCTTCCATCGCTTCTCTACAGCCATGCCTACAACATGTTGAGCAAGAACATCCAGTGCGCCCTTTGGTATGTATGCACTATCCAGATTTCCTTTCATGGCATGCATGCATATGACAGCATTCTCTACAAGTGCATCGCGCTCCATTGCGATAAGGTATCCCTTTGATATCCTGTCCAGTGAATGTCCTGATCTACCGATGCGTTGTATGCATCTGGAGATAGATTTTGGAGAGCCTATCTGCACTACTACATCTATGCTTCCTATATCTATGCCAAGTTCAAGGCTGGTGCTTGTAACCACTGCGCGCATCCTGCCATTCTTCAATCTGTCTTCTACATCAAGTCGAGTATCCCTTGACAATGAGCTATGGTGAGCTGCAAGCTCGTCCGCATCAACGATCTTCGCTTTTGACAGATGGTAAACAACCCTCTCCGTCCCAGACCTTGTGTTTGTGAAGACAAGCGTAGTTCTATTCTTCTTGATCAAATCTCTGATCCTAGCATACATCTTCTTGTTTATGACCTGCGATGATGTGTGAATCAGATCCGAAACAGGACATGATGTTTCTAGTTTCAATGGCTTGACAAATCTTGTGTCAACGACTACGCAGTTTCTCTCCTTGCCATTCTTGTACCCAACCAGAAACTTTGCGATCTCATCCAAAGGGTGTATGGTAGCGCTTAGGCCTATCCTAGCGAATGACTTGTTGCACAACTCTTCCATTCTTTCCAAACTCAAACTTAAATGGACGCCCCTCTTGGACGAGCATAACTCATGTATCTCATCCACTATGAGCCATCTTGCATTCCTTAGCCGCTCCCTGAACTTTGGAGCGCACAGAATTATGGCTATGCTTTCTGGAGTTGTTATAAGAATATGAGGAGGTTTTCTAAGCATCTTCGATCGCTCGCTTTGAGGTGTATCGCCAGTTCTTACGCCAACCCTTATCTGCGATACACATTCGTCCATCTTCGCCAGTTCTTCCAGCGGTCCTCTAAGGTTTTTTGCGATATCATTGTTCAGCGAACGCATCGGGCTAATGTAGATGCAGTAAACCTGTTCCTCCAGCTTTCCGTTCTTTGCCAACTTTACCAACTCGCTAATTATGCTGAGAAAAGCGCTCATAGTCTTGCCAGAACCAGTCGGGCTCGCAATTAGTGTATTCTTGCCCTGATGTATGTTAATTATGGCATGTCTTTGCGGAGGTGTTAAATCCTTGAACTTGCTGGCAAACCATCTTGCAACTAGCGGATCTAGTGTGGAAAGAATCTTCTGCTTGCTAAACTCTTTCTCTGCAACCATGATCAAATTAATCACCGTTCATGTAAGAGAGAAGTGATTCTCTTGCAAGAGGTTCAGAGTCGTAGCCGAGCTTATTTAATTGCATCGCGAGCTCGGCCGCATAACCATGAAACGTGTACACTTTTGACGGGTTGCATTCTTTTACTATGGAAATTAGTTCTTGAAAGTCGCAGTGATCGCTCAACGGTAATGCATAATCCATTGCTGATGAATATTTGTACCAGTTTGCGAGTGCCCATCCGCTAAAGCCCATAGTTACGGCATTGTACCTGTCCTTCATTTCTGAAAGGAAATTTGAGTTAGAACCCATTTTTGGTGCGACCATTATCCAGGGTTTCTTTGCAAGCAGGTTGTCATGCTCAGCTTGGGAGTATGGTATGGCATCTCCCAAATCTATCCCCAAGTCTTTGTAAACCTTGTTCATTTTGTATACAGAATCATGCACGTACAACGGTTCCCAGTGCTTGAAGAGGCTTGTTAACACTTGTGCCTTTCCCAATGGATAGCCCATGAGAATTACAGGAACGCCCATTGAGTACAGGTTAGATATTATCTTGTTTGCATTGTTTGCAACCTCATCTATACCTGGAAACCTGAACTCTGGCTTGCCATAAGTCGATTCTAGGATCAGTGTTTCACATTTAGGGACCTTGGCACCTTTCAGGAATGCCCTGTCTCTTACGCTTACATCGCCAGTGTAGAATATCTTGTCGTCTATGAGCAGTCCTCTTGAACCTAGGATATGCCCAGAGTCTATGAGCTCAAATCCATCCAGAGATTCGCTGCAGTTTTCCATGCTATAGCCTCTTACCTTGGCAAGTTTCGAAGTTTCTGGCGATGCTAGAACTCGCTCTCCGTTTTCTGGCTTGTGCAGATGATCTATATGTGCATGTGATACAAAAGTAACATCAGCGTCGGTGCTCCTATTTGGATCTAGTGCGATTGTTTTTCCCTTATGCTCTACAATAATTCCTTTCGAGGACATAACAACAGATGTCTTCAACTTTGCAGTATGAAAGGATCTTGATATAAAATCGTATTTGTTGGATGGAAAATGCTAGATAATGAAAATTATGTTTTCAGTAAATTCATGCACCGGATACGCACGCGTGTGTGTAAAAGTCTAGAGGGGGGATCCTATATATAGAGTGTATAATAACACACGATCTGTATTTTTGCAGTTTGATTTTTGTAAATGTTCATAGCATACGTTTTCTTTTCAGGATATTCAGCTATTCTTCAAGACTTTCACTGATAAGATTTGGGATATGTATCTGGGCTTGACATGGTTTTCCATTGTTTTCCATGGTTTTCTTATGGTCTGTTTATATACGATAGGAGGATTTTCGCTAGCGGCGGCGCCCATGCTCATACTTTACCTTGACGCTATGTAACACACAGTCCATTAAAATTAAGTACAAACCATACGTTCGAAACATGAGACAACTTGCTCCTTCTAGGCCACATGTGCTGGGCATACATTGTAGGGAGATCGTGCGCCTCTGCTCTCAAGGTCAACGTAAATCCATACATGATCCTAGCTCTGGGCGCTCTGCCAGATATTGATCTCCTACTAGGCAGTCTTGGCATAGTGCATCGAGGCTTAACCCATAGTTTGTTGTTTTGGTCGATTGCATTCATCCCGATACTTGTCAGGTATAGGAAGCGTGCTATACCCTACTTTATCGCATTAACACAGCACATATTCATCGGAGACCTTGTTGTAAGCCGCACAACAATATTTTGGCCGTTTGGCCCTGAAATTGGTCTAAACCTTCGTCTCTTCTCTATCGAGAACATAGTATTGGAAACTGCGGGCTTGATAGCATTTCTTCTCTGGGTTAACTTGAGTTCAGAAAGGAAGAAATTTTTTGGCATAGACAGGAGGAGCTTATTGAGCCTACTTCCGCTAGCTCCTATTGTAGGATTTATTATATTTCTTTACCAAGCTGATCTGCCAATCCTGCTTCAGTTTGAGGGTGAGTTTGGTCACATAGATAAGATAGCAGCATCGGTCATGCGAAAAAGCCTCTTTCCTTTTGTACTGGCCACTCATTTGATACTGCTAGCATTATTGTCGATTTCGTTCATACAGGGATCAAGGGCGTTAATAAAAAAACCAATACATCACAATCAGTAGTTAAGGGTGATCTTTACCATGACTCTTTTTTTTATCATCGAATGTGAAAAACTTGTTTAGCGTAAAATTTGACGCCCCTGCGCATATGATCGCAATCGCTGCCGCGAAAATATAGTACCAGTCAAATACTTCCACAAGAAGTGTCAGGAGAGCCAGATTTATGCCAGCGCCAAGCAATCCTACCGTGCCGAATTTCCACATCTGACCAAGTGTCCGCTTCGACGTCATCTCCCGTAGGATGGAGGTAATCTGGGAAGTAAGACTCATCTATTCATGAATAGATTTTTTATTACTAATAAGTATTGGGTAGGGTGTTCTATACTGCGCAATCCATGCTACAGACGAGCAACGCGAAAATCTATCACGCTGAAAGCGTCATAGCAAGAATTGTGTCCTTGAGATAGAAATATACCAAAAAATTAGTAATACTATGACCAGTGAAAGGATAATTAGAAACCCTTCTTACCTACCTTCATCTTGTCCAAAACCGTAATAACCATACCGACGTACAATGAGCGCAAGAACGTAGAGTTGCTCATTCCCAAGTTGTTTGATGTCCTTAAGGACTGTCACGTTATGATAGTTGATGATAACAGCCCTGATGGCACGGGGGAATTCATACAGAGTCTTAAACTGCCAAACCTTCACCTGCTGTCAAGGAAATCAAAGCTGGGACTGGGCTCTGCATATCTAGATGGTTTTGGATGGGTTATGAAAAATATAGACCCTGACATAATTGTTCAAATGGATGCAGATTTTTCACATGACGTATCCTTACTTCCAAGAATGGCTGAACTGATAGAAGATGGATATGATCTTGTGGTTGCTTCGCGTTATGTTGAAGGAGGAGGCGTAAAGGGGTGGCCACTTCATAGGGACATGATAAGCAGAGGAGCGAACTTTTTGGCCAGAAATATGCTTGGTCTGAAGGTTAAGGATGCGACCAGTGGCTTCAAATCTTGGAGTAAGAGAGCTGTACAGAATATTTTGGAGTCGCACCTTAGCAGTAAGGGTTTTGAATACCAGATAGAGAGCCTTCTTGTAACTTCGCGAGCTAACATGAAGATGATCGAGGTTCCTTACACCTTTGTAGACAGACAAACTGGCAAGTCAAAGTTATCGACAAAAGATATGATAGCGTTTGCCGTATCGATAATTAGAATGGCAGCTCGTGGCTGAAATATTATTCAACTATCAAAAGTTGAACACATTTACAGGGTAGAAGTAAAAGAAGAAAACTATGCTTACGGCCAGCCAAATTGCTGTAATTAACGTATCATGCCTACCCTTTGTTATCCCCGTTACAAAGTGGGGTATACCCAGAGCCAGAATTGGCACAACGTTGATGAAGTAAAAGGCATAGACAATTCTTTCCATGACAGCGCTAACATAAAACCATGGAAGATACGTGCCTACAATCCATGCAATAATGAGATAATCCAGTTTGCTAGCTTTCCTTCTTGCTATATTGACTGCAGCATAGGGTCCTACCGCCCATATACTCAGCCAGATTGGCATATTGCCTATTCCCTTCCAGCTGATTAACGGTTCCTCGCTGACCTTGGTCTTCACTATCACGTCGCCAGCCCTCGTAACCGTCTCTTTCTTTACATTCTTTTCGTAGTAGATGGGCGGTTTGACATCATTAGGTGTTATCCATCCCCAAGCATAGTTGTTCCAAAAGTCAGTCTTGCTGTCCTCCTTAATCGTCAGTTTGGATTGATATGTAAGCATGTAACCGACCTGCTCTGCGAAGCTGTTTACCTGCCGCTTAAAGACCGTAGTGCTAGTAGTAGTTGTTCCTACAGGATTCCCCTGCGCATCTACAGATACAACGACCTGAACCTGAACTTCGGCATCCGTATTGATAGGATAGGCTGCAGAAAAAGCCCACAAGGGAATTATCACTACTGCTGCTAGTACTGCGACAAACTTCCCTGTCTTTACCATCATGGGTTGTGTTGGTTTCGATCCCTTTGCTATCGGTCTCCTTCCGATCATATGATAAATTAGTAAAGCAAGAACAAACATCACGCCCCACTCCTTGCTCAAGATCGACATGCCGAAAGCAATTGCAGACAACATGTATCGATCTTTGAAGTAAAGATAGAAACCTAGAATGCCAAAGAACAGGCATGGTACTTCCAGTAACAACAGTGAGGAGTGAATGAAGAATATCGTGTCAAAAGACAAGAACGCTGTAGCAATTAGTGCCTTTGTCTCATCCAGAAAGAACCTTGAAAGATGATAAAAAATATATAATGTTAAAATTCCAAATGCTACCATCGGAACCCTCCATCCGAACCAGTTATCTCCGAATGTGGCTATTCCAATAGATCCCCATAGTTTACCAAGAAAAGGGTGTTCGGGATTTGATGCAACTCCTTTTAAAATGTCATTGGCTGCTGGCACGTAGAAGGCTTCATCGAACACCTTACCATCTGATGGGAAGCCTATTGCAAGAAGATGCAGAGCCAACGAAATTAGCATCAGTTCTCTTATATGGATACGAGTTCGCAGGAATGCTAATTTTATTTTATTATCTTTAAGGAAAGCTGATTTCATCTTTTTATAATAAGCCCGACCCTACTTTAAGCGTGTGTGATGTGTGTTATATTGCGTCAACTTAACTTTTAGATCAGTATTCTCAATTATGTAACACACAGTTAGGATTCTAGTAACTTCTCTTGATAGAAATGCCATCCATGAGAGGTTATCTGAATTACCCACCATATTTTCATAATACACGAAATATTTAATAAAAGATGGTGGGTAATACTGTGGAATGGTAAGCATAGTTAAGCGAAGAAAAGGAAACCACATCTACTACTATCTGAAACATCATGCGCGAGGTAGACAGCGAGAGATCTATCTAGGCAGGACCCTACCCGATAACATAGAGGAAATTAAGCAACAATTCCTAGTGAATTTTTACAGGACGGAATGGTTTCCTATTCTAGAAAATATTCACAAGAATTTCGTAAAGGAAAGAAAGAGTTTGCCTAAAAGCGCACAAGAAAAGAGCATAGAAACATTCACCATAGACTTCACTTACAACACACAGAGAATTGAGGGTTCGACACTTACACTGAAGGAAACTGCGCTTCTACTTCAGGAAGGCATAGCCCCAGCAAATAGGCCTATCAGAGAGATAAAGGAAACCGAAGCGCATAGGAAACTCTTCATTCAGATATTGAACGAGATGCATGATATTGACTTATCCCTTGAAACCATGCTCGAATGGCATAAGAATCTCTTCAGAGAAACAAAGCCAGACATAGCAGGAAGGATCAGGGATCATCGTGTAAAAATCGCAGGAAGCAGGTACATTCCACCACCACCTCAGGTTCTCAGACTGCTCTTGAAAGAGTTCTTCGCTTGGTACGATCGTAATAGGAAAGACAAGAAATTGCATCCGGTAGAACTTGCCGCACTCGTTCATTTCAAAGTTGTCTCGATACACCCATTTACTGACGGCAATGGTAGAATATCTAGGTTGATCATGAACTACGTGCTTAGCAAATTTGCGTTTCCCATGCTTGACATCAAAGCTAGCGATGCGAATAGCTACTATAATGCCCTAGAGAGGTCAAACTTGAGAGATAATGACGTGATTTTCCTGAAATGGTTCATGAGCAGATATTTCAAAGCAAATCGACAATACATTGGTGGAAAACACATTAAAACCAAGATCTCTTGAAGCGAATTCATAATTGTGTGATGAACGGATTTGTCAATCCATTATCTACCAAGCGTCTATCTTTCTCGTAGACTCCCCAACTAAGAACAGAGTTTCCATTACTAACTTAAAACATACCGACTTAAGGCTTTCTAGGTCACATTCAATGTAGTAATAACTCCATTGGTTTCTTAGTATTCTTAAGAATCTTGCTAGCACGCAGAATCTCCAGACCAATTATCTTTCCTTCAGATTCCTATTTACAAATTCATGTCAGGAGCTAGATCGATATAACCCTCTTGCCTGCCTGGACTTATTATCATATATAGACTATACTTTCCTTATTGTAAACCAAGTTAGGAAGTTTCTTAGCCATTCTTAATCCACCTCTTATTTTCTACCCTCGCCTTTATCTGTCCTTCGCTTATCGGATGTATAGTCACTACCTCTACCCCTTTTCCCTTCTTGTCATTTTCCCTTCTTGTCATACGCAACCATGAAATATACTTGTTTTGCTGTCGCACTAGAGAATTGTACGGAAGTGGCACGATTCAACAGTGACGGTGTCTATCTTTATCACACATTTCATCGACAGTATCTGTGGATCGTCTGATGTCTGTGTATTCAGATTCTGGAATATATTAGTGAATAATACTAGATCGACTTTCTTGTCATTAGTCGGATCGCTGTCACTGAAAATACATATGAAGACTTCCTTCTGCGTCTCTATAGTCTTTGCTGTGCTACCTTTTCTTACTGTATTCATCTCCTGTGGGTGTGTGATGTCAGTGTTCTCAGAGCAGTTGGTCACGGGTATGCGGTCTTGCGACGGTATTGAAAGGTTGCATTCCACTATAACACCTGTAGAATTCATCTTTATGCAGGTTACCACTTCTACCTGTTTGCTTATGACTGATTTTGTGTTTAGATCTTCAAATATTTCAGCAATAATTGTGACATCAGCTATGACTGGTATATCACCTTGAGGCAATTCACAGTCAAAGATCTGCTTTTCTGCATGTATGGTCTTCACTATGTTTCCATTTCTTATAGTGGTCATTGATATTGAATCTTCAGGCTGAGCTATAGATACAACGCCATCTTCACAAGGTCCCTCTAATATTCCATTTACGAATGTACATGTTACTGTTTCATTACTGTTTAAGTCTATAACTGCAGAGTTTCCAACTCTATCCGAACTATCTGTTGGATCAGTACTCACACATCTAATGCTTCTTAAAGGAATTCCTGGAAATGCCATTTCTGTTACCGTGTAAGAGCCTGCCGGTACTTCAAGGAATGTTCTCATATTAGGGAGTGGTGGACTTGAATCGTCATCTAGGAAGAATGGAGATGGTACAGCTGGACTACTTGGAATGTTATGTATGAATCTGAAGTCTTGTGGACCATTTGGTACTGTGTCTTTGATGATGATAATTTTACCAGGAGAGGGCTTTTTGATCGTGATGTCTTCAAGATTTGTGTCAGTGGTAAACGTTCCGCCCACCAGACTTGAAAATGGAGACCCGTTAAGATTGCCTATACCGGTTGCAAATGTCGCGCTATCA
>JBMCYV010000027.1:0-29425 GCA_049199595.1 Candidatus Nitrosomirales archaeon
TTTGCTTAGGATGACCCTCAAAATCGAGCTTGTATTCAATCATTCTAGGTGCAGGAATCTTACTGCCAATATCTTCACGTGTACGTGCAAGATAGAAATGGCTAATTTTATTGATCAGAGTTTTCAAACCCATCTCAGAGAATATCCATTTATTCTGAGATACGTTCACACAGTAATCAAAGAGGAATTTGTTTTCTCTAGGAAACGATTGAGGATACAAAGCATGGAGAAGAGAGAACATCTCCTGTGGCCGATTTTTAATTGGAGTTCCTGTTAATTCCAAAACCTTAGGAATATTATCAGCAATTTTAAAGAATCCCTGAGCAGTTGAAGTGTTTGAGTTCTTAATATGATGAGCTTCATCAAGAATTACAGCATCATATTCAATTTGAAGGATATCTTCTGTAGTTTTTTCAATACTACGACGCCATGATTCGATATTTGTAACTACAACAAATTCCTTTTGATGCTTGAGAAGCATCGCAGCATAGTTACGAGTTTGAGAAGTTGCACCAATAAGAGAGTAAACAAAAAGTCCTGGCTCACGAATATTAATTTCTTTAATAAAATCAAACGCTACTTCTTTACGCAGACATACAAGAGTCTTCTTAGATCCTTGAAAACGTCTCCATGCTATAGCACTTAGAGTCTTACCAAGTCCTCTTCTGTCTCCAAGTAAGGCTCTCTCTGGAAGTCTTAAGGCTCCATCAATTTGCCAATCATAAATAATATCTTTCCAAGGAGCCTCTGCGAGAATCTTCTCTGCTTCTTTTCTCTTTTCTTCTAGTGACTTTTGAATTAAAGCAGCTTCTTTTTCAAGTTCCAATTTACGAGTAGCTGATTCCTTGTCGCGTGTGGCTAGTTTAATTTTATGATTAATTTCATAACGAGAATCTCGTAATCTAGAAATCTCCAAACGCAATGCAGAAATCTGCATGTTAAGTTCTGCTTCTTTAGCATTAGTTTCTTTAATTTCATCTTGATATTGTTCAAGCTGCTTATCGATATCTTTCAAGTCTTGGTCAGTTGTCATTTATTTCTTCTTTCCTATTACTAGCAACATGAAGTTTACCACAATAGCATGTATAAGTATGCCATGAATGTGAAGGAAATTCTTCTTCTTTAATATCTTCTTTTGTATCGAAAGGTACCTTAGGAATCCAAGTTTTGCCACCATCATTACTTCGATAATGCTCACGCAGCATTGTTAGTTTCATTAGTCCTCTTATTACAAGATGTATGAACTAGTCCTCTGCTAGTCCAAATATAGTCATGATCTGCAAAGATACCCCTACTACAATCTGTGCATACTGATACTCTCTTATCTACCACCTTTCTATCTTTTTTAACGACAGGTCTTGCCTCTACAGTACGTCGTGGATTTAATATCTTTCTAACCATGTTGACCCCCTAAGTATTATCAAAAATGGTGGCGATGGTGGGATTCGAACCCACACTGTATCGATTTTAAGTCGACTTCCTCTGCCATTGGGATACACCGCCTATTAGTGGTGACTTGAATCATTGACAGGCCATCCCGCCCAACTAGCTCAGCGGACTAATTCAAGTTCTTACCTAGCTATCAGACCACTAGGAAAATCTATTGAGATTCTCCACGATTTTTCGCTTTATTTCTCGCTTTATTTTTCTCCTTTTTATAATTTCTTTTTGTTTTATTTCTGATATGAAAATGTCCTAACACCTCTGGACAGGGATAGATTTGAAAATTCCTACCCCAGTAATAAACTCTTATATGTTTATCTGCCTCTTCTTCCGTATAGAATATGACCTTACCAAGATGTTGCGTACACCAATAAGGTCTCATTCTTCGTACCAGTAGTCTGTAATACCTGCATTCTCTTGTCTTAGAAACAAATCAGCACGTTCTATGTAATCATAAACTCTATGTGTTTCTCTTTCACAATATGCTTTATGGATAACAGGTTTATCATCATTTCTATATGCAAGACACGAATGACATTGATTAGTAGCTTTATCGTATATGGCTCTATCATCATTAGTAAATGTCATTATTCTTCTTTTCTAAACGACGCCTACGTCTACTTGTTCGACGTTTGGCTCCCTTTTTACCTGAACGAATTACAGCAAGAGTATCGGAATGTTTGCTTCTTAGTTCTTTAGCAATCTTTTCATACCATTTCATAACTATGTACCTAAATTGGAAGGATTATTAATTCGATATTTTATAGTTTTGCCATTTCGTTGTGCAACTATCTCTGGTTCCCACTTTTTAATGGTAGTATTACCTCTACTATCAAAGTTATAGTGTTTGATCTTACCATCTTCAAACTCTACTTTACACCATCCCCAATACATATTTACTTCAATAACTTTTCCTATTTTTCCTGTAGTTTTTATTTGAACAAATTCTTTAACAGAAGGTATCCATCTCTTAGCCATTTCCAAAACACCTACCGGCTGGCTTCTTTTTATCAGGCCACCAAACAACCATACACATACCCCTAGAACATCTAATTACAGGATGTCCCTTCATTACTGCTCTTATAGAGAAATCATGCTGTTCAAAACTATGAGGTTGAAATTTCCTTTTAGTTTCCACTATTCTCCTTTATTGTGAGGAAACCCACCTGACCTCACCGTCACATCCCCGCCATATCTATAATACCCAGTTATAGACAGGCACACCAGAATAAAAGTCTATTGTTTACGATTAACTATAAAACCGATCGGCCATGGTCCAACTAGAAAAAATAAAGTTAGAAAGAATAACCCAAGTGGAATCATTTTTACTGTTTGAAATGGTTCAATTTTCAAACATGCAAGAATAAAACAAACTAACGCCGCCACACCTGCCATTTAACTCTCCTAAGCAGAAGCAAAGAATGGAGTAGGTTGCACTTTCAATTCGTATACTTCAAAATACCCTACATTGGATTCCACAGCAGTTAGAATCCAACTGGCCAAATCCTTTGCAGTGTTTACTTGGAGGTTAAGCCAGGTTTCTTCGCCTGTCTTTAAATAATGCCATTTGGAGCCACTTGCTGCCGAAAATACAACAACTGTTCCGAAAGGGAATGTATCAGAAGGAACTCGATTCATAATATCTAACTTACTCTGAAGATCCGCTATTTGTTCTTGTATCTCTGCTCTTTTCATTCTTACTCATTTCTTGTGACAGGGACAATCACAATCCTGTGTAGTATTTCCCCGATCGGAAGAGGCCATGCCTACTCCATTATGTTCACACAAATCATGTTTATTCTCATTACAACGAACTGAGCGAACTTCATTATTTACATCATACATAGTTACTACAAGGACACCTTCTACACTAGTATCAGCAGGTTTAAAAACGATAGAGAAGTGTCTACTCTCATGCTTGTCAATCTGAAAATAAGCTGATGCTATTATCTTTTCAAGAGTGTCACTGGCAGTATAAAGCTTAGTAAATTTCTTCATTTCTTACTCATCCTCATTTTGATAGCCTCAAGGCCAATTAATTCTAGTTGCCTCCCTATGACCTATCTTCATCATCTCCATCTAATGGATACTGCCTTATATGAATAACTATAAGATTGTCGTCATCGTCCATTTCTAACTTAGTAACAATTACAGGTTCTTCGGGCAAACTAGGAGTTAGAATAGTTTCATCTTCGTATTGAAAATAGACTCTAGTCATTGCAGCAATTTTCCTAGTTTGAAAGTAGCATCATAGATTTGTTTAAGTGACTCGCGTGCCTCTCTTAAATCTTCAATATCAAATGCATTTTCTGCTGATTGTTCTAGAGTACGAATTTCTTCAGAGAATAGACTAAGTTGTTTTTGAAAAGCAACTAAAGCATGTGCTCTCTCAATCTTAGTTTTAGATAAATTCTTAGTCAAACTCACTACTCTTTCTACCATCTTTTCTGGATTAGGGATCTCTGTTTTAAAACTCATTATTTCTTCTCTCCTTTAATAGTCACAGAGCAGGTCACTTCAATTTCATACGGTTTAACACCAAAGTTTTCACTAAAAAAAGTGAGAACTTCTGTAGCATTCCATTCTGGATCGTAATGACCACAATGTGCACACTGAAAGATTTGACCATTTGTTATAATGAACGTATGTCCTCCAAAATCAATGGCAAGACGCTTCTCAGTCCATACCGGGTTAGTGTCAACAGGCTTAGCAGATTCAATCCATTTTGTTATTCTTTTACGTGTGGCGTCTGAGGGAGATTCTTTCATCATATCCTCAATTCACAATTATTACTTGGAAATAGTCAGCTGAGTATCTCAAATAGGGATCAGTAATGTAAGAAGGTATAAGGGAACTAGTCCGCCATAAGACTAAAATGGAACTACCATCTAAACAATTCATACTTTTCGGATGTGTAATTTTAGGATTCTTATATCTTTCTGCTATTTCCCAGATGAAGTAAGAACCGTCTGCCAATTGGTTGCAATTAAGCCATATTTTCTTTTTCATCAAATCCTCAATTCAATTTTCAATTCCGGTCAATTTGTTTACGCTCCGTGTGGCTTAAGCCTAATAGAGTTTTTGCCTTCTCTAAGCAGTTGTTCTAATTTGATAGTCGCAATAGGAGCATAGAGTAAGTTAGTCTCTTTTGCTTTGTTGTTATCTATAACTGATTGATCAATCCATTCATCTCCTAATTCTTCAGTTTTATATACGTAACCATCTCTCCATTCTGTTATTTTGAAAACTGACTTTAAGAATTGTAATTCTCTTGTCATTAATTGCCAGCCTCCATCCATTCCGCTATGTGGTACCATTATATCATCTCATAATTGTATCGTCAAATCGACAGACATCAATGCCTGATATGTTAAACGATCGTTAAAGTATATTTATTGCGAAGTTTAATTATTCGAATCGGACAAAACGGACATAGAAATTTCTGAGATTGTAGAGATCAAACACTGGCCAAGATGGCAGCTCACAGAGTAGACTCAAAGGGTACCGAGCGAACGGATGCTGTCTAGGTTCGGGCTGTTAATTGACAATTGAAAAATATTAACAGTTACGATTCTAGCTAGTATTTGGATCGCTCAAATTCTGTTATTCCCTAGAAAGGGGAAAGAAAATGACCGCTCCTTCTACTGCTAAGAAGACTTCTGCTAAGGCAAATCTGTCTGAGACAGTTAAGTCTGAAACTCCGGAAACGGAAACTCAGTCAGAAACTGTTAAGACGGAGGCTCCTAGGGTTTCTGAAATTCTTTCTACGAATGCTATTCTTGCAGATTTCGTTCGTCAGTACCTTGAAGTGTTCGATGAGATTTCGAATTACAACAAGGAAGTATTGGCAGAGAAAGACGCTGAGTGGACTTCTGGAAAGGTTTTGGAAAAGGGTCGTGAATTGGCGCGTCCTACTGATAAGGATGCTAAGCCTGACACAGAAGTCAAGACTGCAATTGAAGCTTTCGAAAGTCTCGTAAATGAGATGAACAAGGCTCGTAAGAATGCTCTCGATATTGTTTCTAAGAGGTTGGGTATTACTCTTTCTGCTACGGCAGAGCGTAATCCCGAAATCGAAGCTCCAATGAAAGAGCATCGTAAGTTTGCTGTTGAGATTGGTACTCAGCTCGAAGTAATGGCAAAGATGCTTTCTGATGAGAAGGTAAGCTCTGCTATTAGTGAGTTTCTCAACAACTTCCCTCTTCCTGCAATTGGAAGGGACCAGGTCCGTACTTTCGGAAGCGATGAAAAGGCCACTCCTAAGTATCGCGTTCATGTTTCCGTCTTTGATAAGGATGGAAAGGAAATTGTTAGCGAGGATGGTTTCACAAAGACTGTCCTTGCACTTCCTAAATATTACGAGCGCGGAAAGGCTATTAAGTCTGATACGCTTCGTGACGTTTGGGAAAAGGCCGGTAACTCTACAGAGAAAACGGTTTCACCAACTGTCGAATTCACTGACAATGAGTTGCATTTCGTAATTACCAAAAAGTGAATGAGAAAAGGCCCACCAGCCAATTTCTGGTGGGCCTTTCTTTTTGCCTATAGGATTTTCATACATCTATTGCATTGAATTTTTACAGGAAATCCAACAGGTCGAGGCTGATGAATGCCAATCCAACAAAGAAATCTTCTCATATTGATAAGCCTCAATTCCGGTCGAATTTGTCTTGCTCTCCACCGAACTTATCTATTTCTTGTAGTACAATTTCTGTTTTGGTAATATCAACTACACTAGACCAAGGAATAAAGAAAGTTGTCTGCTTAGTTAGATTAATAACTAAACCATTAGCATTCGCTATATGTTTACCCTCTTCTAATGGCATAGTGCGAATTTCGTCTCTAGGCCAGGTCACATAACGTAGAGTTGTAAATTTGGCCACTATTTATCCTTTCTAATTACAGCTACCAAATCAGAGAGTGGACATTCACATTCCGTATCGAGAATTGAATCCAAACCGTTCGGGCCTTGGATAAAATGCAACCCCCGATTGAAAGGATCCTTTGTCAGATAGCGCGACCAAGGATGATTGTTGCAAGTCAATTCTTTTAATTCAAGAGAACTCCAATCAACTTCAGCCGTAGGCACCATTTCGTTTTCCAATGCCATAGGGTATTCAGGCGGAAACTTCTCTTTTAATTCCGCCAATTTCTCAGGAGTAAATTTCATTTCAATTCTCCAATGCAATTAGTTGAGAATGGTCAAATCCGAATAGATCACCCGGCCGCCCACTTCCTTTAAATTTAACATGGTAATCCCAATTTGTTACATTAACTGCGACTACTATTCCAACTTTGTCTTTCAGCATTTCTTGGATTGTTGGAATGACTGTTGAATCGTCTATTTTGACCTTATCACCTTTGTTGAATCGCATTTCAATTCTCCAATTTTCCTGCATTATTGAGATTCAAGAATTCTTTTTGCAAAGTAGCTACGGCAGCATCATGCGTTTCATATTTCGCAACGGTCAATGCGAAAATGTTAACGCCCAACTCGTGTTCTGTCATTGTAATTTCATAAGCTCTCTTTGTGATATTCCAAACTGCGTACATTGATATATCTCAATTTCCGGTCGAATTCGGCCTTTTAGGATGAGTATTTATGTACTGTTCTTTTTGTTCCTTTGTCATATGTTTTAGAGTAACCATATCATAAGCGTCCTCGTGTTCTTCGATATCTTTACCACATTCTGTTTGATAAAATTGATAAGTGCACAGTCTTCCATCACGAATACTACGCCAAGTGTGTTCTGTAATCATTAGAGCATTCTCCTTAGTAAATATAATTGTTGCAATACATTTCGCCACACGCAGGCAAACCGTCTCTAGTAGTAAATTTATAAAAAGGATGTCCGCAATCTAGCAATTGTACATCTGAAACCATTTCTTGAAACAGCCTCCACTGCTCTTTATTAAAAGCAACAAAGTTGTCACCCATAAAGAGATAGGTAGAATTGTCGTCTGTTTCAATTTTAAGTAGTTGATAACCTCGAATAATGAGCTCCATTACTATTCTTCTTATCGCTTAATGAGATTCTTAGTGAATCTCCAATAGATGTCGTATTTGAACATTTCAAAATCGCCATGCAAAAAGCAAGTTTTCCAACCTGAAATAGGGTGTGTTTCCAATTCCTTTCCACATTCAGGGCAGAATTTTAGTGCATTGTATGCACTAAATGAAATTTCTTCGATTTCCATTTCATTCTCCTTTTTACAAGTACATTGACGAACTAGATACTCACAAGTATTGCAACGACGATTCATTGCGTCATCACGATGGGTTTTCGATCCGCATTTTTCGCAATTCATTTTCAATTCTCCTTTTCAGTGAACAATGATAGCGGAAAGGCCGTTAACAGACCATGGTGTAAGAGTGCGTTCAGATGCAGTAATAACTGTACCTTTTACGTCGTGACTAATACGAATAAGAACTCCATTCTTGTTATCACGAATAAATAAATCACCACCACCGTTGTTAATGACACTAAAGCCACTAAAAGCAGCGACTACCGTTCCGATTTCTACTACCTTTTTATGAGAGCACGTGCCATTGCGACATGCCTCATCATAAATACCGCATACATTGTACTGTGGCATTTTCTTTTCCTTTCTCGAATTGATAACTTCACAGGGGAAATACAATTCCGGTCGAATTTGCACCAGAATTGCATTCCCGATTAATCATCAATTAAAATGGAACATCGATTTTGTGCATGTCCCGAAAGTATTTCTTGAATACTCTTCGGTATTGTTTCGGAGTACAAACAAAGGCTGCATTCCAAAGAGAGTAATCAAACCTACCCGCATATTTATTTGCAAAGCCGTTAGTAACTGCGTATGCAGTAACTCGTTTTGTTGTGTCCATTTCAATTCTCCAATCTTAATTGATAACTCCAAAGGGAGCACAGCATTTAATCTGTGCTCCCGAGTAGACATCAATTAAACAGTAACTCTCCCCATCAATTGATCAGAAGTAAACTCCGCCACACCAGCGAACAATTCGGGATCTGAATTAATCAAACGTAGCCAAGTCTCCATTTCGATAAACTCGGCTGGGATTGACATTTCCTTTTCGAATTGGAAAGAGAAAGTCTTGCCCAATTTGATGTTGCGAGTGTAACGGTGAGAGAGAACCCTTTCGTAATTCTCTTCTGTGTTGAGCACTAGGAATTGCTCGCTAATGTGATTGGTGAAATCGTGAATCTCAAAAGAGATTGTGTCGATTAGCATTTCAATTCCCTTTCTTTTCCCGATTACCCAGAGTAATCGTCTTTTAGGGCGGAATTCGCCTTCAATTGATTCTCTCATAAATCAGGACAGAAAGAAGAGTTTTTGAATGCCAATACTGTATACGTAACTATTCACAAATGGGACAAAATCCGGTCAAATCCTACTTTAATATTTTATAATTCGAATATTGTATTTAGTGACTTATCATCAGGCTTTTTATTTGATACTACGTCACGATTTGTCTGCTTATATGGTGGTCTCTCTTCAACTGCTAAACTATCTGTAGTGATATGCGTGTCATTTGCTCTTTCAATGGTGCTTTGAGCTTTATTCATATGTTCTGCATAGTTTTCAGTCAGTTTTGCTACTATCTCAGTCATGTCACGACTTATTAATATAATTCTGCCATGCCTGCTTAGTATTATTAAATCTCCATAATCAGTCATGATTTCATATTTCACAGTCTTATCTCCTTTTGGTATTCTTTTAGCACGGCAACTACTTCATTTGATAAATCAACAGTTCTTTCTAGGAATAGTGATGTAATCTCGGTACTGAACTCACTATTCATATAGATAGTGCCTCTTTCTTTTATAAGTCTGTATAAATCAACGTTTTTAAGTAGCTCTTGGTATTCATCTGGACATTTCGAGATATACTTACTAAATACTGTATGCATATCTTTGGCAGCTTTGTTTAATTTGAGTATCTCAGGGTGTATATCAGGCATTATTCCAGCTACAGAGGCTGATGTGCCTTTATTTGCTTCAATAAGTGAGAGAGTCGCTCTGAATTGTGACATAAGTGTTTCTATTAGTGCTTGCATACCCATAATCTGACTATTAATAACATCAGAGTAATTAGATGATACAACTGACATTTCTTCACTAGCAGATATTTCGGGTAAAACCCATTTGCGTGCATGGTTCTTTTTGAAATAGTTCTGATCTTTGTCTAGGTATTTCTGCATTGTACTAAGTGGAACGTTTAGTTCCTTTGATATCTGATTAACACCCATTGCACCATGTTGCTCTAACAATCGCCTGATATCCGCATGGTACTTGTCATTACTCATGTTTCTCCCTCAATTAGTTATTTCAGGATTCATCATTAATGCATGGCTAGGCAGCTTATGTCCGATTTTACCCCCTAATGTCCATTTATTGATGTGCATGGGGACTGTCTATGGACCATGCTACCATAGTACTAGATATCCGTCAAACGGTGCATCTGATCCATATGAACAATTATGCACTTACTTCATGAATTTCAAGCATAAAACACTCTCTTCGTTCGTTATGCTTTTATTCATTCGTATAAATATAGTATCGCATTACAAATTCGTGCATAACCGGACTTCGGCGAGCCTCCGTCCTATGCACTCATTTATATGCTTTGTGAATTAAATTAGAAGTGATTTCGCACTTTAATGGTCAGTGCTTTTTATTTAATTATATAATAACACATATCCGACACATCCCATTTTTCTATTGAAACAGCTATACATTAGTGCTTTCATACATATGAACATATCAATGTACCTATGAAATACTCAGAGCTTAAACGAACAAGACCTATATGTCCTATCGATCTAGTATTAATTCATCTCCTATCGATACACTTGGTTTAATCTTCAACTGTTGAAAGCTCAATTAAAACGTTTCAATATGTTGTCCAGAAATTCCAGGCGAGCTTGCGAGTGGTAGTCCCCTATTATCTACAAAGAATTGTTAAATTTGGAAGAGTCTCATTAACTAGAAAAAGAAATCCTTTTGTTGGTGCAGCTTCGCTACCAAATAATAATTACTTCAAATCAAAACAGAGTAGGTGTGGCGTACATAATTTGTTTTTGATCTTGAATATTAGGGGGTACAAAACAGAGCTAATCGGACATGAATCTACATTTGGCCAGCTCAGAGCATGTGAGATAGGTCACAAACCCTGGTCATCGAGTCCTCCAACCCTTAGATTCAAACTGGGACTATAGATGCAGGCGCCGGAATAAGTGAGGATTGGGAGTTTTAATGTCTTTGCAGGGCAAACCTGAAACTTTTCAGCAAAAAGCCATCCGTCTAATTACTAATTACGTAGAAGAACACTTCGATAAGTCTGACCCACAAGCACCTTATTACGAGGTTTACGTAGTGTGGTTTTCTAAGACACTTCAAAACTGGAAAGCTCTGTTAAGTACTACTTTGCCAGACCAGATGTACTATGAAGTTACTTATAACGGAGACCTAGGTGAAACCTACATTGACGCTTATAAGAAGATCGAAAACATGAAAGTGCCTGACTGATGGATAAAGAGATGGAAGAATTACAAAAGAAAATCCAAAGAATTCCATATATCGCTGATGAACAACTAGAATGGAGATTTGCTTTTCATCCTGCTACAGATGTAGAAAAGAAGAACGATCACGCTTCTGTTCGTCAACACTGTTTAGAACTTGCTAAGTTTATTAACAAAAAGGTTCCAGAAGGACGCGAAAAGTCTTTAGCTATTACTAAGCTTGAAGAAGTTATGATGTGGGCTAATGCAGGAATTGCGAGGTCTTCAGAGAAGTGATGAATTCAATTTACCACTTTAACAGATTACGCGACATGCTAAATGAATACGAACCTTCTCGGGAACTTAGTTTAGTAAAAACTAAGATTGATGAAGCAGAACTCTGGCTTACTAAATGTCGTCCAACAATTGCTGCACGAGAACGAGATCAGATGAGTAGTAGCAACAGTGAGTAATAACTGGGAGGGAGAATGGCAAGTAGGCAACAATATTGGGCTATTAAAAATGCTTTGACTAAGTCAGAAAAAGACCTAATCAATTACTACGAACTACAATGGTTCTTACGCCACAACGTACCCACTATTGAGCAAGTTGCTAAATATCTAAAGTTATCCCAAGTTACAGTTAACTATTACCTAAAACGTAGACAAGTTATTAAAGCTTTAGAAGATAGAGGAATTCCTTGGAGACAACACTCACAAGGTGATTTAACAGCCACACAGGTTGCTGCTGCTATTACAGTAATGAACATGGTAGATGAGCGACCTATGTCTGAAAAATTAGACCAACTTGGAATTCTCCCAGCAACTTATTACGCTTGGTTGAACGACCCGCAATTTAAAAACTTAGTCAATAACTTAGCAGACCAAAACCTGAGTAATGTGCGTCCTGCAGCTGTGGCGGAATTTACTAAGAAAATTAATCAAGGTGATTGGAATGCAATTAAATATTGGTTAGATACTACTGGTGAATTGCAAAGCGATCAGCCACAGAGTGAACAGCTAATTATAATGATTATTGAGATTATTCAACGTCACGTTAAAGACCCTACAACTATGGTTGCTATTGCTCAGGACCTTAAAGCAGCTACTCAAAATAGAACTCTTGAAGTTATTACTCCCCCCCAAATTACTGGTGAGCTGGTAGAGGATCAAGAGTTAATAGCTGCTAAAAAACAATTAGGATTAGACCAGCTTCGTCCTGAATACGAAACAGTAGATAGGAGAAGCTGATGGATTATCTAGAAGATGGAGAGTTTTTCCAATTCGTAGATGTTTATCCTGATGGAACATTTGAGATTTCTCAAAGATTAAGGCGTTATTCCTTAAAGACTCTTAACTCAATCTACATCATGGATCATGATTCGGAGGGGAGATGTTATTGTAAATGGCAGTTACCTTCACCCCAAACATTGGTTTAGCCAAACCAGACTTAACAGAACTAGCTAAAGAGTGGGCTACTAACACTAAACTGTGCGAAGACAACAATCTTATTCTTATTGATAAAACAAATTTACCCCTTACTTCATACAACCCCACTATGGTAGGTTCTTCTACTAACCCTAATGTTGGTGTTGGTTCTCTCATTGGTGAGTACACAGTATTTCAAGGATTTGTCTGGGGAAATTTTGTCATTAACTTTTTAAATCCAGGAGTTGCTTCTGGGAGTGGTGCTGGAGCATATGGAATTAGTTTACCTTTTGCTGCCGACACCTCATTCCACAATGTAGGAACTAGTTTATCGGATATTCCCGGTGTGGCGAGCTGTATTGGTGAAGCGCATTTTATAACTTTTGTTGTAAATTCAGGAGGAACAGCTGTTTTGGATATAGTTGTAGTTGGTGGAGTTACTTATGCACGTATTGTTACAGAAACTTTTCCAGGGAAAACAGCTCCTTATTTCACTCCAGGTATGCCTTTTAATTTTGCAAATGGTGACCATATAACCGGCCAATTCTTCTACAAGAAGGCTTAGGAGGTTTTTATGAAATTAGTTGCTAGAATTACTTATAGTATTATAATGCTAGCTTTGATACTTACTTTGGCAGTTATAGCCTTTGGGAATTATCAATAATGGGTACCACCGTTAGTACTAATTTAGGTCTTATCAAACCAGATATTGATGAATCAATTAAAGAAGCTCTACCTACATTTGCTGGATGGCCTGCACAAAATAGCATTAATATGGATAAAATTGATGCTTTATTTAGAGCTAGTACAGGTATATATACAGTGAATCTAACTGCTGATATTGCTAATCCTACATTAGGTGCGGGTGGATTTACAGAGGGAAAATGGGTTCGTCTATATCCAAGAATGGTAATTGTATTTTTTAGAATTTATGCAGGAGTTGCTGGATTTGCTGCTGGTAACGGTGACTATAGAATTAATTTACCTTTTGCTGTTGATCCTGTTCTTGATGCTAGTGATAGTGGACGAGGTATTCCAATAGGTAAATGTGCATTTAAAGATAATAGTGCTGTTCTTACCAGTTCAGCTTTTCTTGTACTGTATGATGCTGTTAATGATGTTATTATTTTTGAATTATCTCAAGGAGATATTTTTGCTTCTTCATATCCTTTTTCAACAGATGATAGATTATCGGGGTATTTTATGTATCCAACGGCTGTAGCATAATGGTACTAGCTTTAGTTACACCTACAGGTCCAAATTTTATTAAAGATTGGCCTTCTCAAAATGAAGTTAATTGCGATTTAATAGATGCTTATGCTGGTCCATGTTTAATATCTCAACCATTACAGACGTACGTTCCTGTTCTTAGTGCTACTATTACTCCTCCTACTCTTGGAGCAGGTAATATCATTCAAGGTTACTATTATAGAATTTTTGATCAAATTTTTACTTGGGGTCATTTTAGATATGGAACTGGATTTAATGCAGGATCTGGTATTTATACTATAACATTACCCTTTAAAGTTAAAAATCTTATTGCTCTAGATACTGCTCTTGCTAATACACCTATAGTTGGCAATGGCCACGTATGGGATGAAAGTAATGCATTAGCTGGTGGACGACAGCCTGTTACTTGTCAATTAAGAACTAATCAGATATTAATGTTTGGTATTAGAATGAATTCAGGTGCAGCAGCTAGAGAAGTAAGTAATACTATACCTATTACTTGGGCTGTTGATGACGGACTAAAATGGTTTGCACGCTACCAAAGGGATCCAACATGACACAGCCATTTAATAATTTAAGCTCTTCAGATGTTAGTAAAATACATGCTAAATCTGATATAGATAGTAGTGTTACAGCACAACATCATACCTTAGGTATTGAGCATAACCAAGCTAGTCCTGGAGATCATATTCATAATGGTAAAAGCTCTAAGAGAATTGGAAAAGGTTTAGATCCTACTTTTCCTACTACTGCCAATGCAGTTTATACCCAGGCTCAAATACAAAGTATTATAGATGCTCTTCGTGATTTAGGATTTGGAACATAAATGAATGATTTTTTAGAACAACTTGCAAGTTCACTTGCAAACGCAGCTGCCAAACCGAATGTTTTATCTTATATTCCTAATTCTCCTACACATCAAGCATTTCATGAATCTCCTAAGGTAGGCCGTCTATTGCGAGGAGGCAATAGAAGTGGCAAATCTACCGCTGGTATTGTAGAGGATATTTGGAGAGCTACTGGAAGACATCCTTATCAAAAAACACATGATTTACCTGTAAGAGGCAGAATTGTAACTGTTGATAAAGATAATGGTATTGAAAAGATTATTAAACCTTTACTTGCACAATGGACTCCTCCAAGTGAATTAGTAAATGGTTCTTGGGAAGATTCGTGGAAGAATCGTGGCGCTCTTTTAACATTTAGAAATGGCTCAACTATTGAAGTAATGACACACCAGCAGGAAGTCGAAGCTTTTGCTGGTATTCCTCTTCACTTTATACATTTTGATGAAGAATGTCCTAGTGCAATTTTTAACGAATGTCGTCTTCGTTTGATTGACTTTAATGGCTGTTGGTATATGACTATGACTCCTGTAGACGGTCAAGATTGGATTTTTGATCGATTTATAGTAACAGAGAACAAAAATGTAGATATGTTTGAGGTAGACATCTCTAGTAATCCCCATTTGAATAAAGAAGCTTTAAAATTATTAGGTGAAGACTTAACACAGGAAGAAAAAGATGTTAGAGAAAAAGGTATCTTCGTTCCTCGTGGTGGTTTAATTCTTAGAGAATTTGATCTTAAAAGACATGTTATTGAAGGTGGGGGACCAATACCAAAATCTTGGTCAATTTATGTTTCTCTCGATCACGGATTTAATAATCCCACCGCAGTACTCTGGCACGCTGTATCTCCTAAAAGTAGCGTTGTTACATTCAAAGAACACTATAAAAGAAAAATGATAATTAAAGATCATGCAAAAAGAATTAAAGAAATTAATGAAGAATTAGGTGTAGAGCCTATCCTTTACGTATGTGATCCTTCTATGGCTCAGAGAACTGCAGAAACGGGTACTTCTTCCTTACAAATTTATAGAGATAATGGTATTCCCTTAGTTCCCGCTAAGAAAGATGTCGATGGTCGTATCAATAAAATGAATGAGTATTTTAAATATGATATGTGGCATATTACAGAGCAGTGTCCTAACACAGTTAGAGAGATTAGAAGTTACAGTTTTATGATTTTTAATTCTCCTAAAATTGCTGATAGAAATAATGTTAGAGAAGCACCTAAAAAGAAAAATGATCACTGTCCAGATTCTGCGGGATACTTTTTTAACTTTATGCCCTATCTCACCCCTGAAATTAAATCTCTTGCTAAAGGGCACAGTTTAACTGAAATTAATAGAGAAGATTTTCCTTGGGAGGTTGATTCTCAATTTATACAAACAGAACCTGATGAGTATGCTTTTGGAGAAATTTGATGGGTTCTGTAGAGAACTTAATAAGAATGAAAGCTTTGGTGGATAAGTTTACTGAGAAGTATGGTAGGTTGCCAACGGAAGTTGATCCCGATTATCTGGAGATGCTACGCATGAGTAAATACAGAATCTTAAATGTTCCCGATTTTAAACCTGGAAAATGTGCTAATTGCGGAGCATCTAAAGATGATGGAAGAAAGTATATAGACTTTGGACTAGAGATTGATTGGTATGGGACCGTGTATTTATGCGGAGAATGTTTAACAGACATCTCTAATGAGATGGGTTTATTCGACAGGCTAAAGGCAGAATTATTAGAAACTAAATTAGGCAATGCAGAAATAGCAAATTTACAAGCAAAAGGAGTAGAACTCCACGAAACTGTAGTTAGAACTTTTAGGAGTCTTGAGGATTTTTATGCTAGTATACATTCTCTTGGGGATAATAGTTCTCTTAGCCCTCCTCCTGGTGCTGTTCCTATGGAAACAACCAGTGAATCAGGAACTGATAAGACAGAATCAGGAACTAAGAAAACAAGTTCAAGAACTTCTAAATCGACTACAAGCACCGGACGCCAGAACGTTCGCAGCCTTACAGACTTACTCAATGATGCAGGTGGAAACTACTCAGGATGAATATATTAGTCAAGATGATGAAGCAGAAGCTAAAAGAGTAAAAGATACTTCTGGTTATGGTGAAATCCTTACTACAGATGATGTTAGAGCTTACTCATTAAGTGATCTGGGAATGATGTCAGATGACTTATCCAGATAATTCTAATGGTTTAACTAGTGTTGGTGAAATCTTTACTGCTGAGGGTAGAGACGCTGATAAGTTAAGAGAAAGATTAGTTGCTATTGGTATGCAATGGTTTCATGTATGTCAAGAGCAGAGAATTAAACAAGAACGACAGTGGTATTTGAATTTGGCTTTCTACTATGGTAACCAACATGTACAATTTCGTCAAGTTACTGTTAACGGTGCTTTTGATTTATACACGCCTAAAGCTCCGCGATGGAGAGTGCGTATTGTAGTTAATCAGATTCGCAAGATTATTCGTAAAGAGATTTCTAGACTTACTGCTCAGAAACCTAATGCCTTTGTAGTTCCTGCTTCTTCTGAAGATGCTGATGTTTTCGCTGCACAAGCAGGAGAACAAATTTGGGACTCGCTGTGGCGGGAAAAGAAACTCAATAAAACTCTTAGAGATGTAATTTTCTGGCAAGCTGTTTGTGGTAATGGATTTATTAAAGCTTATTGGGATCCTAATGCAATTGCTAAAAATGGTTCTGAGGATCCTGGTTCTGAAAGTACTGATGTATATGGTGATATTTGTATTGAAAAAGTAACACCATTTCATATCTATGTACCTGATTTGATGAGTACTGAATTAGAAGATCAACCTTATATTATCCATGCGCAAATTAGAAATAATTCTTGGCTTAGACAGAATTTTGGAATTGAAGCTGGAACTGCTAAGTTAGAATCAGTTGATGATAGTTTATATAATGCAATGGGAATTAGTAGAAATGACAATAAAAAGGATCAGAGTATTATCTTAGAAATTTGGGTTAAGCCTGGATACTTACCAGAATTACCTAATGGTGGAATGTTTACAATTGCTGCTAATAAACTTGTACAAGGATTTGATCAATGGCCTTATGAACATGGTCAGTATCCTTTTGCTAAACTGGATGGTACTCCTACTGGCAAATTTTATACATCATCAATTATTGAAGATTTAATTCCTCTACAGCAAGAATTAAATCGCTCGCGTAGTCAACTAATTGAATCTAAAAACCGGATGAGTAAACCCCAGATACTTGCTGAAAAGGGTTCAGTTGAAGCTAAAAAAATTACTACTGAACCTGGACAAGTTATTGAATATGCTATGGGACATACTCCGCCACAGCCGCTTCCACTTCAAAATCTTCCAAGTTATGTAACAGAAGAAATTAATCGTCTGTATGATGATATGGCAGATGTTAGTGGTCAGCACGAAGTAAGTAATGGAAGTACACCGCCTGGGGTTACCGCCGCAACTGCAATTAGCTTTTTGCAAGAGCAAGATGAAACAATGATTGCTGGTAATTACTCTTCTATTGAAGAGGCTATTGAAAAAGTTGCTGCTCAGTGTCTAACTTATGTTAAGATGTATTGGGATGAAGCGCGTACTGTTAAGATTGTTGGTTTAGACGGTACATTTGATGTTCAAATTTTTAAAAATTCCGATCTTCGTGGTAATACTGATGTTAGAGTTGAATCAGGTTCTGCACTACCGACTTCAAGAGCTGCTAAACAAGCATTTATTATGGATCTTATGAAAATGGGCTTTATTCAACCTGATGAAGGTTTGGAAATTCTTGAAGTTGGTGGTCTTAATAGGATTTATGAACGTATTCAAGTTGATAAGCGTCAAGCACAAAGAGAAAATCTAAAGATGCGTGTTATTACAGAAGAAGATATACAGAAG
The DNA here is from genome assembly GCA_049199595.1 of Candidatus Nitrosomirales archaeon. Taxonomy (GTDB): domain Archaea; phylum Thermoproteota; class Nitrososphaeria; order Nitrososphaerales; family UBA213; genus JBMCYV01. The sequence continues at coordinate 18,336 of JBMCYV010000027.1, forward strand.
CACACGGAGGAATGGCAAAATAGTAATCCAGAAGGTCAAAAAGACATTGATGCTGGTTTGAAATTAGAACCTCCTCCAATTGTGCCTACCCATACCTACGATAATCACGAACTTCATATTCAGATTCACAATATGTATCGAAAAAGTCAAAACTTTGAAAGTGCTTCTCCTGTAACAAAAATACTATTTGAAGAGCATGTTAGACATCATATGGAAGCATCTATGGCTGCATTTACTGGGCGATTACCTGTTGATCCTAATTCTCTTCCTACTAATGTAGAACAACAAGACCAAGGACAAGAAACTACAGGCCCAGAACCAATGCCAACATTAGAAGGAGAACAGCAACCTACTGAAGGAGCAGTTGCATGACTCATCAATTAACTGCTATGCTCGCACCTGAATATGTAGATAAACGACGTTCTTATAGAAATGATTTTGAAACTCGTGTTGTTGCAGGTCCTGTTGTTTTTACTGCAAACGCGGGTGGGTCAACTACAACTATTGTTGGAGCCAATGCTGCTCCTGGTGCTGGTACTAATGTTGTTCGTATTGGTGATGAATTTAAACTCTTTACTGCTGCTGGAGTTTTAAAGGAAGAAACAGTTTTTACTGTTACTGCTATTGCTGTTGCTGCTAGTACTACAGTTACATTCTCTCCAGCAGCCGCTGCGGCGACGATCTCTACTGATACTATGAAATTAGTTGGAAATTATAATCAAAATAGTTCTGCTGAAATGGATCGTAGACTTGCTGTATTAGGATTTACTACTGCTAGAATTAATACAATGACAGAAAATGATAAACAGTATCAATTACGCGTTAGCGATGATCCCGGAAGTATCTAATGCCCGCTGGTAGAGCTGTTGGGTATAGCGATTACTATAAAAATAATGATAATACTCCCGATTCTCCTGATTTTCCAACTCCTCAGAAAAATACAGATACTACAGCAGAACAACTTAAGAAGAAGGCTCTTAAACGTAGACTTAAGATACAGAGAATGAAAGCGGTTAAGAGATCTTATGAGTGAGAATGCAGGTTCGAGACCTGTTAAACAAGAAGCTGCTATCTTTTATAGTAAGCAACGAGAAGGTAAAATTACAAAGGAAGCCTTGAAACGTAGGTTGAAAGCATTGTATTCAAAGAAAGAGAGTTAAGAGTGGGACAACCTAATCCTCCAGGAGACAATGTGCCTCTTATTGAGGGACTGGATTCTTCTTGGAACGAAATTGTAAGTGCTATTCCTGAAGATAGAAGAACCGAATTAGGTCCTAAACTTAAAGAACGTATTACTGCTACGACTTCGCAATATGAGCCTCTTAAGCAGTGGGAAGATCTTCAGAAATCTGGAATTACTCCTGATTTTGCTGGTACGGCTATTGGTTTATTTAATCTCATTGAAAACGATCCTAAGCAGGTTTATGAAGCAATTGGAAAACATTTAAACATTACACCAGCACAGGCTAAAGAAGTTGTTGAAGAAGTTCAAGATGGAGATCAGGATGATCCTCGAATTCAAAGAATGGAACAACAACTTGAAACTTTAGCTCAAATTGCACTTGCACAACGTCAAATGACTGCTCAAGAACAACAAGCTGCCGAAGCTGATGCTGCTGTGGATAAAGAACTTAGTGACCTCAAATCTAAAGTTGGCGATTTTCCAGAAGATGAAATTGTTATGCGCATGTTGCATAAAGATATGACAGCTCAGCAAGCTTATGAAGAATACTCTGGTCGTGTTTCTGAACTTCAGAAGCGTCGTCCTGCACCTATGCTTATGGGTCAAGGTGGCTCTATTCCTTCTAGAGCTATTGATGTTAAGAAGTTGGATAGTAAGGAAACAAAAAATTTAGTGGCTCAGATGCTTGAGTCGGCTAATGTAGAACGTAATAAGTAATTTGAGAATTAACTTCTCAACGTAGTTGAATTATTTTAAATTTACATTACTTTTATAATTCATTCTATGTTGGAGGGCAGTAACCATTACTACCACACTTACAACCGCTGCTAATATTCTTAAGGAAGTTTACGAACCTCAGATTCGAGATCAGCTACAGTCTGAAGTTATTACTATTTCTCGAATTGAAAGAACCTCTGAAGGAGTTGCGAATGACTCTGTAGGAGGTAAATACGTTCGATTTGGTGTTCGAGTTAAGAGAAACCATGGTATTGGTTCTCGAAATGAGATGGAAGCACTTCCTAACCCGAAAACTCAGGATTACCGAGATGCTCAGTTAAGACTTTCTTATGGTTATGGTGCTATTCAGCTTTCTGGGCAGTCTTTCGAACTAGCAGAATCAGATGTTCAGGCTTTTGCGAGTGTTCTAGACCAAGAAACGACAGGTATTAAAGAAGGTCTTAAAAAAGAAACTAACCGTCAAGCGTATGGAACTTCTCAGGGTGTTTTAGCTGTTGCAGCTTCTGGTACTACTACTACTTTTGTAGTTGGATCTGCTTCTGGTTTACAGTACCTTGAAATTGGTATGTTTGTTGATGTTTACGATGCCACAAGCACTGTGGCTGCTCCTGTTTTAAATAATGCTAATATTGAAATTACTGATATTACTCCTTCTACTCTTACTGTTACTTTAGGTACTGCTGTTACAGCTGTTGCAGTTGGTGACTTTTTAACTCGTACTGGTTCTCATCAAAAAGAGCCTGTTGGTTTTGAGCAGATTGTTGCAGGTTTAGCTTCTACTGCTACTGCTCTTGGTAACGGTGCTGGTGCTCTTTATAACATTACACATGGTACTTGGACTGGAAATATGGATACGACTGCAGGAGCTATCTCCGAAGGTCGTATGATTAATATGATTGATGCTATTCGTACTCGTGGTGGAACAACTACTGTTGGTTTTTGTTCTCTTGGTGTTCGTCGTGCATATGCTAACTTATTAGAACAGCAGCGTCGATATGTAAATACTACTAAGTTTACTGGTGGTTTTTCTGGTATTGCTTTTACCACTGATAATGGTGAAATTCCTATTGTTTCAGATTTTGATTGCCAAGCTGGTCGTCTTTATTTTATGAATGAGAAAGAAGTTAAGATTTATCGTGCCGCTGATTGGTCTTTCATGAATCGTGATGGAAATATGTGGCAGCGACTTATTGACTCTTCTGGTGAATATGATGCTTATCGTGCTCGTATGTTTAGCTATTGGCAGATTGGTACTCACAGGCGTAACTCACACGGATTAATGACTTCTATTATTGAGGCGTAATGTCATTACAAAAAGAACTTACTGTTATAGGATCTGGAGTTGTTGGTAATAACCAAGGAATTGGTGTTTTTGTTGCCTCAATTATAGATCCAGGTAAGGGCAGATGGCGAATTTGGGGTAATTGTCGACACACTCAACCAGATGCAGTTAGATTAAGGATTGGTGCAACTGTTATTATTGCAAGAATTCCGTCTCCTGCGCTTGATATGACTAGTTTTGGTCCTATTACTGTTGATATTGTAAATACTACTGATGATATTATTTTAGACTTAGCTACAGCCACAGGAGCAGCTGAAACTTCTTCTGGAATTATCTATGCAGAGAGAGTTTCACCTTTGTGATTACACATACTAGAACCCATGTACAGATTGGATTTGCCAATCCTTTTTTAGTTTGTGAAGAGTGCAGAAATAGAGTTCCTTATTGGCATGATCCAGGCCGGTGTGGCTGTGATGAGATTTCTTTTAATTATCCTTGTGAACATGCAGCGAATGTTGTTTCTATTTGTCCAACTTGGAGTCCTGTTGAAGGTTGTTCATGCGAAATACTGTGTGTTCAACCTAATTAGTGTTTAAGGTGGTCGTGGTTAACTCCGAATTGCGGCCACCTTTCCATATCTTTAGAAGGGTAATAAAATGGCTCCTGCAAAGAAGGCTGCTCCTACTCTGAAAGAAGTACTCGAAGAAAAGGAAGCTCCTAAAGAAGAGGAATTCGATAGGGACGAAGATTACGTTGATGAAGAAAAAGATTCTTTTCTTTCAGAGAATGTAGTTGCGACTGTTCCTAATAAGACTCCTGCTGAACTCGCTGCTGAAACTCCTGATGAGACAGCAGCTCGTTATAATATTAATACTGAAATTACAAAAGAGGATGCTGAGAATCCTCGTGTTCAGGTTTATCCTGAAACTGTTGTAAAGCAGGTTCCTAGTGGAACCCATCTTCATCCGGATATCGCAAAAGATTTAAGTAATCGTGGCATTGCTGAAATGCACACAGATAATGCTCTAGTGAGGCATCCTGATACTGCTCCTACATATGATTTTGCTCCTGATGCAGAAACTAATGATAAGTTCCAGAAGCCTGTTGAAGAAGATGAAGAAGAAGTTGTAACGGAAAAGTTATAAATGAATCAGATTGATGAATGGGTCAGCCAGGAGTTTCAGAATCTTGCGGAAGTCCTGGCTGACTACGATCGTTTTTTAGCACTTGAAATGGTACCTTTATCTGAATGGGGTAATTTAATTGATAAATCTAAAGTTTTTAGAGTAGTAGATACTAGAAAAAATCAAATTGTATGTTACGCAGATTCGTTATCTAGTCCTCAAGATATCCTTGCTAGAGTCTGGAGTATGGATCAAAATAAGAATAATGTTGTAGCTAATTTGGATGCTAGAAATGCTGCTGCTCAAGCTTTAATGATGAAGAAACATATGGATGAACTGGAAGCACAAAAAGACTTTGCTTTATTTGTTGCTAGAAATCAAAAGAGTAATTGGCATCATGAAGGACGAGTAAGAGACGAACATTTTAGAGACTTGGGTCCAGTACGTAAGGTAATCGAATGATTGCTAGCGATGTAGTTACTCGTGTTCGTCGTATTTTCGGAGATGACGCGGCAGTCCAGGTACAAGATGCTGATGTTATTCGTTGGATTAATGATGGACAAGTTGAAATTGTAAAACATAATGATGGTGCTTTACAAAAAACAGGCTTAATTGATTTAGTTGCTGGACAGTCTTCTTATACTTTGCCTACCGATTTATTGATTTTACGTTCCTTGCGTTATAAGTATGCAAGTATGTTAAGTTTTAGTTCGATAAAATATAAAAATATGCAAGAATTTGACGATTCTATTGATGGTTGGGATGGTATAGCGTATCCTGTATCTTCTCCAGAATTATTTACTATGTATGAAGGTAAAGCAATTCTTTTTCCTACTCCCGATCAATCCGTTACTGGTGGTTTAAAAGTTCTTTACAATCAAAAACCTACAGACGTTGTGCTTGTATCCGATGCTTTAGCTTTACCTTTGATTTATCATAATACACTTCTTAAATATTGTATGTGGCAAGCTAGTTTGCTAGATGAAGATCATGATCCTGCTGCTATGTATAGAAATGATTTTCAGTCTGATATGGATCTATTATTAACTAGAGAAACGACTGAGGCTGTTGCAACTTATCCCACAATCACAGTATTGGAGTATGACCAATAGAAAGGAGGTTAAGTGGCTACTGAAATTCTTAGACTTGGGCCTTTCTCAGGTGGACTAAATATTGGTTCTGATCCTGTTTTAATCGGCGATAATGAGCTTATCGAATGTCTTAATTTTGAACTTGATACTGATGGATCTTTAGTTAGTAGACCAGCAATTCAAGTTACCTTTCAAGGAGCAACAAATCAAAGACTTCTTATTTTTGGTTCTATCGTATTTAGTGGTACTCTTTACTTATTCGCTACCAGGGCTGGTGCTACTTTTGTTAGTTCTAATGCGGGAAGTTCGTGGACGGAATTAAATCCTGGTGCAGTATCTCGTGAGTGCAAAACTATGGAAGTTTATAATAATACAGTTTGGTTACCCGCCACACCTTTAAGTGCAAATGGTGGAATGTCTTGGACTCCTGGTGGTGGAGCAGTTGCAGTAGCAGCCATGCCAAGAGCAGAAAAATGTGTAGTTCATAAAAATAGACTTTATTTATGTCCAGGAGAAACTGCTACAACTAACGCATCTAGATTATCTTTTTCTCAATCTGCTGATTTTACTACGTGGCCTGGTCCTAATTTTATTGATGTGCAGCCAGGTGATGGGGATACTTTAAATAATGTTGCTATTTATCAAGATAACTTACTTCTTTTTAAAGGTGAAAGTACACATGTTCTTGCCTACGATTTAGATCCTGTTGATGCTATTCTTCGTGAAATTAATCCCGTTGTAGGTTCTGGTGGAAGCTTTGGCGTAGTGCAGTATGAGAATACTGTGTATTGTATGCACAGAAATAAGATATATGAAATTACTAACTTTAATTTTTCTTTAATTAATTTAAAGGTTCCTCTAGTTTTCGATAATTCTTTACCTATTGGAACAACTGCACGCTATGAAAATCAACATATAAGTACATTAGGTGAACGTTTAATTGTTCGTTATTTTAATAGAACATATTCTTTTCAATTAAGAACACGTACATGGTCTGAATGGAAAAAAACTGATGATAGTTCTACTATTGAATGGCATGTTTTTGGTCCTTTAGTTAGAGCTAGAGATTTAACAGGTTCTGGATTAGATAGTTATTATACAGGATATTCATTTGATGTTTCTTCTGGTGGTTATAAAGTAATTAAGATTATAGATGGTAGATTTAGTGGTAATAAAGAAGGTACAGGAATTCACAAATTTTATTGTATAGCAACTACAAAAGACTATGATATGGCTGATCCTGTTAGGTATAAGAGATTATTTTGGTGGGGTGCAGATGTTATTACAGGTCAGGATATTTTAGGATCACTTACTCCTATTACTCTTATTAGTTCAACTACATGGGATGCGTTAACTACTGAAACATGGGCTAGCCTCCTTACTTGGGAAGCACCTATAATTGGACCTGTGGCGTTTCAAGAAACTATTACTGGAGATTCTATTGCTAATACTAATAAATTGATTAAGTTTGGAAAATCTATGCGATTTAGAAAAGCTAATTTCTCAGTACGTATGGAAACTGAGGGAAGTCCTGCTCAACCAACAAAAATTTTCCAATTTACTGCTGTTGTAGCAATGAAGCAAACTGTATCTGCGAGAGTTTCCTAATGCTGGGTAGAGAATTTGTAATAGGTCCATATCCTGCTTTATACATGCCGCCGAAAATGACTACAGGTATGTATGGAATGCTCAGAAAACATGCAGATAAATTTGCTAAAAGTATTAATAGAGAATTAGCCGAAGGTCCTACTTTATTTCTTCCTTATAATCATTATGGACCTGTTGAATTATGGCCTCTTGTTATGGAAGAGGGTGATCGTAATCCTATATCAGGGTAAACAGTTTCTTCCCTATAGTGTAGGAAATAAAGTATATGGGGGAGGACGAGACGCGCCTAATCTTGGGCCTGTAGATCCTACTGGGCATAGAGAACGTGATTTAAAATATCAGGCACGACGTGCAGCAATGTTACGTAGATTAAAAGCTCAACAAGCAGGTAATTATGGAAGTGAAGATATAGGAAGGATAATTTAAATGCCATTAGACGCTGGTTCTAGTTCAGGTGGTACAGCTTCTAGTATAGCTAGATTAGGTGCTGCACGAAAAAGGTCGTCTTCTACTGGTTCTTCTCTGGGTGGTATTGCAGGTAGAATTGGAAGTTCTGTAAGAAGGTCAGCTCCATATCGTTCTTCTACTTCTTCTCGTCGTTATTCTTCTAGAAGTTCTGGAAGTTCTAGAAGTTCTTCTTCTAGACGTTCCTTTTCTTCTGGAGGTGGAGGTGGAGGAGGCGGTGGAGGTGGTGGAAGTCGTGTAACAACTGCTCCTAAACCACCATCGCTTGCATCTTATTTAGGTACTGACGCAACTTATCAGCAATCTGTTCGCGGTGGAAAAAGAAGTTTAGCTGATTATCTTAGTGAATTAGGTCGTAGACGTGGTGAAGCAGGAACTCAATTTAATCAAACTATGGGTTCTATGGAAAGAGATCGTGTTCAGCAATTAGAAGATTTACGTAATGAATTTGCTTCTCGTGGTTTGATTCAATCTGGTCTTTATGGTGAAGAACAAGGAAAGTTTCAGCAGAAATTTGGAGAACAGCAAACAGCTTTAAAACAACAGCAAGCTGCTTTATTAGCAGATTTATTAAGTCAAGAAAAGAATTATCGTAGAGAAAATGATCTTACTCTTGAACAGGCAAAACAAGACGCTCTTATGCGCAGAGCACAAAAATTTAATATTGGCGGTTAACTATGGGATTTTTTGATCCTTCACCTTCAATTATAGATACTTTAGTTAGATTAGTTCGTAGTCCTCGTGTTCAATATTTTGGTAATCAAATTGCAAGAACAGCACAAACACAAGGTCCTCAACCTTTTAGATTGCCTAATAATTATCGTATTACAGGTGCTTCTCCTAAACCTAGTTGGAATGCTGGAGCTGCTGGACAAAGTGTAGGATCAGCTCTTGGAAATCTTGCAGGATTATTTTCAGGTGCTCAACCACAGCAGCAACCTGCAGATCCATTAATGCAACTTTATGCACAATTAATTGATCAATTACGACAGCCTGTTAATATGCCTACTGGTATTGATACTGCTGATCTTATGCGTCAAGTTAGAGCTGCTATTGATCCTATTTATAACCAAAGAGAGGCTACAGCAAGAACACAAACTGGTCGTGCAACAAAAGATGTTCAATCAATGTATGGTCAATTAGCTAATGAATATGAAAAATTAGCGCCACAGCAAGTTGCACAGGCTAACGAAGCTAAAAAGCAAGTTGAACAATTATATGGTCAATTGAGAAGCAATATTGAAGGTAGCTATTCAAGAGTTTCAGAAGAACAAAGTGACCTTTTTAAGAGTCTAGGTATTGAAGCTGCATTGCCTGATGTTTTAGCCGACCAAGCCCCAGCAGAAGAAGAAGCTTTAACAGCAGCTTCTGAAAATCAGGCACAACAGCAACAGCGTTATATGGATATGGGCCAAGCTGATGCAACTTATTATCGTGAAGGTGCTCCTCAAGCTATAATGCAAGGTAATGAGCTTTCTGTTGATATGCTTAATAGATTACAAGATTATATTAATCAGGCTGAAGCTGAAAGAAGTTCTGGAATTCAAACTGGATATTTGGATCAACTTGGACAAGCTCAAACTCGTTTAGGACAGCAACAACAAGCAGCACAAAGTGAAGCTGCACGTCGTCAAGGTATGCTTTGGGATATGCTACAAAGTCAAATGCAAGGTAAACAACAGCAAGCATTAACTCCAGATACTTTTATGCAACAGTTACCTCCTAATATTCAGCAATCTGTTGCTGGTGCATTTACTCGATTGCAACGTAGCCCAGAAGCTGTTTACGGTAAAGTTGAAGATAAACGGAGTCCTGTTCCCGGTACTTTTACTACCACTACACCTGAATGGTATTTAGCTCAAGCAGACAGAATGCTTCAAAATGGTGAAATTGATCCCACTACCCATCAAGCTCTTTTAATGTATATCCAACTTAACTTCAAGATGGGTCAGTAGTTGTGGGAAGTAATCAAGAACTTACTAATATTCTTGCAGAACTTGTAAAAACAAATGCTATGAATAGACAGCCTAATTTTCAGCAAGTTACTGGACTTTCTCAAGCTATTCTTTCCGGAGTAGGTTTGCAGAAACCTTATGAGACAGAACAGCAGAATACTCCTGATATTCGTGGTCCTAGTTTTGTTAATCGTGTTCTCGATATTTTATCTAGGCCCATGTACGCAGCTGAAAATATGCTAAAGGGTAATCTAGAAAGAAATCAAGTTAATATAGATAATCCCGATCCTACAGGCGCAGCTAGAGATTCTTTCTTAGAAGCATTAAATCCCTTAGCTACTCTTGAAAGACTTAAAGATATCTGGGCTGGTCTATCTGGAAAAGAAAAAACTACAGGTAAAGATATTCTTGATACAACAGGATTTAGTGAAGTAATGCCTGGACCTGCAAAAGCTGCTGTGGGTTTTGGTCTTGATATAGCTGCTGATCCACTAACTTATGCTGGGGGAGTGGGGCTTCTTCCAAAAGTTGGAAAAGCAGCTAGAACAAGTACCGAAGCACTTGCAACAATTGAAAAAGGTACAAGCGAAACAGCTCAAACTTTAAGTGAAGAAATTTCTCGTCGAGCTGCTCAACAAGCACAAAAAGCTAATGTTGAAATTCCTACTAGAGGTTTACCGGCACCAGAAATTGGTGCTCCTCCAAGAACTTTTGCAGCAGGTCCAGCACCAGAAATTATTGAACAATTTCCATTACCAGCACCAAAGCCTAGAGTTCCAATTGCTGAATTAACTGCTACTCCTGCTGAAACTCCTTTAGGGGCATTATTAAAAAGAAAGCCTGGTAGCGCTAATGTAATTAAAGATACGGCTAAAGTATCAGTTGCTTTTCCAACTGAAGAAGTTCCTGCAATTCTTAATAAAATTAGAACGTTACACAAGAGTATTTCTAGTACTAGTAGTCCTATAGCTAAGAATGTTTTTCGTAAAGAAATTGAAAAACTTCAAGCTGGAGTAAAACCAGCAGACATTTTGAGTCAAGCTAGAGTTAGTCCTCCACCATTCCCTGAGCTGACTATCAATCAGAGATGGATTGATTCAGCTAGAGCTGCAGCTCAGAGTTTCTTAAAGACTAATAGAATGAAAAATATCAATGAAGTTGGACAGACTAATCTTTACAATAGAGTATTAAATGCTGCTAGTAAGGTACGTAAAGATCGTAGGCAATTTCATGTTTTACAGATGCTTAGAGTTGCAGAAGAAGAAATTCTCAAGTCTGGTCGTCACTTAGTTGATGCTGAGGGTATTAGTGTTCGTTTAAGTGATATAGCAAATATGTCTGGGGGAGCACGTACACTAACTCCTAGATTAGTTGATGATTTTAGAAAAGCTAGACCTTCTCAGCAAATTGAAAATTTAAAAGCTTTTACTACGCCACAGGTAGCCAGTGAAATTCTTGATCCTGTTATCAATACAGGAGCAAAAGTTGCCGATGCTGTTAAAGATTTGCCGCCTAGCCAAACGGTAATGATTGGATCTCAACTATCTAAGGAACTGGTGAAACTTGCAGAGAGTGCCGGAGCATCCAGTAGAGAAGCCAAAACAGCAAAAGCATTTATTGATGATCTATTCAACCCTGTTCGCG
>JBMCYV010000028.1:0-27251 GCA_049199595.1 Candidatus Nitrosomirales archaeon
GTTCAATGGTCTAGCGTTATTAGAACTTGAAGACACTCGCGGAGCAATAAATATGTCGGCTCATGCTGTTGCATGGAAAGGAAAAGATCTTGTCGTAGCTAGTAGTGCAGATTTTGATTTTAGAGTGAATGATGAAAAATTGTATATTGACAAAACTACAAATGCGTGGGAAGGACCCATTCTTCTTGAACTACCGAAAGCTATGGTACCGCAAGAACCTGTCATAATGGTAGACGAAAAAGTCATACCTACAATGAGTTGGTTAGACCCCGAGAGCCGATCATGGATAGTATACGTAGATCCTCCACAGTCTGCAGAGTCAGTGCATGTTGTACCTGAATTTGATATCAGTTTGCTTGTTCTTGCATTGACATTCGGATTCTTGCTGTCTGTACGTATCTTTCGCAATAAGGGATTGTTGCATCAACACAAATTATCATAGGTAAGATTTTATGGAATGAAGTGATAGCGTTCGCGATTGAAGACTGAATCCATCTCTGTGAGAAGAATGCGTGATAAGGACATCAGCAAGGTTGCAGATGTCTATCTCAAATGTTTCAAAGGCATGAGCAAACCTGCAGAGGTAAGAAAGTGGATAAAACTCAGGCATAACAGTTATCCCGCAGGTCAGTTCTTCGTAGGAGTTTTAGGTAAGAAGATCGTGGGCTACATACTCTGGATTGAACTTGGCGGCTTCAGGAAGGAGGCTGTCATCGAACTTGATCAAATAGCAGTTGCTCCCGATTACCAAGGGAGAGGTTTTGGAAAGACAATTATCAAGGAATCCCTCAAAACAGTTTCATCGTACATAAAGAAAAGAGGCTCTACATTAAAACTGGTCAAAGTAACAACGGGAACAACGAACGAGGCACAGAAGCTGTACAAGGATACGTTAAATGCTCAACCTGTTGCTATTATTCCAGATTTCTTCAGATCAGACGAAGTAATTATGATAGCGCGAAACGCTGATCTTGCAGATCTTATCTGATATGGTTCCGAAATTCTCTTATGATTTGCGGCCTTAAGCATCCTTTATAAAGACTCCCCCTCTAGTAGATTTTACACGCGTGCGTTTTTCAAAGCATTAGGGAAAACATATACGATTTCAATCAAGGTTCAGTACGGCTAACATAGATCCGATCTTGCTCTAGATCATGCCAGTCTTATGCGTTATCAACTGCTATTACAGATGAAAATTTAGAAAATCTCGGCCCAACGAGATCTAATCACTAACTCGACTTATAGATCGTATATTTCTAGTTACAGAACGAGTTTTTTCTTGGTGGAATTCAGTAATTGCATCAACACAATGCTAATAATCATAATTCAAACAATGATAGCAAACACGTAGGAATAGATAAAAAATGAAATCCGGGTTACCTAACAGAAAGAAGCGTAATGCCGAGGAAATTATAGCATCTATTTTAGATGCTGCTAGGGCTGAGACTACTAAGACAAGAATAATGTACATAAGTTACCTAAGTTTCGGTCAACTACAGAGATACATCAACAACGCACTAGAGACCAAACTTCTGGACTTGGATCCCATGACTGGCAAGTATCGCACTACAAGTAAAGGATTTGAATATCTTCAACGCTTTGAAGAAGTTAATAATATAGAAAATAATATCGTGGAGAAGCGAAGATCATTATCCGCAATCCTAGAGAATAAGGATACCTAAGTTTTAATCTCTCTTTATTAGTAAATCTGCATCAGTTGTATAATACACCAAGCAATCATTTTAAATAAAATCATCACACTAGCGCTGTATTGATACCCAGAATCGTGATTGCCGGTGTAACCAGTGGAGTGGGAAAAACCAGCATCTCTATGGCCTTGATGAATGTTCTGCGGGAGAAGGGCTACAGAGTGCAAGGGTTCAAGGTCGGCCCTGACTACATTGACCCAAGTTACCATACAGCAGTTACTGGTAGGCAATCTAGGAACCTTGATCCGTGGCTTATGGGCGAAAAAGGTTTGCTGACAAGTTTCAATAATGCCAGTAAGGATGCGGATTTTGCCGTGATCGAAGGAGTGATGGGATTGTTTGATGGTTTTTCAGGTTCTAGCAACTTCGCCAGCACAGCTCACATCGCAAAGTTATTGAAGAGTCCCGTTATTCTTGTTATGGATGTTGCCAAGGCAGCAAGATCTGTCGCTGCGGTTGCACTTGGGTTTACCAAGTTTGATACAGGGATTAAGATTGCAGGATTGATACTGAACAATGTTGCAGGAGAGAAACATGCAAAGTATTGCATTGATGCTATCAAGCAAAAAGTCAAAGTTCCAGTGCTGGGAACTATAAGACGCAATAAGGAAATTGAGTTACAGGAGAGACATCTGGGTCTTGTACCAACTTCTGAGAGGAAAGAACTGGAGAAAAAGATCCTAGCCGTTGCAAATTACATGAAAGAACAGATAGATGTTGATAAGGTAGTCTCAATTGCAAGGAAGGTTCCGCGGTTACATATCAAAAGTAACGGTATAGCGAAAAATATCAAAGCTACTATTGCAGTTGCGCTTGACGAGTCATTCAATTTCTACTATGCTGACAATTTCGACACCTTGCGTTCACTAGGAGCAGAACTAAAGTTCTTCAGCCCTGTAAACGATGAATCCATACCTGATGCAGATGGTCTGTTCCTTGGAGGAGGTTTTCCCGAAGTTCTCGCAGACAAGTTGGAGAAGAATTCTGGCATGTTGCTTTCAATCAAAAATGCAGCAAGAAATGGTATGCCTATATATGCTGAGTGTGGCGGTCTCATGTATCTAACAAAGAGCATTACAGAATTCGACGGCAAAAAGCATGGTATGGTTGATCTTTTCGACGTTGACACTATAATGGACAAGAAACTAACACTCAGCTATACAGAAGCTAAAATTGTAGATACATGTTTGGTCGCGAAAACTAGCAAAACAATCAGAGGCCATGAGTTTCACTACTCGAAGATCGACGATGTCAGAAAAGATACTAGATTTGCCTACAAGTTAAGCAAGGGGAAGGGGATAAATGGCAGCATGGATGGTCTTACGGAATACAACACGCTTGCATCCTACATGCATCTGCACTTTGCAAACAAAAGTTTAGCTGAAAACTTTCTGCTTAACTGCAAGCAGTACAGCAAACGTTAGCCTTGTCTTTCTCTATAAATTCCGAGCAACGCATTGATTATCGATGCTGCAACAGTACTTCCCCCCTTTCTGCCCTTGTTTGTTATATACGGAACATTAACATTCAATAACTCTTCTTTAGATTCTACTGCGGACACGAACCCCACAGGAATTCCGATTATCAATGATGGTTTAACAACTCCCTCATTGACCATTCGGATCACTTCGTAAAGCGCAGTAGGCGCATTTCCAATGGCAACTATTCCATTATCAATGCCATCAGTAGTTTTGCGCATGGCCACTTCTGCCCTTGTTCGGTTCAACTTCTTGGCCTCCTCTGCAATCGATGCGTCAGAGATGTTGCATATGCGTCTAACACCAAAGTCATTCAAGCTTTTCTTGTTTAAACCCGCAAGTACGATGTCAGAATCTCCCACAATAGCGCATTTTTTTGCTATCGCGTCTAATGCTGAGACTATAGCATCTTTATGAAATATTATTGCGTTTTGTCTGGCAAAATCAAAATCAGCAGTTGCGTGAATTATCCTTCTCACTATTGCCCATTCCAGTTCGTTATAGCTGTGCTTGCCAACCTCTTGCTCAATTATGGCCATACTCTTCTTCTCTATGTCCAGTGCTTTTTCAGACGCCAAATTTTTTCTCTACCTCTTTAGCTCTCTCGATTACTACATCGATTATTTTGCTGTCAACTCCCAGATGCCTTGCCATGTAGACCGTGCTGTTATTGTATTCTTTTAATGCCTTCTTTACCTCTTCCGCCACATCGCGTTTGATATGCGCGCCACGGTGGAGAAAGTATGGCATCAGTATTAACGCTCGCGGATTCTTGCTCAACGATTGTCTAATGCCTTCCTCTATGTTTGGACTATCGAGCTCGAGAAAGCAGAATCCAACGTTTCTGTATGCTTGCCTTACGGAATCAGCTATGAACACAAAGGCATTTCTGGCATCATTGTCACTGCTTCCATGGCCTATGAGTAGAATATCACATTCCTTATCAGGATAATCGATCCTTTCTTTTCTCTTCACTTCGTTAACTCTGTCTTTAACTATATCAATGAAGGCGTTATGATAGTTCAGGCATTCCGTGACAGCAAAGTTAAGACCAAGCTCAAGGGCGATCTTCTTGCTCTGTTCTACCGCAAGCTTGAGCTTCATCCCTGGATAAAGAAAGTAAGGCATTATTGTTAGAAATTCGACACCTTGTTTGATACATGAATTAATTCCTTCTTCAATGTAGGGTGGTGTGACTTCAAGAAATGCATAATCTGAAAAATAATAGTGTCCCTTTTCCTTTGCCATCGAACAAATGTCATGCAACTCTTCCTTGACATCTTGTTCCTTGCTTCCCCTATCGATCAGTAACAGTGCCTTCTTCATTAAATCACCTTAACTTCTGCAACAGCAACTGTCAGGTTTGGAGGAAACTTTTGTTTCTGTACCAACAGATCGCTATTTCTCGCACTCAATAACGCAGAAGCTTCCGATACGCTTTGTGTACCTTCGAACTTCATTACAGCACTGGAAGGGTTTGGAACCTCTATTGTTGCTAACTGACTCTTGTCAAAATACTCAACAGGTATTTCGTATTCTTTCGAAAACTCCTGCAATCCTTTCACTATAGCTTCCCTGTTTATGGTAGCAACATTTCTTATGCTTTTGATACTTAATCCCGCGTCCTGTAATGTAGTTTGAATACCCTTTACGATCTCATCCTTGCTCGTATCCCAATGCAACCCAACACCTACAACCAAATTTTTTGGTCTGTAAACTACTGCCTTGTCAAGCAATTGCTCGTATCTTTGATCTAAAGATTTGTCTGTTATGACGAGAGCAGCTTTGCAGTCGGAACTCACCAACTCATCTATATTATTGAAGATCCGTACATTTGCGGGCAAAGGCCGATCGTTAAACCACCAGTTGCGTTCTCCAGCATCCTGATACACCGCAATCTTTTCTTCATTAACCATACATGCGCTTACCTTTGTAACATTATGGTCATCATCGACAACCCAGCCAAACTCTTTCCCCAACAAATCAACAGCAATTGTTTCATTAACATCTGCTGCCGTAGTTATGACAGGCGTTGCATTTAGTATAGAAGCAATCAATCTTGCCAGTGCATTTGCACCGCCGAGATGTCCTGATAAGGTACTTATCACAAACTGCGCCTTGTCATCTATTACCACAACTGCAGGGTCTGTCTTCTTGTCCTTCATGTGTGGTGCTACCATCCTTATGACAGCTCCCAAGGAAAATATGCAAACCAGACCATCGTATGACTTGAAGAGTTTGCTTATAGCTAAAGGGCTCGGATCGCCATACCAGTTTATGTCCTCCTTTCCATCCTTGAATTTTTCAGGAACATGAATATCCCATTCCTGCATTCTAGCCTTGATCTTTCTAGCTATCTCGATACCATGTTTTGTTATTGCAATTACTGCTATCTTGCCCAACGCAGATCATTGCATGAAACAACTAGAAATATCCTTTTCGCTATATTTTGTGAGGATAACTGCCTATAACCTTACTATCAAAATCAAACATTACGCATTCGATTTCTACCTGACCTTTTATATGTTCGCTCATTACTGCGTGCACCTTTTCACATAGTTTGTCAAAGTAACTATCTAGTTTATGTTCCATGACGATCTCTGAAACATGTCTTGCTGTATTGGCTTTCCTTATCTTATTTACCAGATCATCACTCGCGCCGCACTCCTTCGCTACAGAAGCTAAGAAGTCCATGTCCACATGAGAACCCTTCACATGTGTCTGCTTCACACCCATTGCCATCTTCGAGAGTTTACCAATGAAACCTACGACAATTACCTTCTTCATTCCCTTCATGGCTGCCTGTCTTACAGAATAAGCAGCAAAATCACCCATCTGCACAACGCAATGCTCAGGTAATTTCAAAAATTCTCTTGCAAAATCATCACTTCTTCCTCCAGTTGTTAATGCAACGGTATCATGGCCCATTGCTTTTGCAACGTCCAGACCTTGCCTTATGCTGGCAGTAAATGAACCTGTGGAATACGGTAACACTATCCCACTTGTACCCAAGATAGATATTCCTCCAAGAATTCCTAACCTTGGGTTATCTGTTAGCTTTGCTAGCTCTTCACCCTTTGGCACGGAAATCACAACCTTGACACCATTGTTCTTTAGTTGCTCGCTTGCAACTTCGTTAACAGCGTTCATTATCATCTTCATTGGCGTTGGGTTGATTGCTGGTTTGCCAATATCTAGACCGATTCCTGGTTTGGTTACTCGCCCAACTCCCTTTCCTCCTTCAATATCAACTGCACCAATATTATCTGTCCAGCTTACTGTTGAAACTATTTCAGCACCATTTGTAACGTCTGGATCGTCGCCAGCATATTTTATCACAATACACTGCGCACTGTTGCCATCGAACTGACAGTCTTTTATTGAAAGAGTCATCGTATTGTCTTTTGGCAGCGTCACGGTAATTTCTTTAACTGGCTTTTTTGTTATCATCGCAACCAATGCAGCTTTCGTTGCTGCAGTTGCACATGTCCCTGTTGTGTAGCCAGTTCGTAACAATCCTTTCCTTCGTTTCTCCTCTATTTCTGGTGGTAACGATTGCTCTGCCTCCGCAAGTTTCTCGAGGTCGTCGCTCACAAATTGACTAGAACATAAAGTGCTTATAGGCTTTCGCATAAACATGCAAGTGCTTCCCCAGATCCTTCTCACAGATTGTCGAATATTAGTATGGAACTTCCTTCAGAGTCGAATTTGCGATTTCAAACATTATTTTTTGTTGCACAGGGAAACCAAGACTTCTACAGAATTCTTCGACCATAGCTGAATAACCGAGCTGTGTAGTCAAATAGTTGCACGTTTGCTCTGGACACATCTTGATGAACTTAAGTCTTTCTATTTTTAATTTTCATAGTGTTTAAGTAGGAATTTGTGTAATAATAACTGGCAGCCTGCATTGAGAGTATAATACATCAGATGCAAGACGTGCTGATACAATGTTATGAACTTCACTAGCAGAATGCTATTGGAGGGATACGTGAGCATACGGCTGATAACAGTTGCTACGTGCTGTGATCGTGGAAATTGGAAAGTTATGAAGCTCAAAGCCGCAACTTTTGAGACCGCAACCGCAACTTTTGAACCTGAAAAGTGCAACTTTTGAGACCGCAACCGCAACCATAGGGAACGGGAGAAGCAGAACCATTGAAGCATATGCTGGTTACTTATGGAAGAGATGTTCAAAAAGAGCTATTGTGCAGTTATGCCCAGCACTCAGCTACTTGATTTTCTGTTAATTAAAATTAATGTAACCAGTCATCTTACCATGCTACATGTCTTCTGCAGAAGTTGCCGCAAAAGTAGTAAAGGGTCTTGAACCTGAGGAGTTCAAGGTACTCAAGGTACTAGAAGCATCACTCAAGGGCACTGAATCATTAACTATTGATCAGATCTCCAGCAAGACAAGGTTACATAAAGACAAGGCGAGATTCAGTGTTGGGAAATTGAATCAGATGGAGCTAGTGATTAGTACTAGCAGGGGAGTCTCGCTAGTGTCAGCAGGTCTTGACGCACTCGCGCTGAAGATCTTGGCTGATAAAGATATTGTAGTTGGCATGGGCAAATCTATTGGAGTAGGGAAGGAATCAGACGTATTTGAAGCTGTAACACCCGATCAGAAACATATAGCGCTCAAATTCTTCAGGATTGGTAGGACAAGTTTCAGGGATGTTGTACGCAAGCGAGAGTTCGGCAAAAAGTTGCATCACTGGTTGCTGATTAGTATGGACGCAGCGAAGAAGGAGTTTCATGCTCTAAAGATTCTCAAGAAAGCTGGAGTGAAAGTGCCAGAACCATTTGCACTTTTAAAACACGTAATAGTCATGGAGCGTATTGATGGCTCTAGATTGGTTCAATGTGAAACTCTTGACAATCCAGAATCCATACTTCAGCAGATACTCGAGAACGTGAAACTTGCGTATAGGACAGGAATAATAAGTGCCGATCTGAGCGAATACAACGTAATCTATGACGGAAGTGATGCTTGGATAATAGATTGGCCCCAGAGTGTTAGCATAAAACATCCTAATGCATCTATGTTGTTAAAGCGTGACGTCGAGAATATGCTCAAGTTCTTCAAGAGAAAATATGAGTTGAAATACTCGCTAGCAGATGCATTGAAGTACGTTAACGAATAGTTACCCCAGCTGCAAGTTTCAACATTTCTGCTTTATCCATCTTCTCCCATGTAAAATCTGGGTCATTTCTTCCAAAATGCCCATAAGCTGAAGTTTTCTTGTAGATCGGCCTCTTCAAATCCAATTGCTTGATTATCTGCGCAGGTCTTAGATCAAAATTCTTTCGAACAATATCCTCGATTCCTTCCTCGGATATCTTGCCCGTTCCAAAAGTGTTTATCATCAATGATACTGGCTGGGCAACTCCGATCGCATATGCAACCTGCACCTCACACTTGTCCGCAAGTCCCGCAGCAACAATGTTTTTAGCAACATATCTTGCCATGTATGATGCCGATCTGTCTACCTTGCTGGGATCCTTCCCTGAAAACGAGCCTCCTCCATGACTTCCAACACCTCCGTATGTATCTGCGATGAGTTTTCTTCCTGTAAGTCCGCTATCACCAGCAGGTCCGCCAATAACGAACCTCCCCGTTGGGTTTACGTAGTATATGGTATCCCTGTCTGTAAGATCACCACAAACAGGCGCAATGACTTTTTCCATGAGATCTTTTCTGATGGTATTGCTATCAATATCAGGTGTGTGTTGTGTTGACAAAACCACCGTTTGAATTCTCTTGACCTTTCCGTTTTCATATTCAACCGTAACCTGTGACTTGCCATCGGGCCTTACCCAATTCAGCTCTTTCTTCTTCCTAACCTCGCTCAGGCGCAACGTGAGTTTGTTCGCAAGGTTGATTGGCATAGGCATGAGTTCCTTTGTTTCATTAGTTGCATAGCCGAACATCAAACCCTGATCACCAGCACCCTGCTCCTTATCGACAGTTGCAGTTACACCCATCGAAATGTCAGGACTCTGTTCGTGCATCGAGACAAGTATTTTGCAAGTGTTACAATCGAAACCAAGTTCGGGATCATCATAACCAATCTCTTTGAGAGTTCTTCTGACAATGTTCTGCACATCTACCTGAGCCTTGCTGGTTACTTCGCCAACGATGACGATCATGCCTGTAGTAGCTAAAGCCTCTATAGCCACTCTTGAATCAGGATCTTGTTTCAGAAATTCGTCAAGTAAAGCATCCGCGATCTGATCGCAGACCTTATCCGGATGACCTTCCGTTACAGATTCGGAAGTGAATAATTTTCTACCCATGCCCAAATGCCCAAGCACCCATTTACATTTTTAATTTGTTGCATAGCTCATCAGAGCTCGTTCTCTAGCTTTATGAACAAAACGTTGTTACCCCTTATCACTACCTTGCCATAGTTAGCAAGGTGCGTTTGGCCATTAAACTCTTCGGCATCAACGAGTATAAGATTCATGTAAGAGTCGACGTTGCTCATCTTGCCCTTGTATTCGGTCTCGTTCTTCAGCCTTACAGACACCTTTCTGTTAATTGCTCGTTGGAGTGTCGTTAGTGGCCGCTTAGGTTGTTGTTGCGACAAATACTTCACTTTGGACTGATTGGGAGTATGCTAGGATAAAAATCTTCCCTTGCAGTGTTGATTTTTGTTACTGGATCAGGACTTGAGGTAATGACAGTTTATCAATATCTCTGCATTAATCAGCACCAACATGATAAGTACCAGCTCGGTTGCACTGGATAACCTTTTGGGGGGAGGTGTAAGAGTTGGCATGTTAACTGATGTATTTGGTGCAAGCGGAACTGGAAAAACACAGCTTTGCTTTCAGCTTTGTGTAAATTGTGCAAAACCTAAAAACAAGAATGGATTGGATGGAAATGTACTCTTCATAGATGCAACGAATATTTTTAGACCCGAGAGAATTGCACAGATAGCGAAGCATAGTGGTCTTGATGATAAAATTCTAGATAAGATCTACGTTGCAAAGGTTTACAGCAGTGCAGGTCAGATAGCAGCAATCAAACGCATACCTCAAATGCAAAATCTACACCTTGTCGTGATCGATAGCGTAGGCGATCTGTATTCCTTTGAGTATAAACAATCGATGGGAGCAGAAAAGCATCTGAAGTTAATGAGGTTCATGCATGAGCTGGCATTATACGCCATTAACTGCAATGTGGCTATTATTGTCACCAACAGCGTAAGGTTCACGGGAACAGAACAGGTACAGCACCTAGATAGATCAATTTCAACTTTCACTCATTTTAAGATTAGCCTATCCAAACACAATGATGTGTTCAAAGCGCAACTGCTGCAACCCTCATTAGAACACAAGGAGGCATTTTTCAGAGTTAGTGGTAAAGGTATTATGGACGCATGAATTCGGGGAAACTTTTAAGTGTAAGCCCTTATATCGTGATCGCAATGAAGAATCTAAAATTCATGATGCTGGGCCTATTGCTGATACCGTTTGTGGCTGTTATCAACTCTGACAATGCCGTTGCAGAGACGAAAAATGTAATAATTCTACCAGGTGCACAAACCGCTGGTTGTGAGGCTGAAGACAAATGTTGGGATCCTTCCACAATAACTGTTTCAGTGGGAACAACTGTTACATGGATTAATAAAGATGGAGCTGGACACACTGTTACCGGTGCAACTGATCCGAAGGATCCTGCTACATGGGGTTCAATCACTATTGCAGGAAACAAGTTTGATTCTACAATTGTACCTGGTCAATTCTTGATTGCACCTGAAAAGGAATGGAGCTTCACATTCACAGAGCAGGGTGAATTTCCATATGTCTGTCAAGTGCATCCACATATGATTGGCAAAGTAGTAGTCGGGGGAGCACCACCGCCACCTCCATCTGACGCTTTGGTACTACCAACAGACAATGGTTCCGTGGAAGTGGAAGTAACTATTGACAATGGAATGATAATGGATAACATGGTTCATGTTGATCCACCGCAGACAGTTACATTTGACCTGAAGTTCGTTGATCCTACAACACGTACACCGATTGAGCATTTGAACTACCAATTCCATGTAGTAGATGAAACTGGAGCTATGATTGCGCATAAGACAGGCGTACATCTAATGGAAGGAACGGACACACAGTCAGTGACATTTTCGAACACAGGTTCATACAACCTTATGGTAGTAATTGAAGGAACAGGTACAAGCCAACCATACGATACCACATATAGTGGTACTGCGAGTTCAACGGTAACAGTAACTCCAGAGTTTCCATTAGGCGTAATGGCAATAATGGCAGCAGTAGTAGGCATTGGTATAGCGGCTACTAGGTTCAGAAACCCACTGAAGCTGTAAACAAATACATTTATTTTTGTTATTTTTTTAATTATTGCCTATGGTGAACATTGCTGAGTCTCTGTCTATTGCATCAATAATTCTGTTCATAGCTGGGCTGTTCGTGGTTATGCTGTATGAACGAGAACGAGCAAAGGAAAAGAAGCATGCAGAACGCTGACCTTGCAATCCTTGACAAGTTCAAAAGTGCAGGATACGATCAATTAACAGCTATTCAAGAGAAGGCTTTACCTGTATTGTCTAGAAGGATAAACGCGTTATTGGTAGCGCCAACTGGTTCTGGCAAGACCGAAGCTGCAGTGATACCGATATTCACCATGCTTGCGTCAGAAGAAAAGCAGAAGGGTATCAGGGCAATCTATATCACACCACTACGAGCATTGAACAGAGATGTTTTGCGCAGGATTATCAAGTATGCCGAGACAGAAGGTTTGAGCGTTGAAGTCAGACATGGAGATACATCTGCCCAGAAGAGAAGAAAGATCGCGATGGAACCTCCAGACGTACTGATAACAACACCTGAAACTCTTGCAATAATACTAACAACTGAAAGAATGCTGAATGCCTTGCACAATCTGGAATGGATCATAATAGATGAAGTGCATGAGCTGATCTCGAACGAACGCGGTGCACACTTATCATTGAGCCTTGAGAGAGTGCAGGCGATAGCTCCAAAAGAGATAACCAGAATCGGCCTTTCAGCAACAGTAGGCAATCTGGACGAGGCAGCAAAGTTCGTTGGAGGCACAGAAAGGAAGTGTGCTGTTCTGGTAGATAATTCCATAAGGGAGTATGATATCGATGTCAAATATGTGAAGGGTTCGCTGAACAGCGTTGCAAAATTCATAGCTAATTACGTGAAAGATAATTACAACTATGGTTCCGTTCTGCTCTTTACAAACACAAGGGATGAGGCTGAATACATCGCGACTGTTATGAAGAGCCTTGCAAACGGCGTAAAGGTCGATGTTCACCATGGCTCTCTTTCAAAGGAAGTTAGAGAAGAGACAGAAACAAGACTGAGGAGCGGCGGCGCAGGTATAGTTGTATGCACGTCATCCCTAGAACTTGGCCTTGACATAGGTTCTGTTGAACTTGTAATACACTACGGCTCTCCAAGGCAGGTTTCCAAACTGATGCAGAGAATAGGCAGGAGCAGGCATAAGATAAGACAGTCTGCAAAGGGAATGCTTGTAACAAACAATGCAGATGATGAGCTAGAAGCAATGGCCATCATACGTCGTATGAGGAGAAGTTCGATCGAGGAGCAGAAAATGCATGAAGCTTCATTGGATGTCTTAGCGCATCAGTTGGTAGGTCTTACATTCCAGATGGGCAGTGTAAGTCTAGAGGAAGCGTATAATCTGATAACGAAATCATATCCTTTCAGGGAAGTAACGCTGCAGGATATAGAATCCTGTCTAGATTTGCTTGACAGCAGCAGGATCATATGGTATGACAGGGAGCAGGGAATATTCAAGCGCAAGATCAAGGCATACAAGTATTACTATGGAAATATTTCTACAATACCAGACGTTCTGAAGTTCGAAGTTGTCGATACGGTAAGCAAGAAGATAATCGGAAGTCTGGATCAGGAGTTCGTCGGCGATTACGGAGAGCAGGGAAACGTGTTCGTGCTAAAAGGCTCGCAGTGGAGAGTTCTTGCTGTTGACGATTCCAAACTACGTGTCAGTGTTGAACCAATGCACGGTGCAGCCGTTAACATTCCATACTGGGTCGGTGAGATGATCCCGGTTGATTATGAGACAGCAGCAGAAGTTGGCAAGTTAAGAAAGTTGGTATTGCGTGGCAAAGTAAATGTTGGCAACACATTGATTCAGGACACTTACAAGGAGCTCAAGAACCTGCCAGACGATAACACGATAGTTGTAGAATCTGCTAGAAACAGAAATACAGTTGTGTTGCACGCTTGCTTTGGCACGAAGGTAAACAATACACTAACATCGCTGTTGTCAACTATAATTTCTTCAAAGACAGGATATCTTGTTGATGCAAGATCAGATGCGTACAGGATAATTCTTTCATCTACTGCAAGAATAGGCAAGCAGCACATAATGGACTGCTTCAATGATGACTACGATCTGGAGTCAGTAATAATTGCATCGCTTACAAACACTCACAACGTGAACTGGCGTACATGGTGCGTCTCCAAGCGCTTCGGGCTCATAAGCAAGGAAGCTGTTTACGATAGAAAGGCTGCCAGACTGATCTACGATAGATACTCAAAGACGGCCATCAGCAGGGAAGCTATACGAGAACTGATGCACGACAAATATGACATAAAACTGACATCTTCAATACTTGAGCGAATAAAGAACAATGCGATAAAGACCGTGTGGCTTGAAATTGAAAAGTTTTCAGACCTAGCGAAACCCATACTGGAGCATTCGACCAGGTTCTCTGCAACGCCTTTAAGCGTAGAGCAGGGCGTGATCGAGCTTGTCAAGGAAAGGCTGCAGAAAACAAGGCACAAGTTGATCTGCATCAGATGCGGAAAATGGGAGCGCGTGATGGAGACCAGAGAGGTTCCTGACAATTTGCATTGCACAAAGTGCAGATCGCGGCTTATTACGGCTACTTACGCGTCTGACTATGAACTTGCAAATATAATTATAAAAAAATTGAAGGGAAGCAAGCTATCAGAAGAGAATGATCACAAATTCATGCGAGCATGGAAGACGGCTTCACTAATCCATAACTTTGGAAGAAAGGCATTGCTGGTATTATCTGGCTACGGGGTTGGTGTAGATACGGCAGCAAGAGTATTGCGCAACAATGTTGACGATGATGGCATATACAAACAAGTGTATGACGCCGAGAGACAGTATATTACAACTCGTGGGTTCTGGGACGATTAAATTTTAATTACATTAGAAAATGGTTTCAGTCTTAATTCGACATTACCATCTCTTCCAGCGTATGCCATCACACCATATACTTTAACTCGCTGCCCTATTCCCAACTTTTCAACCATGCTAGAGGTCTCGCGCCATCCAACCAGTCTGATCTCTCCAGTATCATCACCTAGCATTGTATCGGCATACTTTACTGATGAGCCATCTTTCATCTGGATCTCCTGTGATTTTGACTGTGAGAGAGTCAGAGCTTCAAGAAAGCAAAGATCCTGTGACGGTTTGATATCTTTTATTTTGCGCTCCAGTGCACTTGCATTGGGAAAAGATGTGTCATCATCTGTTACCTTCACATAAGCATCATCCTCCAGCAGTAGCGTCGAGCCATAAATCTTGCTGGGAACACATTCTATCAGTTGATTTGCTCGCAACTGATCTGCAAAAGTATCGTTGACTACCAGAGTAAAAATTCTTTTTTTCCTGTCAATAGCAAGCGCAAACGAGTTCTGCTTTGCACCAACATTCTTGCTAACGGATATTATTCGCAAGGGCATGATCTCGATCTCTTCTTGTGCATCAATGAGTTCCATTATCGTACCCTCGTCGCCATGAAGTTCGATATCGCCATATTGGTTTCTCTTTGTTCTGACACCCACAAGTCTCACGTTTGCACCTAGATTCATTACCTTAGGAATCTTCTGCTCATCTACATTCCAGAGGACAACCCTCAGTGTCTTACCACCAACACCCGCTATCTGCATATGCATGGCCTTACTCGGTTCACCCCTAAAGTTAGTAAAGTTAGCAATTCTCGGTCCCACTTTTACCGTACCAGCAACTACAGCATTCTCTTCAGAACCCGTGATATCGCTCACATCGATAGCCATACTGTCAAGATCTCTTATATGCGGGACATTTTCATGGACAACCTCGAGCATGCTTCTCGCACCGGCGTTGATCATAGGCTTGCCGTCCATGCCAACCTTCACATACCCTTTCGATATCTTGACAGCATCTCCGGGCTTTATGCCCAGACTTTCTGGCAGGTCTGCCATGTTATCCCAGAACTTCACTTTTACACTTGAATTGTTGTCATAGACAGTAAGCGTTCTCAGGAGCGCTTCTGTACCATCCTTCCTGTTGTATCTTTTCAACGGGTAAATGTTCATGACTCTGGCAATTACGGTTACTTCTTTCGCACCCGCATAGAGATCTTTCAAGCTCATCTCTAATCTTGGTGATTCTTCGATAGCTACGCCCAAATCCGCTGCAACCAGAAATAGTGCGCCCTGATCTGTTAGATAGCCAGCACCTATCTTCTGCTTCTTCTCCTCTACCATATGGAGCAGAGCATCCTCGCTAATGTTGATCTTCTGCCTCAGGATGGCATCGATCATCTTTTTTACGTCCAACATCAGTGGTCAGAACGTCTCTACTAATTAATTTTACATGCCATACATTACACTAGTTCGATCTATTTTCATGTGTAATAAGCATTGACAGTGCATAAGAATCGAAACCATGATTCCTTTAGGTCAGAAAATCATTATGAAAGCACGAAATGCGGATCCTGCAGAGCTTTGATAGTGTTCTGACATTCTTTCTTGATTGCTTGACTGCTTGATTTGTCCTTTATATAGACCCCCCCCTCTAGTAGCTTTTACACGCGTGCGTTTTTCAAAGCATTAGGGAAAATCTGTTCTAGACCTTACTGAATGCGAACTCATACTGAGTGCGAACCATGCATTTTGATTAATGCTGAGACGCTGTAACCAACCAAGATTTTTATCTAAACGAGATATCATCCATGCTATGGGTGATGACGCAGGTCTGGTGATTGTTTATACAGGCAAGGGAAAGGGTAAAACCACGGCAGCGCTTGGCATAGTTCTTCGAGCATTAGGACATGGATTCAAGGTTGCGATGATTCAGTTCATCAAGGGTTCTTGGTATTACGGTGAACTGACGAGCTCGTCAAGACTGAAACCGGATTTTGAGCTGGTTGCTGCTGGGAAGGGTTTTGTAGGTATAATCGATGATAACAAACCAATCGAAGATCATGTTCGTGCCGCCGAAGAAGCGTTACAAATAAGCAAGGAAAAGATAACATCGGGAAAATATGATATTGTTATTCTGGACGAAATAAATTATGCGGTAAATCTTAAGCTGATTAGTATAGAAAATGTTCTTGAACTGATAAAACTAAAACCAGAAAAAACGACGCTTGTGTTAACTGGAAATTATGCAGATGACAAAGTGATCGAAGCAGCAGATCTTGTTACAGAGATGAAGGAGATCAAGCATCCTTACAAAAAAGGAATGAAAGCAAAGAGAGGAGTAGATTTCTAATTAGCAAGGTTAAATTATGCCATTCATGCGCAGATACTAATTATGACTACAGAAATGCATGAATTACCAGAAGCTGGTGACATTGTAATTGCCACGATCAAGGAGATCGTGCCTCATGGTGCGTACGTAACCCTTGATGAGTACGGTGGCACTACTGGATTTTTGCATATTTCTGAGATTGCGACAGGATGGATTCGGAATATTGAGCGATACGTCAAACCAAAGCAGAAGGCTGTTCTTAAAGTAATAAGGGTGAACAAGGCCAGGGTAGAAGTCGATCTTTCCCTGAAGCAGGTAGGCGGGGAAGACAAGAAAGCTAAGCTTATGGAGGTAAAGAAGGACGAAAAGTCAAGAGCATTTCTTGAACTTATCAAGGAAAAATGCAAGTTAAAGGATGATCAGTTGAAAAAATATGTTGATATTTTGTCTGAAAAATATCCAGTTCTTTATGATCTTTTTGAAGTAGTTGGGAAGAGGGGTATTAAGGCAATCGAAGACCTGAATCTTCCGCAAGAGATAATGGGTGCGATCGAAGAGGTAAGCAGCAAGATCCCCATTCCGAGCGTGGAAGTACGCGGTATAATGGAGATAACCTGCGGAAAACCGAACGGGATAGAAATAATCAAGGAAACTTTGATAAATGCAGAGGAGAGCAAGACTGGTGCCGGTATCAGCATTAGCTACATAGGTGCTCCAAAGTACAGACTGATTTTGAACGCGGAAAATTTCAAGATAGCGGAAAAGGCAATTAACGCAGTAGTGGAGAAGATACAGGAAGGAATAGAGAAGCAAGGCGGAACGTTCAAGTTCGTAAGGGAAGAGTCAAAGAAGGGCGTCAAAGCTTGAAATCAATGCTCAAGAAATGTTTGTCTTGCCATACATACACGTTAAAATTGCAGTGCCCAAAATGTGGTGCACAGACACACAATCCTCATCCGGCAAAGTTCTCTCCCGATGACAAGTATGCTAGGTACAGAATAATCGATAGATACAAAGAAACTAAGGCTTGATTACGTAGGCTTTCTCTATCACGACATCGATTATGGGAACGTCTCCTTCATCCCTTGGCAATTGGACTATATCATCAACTATATCCATGCCATTGATGACCCTTCCAAATATAGTATATTGACCATCAAGGTATGATGCATCTTTGACAACTATGAAGAACTGGGAACCAGCATCGGTCATGCCCGCTGGATGCGCCATTGATACGATGCCCCTGGCATGGGTCATATTGCTTATCTCTGCTGGCACAGTGTATCCAGGTCCGCCAGTGCCCCATGTCGATCTGGACTGGTTCTTTGTATTTGGATCTCCTCCCTGAATAACAAAGTCAGGTACTATTCTGTGTATCTTTATGCTGTCATAGAATCCAGAGTTGATCAGGTTCTCAAAGCTTTCAACTGTCTTTGGAGCTATGTCTGGGAATAGCTGCATCGTTATGTTTCCTGCGGTCTGACCTCCCACACTCATCTGCAGAACTGCGTATTCTTGACCAGATTCCATTTGTGTGGGGATCTCTGGTTCTGGCTCGGGCTTTGGCTGCTCAACAGGTTTGACAGGATTGCCTGTAATCTCATACAGAAGCGCTGCAATCATCAGTCTATCGTCCTTGTTCACAAAGCTCGGCGACGCATGTACAAGTTTAAGGGCGTCACTGCCATCCTCTGGGTACTTTATGTTCTCCTCATACAATGCAGCATATCCAGTTCTATATTCAGCCTGAAGATCTGTTGGTCTTCCTTGGGCGTCCAAACGTACATACGCTGCTGGCGAGAACGGGAACATCTTTCCAAGCAGTGTGCTATTCCAGAACTTTGGTGTAGGAGTAAAACCATCATCCTGTATGTACTGAAATTCGTTCGTTCCTGCAATCCTCATGAACCAGTGCTTCTTGCTCTCATCGCCTCCACCACCAAGGACTACGAAAGTGTTACCGTCTGGAAACACTGCACGCTGGCCAACTACATAAACAAGAACATAATCTGCTTTCAGTTCCTTCAGTATCCTAAGACCTGTCACTTCATCAGACGTATACGCCTTCGCTATCTGTTCTATTCTTGTCATGTTTATAGTGGCATTGTCAGCTAAGCTTGTTCTATTTCCAAGTGTAGTTATCCAGTAACCGTAATCCCACCATGAAGCAATTACCGCATCAGACTTTGTGTTGTTCTTGATCCAGTCCATCATGTCCGTCCAATCATTGGTTGATACCTTGAATCCTGTAGCACCGTTGGCTATACTAGCTGGAAAGTCAGCACTCGCTATCCAGCTTATACCCGGCGGATAGAAGACCGGAACTGCAAGCATCGTTATTATAATTGCCACGTAGGGGATCCTGAAGTCCTTGCCGTACTGCTGAACCTTGATCTTCTTTTTAGGCTGCACAGCGGGCGTCTCTGCCCTCGCAAACATCGACGCTGTTATTTCAAATAATGCAATCGAAGCCAATGTGATTATTGCAACAGACGAAAAGACAAGCAATCTTGTGAACGAAGCACTCACATAGATGCCCGTAATTGCAAGTATGAGTGCGAATATCGACATATCGTCTCTTTTCTTGAAGCATAACATGACAGCGTAGCCAGCAAGCAGTATGAGTATTGAGTAATTAATCAAGTAATCTACTATAGTTGGAGTAAAGTGTTCTGCAACTGATTCTACTAGAGGGATCGTAGTCTTGCTCCAAGGATTGATTGCGCTGATGTACCTGAAGCTTGGAGAAATGTAGGAGCCGACAGCAACGAATACTACTGTACCAATAACGAATGCGCCCAGCCAAGCTAGCATGTTTCTCACCTTGTGAGTTGCACTGAATGACTTCACGAAGTGTGCTACTATAAGAAATATTGTAGGTCCTATTAGTGATAGACCTGCAAGCGACATGGCGAAAGTTTCACCAGGTCTGGGGAATGAAGAAGCTACCAAGACTGTCAAAGCGGTAAATATGGGAACTACGTAGAGCGAGTGCTTTGTATCCTTCATAAAGAACGGTATTGCCATGAAGAACAGACCGAGAAGTAGATTGAAGTATTGTATTCCTCCCCATGCTGTCATCGAAAATCCGAGTATCAATCCTCCACCAACTGCCTTGGCAATGGCGAACCGTTTGTCCTTCTGTTTCAGTGCGCTAAGGAAGAGGTATGTTGCAAGCAGAGCAAGGAAAAGTCCCAGCGGTTCTGACTTGAACCATCCCAGATTACCTCGCTGTATTATTGCTGGAGAGAATGCGAAGAGCAAAGAAGCGAACAAACCAGCAGTTGTACTTGATATCACCCTTACAAGGGCGAACATCACAACTGCTGTAAGTGAACCGAAGACCACGGGGAACCATACAACGAAATCATATAGCGATCCGCCACCGCCGAATGCGCTGTAAAGATATGCGGCAGAGAGATGCAGACCTGTCTGTGAAGTCTCAGCAACTTGTCTTCCATCTGGATACCAGGACATTGTATCATGCCAAGCAAAGTACTCTTCTACGCCGTTTTCAACCAAAAACTGTGTTGCCCTGTAGTCGAAGTACGGATCAAATTCGTTAAGATAGAATCCATATTGTATAGAAAGCGAACGCATCATAAATGCTGCAGAAACCGCCATGACCAGAACAGCAATTACCATCAAATGCTTTCTTTCAAATTTGAATGGAAGAAAACTGACTGCTGGCTTCGGTTGCTCTTTTTCCATAACTTACAAATCTTCCAGTTTATGGTTATTTTAAGTTATAGGTTTTCAAGAAGTTTGTAATTATCTTGTTGAATTCATCTGGCTCTTCCATCATCACAAAATGTCCGCAGTCATGCATAATCCTCAAGGAAACTTTGGCGTTTTCAGAAAGAATCTTCATTTCAGTGAAGACAGGATGCAGATCGCCAACTACTCCCAGTATCGGGCAATGAAGTCCTTTCAGTTTATTGGTCAAGTTGGGCATTGTTGTAAGAGCTTCCGACATTCTAATGTAACCCTGTATTGATGTCTCTTTGTAGAGATTCTTGAAGTGTTCCCATAACATTCTGGTGTTTGCTACTTTGGGTGCTTCAGACAATTCGATTATGTATACTGAACCTTAATTGAAATCATACTTGTTTTATCTAACGAATGGGCGAACGCACGCGTGTAAAAGCTACTAGAGGGGGGGGTCTATATAAAGGACAAATCAAGCAGTCAAGAAATCAAGAAAGAATGTCAGAACACTATCAAAGCTCTACGAGATCCGTATTTCGTGCTTTCATGATGACTTCGTCTGACTGTTAACAGTGGTCTTATTCCTTGGTTAGAATTTTTACTTCACATTCTTTAACTAATGTCTTGAATCTTTCTGCGTCTTTAATCGAACCTACGATTGCGCCATAATGCATGGGAACGGCGATTCTGGGTTTCAGCATCTTTGCAGCTTGTGCGGCTTCCTCTGCTGTCATGACATATGTTCCACTTACTGGCAGCAACGCAATGTCTGTCTTTATCTTGCCCATTTCTGGAATTACGTCAGTATCTCCGGCATGATAGATTCGCACGTTGTTTATTGTTACAACAAAACCAACCTTGTTGTCCTCCTTTGGATGAAATGGTTTACCCGTACCAGGATTGACCTTGTTTATGTTATACGCATGCACAGTTTCTACGCTAATGCCCTGCACATTCACCTTTTCTCCTGGCTTTACAACAACTACTTCTTTCACATTTAGTTTCTTCATTTCATTTGAACACTGGGAGGTTGTTACGACACTTGTTTTATCGTTGGCGACCTTCTTTATATCATCAAGGCTAAGATGGTCAAAATGCTCATGCGAGATAAGCAACAAATCTGCTTTACCACTTGCCTTCAACTGGTATGGATCGATGTATACGGTCTTTCCATTGTTTATCCTGAACGAATCATGTCCTAACCATGTTATCTTAACTCCACCGTACTCTAGCATGGCACAACGTACGAAAAGCTAAAAATTAAGGTTAGCGGTCATGCAACGATAATTCTGTCATTTACAAGTGTGATGACGTCTATGCCATTGTTTCTGAGCTTATATTTCAAAGCGTTATCTATAGTAGCAATATAACATCGGTGCTTTGATGCATAATCAACTATAACTTCATCGGCACTTCCGCCCTGCAGTTCAATGGTTTTGAAGCGTTTGACAAGTTCTAGAGCAAGTTTTGCTGCATTGGCCCTCTTTGCGCTGGCGGTGCTTACCAAGTTCTTCAATTCATCGATAACTATGGTAGGAATGACAAAATCAATTCTGCCTAAATTATTCTCCAGAACGTCTAGTCTCTTTATGGGCTTGCTGGCAAGAACGATAAGAAAACTTGTATCACAGATGACGTCAACCAACTGCTACCCCAGCGCCTATCAATCGCCATCTGTCAACTATCTTTCGGCTGATCGCTATCCTGCTCTTCTCCAACACGCAAACAGGTCTCCTGAATTTGATCTCTACCTTGCCATCTCTCACAGACTTTGCAGAAGCAAGCATTGCAGCAGTTCCTATGTTAAGTCTCAGCTGCTCGTTTACTTTTATCGGATCAACTTTCACCAGTTCAGGAGTGCCAACTGCTGTATCGAAAAGTTGTGTGTCTATGGTAACACTTTCCTGCTCCTTCGGCAGCGTGTTAGGTTTACCTATCAGCGAACCTATGAGCGAGTCACTCTTCGTGTAGGCAGGATCGAGTTTTGTACCGATTGCAACCAGTCCACCAGGTTTAACGTTATCAACCAACCCAGCGCCAGTACCAAGGCTGGCAATCGAAGTTATTATGGGTTCATATTTGGATTTCCTTTCATCGTAGATCCCAGGTCTGATCTCGATTTCATCGCCGACCTTGAACTCGCCCCGAACTAGCGCACCGCCCAACACGCCTCCCTTGATATCCTTTGCCGATGCACCTGGTTTGTTCACGTCGAACGAACGTAAAACATGCATAACCGGTTCTGTCACTGGATCTCGTTCAGGCGTTGGGATATTCTCTTCTATGGACTGAATGAGTGCGTCGATGTTGAGTTTATGCTGGGCAGAAACTGGAACTATAGGTGCCTTTTCAGCAAGACTGCCTTTGATGAAGTCTTTTATCTTTTCGTAATTATCCATGGCATCATCATATGACACAAGATCGGCTTTGTTCTGCGTTACGACAATGTTCTTTATTCCCAATATTTGCAGAGCAAGAAAATGCTCTCTCGTTTGTGGTTTTGGAACAATCTCGTTTGCTGCAATTACGAGCACTGCGCCATCCATCACTGCAGCTCCGGAAAGCATATTGGCCATCAGACTTTCATGGCCTGGCGAGTCAACAAAACTAATGACTCGTTGCAGCTCACTATTTCCTCCACAGCCAGGACATTTGGGCGAGGTTGAATAACAGATAGGAGGTTCGCATGATTGACATTTGTAAAACGCCGCGTCTGCATAACCAACTCTTATAGTAATACCTCGCTTCAGTTCTTCGCTGTGTGCACTGGTCCATATGCCAGTTATCGCTTCTACAAGTGTTGTCTTTCCATGATCAACATGACCCGCAGTACCGATGTTGACACACGGTTGATATCCATACTTCTTAATGTACCAATCAGGTAAAGTTTCTTTCCAGTGCAACGCACTATGCTGGAAAGCGAGGGATATGTTAATCTTTGTCTTCGGAGTAGCTAATTTTTGTGCTAAACTTTATTAGTTCACTGCAAATATATGACCCACATGTATCATGATGATAAAAAGAAGAAAGGAACCTCGGTTATGTCTTTCAGACTCGATGAAGACATAGTAGATGCGTTAAGGAAAGAAGCGGAGGAAGAGGAAGTGAGTCTTAATGTTCTGGCAGGTCATGTTTTCAGGAGGTACGTGGAATGGGAAAGAGATGCTCGAAAAGTTGGTTTTATTCCCGTAAATAAAGAATTATTAACATCGCTTATAGGCGAACTTGATGACAAAAGGATCGAGGATATTGTTAGACTCGGTAAGAACATCTTCAAGGCCCAGATATTATACATGGAGAACAGGTATGATCTGGATTCATTCCTGAAATGGATGGAGGTTACGAACAGGATGTCCGGATTTGCCCAAAAACATGTAGTCGAGGGTAAGACTCATGAGTACATAATTCAGCATGACCTCAATATGAAATGGTCATTGTATATGAGGATATTATATGAAATGATCCTTGATGATGTTTACAAGAAGAAGATCGATTTTGAAGTAACGCCGTCGACAGTTGTTTTCAAGATCGAGCGATAGTTGTTGTTAAAAAAATTAAAAAAGGGGGGTGTAGTGTGATGATATTTTTAGCTATTGACATACACTGATTCGAACCTTTCCTCTTCTGGTTGTTCCTTGGGAACATTCTGCTTCTTTTGCTTGAAGTTAGATATCATGTTTTCCAGATAGGCTATGGTTAGCAATCCCACTACTGCGCCTGCTATGATTATCCACTTGTGCAATCCACGACCAGAACCTTTGTGATCTTGTTCTGAGTTGTTTTCCGGACTGTTTTCGTTGGGCGATGTTGATGCAATAGATTTCAGGGACACTGTTATCACCCTCACTGCACTCAGTATTGTTGCAACTGCTTGCAATCCAGTCGTTAAAGTTGAAAGGCTTGTTAGTTTCTTCACTTTTCGCACCTCCATAACACTAGTGACACAATTTTATATTTACAGAGTACGTTTACCATGCAAAGTTGAGTAAACACAATATGTCATGGATCATTTGTTCATTTGAAAATTCAATGTATGTTTACATTACATTATTGATTAAATGAATTGGTTATACAATGTATGTTTACGTTACATTATTGATTAAATGCACTGGTTGTAGTTGGATCATTTGTTCATTTGAAAATTTTCAGAATGCAATTAAGAATTATAAAGATCAGGAAGTAAGAACTGCGTTGACTTGGTAAGTGTCTTCTGTGATAACGTTGCCTCTAACGAGCTTCCTTCGTCTCTGCCCAAATTCAATTGTCTGTAAACCTACGCCTTTTGAAAGCAACACATACTTCTTCACGGCCCCATGAACATCTTGCCTCATAGGTACGCCCGATTTGTCGCTTCCTCCCGTGATCTTGATCTTTCCCTGCACGCCTAGAACGGTGGCATCAAAAACATCTCCGAGCTTAAGACCAAGCAGTGGCTGAGCTTGTTTATCCTTTAATTCATAAGCAGTGGTCTTTCCGTCCTTAGGATTTGCAACTACGAGCTTGAAGTTTGCCAACTTTATTTACGCTCTGAAACGCCTTTAATTAACGTTGCCTAGAAAGCTTTATGATCATCATCTGCAGTACCAGTGGAGTTGCAAAAAGAGCAAGTTGAATGTCCGAGGTGCAGTAACAAGATGATCGAGATCAATTCATGCCATCTCATCTGCCCCAACTGCGGATCGCATCTTGATTGTTCTGATAAGGGAAGCTTCTGGTAGAACTAAGTTTGACTAGTACGAAGCAAAGTATCTTTATCCGAACAATAGTACAGAAACGCTCCTGTGAAAAAGATATAGACTGGGGGAGACTATTTAAAGCATTTAAAGCGAAGTTGTATGCATATAGAGCACAGATACATTTCCATAATACAGATCGAACGCCGAAAAATTTGCTAACTGAATTATGCCGCTGCCTCAACTTGAATTCTCGTTCGAATCTCTAAAATTCGTTACGATGCTGCCAACGCGTTCCTTCATCTGCTCTATATATTCGTCAAATGTTGCATCATAACCGCAATTAGCGCACTTTACTCTAGTCATATTTTCGTCAACCTGTGCTTTCTTCTCACATTTAGGACACTTTGCGTCCAATAGATCGTTATTTGCTGCCTAGGTATATAATGATTGCATTATCTTGCAAGGACATAATCTTCCTGATGGATGATTGTTGTTTTTCTGGTCTTTTTCAGCAAACCCTCAATTACCTTGACAAACCAGTCTTGCCTGAATTCAAGTGTAGAAGGTATGAGAAGTTCAACATTTTTCACGCCATCAAGATTCTTTACTTTCTTGAACATTTCATCCATTGAATATACGTTATCAGTGTAAAGAATAACCACGATTGTGCTCTCCTGATACATTGGTGGAGGAGGAAGAAGGAAGCTATCGCTCAGCTCCCTGTAAATATACCTTACAACATCACGATACTTTCTCTCGTCTACTTCAAGCATCATGCTGAAGTGAATGTAGCCCTTCATAGCTGCTGGATTAAACAGGATCATGAAATGCATGACATCATTCTTTGTAAGCACATCAAATCTTCGCTTTACAGTTCGTGTTGATATCTTGATGGCTTTTGCTATATCGTTTACAGTAGCTCTTGGGTATTTCAAAAGGTGTCTTATGAGCATAAGATCCGTTCGCGTCAACCTCTTTACTGGAGATGCTCTTACAGGAGATATACTTGCAACAATGGCCGGTTCAAGAAGTGTTTTTACAAGTTCCATCTTCTTCTCCAGCTCGCCTCTTACTGCGATGCCCAAGACGGTTACTCCACCAACGCAGTTTATTACCATGAAGGTGTCTCCAACAAGCTTTACTTTCTTCAGAATCTTGGTATCTAGGTCATACGCATGGGTAATCGTGACGTAGATTAGATCGTAACCTAAAGCTTCCAGTTTCACATTAGTACAGAACCTTACTATTGCACCGCTCTTCATCATCTTCATCACGCGTGCCTTTGCGGCGTTGCTACTCAACCCAACAGCATCACCTATCGTCTGGTATGATGCTCTCCCGCTTACCAGTAACGTTCGCATTATGTCAAGATCCTTTCTGTCCAATTGCAATCGAACCTTATGTGCATAATTAGATATAGTGACATCTTATTAACGCTTCTGTCTGTATTACGCAGAATAGAGTCCAGTAAACTTATAAATCGGACATCATTTGTTGATCCAGATGTCATTAACTGGTTCAGCCTTAGAACATAGGCCTACAGATAGTGTTGTATTACAGACCATCAACCTAACCAAGGTTTTCAATTCTAGTGTTGTTAAAGTAGTTGCACTAAAGGATGTGAACATCTCTATAAGAAAGGGAGAGTTTGTTTCGATTGTTGGTCCTTCTGGTAGTGGAAAATCTACACTGCTGAATTTGCTTGGGGCACTTGACAGACCAACCAGAGGTCAGGTATTGATAGATGGTATTGATGTATTTTCACTTAACGATGGCGATGTTGCCAGGATCAGAAACAAGAAGATAGGTTTCATATTTCAATCATACAATTTAATCAATAGAACAACGGTAATCAACAACGTAGAGATACCTTCGATAATAACAGGTATGCCAAAGGAGAGGCGAGTAAACAGAGCAAGAAAAATACTGAAGTTATTAGGAATAGAAGATAAGGCTGATTTTAAACCAAGTGTATTGAGTGGTGGACAGCAGCAAAGAGTGGCTATAGCTCGTGCGTTAATGAACAATCCTTCAGTGATATTTGCTGATGAACCTACGGGTAACCTTGATACGAAGACTGGTCAAGAGGTTTTTGATCTGTTGAAGGATCTATCACACAAATACAACAGAA
>JBMCYV010000029.1:0-27116 GCA_049199595.1 Candidatus Nitrosomirales archaeon
AGGACATGACCAATTCCTCAAGTACATACTTTAGTATGGCGGTGGGAGCGGTAATCGGCGCAGTGGTAAGTTGGTGGATTTACAATAGGCAGAGGAAAACCTCTGATAAACAGGACAAAACATTGAACAAAATAGAGAACATAGACGAGCGACATGACAGTATACTAGAAAAGATAGAAGAGCTCGACCGTCGTCATGATAGGACCTTGAACGCAATTTTAGAATTAATCAAAAAGATGGAACATCGAATTGAAGGGGAAGAAAGTACGAACGAATCAGCAAAGAACTCGAGTTCAAACAAGGATTCGAACAGCAACTAATATTCTTGTTGGACTGTACGGTGGTTTAACACTGTTGAACACAAACAAGTGCTGAGACTTTTTAAGCACCCGTCTCCTTATTTAGTAGGTATTTGGGTTTGGGTCGTAGGTGGATATGGGCGCTTCTAGTTGCGTGCATTCTTATCTTACCGATTGCAGGTTATAATTCGTATAATGTAGTTTTTCCATCAGCACAAGCATATTCGGAAAAAGAGGACCAACTGATCTCAAAATACAAACAATCAGGAGACATAATGATCAAAAGTCCAATTACGATTAATGTCATCATGTTGGGCGAAACTTGGCCTGATACTAATGAAGTTCAGAAGCAGCTGCTCGAGTCTTACAAACCCATGATAACAGAACAAAATCGAACTGCTGGTGTGGAGTTTGAGTATAATTACAACTTCATTGAAGCGCCTGCATCAGTATCTGAGGAATTGTTTTCTTATATTGATTCTATCGCCGTTGATAATTCTTCAAACCTACCGATTTCCCTCGTAGACTGGCTCGCTGATAAATACAAAATATTCAATGTAGTAGAAGACAGAGAGGGCAAGGATGACGATTATACAGGCGTAGAGAGCGAAAAGGAAGGAGGATATTTTTACTTATACTGTACGAGAAGTGAGAACGAATGTAAGAAACAGGTGCCATACGGAGTAGACACCAAGCCTATCTGTCTTTACGATTCATGTGGGCTATACAAGATCAATTACAAATGGATAGATGCGTCGCTAGTAGAAGAATGGCTTCATAAGAAAGCATTGGCAACAGAAGGTTATACTATCTTCTTCCTCCGCTCACCAAGTAGTCATATGAATTATCTTCATTCTTATGGTATAACTACGGAGGATGTTGATAAGGACAAAGAGTTTAGACAGGAAGGCATGATGGGTTTTGGTGGAAAATATAGATTCTATTTTATCGATTTGAATGCTGGCCCGTCATATTACCCGGACGTTCCTATTCCGGAAGTTGCTACAGTATTTCACAAAAATATTTTTGATATTGCAAATGAGCAGGAATATCAGAAACTATTTGTAAATTACATAAACGATGCGATTGCCTTGCTCTTCACTCCCAGTTACTTGTACGAACCTACCTACAAATCCAAGTATTTGTTGGATATCTTCATAATCGACCAAACTACCGGCAAGTCGTTCGCAACCATAGCACCACAATACCTGACTTCCAGTAAGCTGGAATCAAGTATGAAAAGCCTCGTGCCATATTCGGAGTGGAAATCCAAAATAGAAGGGAAGAGTTTTGACTGGCTACCCAGAGAACTTGGAAGAGCCATCATCAGATCAATGTCATTTGATAGTGATAGAGGAATCGATACTATCAGCATTAACAGCGCTACGCTTCCGGTCGAACTTGATAAATGGAAAAAAAGCAATTTGACTCCTGAACAGGCGGAAGAGCTCGAGAAGGAAAAGGAAACCACTATCTACCTTCCAGTGATCATATTGGTCCTTGATGCATATGCCTATGTTGATGACGGAGCTCTGGGCATTGCTTTGCCAGACGTTAATGATCCAAGTGTTGCGTGCTGTGTAATTATTGCTACAGATAAGAATACGCTGGTAGATTTTGATGTAGGACTCACCTCCATAACAGTGCACGAGGTTGCCCACTTGCTAGGTCTCATGCATCCTCATGATGGTTACCGAGAAGATCTTAAAGACGGCTGGCTTCAAAATTGGTTCTTTGACTGGTCAAGCACTCCGATGAGCTATGCTGGGCCAATCGGCTATGGATGTGGAGAATGGGAAGAGGATGACTCTGGACATTTTTCTCCCAAAGAGTGTGGGATGTCAATTTCGAATTTCAACCAGTTTAATTATGATTCAGTAGACAGGGGATTGATACTGTACCTTATGAGGCAGAGCCTTGAAAATATCAGAAACACCCTAGAAATTTTGGAAACAAAAGGCTATACTGACAGCCTGCCCTCAAACATAGGAACTGCCTTGTTTTCAGTAGATCATGATATCGAAACCGTTAAAGAACAATTTCTGAAAATGAATTATTTTGATAGATCTGGATCGTTAAATAAGGACAACATTAACGCATTAGACTTGACGTTGCAGGTTCTCAAAAACTCACAAATGTTGCTCCAACAGACAAATGAATCTGAGGCTTTCGTGCAGAAACAAGAAGAACCTAAGCAGCAACAGCCAGTCACAGAACCACCTGTTAGCGAATTTCCTTCTGGTCAAGATACAGGTGAGCAACACGATATATCGGTAGCAATGAAACTCAAGAAGAAATCAACGCTGCTTGCGATAAAGAATACAGGTGATACGGAAATCTATAGTGTTAAGATTAAAGCTAGTGATGGGAATGTAAGATATGTGAAGGCTAAGGGATGGGATAGAGAGAAGATAGACGCCAGCACCGTAATAGTAAGGACTTCAGACAAACCCCTCATAGAAGGTAAGAGTTTGTTAGTAATTTTGGTTATTGATAATAAAGGAAGTGGAATAGAATGGACTGCTCTCGATGCGAAGGCCGCTATTCTTTCGTCCGGAGCTTTGATTCCAAAATAAATTTCTATAATAGAACAAGAAAAAGAGGGAATAGGTTAGAGAACCTATTTACACGAACTACTTGGCTTTTGTATTATTTTCCCAGATACCGAAGGTATTGTTTTCTGTATCAAGGCATATCGCAAAATATCCCATTTCAGGAACAGGACTTTTAGGAACCACTACCTTGCCGCCAAGTTTCTGAACCTTGGCAACGTATTGATCCACGGAAGGTACGTCGATATAGTTCGTGATCCCCTGCTGGGGTTGCTGTCTCTTCATAATACCTCCTCCGATGGGGGCTTTCTCACCCTTTCCGTTGGTCGTAGTAATCATCTCATATTCCATTGGTCCTTTCATCGTCTCAAACTTCCAACCGAATAATTCTCCATAGAATTTCTTTGCTCTACCGAGATTGTCCGTTGCAATTTCAAAATGAACTATTGTTGGCATAATCTATCTTGGATCTTTATCCTGTTTCTAATATTTAAATTCGTTAGTTACGGAAAGGTAAGTTACAAAGTTATAGATGAATTCTCTAAATCTGCACAAAGCTAATTAACCGTTCATTCCTTATTCATCACATGAAATATCTGGGGCCATAAAATATGGATTTACCTTGGGGAGATGAAAGGTCGAAGAAATTCGTAACCAATGTAGGTTTGGTCACTAGCAATGGTGCCTTCGGTGATGATGTAATGGCCTGCGAATGGACACATCATATATCATACAGCCCCGGTTTGATCGTTGTCTGCATAAGATCAGGTGATGCAACGCATGAGAACATCAAGCAAACAAAAGAATGTGGAGTCAGCCTTTGTGCTGTAGATCAATCGGTTATGTCAAGCGTAGCGGGAGGTTACTCTGGAAGAAATTATGACAAAATCAAGGCATTGAAAGAACTTGGATTTGAATTTTACAATGCAAAGAAGATTAAGACGCTTATGATAAAAGGTGCTGCAATGAATGCCGAATGCAAATTGGTAAATGAGTATTCTTTAGGAGATCATACTATGTTTGTAGGTGAGGTTGTCGAAGCATCAAACAATCCCGATAAGGAACCCCTAGGTTTCTATAATGGAAGATACTGGATCATGGACAGAAATGTTGTAAAGCCGTCGGAGGAAGAGCGTGAAAGAGTAAGAAGCATTGTTGAAAAATTCAAGAAGAATGTTTAGTGGTTTGGCTTCTTTATATACCTCCCCTCCCTCATACCTGTTTTCATCCGTGCGCGTGCAACCTATAGCAGTACTGCCAAAGGAAGAGCTGTTCTAAACCGTTTCAAGATTCTTCCTTGAACGCTTGAATGCAATTGAACTGAGAGCATATTGAAAAGACAATAAATGAATAAATTATTCTATCAAGTTATGTTTGATGATTGTCAACTCGCTTACAAGCTATTTTGATCCTAATTGGAGGCTTCTTTGGGCTATACCTATTGCTCAGGTTTATGTTTATGTGTGGCCATTCTATGGGCAGGTGTTAGGATTCACTTGTCGATGGATAGATACGTTCATGGAAATCCTAACCTTAAGAATTATGACGCCATTAGTGTAAGGGAAGACGAAAAGTTTCGCAATGTTCTCGTGCAGCAGAATAAAGAAATTGATTTCGATTTTGACTACACGCTCAATCCTTATCAGGGGTGCAGTTATGGCTGCAAGGAATGTTACGTGCAGAACATAATTCCTTCTCCCATTGAGAAGAAGGGTGGTTGGGGTAATTTTGTAGAGATCAGGCGTAGAACGATCGAAACTCTAGATAAGAATAGAGAAATACTGAAGGGTAAGAGAATCTTTGTTAGCACGCTCTCAGATCTCTGGATGCCTGAAGCTGTTGCCTCTGGTCTTACTCGAGCAGTTCTGGAGAAACTTGTAACAATAGACTTCTATCTATGCGTATTAAGCACACGTAGCACGTTCGTACTAAAGGATGTTGACATTCTAAAGAAGATGTCCGATAAGATAGAAATTGGAATAAGCATACCGACAGACAGAAGCGATCTCACAAAGCTGTTACATCCTAGAGTAGCAACTCCTGCAGCCAGGTTTAGCGTTGCAAAGAAATTGAAAGAAAATGGTTTAACTGTGCGTATACAGATGGCTCCTTGCCTTCCCTATAGCGATCAATTTGCCAAGATGGTCGATGAAAGTGCAAACTGGTTGTTGTTAGATTATTGTTCACATCAAGCTTTGCCTTACAAGCAAATACTGCAGAAGAATGGTTTTGGTTACTGTCTGAACAAACAGTGGACGGAATCGCAGTATCAGCACTTCAAATCTATTCTTGGGGAAAATAATGTGAAACTAGGCGAAGAATATTTTGCTTGGAAGTATTTTAAAGGATTAGAAAAAAGATTTAGTTAGTGAGGAATTTTCTAGTTAGTCAGTCAAATCGTCTTGATGGAAACTTTAGAGCCTTTGCAATGGTAGGAAGAATTCTTCTGTCATTT
Source organism: Candidatus Nitrosomirales archaeon (assembly GCA_049199595.1). Taxonomy (GTDB): domain Archaea; phylum Thermoproteota; class Nitrososphaeria; order Nitrososphaerales; family UBA213; genus JBMCYV01. The sequence goes on from JBMCYV010000029.1 coordinate 5,307, forward strand.
ATTGGCGGGAGGATATGCTTTTCACTTAACTTATTTCCAACCAGCCTCGAGAGATTCGTTGCAACTTTAACAAGCATCTGCTCGTCTATCCCTGGAATCCTTGCGTCCAAAGCCGCTCTCAATATGAATGGAAATATCATGGCGTTATTGACTTGGTTGTGATAATCTGAACGTCCGGTTGCAACTATTCTTGCCCCCCCTCGCTTGGCATCTGCTGGCATTATTTCCGGCTCCGGATTGGTCAAAGCAAAAACTACTGGATCTTTTGACATGGTGCCGATCATCTTCCTTGTTATTAATTTGGCCCGTCCTGATACGCCTACCAGAACAGCAGCCTCTCTAATAGCGTCTTCCAACGAACCGTTGATTTTCTCTCTGTTAGTAGTGATAGCAATTTGTCGCTTGTATAGATTCATGTTTTCCTTTCTATCTTTATTAATTATGCCATCAGAATCCACTGCCAACAAATTTCTAGCACCAGCATGAGCAAGAATCTTTACAATGCCGTAGCCAGCTGCGCCTGCTCCAACAACTACGATTCTTGCTTGTTTCAGATCTTTATCAACAACTTTCAATGCGTTAATGAGAGCTGCCAAGACAACGGTAGCGGTGCCATGCTGATCGTCATGAAATACTGGTATGTCCAAATCATGCTGAAGTGCTTCCACTACTTCCAAGCATTTGGGTGATTCTATATCTTCGATGTTTATTGCACCGAACACTGGGGCTATTTGTTTAACCGTCCTTATTATCTCATCTTTATCTTGTGTTGCCAAGCAAACAGGAAATGCATTGATCTTGCCAAAATGCTTGAATATCATGGACTTTCCTTCCATTACAGGCAACGCAGCCTCAGGGCCAAAATTTCCTAAGCCTAGTAACCTAGAGCCATCTGTTACAATTGCAACATTGTTCCATTTCGAAGTGTAATCATAAACCTTGTTTCTATTCCTATGAATCTCACATGATACTTCAGCAACTCCTGGAGTGTAAACTAAACTTAGATCTTTTGCTGTTCGTAAGGAATATCTATTATTGATCTCAATCTTGCCCTTTAACTTCTTGTGAAGTTTCATAGCCTTTTTGTAAATGTTAGTCATATAGGCTCCAAGGTTGATGCCTTTCTTATTCGTTGTTGAAGAGTCTCATGGTTTCTTATTAAACCTACGTTAGCTATGAATCTATTAGATCTTTTCTCGCCCCAACGAAAATCTATGCATAATCAATCTCCTATCTGTTAATGGCATACTTCTCTGGCAGATCAATGAGTATGAGTTCTGTAGGTTTTATTGCTTTGATAGTGATATTATTTTCGTTCTCTATTCTTGCTGAGTCTCTGGTTTGCATCGTAGTACCGTTAAGCTTTATCTCGCCATCTATCACAAAAACATAAGCTTTCCGTCCATTTCCTAGTTCATGACCAAGTTCATTTTCTGGTGTGAGTGTTGAGATATGGAACAAAGCATCCTGATGTATACGCAGGACATTATCCTTAGTGTCGCTAGCCCTATCCATGGAAAAAACTACGGGAAGTAGTTTGTTCAGGCGCTGTTCTTTAGAATACTTTTTCTGCCCCCACGATGGTTTCAGGCTCTTGGTATCTGCAAAGATCCACATCTGCAGGAGCCTTACAGGTTTTTCTTTTGAATGATTGTATTCTGAGTGCGTTATTCCAGAACCTGCAGTCATCACTTGAAGCTCACTAGGATAGATTACACCGTGATTACCTTGATCGTCCTTATGCTCTAGTTCTCCTTCTATCACGTAAGTTATTATTTCCATATCTCTATGGAAGTGAAAGTCAAATCCTGTTCCGGGCTGTATTATGTCATCATTGAATACACGTAACGGCCCGAAGTTCATGTTCTTGGGATCAAAATACTCAGCGAATGAAAAGTGATGGTATGTTGAGAGCCAATCACTGTCTTTTTTGTAATGCTCGGGCGAGCTAATTATTTTTATCACATGTATATTCTGCGTCCCCGATATTTAACATTAGTAACAAATCTGTACTTAGTTCTGCGTACCATAGATAGCCTTATGTTATCTTTTTTGCAAGAACTTTTCTAGCGTCTTCTTCTCCCTGTTTTATCAATTGCTTGATTGTAGCTAAGGAAAAATCAGCGTCTTCAAACAGGAAATGTGAATCTTCCTTTCTTTCTATGCGGATTATTTCCTTTATTATAGCGCCACGTTGCGTAGCTAGTTTATGGTACTCTGGTTCTATCTTCATTATCTTTTCCTTCATAATTTTATCGACCTGCTTAGTGTCAAGGAAATGCATTATTACATCGTGCATCTGTTTCATGAGTGTTAAATGTCTGCTGAAGGCCTTTGACATCCTTACGTTATGCTCTGTCTTGTCTGTATGCATGATATCCCTGGCTCTATGCCATGCCTCAGACAAGTTCGCTGGAAGGTGTTCGTGAATACGAGGAAATAGATTAACGATATACACTTTTTTGTCGCAAGCTGGAGAGGCGTCTATAACCTCACGTAGTGGAGTGTTGCTTAACAAACTGCCATCCCATAGATATCTTCCATCGAGTCGTGTCCATGATATACCGTAAAAAGGATAACCTGCGCTTGCAAGTACATGATCTGCATCGATCTTTCCATGTTTGCTATCGAATGTTACAGGTTCACCTTTCTGTATATCAGTAGAAGTTACAATTAGTCTGGGTGTATTTGGATCTCCCAGTTTGGTAAATTCAACGTATTGATTTAGAGTGTTCTTTAGAGGTGTAATATCATAAAAGTATGGCCATGTATGCGGTAAGAAGTAATCTGGAGTTAGCATAGTCCATTTCGGTGCAAAAGCGTTAGGGTTGCCCCAAATGGCTGAGTATGTAGATGCCCAAACGGCCCTTATGTTATCGGGTAAGAATGATGGTGTGGTTCTTTCAGCCAAGGTCAGCCAAAAATTCTCTAGATCATTCGCTGGATCGTTGTTTTTTGTGCCAGCTATTATGGCTGCATTAACCGCTCCTATAGAAGTGCCAGCAACTAGGTCGAACTTGATGCCATTTTTGGCAAGAGTCTTGAATACTCCGCACTCATATGCTCCTAATGAACCTCCGCCCTGCAGTATGAGTACAGTTTCAATTCGTGACTCTTTTTGCATAAATGATCATATATTAAACGAAATTAAAAACGTATACTAAATTTCACCCCAAAATTTCTAAGATCAATAGAAACATATCCTAATATGATAGCAAATCGAAACGTGCTTGTGAAATTAAAGACAATCAATCCTGCTACGGAAGAAGTTCTTGCCGAATACGAAATAATGAGCAGGGAGCAGGTTGATGAAAGAACAAGCCGGTCACGAATGGCATTCCAAGTATGGAAGAAGGATGGGCGCAATAGAGCGGGCTTTCTCTACGCTTTTGCGCATGAATTAAGAAAGAACAAAGAAAATCTTGCCAGAACTGCGTCAAATGAGATGGGAAAAGCTATAAAGGATGCAAGGTCCGAGGTTGAGAAATGTGCTTGGACGATGGAATTTTTCGCAGATAACGGAAGTGTTTTTGCACATGACGAAGTTGTTAACACCGATGCTAGGAAGAGTTTCATAACATTCGAGCCCTTGGGCGTAATAGGCAGCATAATGCCGTGGAACTTTCCCTACTGGCAGGCTCTGAGATTTGTAGCCCCCTGTCTTATGGCGGGCAATACAATAGTACTCAAGCCAGCGAGTGCGACTTTGCAGTGCGGCATTGAAATAGAGAATACATTCAGAAAAATTGGCCTGCCTGATGGCGTTTTCCAGACACTAGTTGGAGATTCCAGAGTGGCAGAAATGTTGATAGATTCCTATACAAGTGCGATAACCTTTACTGGAAGTGTTCCCGTTGGGGCTAAGGTTGCACAGAGAGCAACATCACAGTTAAAAAAATGTGTGCTGGAACTCGGAGGAAGTGATCCGTTTATAGTTTGTGAAGATGCCGATCTAGAGAAAGCATCCAGTGGTGCTGTAAAAGGACGTTTTATCAACTGTGGTCAAAGCTGTATAGCATCAAAAAGATTCTTTGCGGTAAAGAAAATTGCAAAGGAGTTCATTGAAATGTTTGTGCAGAAAACTGAGAAACTAAGGGTTGGAGACCCTCTTTCTGATGATACTGATCTAGGTCCATTGGTGAATGCATCAAGTCTTGAAAATATCGACAATCTCGTTAAAGACGCTGTTCAGAATGGTGCGGAATTGCTCACCGGTGGAGAAAGAATAAAGACCAAAGGTTACTTCTACGCTCCAACGATTATTGACAAGGTTTCTCCAAAGATGCGCATCGCACGAGAAGAAACCTTTGGTCCGGTTGCGCCGATAACTGTCGTTGAAGATGAAATGGAGGCAATAAAACTTGCGAATGATTCAGAATTTGGTCTAGGCGCTAGTATATGGACACAGGATCTGGATAAGGCAGAAAGATTGTCACGATTGATAGAATCTGGTATGGTAACTGTGAACAATGTGTTGATCTCTGATCCGAGAATCCCGTTTGGTGGTGTAAAGAAGAGTGGTTTTGGAAGAGAATTATCGAGATATGGTATGCTAGAATTTGTTAACATCAAGTCGGTAAGGTTCTATGATCAGTTGGTGCATCATCACCATGTAGAGTAGTCTGGCGTCATAACCTTGCCAATCCGTGATGACACCTATGGCTGAACCTTGACACAGTTATTGTTATCGCTACCATCACACCCATCACGGCTATCGAAACATGCCAAGGACTATTCTCAGATACACGATTGAAAAGTTTCCCGAAGAGAAGAGGTATTTTATTTGAGAAAGAAGCATAATAAACTAGGAACGCTATGAATGGTCGCTCTTGCGTATATTGTTTGTACGATTGGTGTCCATAGTGGGTTAACCATGGAAGATACATGTGGTTTGCCCATAACCTAACTTAAGGAAGTCACAGTATAGAAAATTATTACGAATGTTTCATACAATGCTAAATACAACTAATGAGAGTTTTATCTTAGTTTGTTATACCGTAATTTACTGAGTAGTATTCTAATAATTCTCCTAGCAGCGCAAACTTCAGCTATTGGATTCATACAGAATGTTATCACTTTAGATTACACGTTCATGCCGAAAGCCGAAGGACATCAGGTAGGGTTCTCGTTCTCAGCCCTTGCTTCCGTCGCACCAACTATAGACGGCACAATTGATGAAACTGAATGGGCAGATGCTGATAGAAAGGATTTTACCTCTGGAGGATATGCTGGAACCGTTTTTGTAATGAATGATAGTACCAATCTCTACATTGCACTGAGAACTGCTGACGTCCGTTTGCCAGAAATATACTTCGATAACAATCATAACGGTTTGATGGAGGTCTATGATGATCTTATTGACACTTGGCAAGACTCCGGAGTGTGGGATAGACACATAGTTGGTACGGATGAACATTCATTCGCAGATATCGGAGACACTCAGGATGAGGGAACAAATGATGGAAGTTGGGACTCCACTGATGATGGTACATATAGTTACTATGAATTTTCACATCCGTTGCGCTCTACCGACACATTGCATGATTTCTGTCTTTCAGAGGGTGATACAGTTGGGTTTACTGTCGGCCTTAACGGCTGGGGTCCAATGCAATCGCAAACTCTTCAGCCTAAGGATGCCTCATGGTATGGAGATATTGTTATAGCTGGCGTAGATGGTTCATCACCTTCATGCCCCCAATTTGATATACCGCCTACACCATCCACTTTGATTCACAATATCAATACTGATGAGACCTTCTCCATTACCATACAGTGTTCTGATCCCGATTTGGGTGACAGTGTTAGGATATTTGGAAGAGAAACCGTATCATTCCCGCATAACTCAGATTTCAGCGGCTATTGGAGGAATGGACTGCCTTGGGATGCCACACTGACACCCGCTGCACCTAATGGGAATCCTGCAAGTGCTATATTTGCTTGGACACCAGGGTACGGGCAAGATGTGCGCATTACATTAACCTGCACTGATACAGATGGGAAGTCGGTTAACTATAATTTGCATTTTATTGTCAGTGATAGCGGGGTTCATGGTCTCGACATAAAACCCAATCAGCAGTGGAATAGCATAAGCTGTGCAAAGACTAAAGGAGCTGTTCCCGTCGCAATCTACACAGACCAGAAGCTCGATGCACAGAATATTAACTTTGACTTGTCATCACTGACATTCAACGGAAATTCAGTGAGAGAGAAGCACGGAACAACTCATCTTGTTGATCTGGACGATGATGGTGATCTGGATGTAAAGCTTCACTTGCTTAAGAGTGATGTATGCCGAGCAACGAAAGATCTATCTCTTAACGTTAACTATCCAGAAATAGAATTCACATTTGAAAGTACTGAGGGACAACAATTCATTTTCGTCGATAATTTTGAAGTAAGAAAACGTTAATTTCTTTGTAAATCCAGCTTACCAACTAACCGCTGATTATACTATTGCGAGTGAACCTTGACACAGCTATTGTTATCGCTACCATGACACCCATCACAGCTATCGCGACCAAGGGGAACTCCGGAATCACTTCGCTCCCTACTACGGTGACATTTTGCACATCCATGCTGTTTAGATATACTACCTTGACACCCTTTACACCACTCTCATCAGTAACCATTTCAAAGTTCGCAGGATTGTCATCTATCGTAACGATGTATGGTTCTTTCAGGATGCTTCCGACATATGCCGTTGAAATCCCAACGGTGCCGTCATCTCCACTTACATCAAATGATATACTCTTGTCCATTTCACTAAATGAAAGGTTGCTTACCTCAGAGCTGCTCTCTGCTCGAACATCAGCATTGTCATCACTAACCGTGAAGCTCTCGCTGAGCAAATTATCCATGTACAGCTTGAATGCAGAAGCGTTCTTGATTTTCAGGGTCTTCAGAGATTCATCAAACTCGTTCACAGTCGCATCATACATGTCGCTAGGTGCCGCAAACATAACAGTTACAGACCCAGTTTTCTCTGCAGATTCCTGATTCATGAAGAAAGTCTTGCCTTTAGCATGGACTTCCTTCCCGTCCACAATGCTGGTGCATTCTATGATAGCCTCTAAACTATCCACGTCACTCACCTTCACGGTCCTAAACGATGCCGGTGTGCACTCCATACCCTCCTGATTTAACTGGGGCGGATTGTCTGTTGACTCCATGTCCTCTGTTACAGGCATGCTTAGTACTGCTAACATAATCACCGGTTTCTCAGGCATCACATCCATGATCTCTTTAGGCTCAATCCCTCCTAGAGCCGCCACTACCATCATAGTCTCCATTGGGCCCATGGCGAGTGACATCTCGAAACCACTCCAATCTTTGGGAAGATCCATCTCTACTCCCACGTCTGGGTTAGCGTACTTGCCTTCCACCTTCTTCAATCCTTCATCTTCCATAGTCTGAGCATTAGCCCAAAGCATTGGCGTCACTAGTACAAATATCACTGCCACCGTTGTATAACTAGAGCTAATCATTAAGCAACGAATGTTTAACATAACTATAAAGTTTTGGGGGAGTGTTGGATAGATGCAAGTCTACTTGATTCGAAACAACAGTAATAGTTGGCTACATGCTTAACATTATCTTATTATTTCTCAATTGATATATTCAGATAAGACTTGACAAAACTTGTGAAAACAATGATCATGACGTTCATAGTCGTGCTGTTATCTGTTTCAGTGATAGCGAGCCTGCAAGTGTACCGCATAACGGCACAGCTGCAGATTGAGCCAAATTCATCCGTATCTGTTGACAAAGCGGTTTATGGCCCCAGCCAGCTAGTTTATGTAACCATATCTGACCCAGACTTCAATCTTGATAGAGGTGTTGTAGAGATTATTGATCTTACTCAAATCGTTAGCGGTCATCCTATAGTCGAGGTAGTCATCAGACAACCAAGCGAGGGAACGGTAGTCTTAAGCGCTGTTGACGGTTCCTTGAAAGATAGAAACGGCAACGTTATAACAAAAGCTGTTGAGAGCGGGCCCAATACGGCAGTTTTCGAATTCGAGATCACACTCCCAGATAATATTGAACCAAATTCATCTGTGACGGTTCTATATCATGACCCGTTCGCGCTGAAAACAGGACCTGAGACTAGTGGGAGTTCGGTTAACAATGTCGTGGCCAGACTTGATACGGATAAGAACGAAGTGAGTCTGGGTAACGATCTTACCATAATACTTGTTGAGCCTGATGCCAACATTGATTCCAGAAGCATAGACGCAATTCCGTTTAGTGCGATCCTGATAAGCAGCGACAAGTTCGATGAAACGCCTTTGGATAAAGTAATAGATACGACGGGTATTCGAACAAACTACTCGTCTCTACGAGAAACTGAATTTAACAGTGGAGTATTCAAAGTTACGCTTGAAAGCATAAACAGCAAGCTTGCTGATAGAAATTCGCAGATCAGAATTACGTTCTTCGACGATACGTCTCCAGGTACAGGTCCAATTAGAATAGAGAAAGCGGTGTCAGTAGTTCCAGGAAATATTTCCATTACACTTGATAAGAACCAATACTCTCCATTTGACGAAGCAAGGATTGAGTTGGTGGCACAGTCATTCAATGTAGATAGGAACAAGGTCGATGTATTGGAAGGGAAAGTTATCATGAGCACGTCATCTGGTCAATCATTTTTTCCAACTATGACAGAAACTGGAACTAGCACTGGTATCTTCGTTGGCAAGGTAGAACTTACTGCAGATCAGAATGAAAAGCAGGGCGATCTTCTGGTTAAAGGTGGAGAGAGTATTAGGGTCAGTGCAGGGATTTTTCCTGGCCTTGACGTAACAGCTTCTGCAAGGATAAGTGCACCTGCAGGCAGTATGGAGTTCAAGTATGGCATCATTAGCGTTTCAGCTCCCAGAATTTTGACTGCAGATGATACCGATGCTGTAAAAGTGGGTGCTAATGCAACAATAATGGCATCGATAACGAATGCAAAGCTAAGCGAACAACCATTTGTTTTTATTGTTCAAGTAATAGACGCTCGTGGTTTTACATCGGAATTGTCGTTCGTAGTAGGAAAAATCATGCCAGAACAATCCATGAACATTAGCCATATGTGGATACCAGGTGCTAGAGGTACCTACACGATACGGGTTTTCGTATGGGATACCTTGATACAACCTCAGGTTCTCACTCCTTCAAAGAACGTCGTAATTGCTGTAAATTAAAAACAATCGTTGTAGCGGGCTCGGTGGAATTTGAACTAGTGTTTTGACGGGATCATATACGAACAGATGCAATATCGTTAAGCTAGTTTATTATCTACCATGTATATAATAGAACATGGAACAAGATTATGTGTCTGAAAATGTCAGCAAAGACATAGAAAAAGTTTGCGACCAACTTCATATTGCACTGTCTGTAAGGAAAGAAGCTCTGTTAATGTGCGGACTTATGAGCAAAAACGAGGTCTTCGCTCATCAAAAAACATCCGAGGTTGCAGGTGGTATGCTTTCAATAGCCCATGAAAAAGGTTTGAGAATTGGAAGGGTTCCTCAGCATTTGCCAGACAGAATGATAGCAAATATTCTTGGCATAAATGCAACAAAGATCGTTTTCACAAGGGGGATAACCAATACGCTGATCAGCGGAGCCAAGAAAACGTCAACAAAACATTTCTAAGATCTAAGAATTTTTGTTACGAATCATAGGCTGACTGGATATTCTTTGCAGGATCAAGTTCTTCAGTACATGTGTACCATCTCCACGCGTCGCTGAAATCTTGACTGATGGCAATTCTGCCGTAAGATTCTTTGCATGGTTTATTCCCTCATCTGATGCTAAATCTGATTTGTTCAACACAACAATGACTTTTGATGCGGGGACTTTTAGCTCTCTTAAGATATCCCAGCAGCTACTGTACTTCAAGTCCATATCGTGTAACGATTCGCTTGCGTCCAGCAGAAGAAGAACTAGGTTCGCATAGATAAGTTCGTCAAGAGTTGACTTGAATGCTTCAATCATATACGTCGGTAGCCTGCTTATGAAGCCCACAGTGTCAGATAGCAGTATCTTTGTAGAGTCTGGGAGCTCCACAGTCCTTGTAGTAGTAGAGAGTGTGGTAAAAAGGCTCGACGCAACTTCCTTTTCCTCAGATGCCAGCCTGTTGAATAATGTAGTCTTACCTGAGCTCGTGTATCCAACCAATGATACCAAGGGCATGTCAAGCTTTTCTCTTTGATTTCTAAATAGACTACGCTGCTTTGCTACCTGCACCAGTCTTTTCTGTATAAACGACATCTGTCTTTTCATGTCCCTGAACCTAACGTCTACTGCTGAGATTCCGCTCCCTCCGAGGCCCTGTTGTTCACCGCCTAAATTGCGATTTACTTCGTCCTTGACTCTTGGCATGGAGTATTTCAATTCAGCAAGTTGCACCTGGAGTTTACCTTCCGCTGTAGTTGCACGCTTTGAAAATATATCCAGAATCAATCTTTCCCGATCGATGACATTTTGGCCTGTAAGCTTTGATAGACGGTATGCCTGTGATGATGTAAGACGTTCGTCGATGATTATCCCTTCAGAATGAATCTCTTCGGCCATTTGTTTAATTTCTTCTGCCTTGCCCGCTCCAACACCGTACTTGTTGCCAAGGTATTTCTGTGTCACCACACGGGTTACCGTCAAACCTGCCGCATCAGCTAATCCAAGAAATTCTTTTTTAGAAAATTCATCCGGATATGTTACAGCAATTACGCTTTTTCCTGCTTTCTTTCCAACTTTATTCATTATAAATCACTGAACTGTACTGAAGATAATCACATCTTAAGACCAATCTTGAGACCTTTGCATCTGTTCCTTATAGTGACAGATGTTACACCTGATGCCTCAGCGATTCTCTCCTGTGTCATACTTTCGCCATTAAGAACGCATGCCATATACAGAGCAGTGGCTGCTAATCCCATCGGGCCTTTTCCAGATGATATTTTTTCGTCTATTGCCATCCTGATCATCTCCAATGCCTTCCTCTTTGATTTCTCACTGATATCTGCCTTGTTTGCTATTTTCGAGATGCATTTTGCTGGGTCAACGACAGGCATCTTCAAGTCCAATTCTTTAATCAATAATCTGTAGCATCTGGCAACCTCCTTCTTCTTTATGTTACAAGAATTTGCAATTTCCTTCAACGTTCTTGGTGTTTCGGAATCCCTGCATGCAGTATAAACAGAAGCTGCTAAGAGCGATGTGATAGATCTCCCCCGTGTAAGCCTCTTTTCTTCTGCTTTTCTGTAGATGTAAGCTGTTTTCTCTATAACCATATCATTAAGTGCCAGTTTCTCACCCAGCCTGCCCAGTTCGTTAAAAGCGCGGGCAAGGTTCCTGTCAGCTGGAGAATGCAACTTGCTTCTGCGGTCCCAGTCTCTAAGTCTATGCATCGTAGCCTTCATTGACATTGCAATTGAATTTCCGGACGAATCTCTATCACTGCTGCCAATTGTTGTGTTAAGACCCATGTCATATTTTGTTAGCGAGGTCGGCGCACCGGTTCTAGCTCTATCATGGCCATCATCGCTGAAATTCCTCCATTCCTTGCCCTGATCTTCAATTGTCTGAGTAACAACATAACCACAGTTTGTACAAACTACCTCCCCGCTTGTATCGCTTACTATTGAACCCTTTGTGCACCTAGGGCATAAGTTTGCAGGAATATTACGTGCATTTTGTTTATCACTAAGAGTAAAATTGGATAATACCACGACTGCATTATATGTCTGCTGCATATAAACGGATGTATTCCTGCATTATAGATGTAATTTGCGTGGCGATTGACTTGGGAAATCTCTCAAGGTGGACACTAGTTAGTGGTACTGATCTGGTGGAATCTGACATCAATAACAATTAGCTATGAAATCCTCAGTTACGAACGTTCTTATGAGTCAAGATACACGCGTAAACATGTTAGAAAAGTACGATTCTTTGGTTATAATAAATCAAATGCATGGAATTTCGAAAGAAGAAGTTATCTTTGCATTATGTCAAGAGTGTTTTTGGCTGGCAACGTATTTCAAAGAAAATGAAAAGAATTGTCCAACATGCAATGCTAGACTGACCATACGTAGAATGATTGTGAGTCGAAACATTCCTACCGAGACGCGAAGCATAGAAAGCAAACTACAAACTCCTACGATAGTGTAAATGTGAAAATGTCTAAAGATAACCACTGGCGAACAACCCTTAAAAAATTCATTGCTGTAAATATGGCTGATAATCAAAGGTTCAATGAATTACTTGCCAACATGGATAAATTGCCAACAGAATACATTGAGGAGTTGTATAGAGAGTTTGATGCAATAGAACCGCTTAAAGTTATAGGTACGCAAGCTATGACAGTTGAGGCTACTAGAAAATTGAGGGATAAGATTACCTTGAGTTTAAGATATCATGAGTAGAGTACAACTTGACGTTCCTTTTCGTCGTCTTTATTGGCACCAATTTGCGCAGTCATGGCAATATGTATTTTTGTTTGTAGGGCTTGGAACCCAATTATCATTACTTGGAATATGCTCATGTTTTAAAACATCATGACCACATCGTGTGCAAGCTGTCACTACTATCACCTTACTATTTAGATAATATATGCCAGATATATGCATCATCAGTTCTCTTGTCTTTATCTAGATTGCATCTGAACCATATGGCTTTTGTGCTCAACATCTTACGCAAATACGAAGTCATATTTCATCAGATTTGTGTTCTAAGATGCATGTTACTTTTATCGTAAACCCATTTCTTATGACACCGTGTACACTGCAGACCAAAGGCATCCAAGGCCATCAACTGTATGGAATCTAAGAAGCCAATGGAGATCTCTTCACTGCAAACAGAATCTCTGCAATTGACAATGTATTCTTCTACTTTCAGCTTAGAATTAGATAATGTCATATTCGTATTCCCTTTATACTACATATAAATGGCATTTATTCTTGCATTATGAGGCATTCAAGCAAGGATATATCGTTAGCTATTCCTAGCCATATAATTAAAAAATGGAAGATAAGTTACTTCCGTGCTTTAATTTAGAATCCCACCGACATAGAGAGCCTTGTATTCTCGTGCGTTCTCGCATCCCTTGCAGTATGTGTGTTCTTCTCCATGTAAAGATTTGCCACATATAATGCAGTAAAAATCATATTCATTCATAACGTTTTCATTCCTCCATCTTTATTGGTCCATTCCAAGCCATAAGAATGCTTGTATTTGCCCAATTCATATCATTCTGAAAAATATTATTTAAGAACGCTAAAGGAGTTGGCTCAGTGGTTTCAGTGACGCTAAAGGTTCGAAAAAAGATTTTTAACAATTTCTTACAAAGAAATGAATTATTACAGGCATTACTTGCACACTTCTTCATGTCTTTTACATAGTTATCGAGCCCAAACTCGCGGCAAAAGGCCGCACGGATTTTGTGCCTTAGGTATTACACTGTTCTTACATACAGAATCAATATTTTATCGGAAATAGTTCTTACGTACGTTCAAATGCTGGAACAAGCCCCCTTTAATCTTGGACAAGAGCCTTATCTCGATAGTAACAATCATGGGCGTGTTGGTTAGTATAGTATTGTTCTCCATATGGCGATCGGCTTAACAGTAATGACGAACTGTCGTTCCATTCAATGGAGTTGAATCAAATTACAATAATGCAAATATATCACTTTACGTGCAGAAGCTGTGGGTATGAATCGAAACAACCACTTGGTAGCTCAGACCTTGACCAAATTCTTACCGATGTCAACGCAGATTTTGCGGAATACCGTCTTTTCATATGTAAAACAGAGTCAAAGTTCGTACATGCTGATATTCATAGTAAGGATTTTGAAGGTAAATGTCCTTCCGATGGCAGTAAACTTATAGAAATAGAAGTGGAAGAAGAAATCTCTCCTATAAGGTGTCCTCGTTGTAACCAAGATCTAGCTACCGAAGCAAGTGTACCACTGAGAATAGCGACAGTTAGACATAATTAACTAATCAATAACACCTGATACTATGGAGGACAAGTCTTATAATTGCACTCAAAACGAACATGGTTCTTGTGATGGTATGGTCAAGACGATAATAAACGGTTCAGACATAACCAAAATGTGTGCTTGTCAATGTCATAATAGTAGCTATCAACTTCTCAAAAAGATGTTCACAGCAACAAATCAAGAAGACACTTGATTCACGAGCTCCTGTTTATGTTTTACAACCAGATAATTAAAAATTAGTTAGAAATTATAATCTGAGAGGTACATCTTAGCACAGACGCCATTCTTTACACATAATTCTTTTCTCTTGAGGTTGACTCGTGCAGGCTGGGTAGGGTTCGCTGGCCCCCCTCCGTCATGTTCTTTTCAGCGATGTCTAATTGTGGTTATGTGAGTAATTAACCGAAAAGGACAATGAGTGAGCCGAAGATAGAGGTCAAAAGTAGAACGATTTAACCAGCATAGTGCCAATACGGGGGATTAAACAAAATGCGTATTTTGTCATATTAAGAACGAAATTTATAATTACAAACTAGTGAGTTGGATGGGATTGGCTGCCATAAAGTTCTAGTTTAAGTTCTATTTGTGTTTAAAAATTAATATCCTTCGATCGCGTAGGAGATAATATGGAAGTCATGGGAAGGGGATTTCGGCAAATCATGAAGGAATCGCCATGCTATTTTCACATTGGTGTAAAGTATGCCGCATACAAATGGTTTAACAAACGGAGTCCTATCTATGGCTCGGCAGATATTAATAACATCTGCAATTTGCACTGCTCGCATTGTTACTGGTGGCTAAATAGAAAGGAAAACGAGGAGCTCACAGTAGAACAATGGAAAGAGATCATTGAAACAAAATTCAAAAAGAACCATCTTTTTATCATAACTCTGGTTGGTGGAGAACCAACTTTGAGACCAGACATTATTGAATTATTCATAAGGGAATTCCCAAAACGAGTCTGCGTTGTATCAAACGGAACTTACCCACTAAAGAAATACAACGATCTCTACTTTTACTGGATTTCAATAGATGGTACAAAAGAAGTGCATGACAGCATACGTGGCAGCGGGGCTTATGCTTCTATAAGAAAGAATATTCTGGATTATGTTGAAAAGAACGGAGAAAAAGCTCGGAAAGACATTTGGATTAATATGACGATAAACTCATTGAACTATAAAACGGTAAAGGATGTCGCTAAAGAATGGTATGGGCATGTCAATAGAATTGGTTTTCAATTCCACACTCCATTTACAAAAGGAGATCCTCTCTGGCTTCCTTTCGGTCCAGCAAGGACAAAAGTTGTTGATGAAATAATCGGGATGAGAGAGGAATACGACAATGATTATGTCATAAATCCGCAACGCCAGCTGGAATTAATGAAAAGAAACTGGGGCGGAAAGGGCACCACTCCAGTTGATTGTCCAACATGGGCAATACTTTCTGTTGATCATATGGGAAGAGAGAAGAAACCATGCTGTATTGGAAGCGCGGAAAAAGACTCCATGAAACCAATATGTGAGGATTGCGGTCTAGGATGTTACTCCGTGCTTGTTGGTTATGGAATAAAAGGGTCGAGATAGTATAGTGTGAGAACCATTGTCCATACCCAACTGTGGCCCACCAACTAACTGCCCGAGTAATCACCCCAAATCGTGCAATTACTCTTAATGTAGTATATACTCGATACTCCTTGCTCAATCAAAATATATCTGTAATATAGTTTGATTTTACTATCATACTTAATAGTGAGGTTTCGTAGGTAAAAGCTGAAATCTTATGGTAGAAGCATACTGTGTCAAGTGCAGAAAGAAGGTCGAGATAAAAAATCCTGTAAAGATAACGATGAAGAATAAGAGACCAGCAACGCGCGGAGTGTGCCCTAAGTGTGGCACAAAAGTATTCAGGATAGGCAAGTCGTAGTCCAGCATAAGTAATGCGTGAAAGAAGATACATGGTAAGACTATCAGCGCACGATTAGGCTCTGACCAAATATCTAGTCTTAACGCTTACATGATTAAGAGCGGCTTCGCAAATTTGGGCGAGTTAATACATTAGGTTCTTAATGATCGCTTAATGCCACGACCTATGATGCAACTTGGTGAAATTGTTAACAAGCTCGAATAGATTGTTAACAAATTAGATGATATGCGGGCTCGGTGGGATTTGAACCCACGACCTGCAGCTCCGGAGGCTGCCGCGCTATCCATTTTTCGCGCAATTTCAAGTTTAATTGCTCTACGCTACGAGCCCAATTCTGACCTAATCCTTTTCCATGTCGAAGAGCCCCTTGAACTCTATCTTTGCGCCAGCCGCAAACTCGTTCATCTTGTTTTTTAGCATAGCAACGTCGCTAGCATTCTCTGTCAGCAATACAGCCAGAACTATGTTAACACCGTCATTGCTCTTGGTCTCCCACGCGCTCATCCACTCAGGAGTTGGAAAGTCTGTTGAAATATCTTCCTCTGCCTTTTTCTTTACAAACATTCCCAACTGGCTCAAGATACTTCGTACCTGTTTCTCGTTCATGCCAAGGCAATTATTGCTTCTACATTAAATCTCTTGCATCTGACACGAGGAATAACCACGAAAAATCACCACGGGCAGACAAACCTTAATTATTTGTAAAGGCATCATAAATTAATGCAATTCGTAAGCCTGATAAAATTCAAGAAGGATCCGAGATCCGTTGCCGAGTTCGGCGATAAGATGTTAAAGAACCTTCCGAAGGATATCAAGGTTAAAGAAACTATTTGGACACTTGGTCAGTATGACTCTGTATGGATAATTGAAGCTCCAAACGAAAGAGAGCTCTTCAGATACTTCCTCGAAAGCGGTGGTCTTGAGTATGCAAAGACCGAGACGCTTGTAGGTATGCCAAGAGAAGAAATCGTCAAGATGCTGCAGATCTAGTATTAATTTACGCTTACATAGGAGTTCTCGTATTGGAAAATATCTTAACTCATTCATTCACTGAACTTCACACAGGGATGTATAAGATCTGATTGCAATACAGTTGTAAATTGCTTACAGAGAGCTACTTTACGATGGTTGGCGAACTCGCCGTAATAGAGATCCTTGACTTGTTAAGATCATCTATGGACGCAAGAAAAATGAATTCGCACACGGAGGAGTTTAATCTTTCCAACATCGCTATGTTAATGGACGTTGCCATGCAATTTGGCATTGACATACGGAAATTTAATGCAGATATGAGATGACTCGAATTAGAAAAATTTTGAAAATAAAAAAGTGTTCAGTTCTTCCACTTTATCGAGCAACCTATAGAGGGATCGAAATCCTTCTCTATCCTCTCTCCGTTAATCAGCTTCTTCACATTGTTCTCCATCACAGGAACTTTTGGTTTAGCATCAGGGTCCATAGCGTCGTTTATTCTTCCATGAAAGACCAACTTCATTGAAGAATCGAAGAGGAACGGATCTGGCGTGCATACAGCACCATATGCTTTTGCTACCTGCTGTGTTTCATCCAACAGGTATGGAAAGTTCATCTTCCTCTCCTTTGCAAACTTCTTCATATTATCAAAACCCTCGCCCTCATACTTTGGATCGTTGCTGTTTATGCCCACGACCTGAAGTCTGCCATTAAACTTGTCTTGAAGCGATTTTATGTCATCAAGTCTTGCATGCACAAAAGGACAGTGGTTGCAGATGAAGACTATCAATAAAGCATCTTTACCGTCAAAACTTTTCAATGAATACATTTTATCATCAATTCCTTTGAGATTAAAGTCCGGTGCTTTCTGCCCCGTCTTCAACATCTGATCGGAGAGTGTCCTTACCATGACGACAGTTTATCATGCAAGGTATTAAAATCTTGATATGTTTCAGCATAGCTGTATTCAGAAGGTATAACAGTAAATCTTTAAGTTGGAACATTACATTACAGCGGTGTGACCGTCAAAATATACAACGCAAGTCCTGGTTTTGGCGTGGCCATGAGCAAGTCAGAGATCGACAATTTCCTGCAGAATAGCAAACTTAACGTCCAGCTAGGAACTGTGGACAAGAATGGTGAGCCCATGGTTCACCCTGTATGGTATTATTACATGGATGACAAACTTTACATAGAGACCAGCAAGAACAGCCAGAAGGCCAGCAACATAAGACGAAAGAATTCAGTTTACTTCTGTGTGGACGATGAGCAAATGCCTTACAAGGGTGCAAGGGGTAAAGGTACAGCAAAGATAATCGAAGATGTGAAGAAGACAACGCCGATAGCCGAGAAGATAATGATCAAGTACACTGGCAGCCTTGACAACCCGATTGCCAAGATGCTGATGGATGCCGTAAAAGCTGGCTTGTCAGTAATACTCGAAGTAACACCTCAGTATTACTCAACATGGGATTTCAGCAGGCGTGGGTAACTGAAACTATAGGTTAAAAATGCAGCTAACAAGATACCATAGTATGGAAAAGCAGAAAGATTACAGAGTTTGCGCGTTCTGCAATGCACGTATTGAAAAGGGCAGCATATGCGATGATTGCTCCAAGAAGTATAATGTTAAGAGTTACAATTCTTTAGAAGATGGTTGTGGTTGCGACACGAAGTAACTATTAGGTCGTCAGGTTGCCGAAAAGGTCCGTACTGAATTTTTTGTTTTTCTGCAAATACTCCAAGATTCACCAGTGCCCAAAATTCCTAGCCTTATATAGAACCCCCCTCTAGTAGTTTTACAGGCGGGCGTTTTTCTAAGCTAGAATTTAGCCGTACTTAACTTCCTCAAGTATAATCTTTAGTGTGGATATGACTAATATGATGAGTCTATAAGATCTTCTTCAAGGATTTTATTTGAAAGATTGAATAGAGTTTCCAGATCCACGATATCATTCCAAAACTCATCCATTCTTCCCTTTTCATATTGTGCCATACAATGCTCAAACAAAATATGCTCAATATCATTAAGAACCTTAGTTGCCCTTTTTCGCTCTTCTTCTTGCACTTGCCTCACTCGCCAACTGTGCTAATCTCATCTTCTCTTCGTGTGGCAAATTTATCAACCTTTCAACTATATCTTTCAGTGTATCGGTCATGAAGATCATTACAATATTCTTGCATATAAACAATATGAACAATTTCAATACTTTATAGTATATACTATATAGTAACAAATTATAGTTACTGGAGCGTGATTGGTGCGCATGGTAAGAGCTGCACGATTTCATAAAACTGGTGAACCGTTAAAAATTGAAGAGCTACCAAAGCCAAAAGTAGGTGCAAATGATGTCTTGCTGAAAGTAAAAGCTGCTGGCATGTGTCACAGCGACATACATGTTATTGATGGGGTGGTAAGCGCCAGATCGCCAGTTACATTGGGACATGAGATTGCCGGTGAAGTGGAGGAAGTTGGTGCAAACGTTACCCAATTCAAAAAAGGCGATAGATCTCTTGTACATTTTTTAAGTCCGTGCGGCAGCTGCAAGTATTGTCTGGAGGGCAGAGGAATGGTCTGCGAAAATCTTTTCACAAGACCCGGATATGGATTCTCTGCTGATGGTGGTTATGCAGAATACTGTAAGGTTGATGCAGATCGATTGGTTCCGGTGCCGGAACAAGTTCCGCTGGACTTTGCCGCAACGTTAGGATGTGCTGGAATAACTTCATACCATGCTGTGAACAGCGTTGGCAAGGTATCGGTGACTGATAACGTTGCTATCTACGGCGTTGGTGGTGTTGGTATGTACGCTCTGCAGATAGCAAAGCTTTGTGGTGCAAATGTCATTGCTATAGGAAGAAATCAGGAGAAGTTGAAGATGGCAGAAAGTCTGGGGGCAGACTATGTTGTTGATGTGTCGAAGAGCAAGTTAAGGGACGAGATAAAGAAGGCTACCAATGGCAAAGGCGTCGACGTAATGATCGATTTTGTGGTTAATGATGAATCTGTAAAGAACTCTTCGAGTAGCCTTGCTAACGGAGGTAGAATAATTTTGGTAGGTGTGTCAAACAAACCGTTGTCAATAAATCCACAGGTGTTTGTGCTTAGAGAGTTTTCGCTTGCAGGCTCGCTGGTAGGAACGAAGAACGAGCTTGCAGAGCTTGTTGAACTTGCAAGAACCAAAAGATTGCAATCAATAGTTACAAAAAAGTTTACCCTTGACCAGATCAATGATGCTCTAGGGTCATTAAGAAAGGGAGAGATTGTTGGAAGAGGTTACGTGTCAATACAATAGATTGTGTCTTGATTTATATTTGATAACAGGTTATCTGATCCAAAATGGACACTTGTTACTATTGCGGTGCGGAGACTGATCTACCGTTTGAATGCAACTATTGTAAAGACAAATTCTGCGGAGAACACAGGTTGCCTGAAACCCACAGGTGCGTGAAACTGCATCTGATAAGGGCCAAGCGGTTTGGTGAACACAAGGTGATAAGGGATAAGGGTATCGGGCGGAAAGACAACATCTTCAAGAAGCTTGGTAAGAAATTGAAGAAGTAACTGATTCTCTCGTATGAGAAAGGACTTAAGAGATTTATACATCCTTTTGCAACCTCTTGTAATGGACGGTCAATTTGTTGCTGGTATGAGCCTGATCGTTTTTGGAGCGTTATTGATATTGTGGGGTGTTGCCCTTCCCGCCTTTATGCATGTGCTGCTCCCAGTAGCTTTAGTGTTCATATTTGGCGGAGTAGCTCTCAAAGTAATCTCCATTAAGAACCTTGGATAGTTTTTTCTCACTAATCTGTATTTTGTGCAATCTTTTGCATGATTGGAATCAAATAATTGTAAAATACCACTCTGATAGATCTTTATATGCTAGAATATCGCTATACTAATCGGCTGGGATGTCTACAGACGAAGATGAACTGGGTTACATCTGGATGAAGGTCAAGTTTACTCAAAAGTATTTAAAAAATAATCCTGGCAGAACACCGGAAGATGCAGAAAAAGAATTTTTGGAATGGATCGATGGGCTCGGCATGGATAGTTTGATAGAAACGAGCAACAGGTTCATCCGTGCAAACAGATGATTAGCGTATAGTGGGATTATTCTTTACTCTTTTGGCATGAACGAAAAGTGCTGGCGCAAGCAGGAGCAATATTATTGCTATTCCCCATGCATCTATTACAATGAAATATGCAATAGCAAAAGCGATTGCGACCAAGCCCTGCATGATATATTTACGCCAAGAAGCTAATTTGGCAAACCTTGTGCCGACCTCGATCAAGAATATTGCTGCTGCCGGGTAGAGGGCAAGCAACAGATGCGTCGTTATGTCTATCCCTGTATGCGCCATGAGTTAGGTTCGAGAAGCAAGGATATCTTCGTTACTGGTCGAGCCAAGGCAGCTCTATGACTATACCGCGCTCGATAAGGGTTCTCGCATTATCAAATGGCAGCACAGCAACGTCCTCTTCCTCGAAAGGCCCGTACTTTGTATTGTCAACACCCGTAATCGCTTCCATCGGTTTGATGAATCTAACAAGCACGTGCATTATTTTTGCTCTTAGTGCTATTGATTCGAGTGCCTTTTCCCTTCCGTTTACCGTTGCGGAAAGCACAAGGTCGAACCTTGAACGCATTTCTTTTTCCGCCGCCGCGATGTATCTTTCTTCATCTGTAAGGTTTGCGTAGTTAATAGTTTCAGAGTTTCTTATTTTTTCCAGCCTGGTGTTCAGTAATGCTTCTGCGATTTCGGTAACGAGCGAAACAAGCGAGTCCTTCACCTTTGCTTCCAAACCATCGAAACCTTGTCCCTTCAGGTTGCTCAACATACTTGCAATGTCGCGATATGTGTTCGGTTGCATGTACTGTAGGGAATCGTTTTCAATTTCCCTGGCAAGCATGCCGTACAAT
>JBMCYV010000030.1:0-25841 GCA_049199595.1 Candidatus Nitrosomirales archaeon
TGAGCTGGTTATCTTGGGTAAAACCAACAGAAAAAGAGATTCTAAGCATGCTCGAGACTCAGGCAGCAAACCTGCTAAAAGGATCCGAACTTTTGGTTGATCTGATCAATAACTACGAAAATGTAAATATTAAGGAGAACAGCCTAAAGGATCTGGAGCACAACGGCGATCTTATTGCTCATAGCATATTTAATACATTAAACAAGACGTTCGTCACGCCGCTTGACAGGGAAGATATATCACGTCTTGCAGCTTCGATTGATAACATCTTAGACTCCGCAGATGGTGCTGCAGATCGATGTGTTCTTTTCAAGATCAAGAAACCCACGCCGTATATGGCTGAACTTGCTAACTACATCAGACTTTCATGTATAGAAATTCATGATTTAATGTCTAAATTACGAAACATAAAGAATGTTCCGGACATAATATGTCACTGCAGAAACATTGGCAAGAACGAACATGATGCCGATCAGGTTTACAGGAAGGCTGTTGCGGAATTGTTTGAAACCAGTGATCCCATTGAGATAATAAAGATGAAGGAAGTCTATGATGCACTCGAGAAGGCAACAGACATGTGCGTTGATGTTGCAGACGTCGTAGAAGACATAGCTCTAAAGTACGGTTGAGTTCAGATGGAGCTTGAGTTTGTTGTCTATGGAGCCATAGCAGCTGCACTGTTCTTTGATTTTGTGAATGGTTTTCACGACTCGGCAAACTCGATAGCGACCGTTATAGGAACTAGAGTTCTGAAGCCTATTCAGGCTGTGGGTCTGGCCGCTATGGCAAACTTTGCAGGTCCGTTTGTATTTGGAACTGCTGTGGCAGCAACAGTAGGCAAGGGGATCATACAGCCTGAGTTTTCTACTGTGTATGTAATCATTGCTGGATTGATTGGAGCTATTGCGTGGGACTTGATTACATGGTATTTTGGGATTCCTTCATCTAGCAGCCATGCACTTATCGGCGGTTTAGTTGGTTCTGCAGTGATGGCTGGTGGAATAACAGCTGTCGTGGGAGTAGGAATGCAAAAAATACTTACCTTCATGGTGGTTTCACCCACAGTCGGTTTCGCTATCGCATTTGGTTTTGCGATTGCTATGATGTATTTTCTACGGAGAGCAAGGCCTGCAAAAATTAATAGCGTGTTTGGCAGATTACAAATCGCATCATCTACATTCTTTTCACTTACCCATGGTGCCAATGATGGTCAGAAAGTTATGGGAGTCATAACAGCATTGTTGATTGCAGGAGGAATGTTAGAGTCGGAGAGATTTACTGTCCCGATACCCGTAATCTTTGGAGCGGCAACTGCGATAGCCCTTGGTACCTTCTTTGGGGGATGGAGAATCGTAAAGACCATGGCATTCCGGTTAACAAGCCTAAGACCATATCAGGGATTTTGCGCAGAAACAGGTGGTGGAGCTATTTTGACAACAATGGCATGGCTTGGAATTCCTGTTAGCACAACTCATGCAATTTCGGGCGCGATCATGGGTGTTGGAGCGACCAAACGATTGTCGGCAGTTAGATGGGGCATTGGTAGAAGAATCGTATATGCTTGGATAATAACCATACCAGCTAGTGCTGCAATCAGTGCAGCGGCATACAAGATTATAGAATTCCTAGGCGTTATATAGGAAGGTTCAATCTATATATGATTCTGCATAAACTATATAGATAACATATTCATGTCATGAGATATGGAACAGTCACAGGAAGAAACTAGAAAGATACAGTTCACCGGAAAGTCATCATACATTGTATCCCTTCCAAAGAAGTGGGTAGAAGATATCGGACTTAAACCAGGAGAGCAGGTAGTAATTATTCGACAGGGCAATTCTATGCTTCAGATAGCACCTTCTAAGAAACAGCTTACAAAGACATCCAAGGAAGCTACGATCGAAATTTCTAGGGATGATGAAAGGAGCAAACCAATCAGGAAACTTATCGCGTTGTATCTGCTGGGCTTCAACGTGATAAATGTAAGAGCAAAGGAGGGGAGGCTAACAACAGACCAGCGAGACGCTGTGAAGGACACTGTCAGAAAAGTGCTAATGGGCACGGAAATTACAGCCGATTCTACAGACGGTATGACCATACAAGTACTGATAAACATAGTCGAACTTTCAGTTCAGGCTGCATTCAAGAGGATGCTACTGATAGCAAAATCTATGTTAAAGGATACCATGCTTGCACTACACGAATCAAACCTTGATCTTGCAAAGGAAGTGATCAGGAGCGACGACGAAGTGGATAGGTTCAGCTTCTACATAATCAGGCAGTTAAAGATCGCAATACAGAACGAGCACTTGCTATCTGACATGGGACTTGTAAGTCCTAGAGACTGTCTGGGCTACAGGCTGATAGTGAAGAGCATTGAAAGGGTAGCCGATCATACTGTAAACATTGCGGAAGATTTTGTTGAAATGGAAGAATCAGTAGGCACAGAAGTCTTGAACAAAATAACAGACATGAGCAACTTTGCGCTGGAGGTCCTAGATGATGCATGTCTATCGCTCTTCAAGAGAGATTATAATGCGGCGGAGCATGCAATCGAGAAGGCTAAGAAGATAGATGCAATAGAAAATGCTGTTTTCAAGAATACGCATGGTTCCAGAAAAGCAAGCGAACTTTACAGGACAAAGTTCATAACAGAAAACCTGAGGAGAATTGCGGAATACGCGACCGATATTGCAGAGATAGTTATGAACATGACCGTGGAGCAGACATTGAAGCAAAGTAAAGGCTAAATTGAGAGCGCGTGCTGGTAAGCTAGATGTCATACTGTGAGTTGTGCGGGAGCCAGATAACTGGCGAGGTAATTCCTATTGTAGTTGAGAACGTACCGATGAAGGTTTGCAGACCGTGCTCGAAGCATGGCAAACAGGCTGTAAGCAAGAAACCTGAGAAGAAACCAAAACCCGTAAAGGAGATGTTTACTTTCAAGCTTCCATCAGTTAAAGAAGATTACAGTAGGTTGATCAAGGATGCTAGAGAGAGATTGGGTTTGACGCAGGACGAGCTGGGCAGTAAAATAGCGGAACAGGGTACGGTTGTAAAATTGCTTGAGCAGAGCAAGTTCAAGCCAGATCAGGAACTTGCAAAGAAACTAGAGGAAGTGCTTGGGATATCATTGATTGAAGAGGGAGTGCATGAATAAAACAAATGCTATACTGATAACTTATCCTCAGGAAAATTCGATCAAGGAGGCATTTGCACTTGCAGATGCAGCCGGTTACAATATCATAAAGACTGTTACACAGCGATACCTTTCCAAGGCAAAGTACGGTATTGGAGCAGGAAAGGCTGAAGAGGTAAAGATCTTCGTTGAAGAACTCAAGCCGAAGGTGATAATCTTCGACGAAGTATTAAGATCAACGCAGGTATACAACCTAGCAAAATTGTTGCAGATCGAAACAATCGACAGGGAGCGATTAATACTTGAAATATTTGAAAAGAGAGCCAGCACCGCAGAATCAAGCATACAGGTCAAGCTTGCACAGTTGAGGTATGAAATGACAAGAGCGCGGGAAAAGGTCAGACTAGCTAAAGAAGGAGAGCAGCCAGGTTTCTTCGGTATTGGTCGATACGAAGTGGATAATTATTATCGTGACATAAAGCGGAGGATAGCAACGCTGAAACAAAAACTTGGCAAGGTCTCAAAACGCAGGGATCTTTTCAGGTACCAAAGGACAAAGCAGGGGTTTCCATCAGTATCGCTTGCAGGTTATACATCTGCAGGCAAAACTACGCTCTTCAACGCATTGATTGGAGAAAATCATGATGTTGGAAAAGGAATGTTCACTACGCTGGCAACTTACGCAAGGGCGTTGGAGTTGAACAATGGCAAGGTGCTTCTATCAGATGCAGTAGGTTTCATCAGCAAGTTGCCTGCATATATGATCGAGGCCTTCAAATCAACCCTTGATGAATTAACGTATTCGAACCTTGTTTTGTTAGTAATTGACATGAGCGAACCTCTTACAGAAGTTGCTAGAAAGTACGACAGCTGTCTTGACATACTTACCGAGTTGCGTGTGCCACAATCCAAGGTCTTGTATGTGTTGAATAAGGTAGATCTTACCAGCGAAGAAGAGGCGCTTGAAAAGGCAAAAGAGCTGGGCCTGCTTGAGAATAAGAGGCACGTTACAGTCTCAGCCAAGACTGGACAGAATATTCAGCGCTTGAAGGAACTCATAAATGACATAGTGTTCGAGCAGGCAAAAGTTCAGATCAAGGTGGAACAGAAGGCGATTGCTGAGAATTCCGATTACATGGAATTACTGAAGAACGTTGCAAGCATCAATATCGATAAGCATCTGGATGGTAGTGCAACAGCAACTGTAACCGGACCGTCATGGGCCATAGATTCTTTCAGCGAGGTTATCGAAGATGAAAGCAGTGGTTCTTAGGATTGGGCATAGATACGTCAGGGATTACAGGGTAACGACTCACGTTGCCCTTGTAGCACGGGCATTCGGTGCGGAAAAAATGCTCGTCGTTAACTCGGAAGATGAGATCAAGAAGAGTATCAAGGAAGTTAATGAAAGATGGGGGGGTGATTTTGAAGTTGAAGAAGTTAGCAACTGGAAGAGCGTGCTTAAGGATTGGAAATCTTCTGGTAATAAAATAGTGCATCTAACGATGTATGGAATCAGTGTTGATGATGCTATTGATGATATTAAGAAAGAGAAGAAGGATTTGCTTGTTGTAATAGGCGCAGAAAAGGTTCCTAGAGATATATTTGACATGAGCGACTACAACATATCGATTGGGAACCAGCCGCATTCTGAAATAGCTGCTTTGGCGATCTTTCTAGACAGGTTGTTTCGTGGCAAACAGCTGAAACGAAACTTTAACGGTAGTATGAATATTGTGCCAAGTGCAAAGGGCAAAGTCGTGAAGACTATGATGTAGTTATACTAAGCTGCTTTTCTAAAAAATATGGTAGGAGATCTTTCACTCCTGAATTCAAGGTAGCGGAGGCAGATCTTGGATTACCACTACTTCGCCTTCACCGATAGGATATTTGTCGTCGATGTTCCAGAAGTAGAATACTTTGCCATATGTCTCGTCCAGTACTGGTTTGACTTTTGCCACCTCATCTGCGGTCATATCTGGAAATGTAGCATGTACCGCTGGGAGTTCAGTCTTATGGTAGTGCCATAATGACTTCTCTTCTTCAGGTAATTCTTCATACATTTTCGCTGTGATCACATATTCAATCCCGTAAGGTTTGTCCTGATCTCCCATTCCTGTTGGGAACAGCAAACATGAAGCCGTGCCATCATCATAGACCTTGCAGTGATGGTGAACTATCGTCTGCAATTTTGTCATATCGCCATCTGGCTTGAGATGTCTCATGGCTTCAATGTGCAAATCATTGAATCCCATAACATCGGCATAATTGATCTGCCTAGGGTTCAGCATGGGGTTGTAAAGTGGTTCCATTGATGGAGGCATCATATCCTTCATGCCCGGCATTGTGTTTGGTAATTGACCCATGATAGCTCTTGCCTGCGCATGTATAGTTACTGTTGCAGTAAATTTGGTGCCTTCGGACGAATGCAATGCCAAGGCAGCTCCAGTGAACGACATTGAACCAGCCTTATCACCTTGAATTAGAGACAGATCCCATTTCTTGTTCCCGTCAATCGTGTAAACCTTCGTTGGTGTCATGCCTTCCTTGAGATCATGCAGCACAACGACCTGAACTGGTGCACTAGCTGCATAGGTGAATCTTCCTGTGTATAGAACCCCATCTTGTGGAGGCAGAATTATCGCTATCTGATGCGTTTCATGTCCCTGACCAGGGTCTTGCATCGATTCGAACTGCTTCGTCTGCATTATCATCTGTATGCGCTTTGCATATGCTGATTGATCGAACGAAATTGCCGCAAGTACAAGCCCCAAAACGGTTATACCAGCTACTACAACTACTACAGTCTTGTTCATTGTTGGCAACAGTATCAAGATTAGGTATTTAAGATCTCTCTAATTCCGTATTTTGTGTCTAGTAGTTAATGTTCAGATGACACCGACCAAGTGAAGATTAACCTTCTACCTCGAGCATACTTCCATAGTCTGAAGCGCTTGTTATGATAGTTTCTTCCCTTCGTGTTACCCTAGTTTCTCCAAAAGTAGCACACCTTAGATTGTAGGTTTTTTCCAGATTTCTTGCATTTCTGAGATCTGCCAGAACGAGGTTTGTACCCAAAAGTTGCGCCATCTCAAGGTTTGCATTTCTGAGATCTGCAAAGTAAAGATTTGCCTGCTTCAAGTTTACGTATTGAAGGTTTGTATTCTGTAAATCAGCATGATCAAGTTCTGCATGCCTAAGATCGGTGTATATGAAATCCGTATTACGAAGGTTTGCGAAACTAAGTATTGAATGTTCGAGGTTTGCATTCCATACGACCGAGCTCTCTATTTGGACATATGGTAGATAAAGTCTAGGTGCCTTTATACCTGACAGATCAGAATTATTGATCATTATAGGATACTTGGCAAGATATTGCTGTTTCAAATAATCCTGCATCTTTCCAAAAAGTTCGTGACCGCTTAGATCAAAGTTGTACTCTAACTCTATTCCGTAAAAATCTCTTTCCCCAGCCAGTATTTTTTTTATAAAATCTTCGCCTTTAATCTGCTTTCGTTCTGTCTGCATTTTGAATCTATTATAGAAAAAGGCTATCTAATCTTTATAAGATTTTATTCCTCTCGTTAATGTACCAAATTGAAACAATTCTAGGGTAATTCACACTTCAATGATTTCGTCCTTATTATGATCGATCATTTCTTTGATCTTCTGGTCGGAGATAAATTGGTCCGTCTCCTCCTGCTTGTAAATGCTTGTGTTGCACTGCAAACATGTCCATACTTCATAGGATGCTACAAGATACCCGTAGCTGCCCTTGCTGGCTATCTTGGTCCTCCCATCTGCATACATCTGGTGCCCTTTACTGCAGATTATGCGCATCCATGCTACTTTGTTGGACTGAAATTTATGAGATGAGATCTAGATTTGTGTACCTTTTCATGCATTTAACTTTGCAAGCATGTAAGTGGCTATAAGGAACATGACTCCACTTGCCGTCGCTAGGATAATTGCTTCCCATATGATGAACGAACTAAAAGTACCAAAGAGACCGAAGCGCATTATGTCAACTAGGTACGTTAGTGGGTTAACGTAAAATGCGCTTGCAAGAGCCTCAGGAGCGCCCTGAGCAGGATAAAATGTTGTACTAACAAATGCAAAGAACAGAAACATAGTGTTTATCGTTATTTGAAACCTTTCGCTCGACCGCAATCTGATCGATGCAATTATTGCTAGCGAACCGAAGAATATCGAGCCGAGTATTATAGATAGTATAACATATGGTAATGTTGGCAATGATATCGGTGCATTTACAAATACCGTGGGCACGCTGACTGCAAAGATCATGCCGGCGCTTATGAACGCAATCATGGTTATCGTAAGTATGTTGCTTGCAATGTACTGCGATCTTGTGAATGGGCCCACAAGGATCTGTTCGAACATGCCGTTTCTTCGATCTGTCCATATCATTGTTCCAGCTATCAGGCTGCTGTTCATGACGTTGAAGCCAATCATTCCTGACGCAATGAAGGCTGGATAGTCTATGTTTACTTCACCGAGGCTGACGGAACTTATTACAGCTGTGTAGGCATATCCTGCAACGAAGATATACACTAGAGGGAAGATTATCTGCCATATCAAGAACGGTTTATCAATAGTAGCAGTAAGGTTCCTGTTTACGAGCCTAAGAACTGGATTCATTTGCACCATCTACCATTGCGAGGAATATCTCTTCTAACGATGGAGGGTTGACCGATATCGATGCTACCTGTGCATTGTTCTTGTTCAACGATTCGATAACCCTGATTAGGATTTGTTCTGCATTCTCTGCAGATATTTTGATGCTCGTGCTATCTTGGAGCTCAACACTTGATATTCCTAGCGCATTTACAACCTTCTCTATGCCGTTAAAGGGTTCCTTGAGTTTTATCTCTATAACCTTTACACCGCCAAACTTCTGCTTCAGTCCTGAAGGTGTGTCTAATGCAATTATCTTACCGTTGTTGATTATCGCTATCTCATCGCATAGATACTCTGCCTCTTCCATTATATGCGTGGTAAAGAACACTGTCAGACCTTCCCTGACCCTTTGCTTTATGTAATCGAGTAATGTCCTTCTGGCAGATGGATCGAGGCCAATAGTTGGCTCATCTAGGAACAAGAGATCCATCTCGTGCATGAACTCTCTTGCTACCTGCACCCTCCTTCTGTGACCTATCGATAACTCTTCGTTCTTTACATTTCTTATATCTTCGATGGCGAACATCTTTAGCAGGTCTTGAACACGCTTGTTTCTTTCACCATTGCTTATGTTCCATAACTTTCCATAAAGATTGAGCGAACCTTCAACGGTGAGGTTTGACTCGAAACTTGGTTTCTGCTGCACAACTCCGATCTTTTGCTTTATCATATTAGGTTGCTTGAGAAGGTCATAGCCTAGAATGCTAACCTTTCCAGAGGTTGGCTGTATTAGCGTAGTGAATATCTTTATCGCCGTGGTCTTTCCTGCACCATTCGGACCTAAGAAGCCGAATACCTTGCCATAATCTACATTTAGTGATATTCCGTCTAATGCCTTTACATTGCCATAAGATTTGTATAAATTATCGGCAGTAATGCATGACATTAATGACTGATTGTGATTTTATCCGCTTAATTTAGGTTAGGATCTAAAAAGCATCGAGTGATTAGTGTGATAGCGCAGTACCTGAGAGGCAATAGTGAACTGAAAGAGATATTTAATAGGGACAAAATACATTACTTACATTGTTAACATGCAGGCTATCAATGAGAGAGTCTTTTCTGCCGAGCTTGTTTTATTATCCTTCTTGGTATTCGGACTAGTAATTGGCATAGCTGACTACATGATAATTAACAGCCCCGGAGATGATTCAATCATTCAAGTATTCATCAATATGCCCGTCCATAAAATACTAGAAGCGTTCCCCTATTGGAATGCATTGGTGATAATTCCAGTTAGTGTAGTTTTTTGGGGTTCATTAGGCTTTATACCATACCTGATTATCCGGTTAATCCAATCTGCTTGAACCCAGAAAGGATAGAAGCTTTCAGAACTCTTGCTTACCTATCCATCTTTCCCGGAAATAACGAAATCTTAAATCTTGACTTGACAGTTTTATCCGTGTTCCCCATATTATACCTGCAGTCATTCCAGCCTGATACAGTGCATATACAATTATTTCAAAAGCGGTAGGTGTGTAATCCGAGAGTTTGATTGCAGATATGGCTACTATCATAATAACACTGATGATGAAGACAAAACTTCCATTATACGCTTTAAGGGTAGTAAATCTCATAAGGATCAGTATCAATACAGTCAGAGAAAAACCAATTATTGCTCCTGCACCAGCGTTCAGACCTACAAGTTTGATGAATAAGGAAAGCAGTTCCTGAGATGGGGCATCGAAGATCTGGGCAATATTGATCTTCTCTGGTATGGCAAACTTCACCACGTTTACTATAGCGTTTGACGCAAACAGTGCGAACAAAAGCATGGACATCAGCCTCGCATTGGATAGCATCCTAGGAAAGCGCTCAACTATAGCTCCCCCTAGGATACGTCCCTGCGTAACTCCTATTGCTATGACTATAGAATATGTTACAAATGAGAACTGCTGTGCCAATTTCAGCAGAAGAGCGGTGTCAAAATTCAGCAGGAAAAGATGCTCTAAGAAACTCACTCACTCCTTGTTTTGCATGATAAACCTATAGCAATGATATATGGCAAATAGCAAAAATTATGTGACCTGTTCAGGTTCAAGTCTTGACATTTGCTAGGATTGAATGAATTATCAGCATGCTGGAACGACCATTTCTACGCAAATGCTACTGGCTAGTGGCACATCCTAAAAATAACGAGAAACTGTCCTGAATAATGCCAAATTGAGTATACGGAATGTAGTTGTCAATATGGTAGAACCCATTTGATGGCGCTTGATGTGGAGAGACATCACAATGCCTCCCCACATGCTTGGCGCATATATGGTCTGCGGCGGGGTGCATATCTATACATGTATATTCATTATAAGGGACACTGCGGTATAGTTGTTTCAGTTTTTTTAGGAGAAAAGTTCTATAACAATTTTCTATGTTTACTTGAATACAATCGTTAAGTTTTATAAACAATATGTGCGATCGGCTTCCGTGAACGAAGTAACAGCAGCAAATAAGGGAAGAATCAGAAGAGGCTTTAGTAAGCGAAAGCTCTTTCCGCTAACTCTGTTCGTTCTACTTTGCATCGGTTTATCTGGCGTTAGCTACATCGAACAAGCTAGTGCTGCTGCAAGCATCACATTATCCCGTACGACTGGAGCTCCGGGCTCTACTGTCACCGTGACAGGCTCTGGCTTTGCAAAAAATACTGTGACATCCATTCTTTTCGACTTTGCGTTTGTTGAAGAAACAACTACAAACAATTCTGGTGCATTCACCAAGTCAATTACTATTCCGACTACCGCAAATGGAGGCAGCCACAAGATCACCGCTAATGACGGTGTCAGCTCAGTTGACGCAACATTCACTGTCACTTCACAGACGATGATAAGTCTAACACCAACAAGTGGTGCAATTGGTACTACGGTTACTGTATCAGGTTCTAACTTCGGAGCAAGTAAGACCATAACGATAAGATTTGATAATGATAACATGTTGACCAGTCCTTTCAGCGTTGTATCAACTAATACAGGCGCATTTTCTGCCACGTTTAAGATACCTAGCGCAGCACTTGTGGGAAGTCATACTGTATCCGCTATGGATGGAACATTAACAGCGACAGGAATATTCAACGTTTCTGGAATATCATTAATATCAATATCTCCAACTTCTGGAGCCGCTGGGATAGCGCTAACAGTTACGGGTTCAGGGTTCTCTCCGAACAGCGTTGTAACAGTAAAATTCGATTCTACAGCGCTTGTAACTTCACCAGCAACAATAACTACAACTTCGTCTGGGACGTTCTCTGCCACTGTTACCACACCAACTGGTATAGTCAGCGGTAGTCACACTCTATCAGCTGCAGATAATTCTGGAAGAAGCGGCTCTGCGATATTCAATATTACAACAGCCGGCTCAATTACTCTGTCTTCCAACAGCGGTATTAGTGGTAATACTATCACGATTTCCGGTTCTGGTTATAGTCCGAGAAGTAGCGTATCTATGAGATTTGATTCTAGTACGATTGTAACATCGCCTCCCACGGTAATAACGACTGAATCAGGTAGTTTCAGTGCTACCATAAACATCCCAGGCAACGCAGCTATTGGCACTCACACCATATCAGCGACAGATTCCTCTGGAAGAACAGCATCATCTGTATTTAGTGTGACAACAACGGCGCTGATATCGATCTCTCCGACAACGGGTCTGACCGGGACTGAAGTCACGGTAACTGGCTCCAACTTTGCTGCCAATTCAAAAACATCCATCAAATTCGGGAACATTAGCGTAAGAACATTTCCACTTGAGGTAGTCACCAGTAGCTCAGGTACATTCCTTGCAAAGTTTGACGTACCTGCGGGTGTTACTGGAAGCCATTCAGTAATAGCGAATGACGATACTGGTAGGGCAGGGATTGCTTCATTTGCTGTCACAGCACCTTTGGTTTCGTTATCACCCGTTAGCGGAACTGTAAGCAGTGGAACCCCTGTAGCGGTTTCAGGATCTGGTTTTGCTCCAAACAGTGAAGTGACAATCCTATTTGACGGAAACATAGTTGGCACAAACCCCTCTAGAATAACTACAACCAGCACGGGTACCTTCACAGCTACTTTTGCTGTTCCGGTTGCTGCCTCACTTGGCAGTCATACGGTAAGGGTAGAAAGCAGTGGTGATTCAGCTACTGCTGGCTTTAACATAGTAGGGCGAGTAAGCGCAATTACACTGTCCTCAACAGGCGTCGCACCAGGGTCATCAATCACCGTTTCCGGCTCCGGATTCACTCCAAATACTAGCATAACAGTAAAGTTTGATAACAGTATTCTTGCCACCTCGATGTCAACATCTAGTGGATCGTTCTTCGTTGCTATTAACACGCCCATAAATATGGCTCCTGGAAGTCATGTTGTATCAGCCAGCGACGGAATTAACAGCGCATCGTCAACAGTTATGGCGATCAGAGGAGAGGATGTATTGTCAGTTAGAGGTCTAACGCTAGTTTCATCTGCTGGAGCGACAATACGTGATCCTTCTTTGGGCTCACAGATCATGATCCAGTCTAACCTAAGAAACAATCTCTCAGTAGAACAGGATTTCGCTTACATAGTGCAGGTTAAGGACTCTCAGGGCATTACAGTGATGCTCTCGTGGATTAGCGGAACCCTTCCTGCCAGTAAGGAATATTCTGTTGCTGCATCATGGCTAGTCGAAGAACACGGACTCCACGATATAGAAATTTTTACCTGGGACAGTATCACGGATCCAGATGTTCTGTCTCCAGGATTGGAGACTACTATTAATGTTTAACAACATCATCGCGATACACCATTCAGATGAATATTAGGCTGATTTCCAAAAGAGCTACAGTATGATGCGCAGCTACGTGCCTAAAGATATTCTGTTGGCATATGTGGAGGATAGATAACTGGTATCATTGCTGTGTGCATTGCTGTTTCTGCTGCTCAAAATCGTGTAATTGTTCAGTTTGCACACACAGGGTAGACAAGACGGCACCCGCTTCTCCATCAAGGATTTGATTATCTATTCACTTTGGAACAGACGTTTCTAAGAATTCATCTTCAACTGAAACAGTTGCTCCGCGGTATCCCTTATGATATCCATACACGAATAATATGGTATCATGGAACAACTCATCGCAGAGGTGGCGGAGGATTACCGCAAAATGTCCCTGCTGGAACTCCTGGCAGAGGAGGACATGATGGCAAGTTTCTTTCATAGGAGAATGCCCGATTCTCCGCGGAGAAAATTGCGTGCGCTCCTTCGTTTGGAGATAGCAAAGAAACTTCTATAGAGCCCAGTAAAAGCTAGGCTACATGCGAAGCTATTCATGTTTATCATACGTCAAGATATTGTTCCACAATAAATCAGGCAGAGTTCCCGTTCGTCTTTGTAAATTCTTGCCTAATTCTGATTAGATTTTGTCCGCCAGCCTTCCTTATTTCAATTAATTCCTCGCGTTCCAGACGCTTGACGAGCCTCCATACCGAAGTTCTGGGAATGCCAAAATTCTCCCTGATCTCGCTCTCGAAGACCTCACCACCGTTCTCTGCAATGTAGATTATGACATCTTTATCATAATCTCGTAGATGCGATTTGTGACTTGCTATCTTGTTCAGATCTATGACCCTCTTTTCCTTGAGGAAAAGTTCGCCTGCAGGTACATTTACTGTATTTTCTTTTGTACCAATCCTTCTGGTGCGAAGATACACAAAGACTCCCGCCGCACCAGCAGCCGACGCTGCAACAACACTTGTAATGACATAGATCTGATTAGGAGGATCAGAATCTGTAGTAACACTGTTGGCTTCCTTATTCGCTTCCAAGGCAATTGTTTTTGCCAGTCGTGCCTCACTCATAGCCTGTTGCGCAAGACTCAAGGCTTCATTGTAATTGCCCTTGGCATACTCTTGTCCAGCTTGATCAAAAACTCCCTGTGCGCTAGAAACGGGAAAGCCCTGATCTATAATCTCCGTTATAACGGCGCTAGCTTCATTCATAGCATTGCTTGCAACAGACGCATCCTCGCTCGCCTTGATGGCAAGTGCTTTTGCATCGTTGGCTAGAGTTTCGGCATCAGAATATTTGCCGTTATCAAATGCGTCTTTAGCCATTGCCAGCTTGGTTTCTGCACCGCTGACAACTATGCCTTGACTCTTGTGATCTTCAATGATCGTCTCTGCATCACTTATCGCTGCATTTGCACGCATGATATGAGGTACAACTTGCGTGCCCACAATCTCTATCTTGCTAGCTCGAGCTGGGACGACTATTTGCAAAGTTCTTTCCTCGGGCGTCGAGGCCGTTTCTTCATAGAATCCCTCTTCTCCATTAATCAAGACCTTGAAATCCGTATCCTTGTTTTTGTCTTTCGCGTCGATCAAGTTTCTGTCCAGAACTATATCCATCATACCATTAGCTTCCTCAGTCTCTACAGTCATTATCAGACTGTAAGAGTCTGGATTGATCCCCATATCCTTGACCTCTCCATTCGACAACGAGACAGATTTCACGCCAGATTCTGGATCTCGAAAGTCTATCTTTATGGTCTGAACTTCTGGAGGTTCTTCGATCGTTGGAGGCGTTGGTTCAGCTGCACCTACTATTATTTCACCCCGCATAGTTTTCGTGACTTGGTCAAAGTACTTGTAACTGCCACTGAATGAACCGGCTGCGTCGAAAGTGAATTCATAGGTTCCGTCCTTCTCAAGAAGCAATGATTTCAGAGGTGCTGCTACTTCTCCTGACGAACCGCTAGTTACTGTATGCCTGCCATCATCGTTATTAGTCCAGACTACAGTTGTGCCTACCTTCACTATCAGCGTTTTTGGCATGAAACCGTCACTTGTTATACTAACGTGACAGATATCTGCATCACATAATTCTCTAGTGCTTTCTTGAGCTTCAACAGACGACAAAACAGAAGAAACTGCTATCGTAAGTAACAAGAATACCGTCGCGAATCCGTACTTCATGAAAATTCTAGA
Organism: Candidatus Nitrosomirales archaeon; assembly: GCA_049199595.1. Lineage (GTDB taxonomy): Archaea > Thermoproteota > Nitrososphaeria > Nitrososphaerales > UBA213 > JBMCYV01. The sequence continues at coordinate 14,779 of JBMCYV010000030.1, forward strand.
TATTGCTTACATAAAAATAGTCAGGTGTAAACTCTTGTTACTTGACTGTGACAGATTTTGCCAAGTTGCGTGGATAGTCTGGGTCGGCATTCCGCTTCAAAGCGGCATGGTACGCAAGGATCTGTAGAGGAATGACTTCGATCAAGGGGTATAAGGCTTCATTTACTTTTGGAATCTTTATCCAGTTATTATATACTTCATTGTATTTGTCAGAAATTCCTATCACTTTTGCTCCCCTTGCTCTTATCTCATGGACATTCGAAATGGTGTCGTTATAGGTCGAATCAGACGGGTTCAGAATTATGACGTCTGTGTTCTTGTCCATCAGAGCAAGCGGCCCGTGCTTCAACTCTCCAGCGGCGATGCCTTCAGCATGTACGTATGACAACTCCTTGAGCTTTAACGCTCCCTCTAGTGCTATTGGGTAGTGTAATGCTCTTCCTAGCAGGTATACGTCAGTAACATGCTGGAAGTCATTAGCCACATTTGCTATTCTATCTGATTCTGCAAGAACTGCTTCTATTGTCTTTACAATCACCTCTCTTTCTCCAATTCCAATGCAACCATTGCATAGCCTATCGGCAACATTGTAAATTACAGCCAGTTGTCCTGTAAAGCTCTTTGTTGCGGCGACACCTATTTCTGGGCCGCAATTTATTCGCAGAAAAGAATCACTCATCCTGGCCAGTGAAGAGGTCGGAACGTTAACTATTGAGAGAATCTTAGCCTTTGCAGCTTTCGCTGCCTTCACTGACTGTAATACGTCTGCAGTCTCACCGCTCTGGGAGATGGCTATCAAAGCAGACTCTTCGTCAAGGATTTCGGGGGCGTATTGGAACTCACTCGACATTATAGTTTCTACCCTTATCTTGGCAAATTTTGTAAGGATGTGTTTTGCTATGAGTGCTGAATTGTAACTCGTACCGCTACCGGTGATGTACAGGTTCTTTGCCGCAGAAACTACATCGCAGAAGATCTGCATCATCGTTGGATCTTGGTTTGCAGCATTGGTTATTGTAAATTTCTGCTCGTTGATCTCCTTCAATGTATAATGAGCATACTTGCCTTTATCAGCAGCACCAAGTTCCCATGCTACCTGTGTAACAGGTCGCCTGATCTTCTTGCCGTCAGCAATGTAGATCTCCAACTTATCTCCTCCAATGATCGCGATGTCGCAATTATCCAGAAATATTGCTTTGTCAGTGTGCTGCAAAAATCCCAAAACATCGCTTGACAAAAAGTAACCTTCTTTGCCAACACCCACAATTAATGGCTCATCGTTTCTTGCTCCTGCAACTGTACCGTCTTCAAAGGCCGCTACAAACGCATATGCACCCTGAATTCTTCTGCAAGTTTCGACCATTGCCTTCTTGACATTGTTTTTATAATATTCTTCTAGAAGATGAGCTATGACCTCACTGTCAGTCTGACTCTTGAACTTGTGACCTTTCTGGATCAATTCTTCTTTCAGTTCCTTGTAATTCTCGATTATGCCGTTGTGAACTACTGCGATATTCTTAGAGCAGGAGCTGTGTGGGTGAGCGTTATGATCCGTGACAGCTCCATGGGTGGCCCATCTGGTATGGCCAATACCGATATGGCCTTTCATGCTAGTTAGGTTCAGGCCCTGATTTACTTCGGCAACCTTTCCCACACCCTTGCGGAAGCTTACCTCGTGCTCTTCGTTTATTGTTGCCAATCCTACGCTATCGTAACCCCGATACTCCATTCGCTTGAGACTATCGACCAAGAGCGGAGCTGCGTCTGATTTTCCCTTGTATCCTATTATTGAACACATGTTATTTTCCTCCTATCATTAAGTTCGCTTTTTCTACAGATAGTGAATAATCTCTTTATTACACCGACCTCTGGATTATGAGTTGGTACAAACTCATCACATGATATGCAGTAATAGCCAACTGTTATACCATCGAATATCCTGCATGGGAATAGAGGTATGGCTTCTGAATGATTGTTGCAGTAATGTATCTTGTCCATCAGATATCTCTCCTTTATCATCTTGTCAACCACTCATTCTTCCTATAGTTCCATAGAGCAGGGAATATCAGCCATGAAAGTACGAATGATGCAACCAAGTTCATGAGTGGTTTATACATCCAATTTTTAGCTGTTGGATCGCGGAACTTATAGTCCAATCCTGCAGCTAATCCTATCAACAACTGACCCCCTAGGAATACCAACGGAATCCAAAACTGTCGAAGCACGAATGGTTCGTATACTAATACAATCAAAGTAATCAAGGGTGCAGTGAATGTAGTCATGAATTCCGTGTAGAAGACTAGCGACATGAGAGGATTCTTACGCCAGAAAAATGCACTTACAAAGAAGTTCGATCGTACATATCCTTTTTTCCATCTCTTCTGTTGTTTCAGATATCCTTTCAATTTATCAGGCACATCAGTATATACGATCGCTGTTGGAACGTATACGGACTTCCATTCTACCAATGCCTGTGCTGTCAATCCTCGATCTTCAGCATCGTCATACTGGGCCATCGATTCCATTAGTTTTTTGGGAAAAGGTGCAAGCTCGCTCTTGGCCCAAGGCGTAGCTATAGCATAAGATGTAAGATCTCGGTCATCACTGTTATGGATCTTTGCCTTAATCCAGTACGGAATGAAGTTAGCTATAGCTTCGCGTCGGTAGCCAGCTAAACAACCTGAGCAACAGAGAACAGAACCAAAAGTACTTTCACAGGTCTTGTGGATATTGAAGGCATAGTCGTACCAAACGTCTTGACATTTGGTAAGAATGCTTTTTCCTGCATTCCACACCTTTGCGTATCCTACTACAGCTCCCACAGTTGGATTGGCGTTGAAAGTTTTCATAAATTCGGTTATGGCGTGCTCATCTACAACGCTATCCGAGTCTATCAGGACAATATAATTGCCCTTTGATGCAAAGAAACCTGTCGCTACAGCTTTTCTCTTTCCTTCATTATTTTTATGGATAACTTTGAGGCTGGGATGCTTGCTTGCTAGAACATCGAGAATCTCCTTTGTGCCATCATCGCTCCCGTCGTTTACCGCAATGACTTCAATATTTCTATAAGTAGATCGATAGATAGAATCTATTACAGTCTGAATCATTGATTTTTGATTGTATATTGGAATTATGATAGATACTAGATCATTTCCAACTCTTCCATTGGCGGGGCTTCTGAAAAATAACCATCCTACAATAAATATCTCCAATGCGTGCAACGGCATCAAAGTTGAATATACTATAAGCGGATCATTCAGCTGTGAGCCTTGATATAAATTATAAACCATGAAAAGAGTTATCCCTGTAAGTGTAGCTATTCTAACGACCCAACCTTTCTTACTTACCATAATCTTACCATCATTTGATAAACGTTGACGAGACTTCCGATGCAGAATTTGCTTTTCCTCTACAGTGATTGGTTGTTGCAATGTCAAGGCCGCTCACCCTCCCTGATAGTAAGGTCAATACCTGTCAGCTCAGAAGCATTGACGAAACGCACATTACCAGACTTTAACTCAGAGATGAAACTATCAATTTGCTCGGTCGGTGTAGAATTGTCAAAACTAATGAGTGTTGGTGTCTCCGTTACTGAAAGTCCATGAAAGAACCCTCCTGAATGATTACGTCCTTCGTATGCAGTCAGATCGAACTTGATGAACTGTCCATTATAGTACTTGTTATACTGCTGCTCGTATGAAAAATCTGCAACAATGTCTGATCGGCTTAACAGTGAGTAGGTATTACCATCAGTGGATCCGTATGGTGCTTTAAAGACTTGCGAGTATAGTTTACCGGCATAATCCACTGCCTGCTTGCCATTTCGTACCTCTTCAAACTGAGCTGTATAATCAGGAATCTTCGTAAGATCTACATAGTCATAGGTCTGACTTCCAATGTCAATATTATTTGAAAAAACTCTGACACACTCTGGGTACTGGTCTGCAACTTTGCCTGTTACAAATACGGTGGCCTTGATGCCATACCTCGTAAAAATGGATGCTAGATCTTTGCACCAATCTGGAGCGTTACTATCGTCCGTTACACTAAAAGAAAGCATGACTAGCAAAGGCGGACTGTAGCTAGGAGATCTAGTGAAGGCAGGTAAAACCATCACGATGCCAAGTGCTATTACAATGCCTGTGGCGATTGCCCCTAAATGTACCAGCTTCAATTGGTTTCTACCTCGGTGGTCACTGGAATCCTTTGCGCCGTCTTGTCGACATGGAGTCTGTACTTAAGATCAATTGTTTTTGCGGCCTCGATAATACTGGATTGCAGGACATTTGTTGACATATCGAGAAACATCTGGCTGTCCTTTGGAAGACAATGTCCACCAATGCCCTCTTTAGCCTCCAGAATCTTGATATTCCATTTCGTGTTAACTGCCCTTCTTAATTCCTCAAAACTTATACTAGACCGGTCGCATACCATTTTCAGTTCTTCTGCAAATGCGATTTCCACAAACCTATACGAGTTTTCAACTAACTTGCTAAGCTCAACAACATCAATATCACTAACAATGTGCAGCGGGATGTCGAGCATTTCTCCGTAAAACTGCATAGCTTCCTTCACACAACATGGCTCACATCCTCCCAGTACCCTTGTTTGTCTTACACCATGTTCCACTTGTTCGTTAACATAGTATCTATGAGGAACATGAACTACATGCAATCTATGGCCCAGAATTTCGTTTACCCTGTTTGATGTACCTCTTGTTACCGTGCTGTCAATTCCTACTAGGGCACCTGTTTTACCTTCGCGAGATAATCTATCAGCTATTTCAAAAAGCCCGTCCAAGAACGGTATGAACATGTTATCTGGTTTGTGAGTTGAGACACAGATAATGTAGTAATCATATCCTTCAAAAGTTGTTGCTCTTTTTCTAATAACTTTGTTCTCTAGCGCTCGCTGAACCGCTTTTTCACTGATGTCATATCCATGGACATTTAATCCTCGAGAAATCATGTACTGCGCATTACTATATCCGATTTGACCTAATCCGATTATCAGGACATTTTTTCCTCTCATTACCACTTCCCCCTCGGTTGTTTCCAATTTTCGTCATTTCTTTTGGTAATATTATGCAGATATCGATTTGTCTGTCGCTTGGTTACACTGAATCTAGAAATACTATCTGCAGACTTTGCAAGTAGATCTGTACTAAAAATCGGTATTTGTGAACCTAGGTTTATACAATCGGAATGTTGGACTTTACTGATAGTCCCAGTATATGATGTCACGGTCGCCACCTGATCTATCGGAGCCCCTGATGCTGTTTTGATAAGGTAGACCGTGCGATGGTTTATGTGTATGCGTGCCATTGTTTCGCTATATTTGCATAGCATGTAAGTTAAGGGACACGGCGAAATGGTTATTCCGATGTAGGAATAGTAAGTAAGGAAAAGATGGACGTAGAATGCGGAATGGTTGTTCCACTGTAGGGACGGATGTCTGAAATAAACCAAGAACATCCTACGGAATGATCAACCCAGTGCTGGAACAAGTATTCCTGAAATATCTTAACAAACTATTACATTAACTAAAAGGGGTGCGTAATATGAAAACAATCACGAAATCTTATAACTATAAAAGAAGGATTTTCTTTATGAAGTATCTGATATTAGGAGCGCTTGTACTGATCCTTACGTATCCTTCTGTATCTTACGCAGAAGAAAAGACGGGTTCTCTGGAGATCGGTATACAGTACACGAATGGCGACAGAGTCAGCCCATCGGAGATGGTCTATAAAGTATATCAGGATACACACAACAATCTGTTCAAAACAATAGAGGAACCTTCAAGCAATCCGTATTATCTAACATCTCTTCCGCTAAATTACAAATACATAGTGGAGGTGTATGTAAATGACATGTATTCTGGTACAGGCTCTGTAGACTTGACAACTGTTCAAACAAAGGATCTTACCATCAAGATTCCGCTTTCGGGAGGATTTCGTTTCAACGTTTTCTATAATGATGATAACACGCCTATAGAAGGAGCAGCTGTATCAATTAAATCGTATACTGGAAACGTACTACGCCATAGTACTACTGATGATGAGGGTCTAACTCCTCGTTCTTGGTTGCAGTCAACAACCCTAGAAAGTGACTACTACACTGTAAGTGTTTCAATGGGGGAACACTTAGTGTATGATCAGTCACCCATCAGGCTCGAACCAGGAGTACGTAAGGAGGTGAAGGTAGTGACGCCTTGGCCTTCACATGTGGAACAACTCGTCGTGAACATGTACAAGACGCCATCTGAGAAGTTGAGTGAGTCTGACGGTAAAGTTGTTGCAGAGCTGCATCATGCCGATGGTAAGAAAGTTGAATCTATAGTCAATAGAAAGGGTGACGCATTTTTTACGAACCTTGGTGTTGGAGATTATACCTTACATGTCTTTAGGGAGCGTGAAGGTTTTCTCTACAATCTAGAAGAATGGGGTAGCATAGACGTAACCTTAGCATCTAGTCAGCTATCGATGAAATTTGTTAGGAGCGAACCTTTCATGAGCAGCTGGCAAGTAAGCAAGGAACCTTATCCACCTTTCTATAATCGAACTTTTTCCTCGCTCATATCTAATCTTGGTTCGAACCCAAGGAATGCAACTATTTCGTTAATTTTTGATAGAGACCAAACAACACCATACGACATCGTAAAAGATCTAAATCTTTCAATTCCAGCAGGAGAAACAAAGAACCTGCAGTTAGAACTATCACCTAAAGATAAAGGAACATACTTTACATATATGGTTGTTAATGACGAAAAATCTACGATAACCGATCAGATATCTTGGCAACATGCTTTTGATGTTACTAGAGTAAGACCTCTATCAAGTAATCTAATAAATCCACAAATGAATGCAAATGAGCAAATGAATTCTAATCTGTTGGAAAGAGCTCCTCGGAGCTGTAATTGTGCGGCCTTTAGACTTGATGACATTCAGGACTATTTTACGAGAGATGCACAGAAAGATTTGATCAACATGTTTCTTGAGGAGGATGCACCATTGACGATCGGTGTTATAGGTGGATTTCTGCACGAAGACAAGGATCTGATTCAATTTCTTCAGAATGCTGTATCATCAGGAACAATAGAAGTCGCCAATCACAGCTGGGATCATAAGGATCATTCTGCAAAAACCCTTGATGAACAAAAGGATTCTATTGTGAAGACCAATGAACGAATAGAAGAGCTTTTCGGAACTCAGGCCAATACATTCATACCGCCAGAGAACGCTTTTAATAATGATACCTTATCTGTTATGAAGGAAGCTGGACTGACCCATTTAAGTGGTTCAATATTTGTGAGAGCTGATACACCCCCCTATCCATTGAAGAATGGTGATTCGATCTTCCATTTCCCGCAGACAGCTTTTGTTAGCAATGTTAATGCAACGACGGGAAAGTGGGAAATATTTTCAAACGAGCAAGTGCTCGAGATGATAAGAGCCTCAATTAAACAATATGGATTCGCTGTCATATCTATGCATCCAGTTGCGTACTACGACAAACAGGATTCCAAGTACGTGTATCACAAGGAAACTATGCAGGCACTGCACACTCTATTGAAAGAGGTAAAGAATGAGTTTAACATCGTTGGTATAAGCGATATAGATAGACAAGGATGGATTCCCAAGCATCCAAAGGAAACTCTTCTTACAAATTTTGGAGCTGGTCATGGATTTGCAAAGCAGTCTGCGACGGGAATACAAACGGATGATACTAAGGATTTTGTAATGGGCACTAGATCTCTGAGATTAACCACTGACGGCAACGGCCAAGCTGTTTTTACAAGAAAGGCAAACATCTCACCGGCAATAGATTTTACCGGCAAGTTTCTAAAGGTCTGGATAAAGGTCGATGACATAAGCAGGATCAATGAATTAAGAATCACAATAACCAGCAATAACTTTGCATCCTCCAAGAATTATAGAGTGTATGATGATGCCATCGGCTTCGTAGATCTCCGCAGTAATCAATGGAATGAAATAACACTACCGCTTGGTAACTCTGAACGTGGCACACCAGATATTTCAAAAGTAAACTCAATACAGATAAGAGTAGCAGATAAGGCCACTGGTGCTGTATCAGCATGGTTCAATGGTTTAGCTCTAGTAGAGCTTTCTGATAGTGAAGACATGCCAATGTCTGATCATACAGTTTCATGGAAAGGACAAGATGCTCTTGTATCTAGTAGTGCAGACATTGATGTTAAAGTTAATGATGAAAAATTATATATTGACAAAACTACGAACAATTGGGAAGAACCGTTGCTTTTGAAACTTCCGAAAGCAATGGTGCCGCAAGAACCTATCGTAATCGCCGAAGAAAAAGTCTTACCTACAATGAGTTGGTTAGACCCCGAGAGTAAATCGTGGGTAGTATATGTAGATCCCCCATACTCTGCAGAGTCAGTGCATGTTGTACCTGAATTTGATATCACTTTGCTTGTTCTTGCATTAACGTTCGGTTTCTTGTTGTCCGTACGTATATTTCGCAATAAGGGATTGTTACGTCAACTCAAATTATGATAGGTAAGATTTTATGGAATGAAGGGATAAAATTCGCGATTGAAAACCGAATCTATCTCGGTAAGACGTATGCGTGATAAAGATACTAACCAAGTTGCAGATATCTATCTGAAATGTTTCAAAGGGATGAGCAGGCCTTCAGAGGTCAGGAAGTGGTTAAGACTCAGACATGCTAGTTATCCCATTGGTCAGTTCTTCGTAGGGGCTCTGGGCAGCAAGATCGTGGGCTACATATTGTGGATCGAACTTGGAGGTTTCAGGAAGGAGGCTGTTCTTGAACTTGATCAGATAGCCGTTTCACCCGAGTACCAAGGAAGAGGTTTTGGGAAGACAATCATTAAGGAATCACTAAAACATATTTCATCATATCTTAAGAAGAGAACATCCGCATTGAAGTTAGTAAAAGTCACCACAGGAACAACAAATGAAGCACAGAAATTGTATAAAGATGTGTTGCATGCTGAGCCTGTGGCAATAATCCCCGATTTCTTCAGAGCCGACGAAGTGATTATGATAGCAAGAAGCTCCGATCTGGTAAATCTGCTTTGAGCATTTGTTTTGATGAGTTGGAAAATGTATACCAAAGTGTATGCATTTGTAGCTAAATGTGCTTGGAAATTTTTGCTATTCAAGTTCTAGGCTACAAGACAAATTTAATGTAAGATGGAAAACAAACATAATATTTCAAGATCCTTGATAAATTACATGTCTGTAGTACTGGTTTCTTTTTCGTTAAGAAAGTTTTTATCATTCAGCCACTAGAGGACTTTAATGAAAATAGTCTATATCATTACTATAACATTACTACTGTTATTAGTTGCGACAAATGGTCAGACTATAATGGAGGTCTTTGGTGCTAGAGATACAATTCCTCCAACAGTCACAATCACAAAACCTATTGCTGGAGCCATACTGCCTCCCAGTGCAATTAGAGTTGAAGGTACTGCATTAGATAATTCGGGCGGAAGTGGAATAAAAATAGTTCATGTTAGTGTAGATGGTGGTACTTACGCAAAAGCTACTCCAAAGGCTTCAGGAGACTGGTCAAATTGGTCAATTTCAGTTAGTATAGTGAATACAGGTTACCATAAAATAACCGTGAGGGCAACAGACAACGGCGGAAACAAAAACTATAACGAAGTAACAATTGCAGTATCATCAGAGTCACCTAACGATCTGTTTGGTGTCAAAAAGATTTACGTGACAGAAAACGGCAGTAGTGAATGGTATATGAATACTGACAATATATTAGATGATACACAATTTTCCACAATACCTATTGCTAGCACGACTTGTACAACCCCGAAAACATGTACCCTCTTGTACAAAAATACTGATAGTACGTGGCATGCGGGGAGAATGAATGTTTCATCGAATGAAGGAATTAGAATGGTAGTAAAATCCCCCTCAAACGATCTGTGGTTGAATACCGAAATGACAGGATATTACAAATTAACAAATAGTATGTTTTATCCGCAGGAATTTATTCATCTGATTAGAAGTGGCAGTCCTCACGCTAGTACATGCGAGGGTGCTTCATACTATGCCGGTATTACTTATGATGGCGATGTTGCAAAGATTCAAAAATCACTTTATTTTGGTGGAGATAAGCAAGGATATTCTCAAACACTGTACATTCGGGGGGTAACTACGCCATTAACAGATCGCTGGATCGGAATGAAAACCGTAACTTACAACATAAATAGTAATACTGCTGTTCAAATCGAAATATGGATAGATGATTTTAACGATAATAATTGGCGTAAAGTCTTTGAAAAAATAGATAATGGGTGGACTGTTCCTGGCGATCCCTCGGCTTACGGATGCATAAATCCACTGACAGGATTGCCAAGAACTAGCAGTGATATCATATTATGGGGTGGAAGCGAACAACAGTTCAGAGCTGACAATGCAGAGATGGATTTCAAGTGGTTAAGTATAAGAGAGATCGTTGCTCCAGTACCATGAAACTTACAGCTGAGTACTTACGATGAGTGAATTGAAAAAGTCTAAATCGTAAGAGCTGAACCTGTTGCAATTATTCCAGATTTCATCAGGTCGGACGAAGTCATTATGATAGCGCGAAACGCTGATCTTGTAGATCTTACCTGATTTAGTTCCGAAATTCTTTTGTGATTTTTGGGCTTATATACCCTTTATTAAGACTCCCCCTAGAGCAATTTTTACACAGGAGCGTGCGCCAGTTCGTTAGATAAAACAAATATGATTTCAGTTAAGGTTCAGTATGGCTAGCATAGATCTGATCCTGCTCTAGATTATCAGTCTTATGCGTTATCAACTGCTATTACAGATGAAAACTTAGAAAATCTAGGCCCAACGAGATCTAATCACTAACTCGACTTATAGATCGTATATTTCTAGTTACAGAACGAGTTTTTTCTTTGTGGAATTCAGTAATTGCATCAACACAATGCTAATAATCATAATTCAAACAATGATAGCAAACACGTAGGAATAGATAAAAAATGAAATCCGGGTTACCTAACAGAAAGAAGCGTAATGC
>JBMCYV010000031.1:0-21811 GCA_049199595.1 Candidatus Nitrosomirales archaeon
TCGATCCCATGAGCAGAGATTCAGATAGCTCCATCATTGCCAATATCCTAGCTATTACCTGGTTTGCTATTGCACAAGTTCTATAAATGAAGGTATGGAACATTTGCCCTTTTTTTCTATTTTATTTGACCGCATTGTCCAGAAGAAATAACAAGTGGGTCTTGCCACCTTCCATCCCCAGACCCGCTGCTTCAACAGAGTGTCTTTCCTTCCTTATATTACGCGGTTTCGCAAAGTGTTAAAGTGTGTCGTTCCCTGTAAGAATTGACGTTTTTTAGTTCCAATTCCTAGTGTAAAAGCAGTGATTTTGTATAGTTCTACAGGACAATATATACAATCCATTCCAGAGGTTATCAAGGGATTATCATGAAAACTAGGTATACGCGCCTATAGCAAATTTGACCAATAACTCGACGACTAGTACGTGCTAACTTCAATGGAGAGTAAGGAGTTATTGCTACGCCATGTTAACCAGGATCAAGATCTATAGTACACTCGGTAACCCTATGATCACTCTTTTTCTGCTAATACATTACAGCATCAACATTCCAAGGAAAGGCAGTCTTACTTGTTAACAGCCAAGCGACAGGTGAAAGGCTTTTTCATTGAAGGAAACTGGCAGTTCACGGTTACGGCTAAGGACAACGCAACATCTGGCAAGGGACAAGACACGTATGATATCAAGATACTGGACAAGAATGGGGTGACGTATCATACAGCTGCCGGAACGCTGAAGGGCGGCAACATCGAGATACACATTAAGTAATGCAGTCCAATATGGTGCACCGTCAAGCTCCTTGGAATTACTTGGGAGTCAATTTGCACTGTCTATATCAAAACCGTCCCGATATCGCGTGTTTGAAATATAACTATGCCTGTAAATAGTTCTGGTAACTTGGCGGGAGATGAGCCAAATTTCACGAAGGAAAATTGCCATGATCTGCCCTTAAGTTACGAGCATCGCAATTCTGATACGAAGCCAATAACCATTTGACTGAATCAACTACTGGTCACGGCGTTTATGGAATCCTTGAATTACCTGAAATAACAACAAGAAGCTTTTCTTCAATAGTATCTAGTGCTGTTCTCACATAGTCATCTGTAAAAAGAGAAGGCAATTTCAATTGCATGTCATATGGCAGGCTTCTGTTTATCTGAAAAAGAATGTCTATCTGTGCGTCTATATTCTTTTCATATCTGCATTTTTGCAACAATGACTGGATTCCGCGCATTTGCGAACTCGACATCATGATCACAGGTCAGCTCCTTCTTGAAATAGCGCAATGAACTTCTTTGATGCATTATCGAAAGACTTTGCTGCTGGATAGTATTCTCCTGCGTCAACTAGAGCCAAGCATTCCTCTAAGGACTGGGTAACCTCATCGAGAGTTATTTCGACACTGGTTGTGCTAAAGTTCTGAGATGACTCTTCTTGGTCCTGAGCACTATTAGAGTCATCATTAACGGAATTATCGTCAAAACTGATGGTATCGTTATTGTTACCTTCAGATTCATTCTCCTCCAGGCCAGCTTCAAATAGCGGCAGGTACTCTGTCCTGAACTCCTCTACGCTTTGCAAGAATGTATTGGTCTCACTAATAATGAGCTGCCTTGCACTATCACAGTAGATGTGGCTATAGTCTGACAGAGAGTCCTGCATAGCAAGAGTACCGATCTTGCCGGAAGACGCATCGCATGCATAAGCGACAAGGCTTAGTGATGCATAGTCCGTAGACGCTATTTCATGGATCAGCACTGGCCTGCTGCAGAATTCGGCAACAAGCTTGTCTGACGCAACCTTCCTGTTATCGATAGTACCGTTAACAACTCCAAGTAATTCCCTAACACTTTCATTCACCGAGCCGCAGGCAGTAAGGTCATTTTCACTGACATTCTCTACTACAGTGTCGTCATCGATAAAGTCAGCATCCTCTGGGAAGCGGTCCGCACCTGTCGTTTCGGCACCCGGAACCTGGAGCATTGAAAAAGTAGGCGACAAAACGAGGGCCAGTCCAGCTAGGGACGCGATTATCGCACCAATTTTGATTTTTCCTGCTGCTGCCAATACGAATCAATGTCCTCTATGCAGCAAGCAGAACCTAGGAAAAATAAAAAACGAGGTGATAACTATAGCTCACCCAGCGCTCTAATCGTCATCTTCATCGTCGCTGCCGTGATGAGACGGGCCACTTGTTATGTCTGCTGCTCTGGAGAGAGTGTTGTTTTCTTCAGAGATTTCTTGGATTTTATCCGTTGCGTCAACCTTCACTATGAGGTTGTGGTCGCCATTGTCTGTGTTGTTTGGAACCTTTATCTTTACTGGTACCAGCTTAAACCATCCTGCCTTCAGTTTTTCTACAGTTTTCTCTCCTATTACTTTGTCGCCTGAACCTAATTCGTCATCTTCTGAGAGGTAGACCTTTACCTTGTGTTCCTTGGCTTTTGCGGATCCCTCGTTCGTCTCTATTGTAAAGGTCATGTAATTCCTGTTTTTCATGATTGTTGTAGGTGCAAAGAAGTGCTTTGCTACTAGGTCTGGAAGAGGTGGCGAAGAAGGCTTTAAGGTGAATTCAGCTGTTGCAGTGAGCGTTTCTCCGTCAAGCACAACTTCTGCTAATGCTTCGTGATCTCCGACTCCCAAAACAAGCTTGTCCATAGCGATGACAAACTTGCCTTTTGCCTTGCCGATCGCATAGTACCCGTCGCTTAGCATCGTTACGGATCCAAAGACAAGCTCAAAGGAAGGACCTGAGTCTAGGACTGTTCCAGCAGCGTCAAACTCCACGACTAACTCTCCGTCAACTGTGATTCGGATTAATTCGAGAGTGTCGCCCTCTTCGAGTTTAAACTTTAGTTCCAAAAGTTGGCTGTTACCGTCGTCCACCAGCGACTTCTTTGGAAGGGCTTTTAGCTTTGCCGAAGACTCGTCTGCGAAGGCGGTGTAGGCCGTTGAAGACAGCGTCGAGAATAGCAAGGTCGATGCTGCCAGGATCGCCGTTACGACTCTCCAGTTTACGTTCAAAGCTTTGCCTATCATCTTGTTCTCTCATAGTATTTACCCTGAATTTGATAATGGTCTGTAAGTAGGGGATCCCTCCATACATAGTTCCCTCTAGAGGGAACGAATGTAAAAATCAGTTTGACAACCACGTGTGAAACTTGGGAAGTTGGCTGTAATTATCGCTGTTGCTCCGGCTTGAATAGTTCATCGAAAAGCTTTGAGGCCTTATCGAGTGCCTTTGCCGAATCGTAATACATTTCTGAATCGACAAGTCCCTTGGCATCATTTGCCAAACTAACAATTTCATCAAGTTTCAAGTTGACGTTCCCATCCTCAGCTGCGGTGGAGTTTGAAGCGGGTGACGAATCTTCATCATCACTCTTGTAGCTTTCTACAGACTCTAGCAATGAATCACTTTTTTCTGTGATAGCTATTTTCGCGCTAGAACAGTAAATTTCCTTGTAATCCGCCAAGGAAAGTTGAAGAGCAATGTCGCCAACCTTTTCCAGTGCTGAGTCACAAGCATATGCTACCAAGGCTATGTCCGGATTATGCATGGGTATAATCTCGCCTACCAGCTGCGGCCTATTGCAGAACTCTCCAGCAAGAAGATCTGATGCGATCTTTCTTTTCATCTCAAATGATGATTGGCTACCGCTTCCTGCTTCTCCATCATTACTGCTAACGCCAACTAACAAGGAGTCTAGCTTGTCCCCGACAGCATTGCAATCGTCAAAATCTTGATCGCTAATCTCTTTTGGTGCGATTTTATCTTCATCAATTACCACATCTCCTAAGAGGTTGTTACCTGCGGCCACGTCTCCGTTGGAGTTCAGCTCTGGTCGTGTAAAAGACGAGACAGGGGACAAGATTATCGCAAGTGCAGTTAGTGATGCGATAAGGCCAACAAGCTTGAGTTTAGCTGATTTATCCATTTACTATCTCCCCTTATTGTACGTGGACAAATGCGTAGTTGTCATCTCTCCTTTAGTGCGAGTTATGTTGAAGAATTGATATGGACATATGTCAAAAGTCATTGGGCATGTGCTTAGGTCTAATCGTGTCAATGTTATAGTTTTTCCGAAACTACGACTATCTTTTTTGAGTTGTATTATCAGATTGTTCAAACCCACTTTTGACACTATGACAAAGAAAAGCCTTGCCACCAAAATGAAGGGGGGGAATTTACCTCAAGTTGAAGTGGGCGGTGTCTGTGAGGGTTCCTGTGCTAGTAATGACTTCAACCTCGGCTGTATGAGGACCGGCGCTCAATGGCGATAATGGATGTGTCTTGTTAATGGCGATATTGAACTGCCCTAATGCCTTGCTGATCACATACCCGTCGCTGTCAACGAACTTGGTTGAACCGTCAACCATGACAAAAGGAGGAGTCATCAATAGAACGTCTCCATTCGCCGTGAATTCTACAACCTTTGTTGCATCACCGTCAAGCGTTACCCTGATTTTTTCTATTTGAGTAGCACTGTCTAGATGGAATAACAGCTTCAGCAGCTGGAAATGCCCGTCATTGACACGTGAGTGCGTAGGAACCGCCCAGAGATTGGCTGATTGTAGACCCGCAGCCATGCCTGCCGAAGCTATGATGCTCGATCCGAGCAATCCTGCAAACATGGCGCCAACCAATATGGCGTTCGCTTTTCTTCGAGTGTTTTCTTTTTCCATCATCGTTCTGCGGTACTATTTACCCTGAAATTGATAATGGTCTGTAAGTAGGGAATCCCTCCATACATAGTTCCCTCTAGAGGGAATGCTTGTAAAAATTAGTTTGACACAAACCGTATGAATATTCTATATATTGAAAAGATGTAGGAAGCCGCTCCATACAGAGCCTTATCACTAATTTGTGCAAAAGAGCATAAGATGGACACAGTTACCGATTTTTGGGAAAGCCACGGACATCTCATAAGCTTCGAATGTCCGACACTAGTCAAAATTTCGCATTCAACGATAGGTGGTGCCTCAACATGGTGATGGCTTCAAGCGAAGTCCGAAAAGAAGCAGAGTCCGCAGTTGCTGTTCAATCCCCAATACTTTCAATCGTTGTGCCTGTTTACAATGGCAGCAAAAAGATCGAGTTCACGCTGCAAAAGCTCAAGGACCAGATAGAGAAACTTGATCCCGTATTAGCAAAGCTTGAAATCCAAGGACCAAAGAAGCAAATGAGTTTCGTGTATACTGGAAGGAGCGTCATTGAGAACGCAGGTGCAGCAATGGTGCTTGACGACTATCTCTCTACACATTCTACAGATATACCATACGGAATTGAGACTGGAGATGACTATGCAGAATTTTTGAGCCAAAGTGCGGAGGCACGTATTCATTCAAGACATGTTTCCAATTCTCTTTCTTTAGCATCACATCAGTACGAAATAATCGTCGTCAACGATGGAAGCAAAGATGAAACGAGGGCTATAGTGGATGAGATTTCATCGACAGATGAAACAATCCGGCTAATCAGCTATAGCACCAATATGGGGAAGGGGTACGCGATAAAGCAAGGTGTGCTGCACTCTCGAGGGAAGTATGTCATGTTTGTGGATGGAGATGGTGAAATCAGCACAGACGTTTTCTCAAAATACTTGGAACACATGAAAAGTGCCGACATTGTAATTGGATCAAAGTATCATCCGGAATCGGTGGTAACTGTCCCCGGCTCTCGTAGATTCTTTAGCAAATGCTTCCATCTGTTTGTAAAAGTGATGCTTGGGATAAAAGTATCAGATACCCAAGTCGGTCTCAAAGCGGGAAAGGGAGACACATTCAGGAAGATCTTTGAAAGAGTTCTAGTCAAGAGGTACGCATTCGATGCAGAAATGCTTGCCGTGGCCGGCATACTAGGGTTGAAGGTTGTCGAGTTACCAGTCAAGATAGATCTAGATAAGTCATTTAAGAAGAAAGAAATAGTGAAGATGGCGGTTGACGTGCTGGGAATAGCCTATCGACTAAGAGTGATCAGATGGTATCAGAAGAACATGGGAAGAAAGAGGCCATCTTACAGGGCCGTCATGTTCGTATGAACCACTCGAATTCCTCATGATGTACGGAAGTAATGGAGATGAAATCATAACATAATGAGAATCCTTTGGTATAATTGGAGAGACATAAAGAACCCCGAAGCTGGAGGGGCGGAAGTATTCACCCACGAAGTATGCAAGAGGCTAGTGAAGCAGAATGGAGTAGAATCCGTTACAATATTTGCAGCGTCATTTGAGGGAGCTTTTGCTGAAGAACAAATAGATGGGGTTAGGATAGTTAGGAGGGGAGGCAAATACTCTGTCTATTCTGAGGCAAAGAAATTCTACAGGCGGAATAAGGACCATTTTGATATTGTTGTTGACGAGATAAACACAAAACCGTTTCATACTCCTTCATTTGTTCATGACAAACCTATAGTTGCGCTCATTCACCAGCTTGCAAGAGAGTTCTGGTTCTATGAGACTCATTTTCCAATTAATGTGATAGGTTATCTGTTCTTGGAGAACTATTGGCTGCGCAAGTACCGGGATACTCCAACCATCACGGTATCAAAATCCTCAAAAGAGGATCTAATGCGTTTGGGCTTCAAGCACGTGACTATAGTGCCTGAAGGAATTAACTTTAGCCCGTTCGAAAGACTTCACGAGAAAGAAGCGAAACCGACCGTTCTTTTCGTAGGGAGATTGAAGAAGGCGAAGAGGCCGGAAGAGGCATTGCGTGCTTTCAAAGTTATCAAGGACGAGATCCCCGATGCAAGATTTTGGATAGTTGGGGACGGCTATATGCGCGAACAACTCAAGACTATGGCAGATGAAATGTTTACAGGCTCCTCCGATATTACTCTGTATGGAAGGCAAGACACTGCAAAGAAACTTGAGTTAATGTCAAAAGCCCATGTCCTCTTGGTCCCTGGTGTTAGAGAGGGATGGGGGCTTGTTGTCACAGAGGCAAGTGCCATGGGAACTCCTGCAGTGGCATACGATGTCCCAGGCCTCAGAGATTCAGTCATAGATGGAACAACCGGTACCCTGGTTCACTCAGGTGATCATGTTGCGATGGCAATCGAAGCAATCGATCTTCTTAGAGATCATATTAAGCGAAAAACTTATTCAAAGAATGGATTGCAAAATGCAAAGCAGTATGATTGGAACAATACAAGCGATCGTCTAGGCGAAGTTTTGAGACAGACTTTGGCAAAGTGGCCTAGACCCATTGAAGGTGCGATGATATCACACATAAGTTGATGCAATATGGAAAAAGACGCGAGGACACTAAACCCCGATAGCGATGATACTAAGTATCCTTCGGGATACCCTGTAGCGAAGCAGTCGATTGATAGATTTGTAAATCCTGGCATCATGTTGTTCATTGATCAACTGCTAGTCGCTGCAGGTGGATGGCTATATTGGATAATGATCTCCAAGTTCGTTTTGACTTCAGAGATTGGTCATGCTACTACAGTCTACAGCCTTGTTCTTCTTGCTAATACGATTCTACAGCTTGGATTAGAGTATCCGCTACTAAAAAAATCAATATCTCAACGGCAACAGCTTTTTGGAACAGTGCTTTTGATCGAATTGGTATTCACTGCGATCTCGATACCAATTGTATTGTTTTCCATCGGTAATCTTTATGCTGAGTCAGCTCAGTTTAGCTTGATAGCAATAGGGATGCTCGCTCTATCCTCAGTTGGCTTCGTTAGCAGGTTCGCGTTGCTCGGCCTTTCGAATTCGCGAACCATATTAGTAGTTGATGCAATCGGTATCGTACTCAAATTTGGATCCGCATTTGCTTTGGTTTCCACGGGGTACGGGACGCTGGGTATCCTCATATCATTCTTGATTCAAGCCGGAATGGTAACTGTCACCACGGTCCTTGTGGCAACTAAAGCATTTGGGCTCAGGATTGGAAATCTCTCCTTCATCAAGACAACTCTAAAGGATGGTTTGATCAATACACCAACCAAACTATCCAGCACACTCATCATCAGTTTATCTGTTGTTCTGCTTGCATCATTTGGTATAGGCAGTTCCGAACTAGGAGTGTTTTATATCGCAACGATGCTCAGCATTGTAGTGGGCAGTTTCGCCTCAAGTTTAGCGTTCATGTCCATCCCTGCGTCATCAGCATTGAATAAGGACCTATCTACGGGTAGCCTCAGAATTGGGTTGGCATTCACTGCGCCTATAGTCGCAACTCTCATTGCAGCACCAGAGTATATTCTGTCAATAATTGGGACCCAGTACACTTCCGCAGGTGAAATTCTTGTAATATTGTCAGCCGGGATACTACCATCAGCTATTCTTGTAAACGCAACTTCAAGGTTTAACAATCAAAATATGCCCGGAAAACTCTTGGCGATTGGTACCATCAGGGTTGGGGTTTTTCTTGTGAGTTTCTTTGCTCTCGTTCCTGTAATGGATTCGTTAGGAGCAGCCTATTCAATTCTGATTTCATTCTCGTCTTCCGCAGCACTATCCATTATTTGGTCTGGGAAAGCAGTGCTCAAATACATCGGCATATCGAGTTTGTCTGTTATTAGCGGGGTAGTGATTAGTAAATCTGTTGCATTTATTGTCGACGGCGTTCATCCCGTTTTGGTAATTGGGACAGCAGTCGGTGCTGCTCTTTGCATAATGTTGGCGTTACGATGCACTTCAACAAAGGAAATAGCAGCGATGATTGCATCCGTTAGAAAGGTGTAACTGAATGGACCGCCGACAACTTATCTCTGCAAAGTGTATCAACTTGAGGACTGAGTCGATTTGTTGACGGTACAGGGTGCAGGCAAATATTTCCTAAAAAGCAATAAGAATATCGTATTTGGAGCTATAGTAGTATCCATCATTTTGGTAACCTATCATGGTTGGTTTATGCCAGGAGTATTGTTTGGACATGATTTTCAAATTCGTCCACAAGAATATTTTACAGATTTTGCTAATCCACATCTTTGGTCTTCATCGTTATACGGCGGCACGTATACGTTGGGATTTGCACTTGTTCAAGCTCCTGTGTTCGTATTGACCGGAATCTTGTCATATTTTGTGCCTTATGAGTTACTGCAAAGAATTGTTTGGTTATATCCATTCTTGATTATATCATTCGGTTCTTCCTACTATCTCATTAGGCAGTTTACAAAAAACGTCTATGCTTTGCATCTATCGATCTTGTTCTTCGCAGTCAATCCAATAATAATCGATAGATTAAGTGCTGGGCATGTTTGGTTTGCAATAGCCTATGCGCTAATGCCCCTAGTTGTCGGCTTATTTAACGAAATTCTAAAAAGCAAGAAATGGCTTCACGTTATTCTATTTAGCACATGTTTTTCAATTGCGATTTGGTTCGAAGTAAGAGTAGCTCTATTATCAATAATTCCGGTTGCAACTTTGTTAGTCCTCCGCCTCAATAAAGATCCAGAAGATAGAGTTTCCACAATTAAGAA
The DNA here is from genome assembly GCA_049199595.1 of Candidatus Nitrosomirales archaeon. Lineage (GTDB taxonomy): Archaea > Thermoproteota > Nitrososphaeria > Nitrososphaerales > UBA213 > JBMCYV01. The sequence goes on from JBMCYV010000031.1 coordinate 9,441, forward strand.
ACTAACAATAGTGCCGTTGGTGCTACTTTTGCTGAATTGTTATTGGATAATTCCCACACTACTTTACCCCTCGCAACTATACGATGATGAGCTAGTGGGGTCATCATCCTTGAGAGGAACGAGTCAATATGCAGGGAATCTCATACACTCATTCCAGCTTTATCCCAAAGATTGGGACAACTTTTACACATACGCACCCCTTATCATCCCAGTGCTTGGATTCTCCATTCTATTCACTGAATACCGGAGAAAAATAGGTGTCCTTGTGTTTTCGCTAGTTGCTCTAGCTCTTGTCTTTCTTGGAAAAGGCAGCTATTCTCCTTTTGCAGAATTGTACGCATGGTTGATCCAAAATATTCCTCTGGCGATAGGCTATAGAAATGCGAACAAATTCTGGCTAGTTCTTGCACTGATCTATGCTGTCTCTTGGTCGATATCATTAACAAGAATATTGACTCGTCTCCAAGGTAGGACGTATATGCCAAAGATCATTATTGGCATAATTCTGACATGCCTTATTGTATCTAACTCATTCTTGATTGGTGGGTACACAAACGATTTTGGAACAAACGATGGATTAGAAGGATGGCAGAGCTATCCCGGAAGACAAAATATGTTCAACCCAGAGACAGATGAAAATCTAAAGGCAATTGCGAATTCTTGGGAGTTCATTCAAGCTAATTCTTCTAAATATTCACGTACTTTATGGTTACCTAGTATCCACAATTATCGGTTCGCTTCAGAGGACAATCCTCTCTTGTATAGTACGCTTTTCAATAATAATGATTTGCCGTATAGCCGTATTTTCGTGTCAGATCCCAACAAATTGGTTGTTCCCGATGATCTGCAATTGGATTTGCCAAAATTGCTGGCAATTGCACGCGTAGAGCATGTAATTTTACTTCCAAGTGAAGCAGAAAATTGGTATATTTCAAGGACTTCGTATGCAGAGACAAAAGCAATGTTAGACAGCAGTGGCGAGATGGAGAATATTTATGACAATGATATACGATTACCTCTTGACGAAAATCAGTTTAGCGCAACAAACGGTCAAATAGAGTACAAAGATGGTTACATCGAATTCCTGAGTTCAAATCAAGACTCAACGCTGACGTACAATTTGCCAAGTGACAGCTTGTCGCAATTTTCGTATTTTGCAATTACAATCAGAGAGAATAAGGGTGAATGGATAGAGTTGCATTTTATGGATAAAGATAGGAATTCGTTTGTCCACATAGTCAAGGATACACCAACGGACTGGAAAACAATAAGTATCAACATTGACAAAGCATCACAGGAGATCAATTGGAATAATTTAGAGAAATTGGAGATAAGAGGTATATTCGGAGGAAACAGGTTGCAAATAAACAATATAGAATTAGTGAATGGCGGTTTGCAGATATACAAGATTGCAAAAAGTGTGCCTTTAATTTATGCTGCGCCGACAATCATTTCATCTTCTAACGAGACTCGTGACATCATAGAATCAGTCAAAACACTTGATATCAATCAGTTTGCAGTAATAAATGAAGGGGCGTTGTCTTCAGGTTTCGACAATCTGGCATTGGCAAGATATAACGAAAACCCTTCAGTCGGAGTTAAATTAACGTGGACCAAATTAGAACCAACAAAGTACTCAGTTCAAGTCAACTCTATCAATCCGATTTTTCTGGTATTTTCAGAAACCTACAGCAAATATTGGGTGGCAAGTATCGAGAAAGAACGATTGCCACAAGATTATCACTTCTTATCCAACGGCTATGCAAACGGCTACTACATTCCTCGGACAGGATCCTATACTATAGATTTAGCTTTCGAGCCTCAGGAGGTATTTGTTGATGGTTTAATCATTTCTCTAATTTCATTGAACACTTTTGCGATATTGATCATATATCTATCAAGAAAACAAATCTCTGATTGGACAAAGAGAGTTGTTAGTATAGTAGCGATGCATGGTAAAAGTCATTCGATGATGGCTCGGGATGTAATGCAAGAGCGGTCAGGCATTGCTGACATGCCGCAGCGGACAAAGTCGATATCAAAAAGATTGACATTCTCTGAACTTCGAACGGATATCCTGAGAGGAACTAATCGTCTAGCGCACTACAATCTTTTTGACTTGCGAATTTTGATGGTGATCACTGTAATAATAGTTGCATCTCACTTCTTGCGTTTAAGCGAGTTTCAAGTCTTCATTGCATTCTTAGTGATTATCCCAATAAGTTGGTATTTGAAATCAGATGGCAGGATACCTGTTTTCATATCACTAGTGTTATTGCTATTCGCTGTACTGTTATGGAATGTGAGCAAGCTAGCATCCGAGGAGGTAACAATCTATTCATTCTGGCTTTTACTTGCAGGTATTGCTATATTGATAGTAGAATATGCACATAGAAAACACACGGTTAATCTGCCGACTGTAAGATAAGTGATGTTGAAAAACACTTGTTACGGGCTTACCTGATTCGCACTCTGGATCTCACATGCTTGTTGAATATTGGACTAAAGTACTATGGAATCTAGAATATGATAAAAATTCAAGCGCAAGTTACATTCTAAAAACATAATCAATCACAGCCAATTTCAGCTGGAAGCAATGCTAGCTAGGTTGGAGCTAACGTCGAATAACCAGAATTGCCCAAGAAATAATGCTGATGATATTCGCAGCTTCATACGTTTCACAACAACTTACATAGTCATACTTAACCCCAAAAAAGACGATATCATTTTTGGATTTGCCTGCCGGTCGTTATGTATATGGGGACAATCGTTCTACTGCGGAAGAATGTGGTATCTTCGTTACTATTCCTTATCGAGCAATTCGATCGCGAAAGGAAGCTTTCTAGTAGTATGGAATCTCAGGTTCCAAAATACAGTTAGAAGCAGATCGCGCAATTGCTTTCGTGATTTTGTTAAATTGCCATTGCGTCTCATCAATCCGAAATGACCTTTGAATATTGTACTGAGAGGTACAAAATGGGGAAATCTTGGAGGTTGTGATTCCAACGCGATAAGTAGTCCTTTGAGATAGGACGCCAGGACTCTCGACAGCTCAGGAAAATGCTCCCTGAAAGAATCAAAGTCGAAATGCTGTTTCAAGAAAAGATACTCATCAAGAGTGAGATATCCCTTCTCAAAAACATGTGCAGAAATTATGAAAGCATTGACCTCATTGCTTAAGGAATAGCAATCTGCGCCAAAGATGGTATCTGGATGTATATCCTTAGATAACTCATCAAATTCAAAGAACCTCATGTTGTCCCACCCAATATGCGAATGAAGATCTAACTTCAATCCCCCTTCTATCGCGATATCTGCTTTCCCTTCCTCTTTCTCGACGTTGAATCTGATAGCCGCAATGCCATTGTTGCCCAAGTGTTTTGAACAATACGAACGAATGATTTCAAAATCAGCTGGTGATACTAGGACGTCTATGTCATTTCCAATAAAATCATAATCATCTATTGTCTTGATAACTGCATAGTGAGAGATATTGTTCACCTTTAGGATCTCTTTGAGGGCGTAAATACTCCTATCATACATTGCCTTTCTCTTGAGATAGCTAGTCTGGAGCGAGCTAAATAACGGGGTATCCAATAGATCGTATCTCTTTAGTACATCAAAAATTAGTCTGCTCTGACTACCTCTCCGCATGACTTCTTGATATATTGTTTTGTTCTGCAATATCACGGTCAAAACTTCCTTCAGAGTCATATTGAGTGACCCTGATGTGTTTATGGTACGAATCTTGAGCTGCGTTGCTAACTTGACATATGCTTCTGTCTGTCTCCCATAAAAGCTCACAGAATATGTGTGGGTTGCCTTTTTCCTTTGGTAGGCTATTTCTGGATCAACAGTTAATATCAAGATCGCATCTGGTTTGGGAAAATGCAAATACAGCCACTCTGTGAGCTTTGTTAAAGTACCTAGGTATTTGAAACTCATGTAGTGATCATAGGGATATCGATCAAGCAAAAGAATTTCTTTCTTTCTGAAAAGTTTTTGGTAGACGAATTGAACTGCTAGATCCATCAACACAAGATATGGCCATAACCGATATTTTGCTGAGCGCTTCTTCTCGACTAACATCTCATTTCTCGACTTATCCATGATCTTTTTTCCTACTAGCTTGAAAATGAACTTAATTACTGCATACTCATATTCATGTTTATATGATGTATCAAATCCTAAATCTTTAAAAAATTTGGCGACCTCGTTCGAAATGGTCGTTTTACCGCTTCCATCATTACCCATGAAAGCTACAATCGAACACTTATTTGCCAATCCAGACCAAACCAAAGCTATCTGTGTCCTGCCTATCCCCTGACAGTTCGGTTGTATAAAATTAGATATGTAGGAACAACTACATACAAAGATTAACTGGCAAGAAATCCAAGATCATCTTTTGCATCATTTTGAATTCATCTCTTTCATCAATTGTACCAAGTGGGACATCAAGTGCGGAGAGAAATACCGGCAGTTCGAAAATTGCGAACGGCGGCAACAATCTCGTTGATCCGCTTAGAAAGGGAAACCATTTGAAAAATAACGGAGAAAATGGAGTACTAGTTTCTGTCATTGTTCCCACAAAGAATTCTCATCTAACACTAATGAGGTGCCTAGAGACAATCAAAGGTCAAACTTACAAGAACATCGAGATTATTGTAGTCGACAACTATTCGACGGACAACTCATTAGAACTTGCCGAAAAATATGCAGACGCATACTATCTTATGGGACCTGAGCGCAGTAGTCAAGTAAATCATGGTGTTGAGATGGCATCGGGGAAATATATCTACAGAGTAGATTCTGACTTCTTGCTCGATCCGGATGTTGTGAGCGAAGCTGTCATGGAAGCTGAATTAAATAATCACGGAGCAATATTGATTCATAATAGTTCGAATCCTGATGTTAGCTTCTGGGCAAAGGTCAGAAAATTTGAGCGAGACATGTATGCATCCGATGACATGAATGTGGCTGCAAGATTTATTCGAAGGGATGTTTTTTTGGCTGTAGGAGGATTTGATCCCAATCTAGTCGCAGGCGAAGATTACGACCTGCATAATAGAATTGTTAACAAATATAGTATAGGGAAGATATTGCCTAAAGAAGTTCATCTGGGAGAACCGCGATCACTCAGAGAAGTAGCTCAGAAGCATTTCTACTATGGAAGAACAATAAATCTATTCCTAGAGAAGAATAAGGAGAGAGGTATTAAGCAAGTAAGCCCTATAAGGATGGCATATTTACATCACTATAAGGATTTTTGCAAACATCCAATCCTCGCATGTGGTTTCGTAGTTTATCAAATAGTAAGATATTCATCTGCCCTCGCAGGGGTATTGTCAGCTAGAATACGTCCATAGAGTCCATCAATAGGCCACGACAGATCTTGTTTGAATGAATGTGAGATGAGAAAGCAAACTGGGCGGATCTTGAATTTACGGTTTTGTCAAAGGTCTACAGCAAAATAAACTCATGGAACTAAGAATTGTTTATCGAGCACAAAACCTTCTGGTAGCTGCAGATATAAATTAGCCATGGCTCTCAGAGCGTAGACTGCCATTACCGACATGATTGCAATAACTAAGAGAGGCTTTGTATTAGAATATCGCTTAGTTGATGAACTGTGGATAGCTAGGAGGGCCGCTAGGTGAAAGGGGATGTTGTAGAGTACTCTGGTCTGAAATTCGATGCTTCCGAAAGCTATAGGGAAGGCCAATATGAAAAACATTGTAAGGAATAATCTGTCGAACCCTTTGGACATGTCTGCTCCTACGATCCAGAAGAGCGCAAGCAGGAGTAATACAGGGTTGGACAGGAACCCTCCCACATAAGTGCTCATTGTAAAGAATAGTCGGTCCCACCGTCCGCCCGGCTCTTGTGGCATGATATTCGTCGCGAGAGCAGAGTCAGATTCTGCTGCAGCAGGCGTAGAAAGGTAAGACGACCTAGCATAATCTATCGAAACTGCAGTTGCAACAACTACAAGCATGAAGATTAGCTTGAACTTCGGGCTTGGAACTGATTTGCGTGCGAATACGTAAGATATGCCGCCAAAAAGTAGGATTATTGTTAACGTATGTGCCCATGTATAGAGATGTACTAGCATAGTCACAACTAGTATGGCAAACAAAATGCTGAATGAACGAATTACTTGGCTTCGATTTTGACTATCCCAGCCCTTCATAAGAAAATAGAGGGCAAAGAATGTTGCAATTAGTGCCATCCAGTTGGCCAAGAATCCGGCGTATTGTCCTACAACTATCTGTGGAGAGAATACCGCGAAAATTGCACCAATTGCTGCGTAGAGCTTGAGTCTTCCTTTATCTGTCGATCTCAATGCATACCTCAAGAGCAGGTAATTTGCCAGGACGAGTATTGGTGCCAGAGCCACCGGCAAGAATCTAACTACCATCAGGTCGGTTGTTCCAACCACATTTGCAATAGCAAGAATTAGGAGTAGAGTTAGTGGCCGATCCCCGTTGTTGATTGTAAATGCTCTGGCAATAGTATCCACCCATGTAGAGCCGCCATCTACTCGCAACTTGGACATCCAATTCATATAATACTGCTCATCAGTACTGATACCCATTCCAGGAGGATTTACTCCTGGCAGGTGAGGATATATCGCCAGCAAAGGCGCGATGACCAGCGCTGCAGCGAGTATCATCCAGTGAGCGTTTCTGGCAAGAGTTGATGACTTTGTAGCGTAGGTTGCTACAACAGGCGCTTCCGCCTCGCCGTAAGGTGGACCTCTTGGGCCTTGCTGATCGCTGCTCTTGGTTGGCCCCTGCTTGGTCTCGAATAGTTTCGCGGATGGCATGGAAGTGCCAGAATCGCTCTTACCCATCAGGGCACGAGCCATTCTCTTCAAAACATCAAGAATGAACCACTTGTAGAAAAATGAGAAAGCAATCAGGACAACCAGAAATGGTGACAACAATCCAAGGCTGTGAAATAGAGCCGATTCAAGCTTGGCAAAGCTCCACGACGGATCGCCATATATCTCGGTAGGGAACACTGGATAGGTTATCCATCTTGCAAGCGCTCCAATCTCAAGGATAATGATGATTACGAGGAATGCCGAAGCTACCCTGTAGATGTCGATATCAAAATGCGTTCTAACAGATGACTTGGATGCGCCTCCTGCTGTGGATTTCCTATTTGCAATTGCCACAACGACAAAAGAAGTAATGAGTGACGGGAGCGTTGCTATCCCCACCGCGTGTAAGATGCCGGGACTTGAGAAGTAAAGCACCATTCCCACTGCAAAAGCCGCCACCGATGCAAGCCTAAGGGTAGTCGAGCGAAATGCCACAGAGACGAACAAGAGCATGAATCCGAGTGCTGCGAGACTGTCGGCAAAGGGCGACCCAAACAATGAATGATTGAAAATCTGCCCCAAACTCACCCGGTGAATAGTCTCGATGTATCGGACCGAGGCACTTGAGAGGACAAGGATGGGATAGATGAATAACAGTAGGGCAAGGGATACGGCCTTGAGATTTCTGATGTTTAACCAACCATCCAATACAACATCGCCTGTCTTGCTAAGGATACTGAATCCTATTGATGAAGACTATCTTACAGAATAATCTTTTGTATGTATGCATCTTATCTTGGTGTACGTGAGAGCAGCATACGAATCCAGTCCTTTGTCTCGGTTAACTATGCCATTCTCATGGCCAATTGAGACAATAATAAGAAATGCCCCGCGGGATGAAAAGGGAGTATTTCAGCTTCTGGAGGGACAAGGTTTTTTTCGAAGCCTGTGCAGAATGAGATGAAGGCCAATTTAGGACACTGGTAATTCTTCGGGTGATTTTGGCATGACGGTAATTTCAGGTGATGGATTGGAAACTTGGGGTGATTACGCGCTGAAGCCAATAGGGCAATGATCTTTCTTAGGTAAGTTGGCACCCATTCGTGTCGGAAAAGGATGTCGAGGGGAGCCTGACATAGAGCATTGAAAACATGTCTTGTCATTTCATACTCTCAAGAGAGAAAACCCTTCCAGAAGATTATTAAGATATCAATAAGTCGCGCCTTTGATGCAATTCAGTAAGATTGCGCCAATAATTCTGATACCGCTGCTTTTAGTGGCAGCTACTAGCGCCACGGGTATTCAGAACGTTTGGGCAGAAACCCTATTAGACGAAAATACAGAAGAGTGGAGGGCCGATTCAAGCGGCTACGTGTCAGACGACGGCATTTGGGAGCTCCTATATCCAGGTCAGGGATATGCAGAGCTCGAGGACGGCGTTTTGAAATTGCGACCAGAGCTGGACGACAACGACAGGCATTCGACCTTGGTTACAGCCAGAGAGATAGACTATGTAGGCATACACGGGAAAATGGAAGTAAAACTAGAACAACAGTCTGACGATCCTGAAAATTGGGATTCGTTTTGGGCTATGCTCGCCTACGTTGACCAAGAGACACAGATCAATCTATTGATCAAGACAGACGACGGCGGCTGGAAAGTGACAAAGAGGGACCACGACCATGAAGGACAAGACCTGCACGTTACAATCGAGGAAGGCGACGAGATACCAGAAGCAGATTTTGACCACTGGTACGAGATAGAATGGTGGATAGCGCCAAACCCTGAAACCGACGAGCTGCACATCAAAGTAGACGTAGACGGCGAAACCCTAGTAGACGAAGATGACGACGCAGGCTATGACAGGGGCGGCCACGAAGGGCAAGGCACAAGCGAATATTTCCTCGAGGCAGAAAAGACAATCGGCGCATACTCTGAAAAGTCCTATACTTCATGGCGAAATATCGAAGTAGACGAACTGGAAGAGTGGGACGACTAGATAGGATCTTCAATCCAGTAGACGGCAAGTTTGATGCAACCGGGAAGGGCGGTGCTGCGTTAGGGTGTCGGCATCAGTCCCTCTTAACATCGGGATTGAATAAGGATATTCTCCTGCTAATGACGATCAATGAGGCAACTAATCGCAATAACTACAAGGACGCCCAGTGGAAATTCTGGAGTCACCTGAATCGGTATCTCAATATTTTCACCTTCATGCTCTATAAAAGAGTGGTTTGCCCATTCAAAATAACTCGACTCCGCTTGCTGCAACAGCCATCAAACTACCGTAGCGTGCCTCATTTCCTCCCAAACCACCTTGGGCAAGTCAAGCATCATTCTAAACATATTGGGCGGTTGCAGGCCCAAATGCCTGCTTGTTACTTATTATCTTTTGAATCTAAGCTGTCCTCGTCTAATCGAATGTATAAGACTTTGATACTTGGTGAATCTGTACCCATTCTTTTTCAAAGATGCAATCAGAATATCATATTCATTTACTATCCTTACAAACTTTCGATTACAGTTAAAATGGAAAATTCCACCTTTTGCACTTACTACTATGGTCCTAGATCTCCCCTCAATTGACTTACCACAAAGGTTGCATTTTTCCTTTAGTTTCACGGGATATTAGGTTTGAATCCATCAAGCATAAAGAGTATTGTGTAATGTCTTTTGACATCCAAGTCAGTTGAGAAAGAATCGAGGAGAAGATGGGAATCGACCACGCGATTGAATATCATATGGATAAACTGAAATTATCTGGAGTTAGAACTAGTTAGGAAGCCCTGCTGCAAAGACGCGTGGTAAACTAATTCCAACCTGAATGCTGCGTCCCGCGTGGTTTCGCTGCGCGTCGCGTGCTAAATTCGTGTTTTTCTGTGATTCTGAATTCCAATAAAGCTCAAGAGCGCAGCCAGAGAAGATAGCATTACAGCAATAGTGCCTATTGGTGATTCTGGAATAACAAGAAAGTTGATCTCTAAGTTCTGTATTACTACGATGCCGTTTCCAAAGTCAGCCATGACTGTCCACGCTCCTAAGTCGTTCAGTATGAATGTGTTATTGGCTGAACCTAGAACGACTGGAACTAGTTCTGAAGTTGCAGTGCCGCATGTCTGTAGGGGTAAACATTAAGATGAATACATTATCTCCGCCTGATACCATCAATCATTCCCCACTCACAACGTGTAAATTTCATGATCCAAGCCGAGGACATATAGCGGGCTGGCAGCAGATGGATTGGGCTCGGGCTTTCTGCATCTCTCTACCTCCACCTTTTTTTGTTTTAGTGCCCCAGATTATTAGTTCCAAATTATCCAGCCGGTCCATAGTTCTGTTCAGACGTGCTTTACAACCTCCCACTGCAGCCATTCTGATGCCTCAAGCATAGAGGCATGAAGCAAATGATGATGTCTAGATCTAGTAGAATCGGCTAGTCTTTTCGATCATTCAATGCTGTTTGATATACGCTATGAATTCTCGCTAGCTAATCTTCTACCACCTTAAGAATGAGAAAGGAGGCTTTACTACCGCGGATCCCGTTGACCAATGAGGACGATTTCGTTGACAGTGACAATAGCGATCATAGTTACCGTGTATTAATCTCGGCTCTAATTATCGCGAGTAATATAGCGGGAGCAACAGTATTAGTAGCGTACGCGACTACAACAGGCGACGATTGTAAGCGGCTAGTGGACGCTCTTTTTAGTCTTTTTCAGAAAAGCGATGCTACTGCGCTCAGTGAAACATACGATATCACTAAAGTCCGGTCCGGCCTTGTGTCTTCCGATACATTCACAACAGGGAATCTAGAGAATTGGATTTTGCATGGTTCTGCAATTCCTCGAAAAGCTCCTTACGAATTTTATGTAGATTCAACTGGTCTCCATCTAGGTATAGAAGCCGCAAATAGCACTTCATGGGCAGGGTATTTTGCTGAAGCCCCTTCTACAAATGCCTATCTTTTCCACGCCATCGTCACCTTGCCCTACACCACAATTTCGGATAATGTGTTTAATACAGGTCTTTACGTTCAAACTACATACAAGGGATTAGTAAATTATGTTGCATGTGTTGCACATGTCGATCCATCAGGCTACCATTGGTCGCTCATTTTAGCTACAGGGAGTCAAGACGGTGCAGATAATTTCACCACATTATGGGCTGACTACAGCAGTAACCAGCCACTTACAAGAGACTGCACAATTATCACAAATGGAGAGAACTATCTGAAAGCCTATTTGGATGGGGTTCCGATTTATTCGAACAGCACACATGAATTGAATATGCCAGCGCCGTTTTACGCATTTGTTGAAGTACAAACGACATCTTCTAGCCAGATGCGCTTCGGTACATACACCGATTATTATTCGACTTTGAACAAAGACATAGCAGTAATAAATGGTCCAGTAGATGGCAAAGTAAGACTAACGGACTCCTTGGGTAATATTATCGCAAATGCCATAACTGACGGCGGGGGCAACGCCAGATTAGATATCGGAATGCATCGTATGCCCCTCGAAAACGCATACATACAAGTATACGATTCAGTGGGCAAGGAATTGCTTACGTGGAACCCCAACGGAGAGCCGCTGTGGGGAGGAGACGTTTATTTCTTTGGTACGGCGCAACTGCCGAGTGTACAAATTTGCATTCCAAGATCTACACTTGATTCATTGAATGTGCTCAGTCCCTGAGGATAAAAAAGGACCGGATCAGACGTGCCTTACAACTCGCCGCTGCAGCTATTCTGATGCCTCTAGCTCCGCATAGAGCCGTTCAATGGTGTCCATGTCCCTGCCATTTTCAAGCTGCTTCTTCTGCAGGAAAAGTAATGCTACTTCTTAACTTGTGGCTGCCAATGGAGTGGCTTGGAACAGCCCATCCATTTTGCTAGTAGCCTCCAGGAACCTGAGCCCTTTGCTCGTTGTCTTGTACACCCCCGCGACGTCGTTTGATAACAGCCCATTTGATATTAACATCTCAAGATATTCCTTTAGCTGTGCATAGGACAGGAACGCCCTGTACATTATCCTGGTCTTGGTTGCGCCGCCGTTTGCTGACTCTAAAATCTGAGAAGCAATTTCTGTTCTACTCCTATATTTCATTTTTCTCAATCATCATAGTGTCATACTACTATATTACCTAGAGCGATATAATGTTGTACAACACGAATATGGGTAATAATGGCATTATTGAAAACAAGCCCTACTCGCCGGCGTGATATAGGCAGGAATTTAGCTCCCGGATTTGATGATCCCAGCCTTCCAATTTCACAATCATGCATGTGAAAACCACGTATCTTAGACGCGTTGTCTCGCGCCTTCCTTCCTCCAGATGAAGAACAGAACAATCCCCGCAAAGATCAGAAAGACAATACAAGGAAAAAGTAAAACATGACGAAGATGAAGTCAAAGTGGAGCGCGAAGTCAAGGACGAATTCGGCAACAAAGTCAAGGAAAAGCATGAAATAAATACTGACTAGAATCGCGTGGGGACTCATTAGGAGGCTTATCAAACAGTTCCCCCCATCCTATCTTTTATA
>JBMCYV010000032.1:0-21672 GCA_049199595.1 Candidatus Nitrosomirales archaeon
TCGGAGATCAGCAAAGACGTACAGTCTTGGTTTGACAACGCCTGCACCATGCCCATCAGGCCCTGACGTATGTAAAACTTGTTGACATACTGCATGGCTAGGATAGTTACGGAATCAATCACCAGTCTCTTCGCACCTGCCCGCCTTACTCCAGCGAGAGTCATATCAGTGAGATGAGAGAAGGGCATCGCCTCTCCTCTGTAAAGAGATTCATTTGGGGCGACAAAGCCCTCTTCGGTGATAGAGAACGGCCTTGCATCTACCAAGAGCAGCTTGCCATCCCTTTCCAACTTCATAATGTCCCATCCGTATGATTTCATATTATTTCTGATCTCAGCCGGACTTTCTGACAACGTAACATAAACTCCAGGTTCTCCGTAGTCTTTGACACCTTTGTAGAGAAACTGCATTGCAAACGTACTCTTTCCACTCCCAGGAGGGCCAGACAGTATGATCGCGCGGCCCTTTGGTAAGCCCCCAAGCAGAATTTCATCAAAGCCCTGAATGCCTGATCTTGTCTTTAGAGCGGACGCTTCCACATTATTTCAAAGCATAAAACGGTCTGACATATTATTTAATGTTTAGTGATTGGAATCTGTTACGTATATTACAGAACTACAAACCAACTATTAGATATAACCTATAAAAGAAACGCTATTTACAGTAAGACTATGCCTCTAGTAACGATCTCCCTGTGGCCTGGAAGAACACCTGAAAAGAAGGAAGAACTTGCAAAGGCAATTACAGAAACAATAGTCAAAGTGTTGGGCTCGAAACGTGAGCACGTGATCGTAGTCTATCAAGATACACCCAAAGAGAACTGGTACGTAGCAGGAAACCTGCTAACGTAATCCTTATTTTTTGAAGAACTGGCATACATTTTTAAATAATTTGTAGAAAGCTTACCGTATGGTAGCAAGGGTTGGCGCAAAAGCACCTAACCTCAAAGTTTCCAAGTGGGTGCAGGGTTTACCAACAAATATAGACAAAGAAAAGGATAATGTGGTACTTGTAGAAGTCTTCCAGGTTAACTGCCCGGGATGTTTCTTGTACGGAATTCCAGAAGCAATTGACATGCACAAAAAATATGGCAAGGATGGCGTCACTGTAATGGGCTTGGCTACAGCTTTCGAGGATTACGATAAAAATACGCTAGAAAATCTTGAGCTGCTGCTCAAGACAGGCGAAGTTATAGGAGAAACACGAAATGCGCTTGCTCAGTACGGCAAGCTTGATGACAACAAACTACCATACAAGATTCCGTTTCGAGTAGCAATGGATTCACTCAAAAAGGAACCTGCCGACTTAAGCCAGAGCAAAGTGATGGATTTCATAGAAACACAGTTTCCAGATTTCAGAACGTCTAGCGAGCAGCATAAAGCAGAATTCGTTGAACGTGTAAAACAGTATCTGACGAGCAAGCAGTACGCTGCAGAAACTTTCGAAGAATACGCATTGAGAGGAACTCCCTCTTCAATCCTCATAGACAAGAAAGGCATTCTGCGTCATGTGGGGTTTGGTCAGAACGGTTTTCTTGAAAACGCGATACAGACATTGTTGAAGGAATAGATTCTAACTGCTATTGTGATCGTTTTTATAGTTCCTGATCACGGCGCAATGAGGTTTTATAAACAAACCACATCCAGTTCGAATACATGTCCTAAATCTTACTAGTGAAAAGCTAGGAGAATGCGGAAACCTCTTGAATAGAAATTATTTCTTAATAAGATTCGTTAATATCAAACTGAAAGATTGCAGATCCGATGTTAATATATTTTCTATATATATGGGGGCCCCCGTCGACTTTTTCAAGCAGGAGAAGGTATTCCATCAGTTCACTCACATTTTGCATACGTGAAAGAATCTCAAGATTCAAGTTCTCGTAATGCTTGATTATGGTATTGAATCGATGCTACCATAAGCTGATCAAACTCGGAACGTTTCAACTCCTGCGTGTCTGGATCTCCTGCTTCAACATATTCCTTCAGTTTCAGAAACGCATCTTTCTGTATGTTTAACGACTCTACAGAGAGGCTTTTGTATCTATCATACTTTTGGGGCAAACTTAAAGTCTGATATTCCTGGCGCAAAACGTCAGTATCTATTACAGACTGTTGTATTACTGAAATGAACTCTTCCTTACCAACTATACCTTGCTGCCACTCTATCGATGCATTGTCAATGAAATCCAGCTTCTCCTTCCTCTTCTTCTCTATGTCGTTGATCTTGCTGCTGTCACTAGGAAAGCTTATGGCACCGACCATAGATGAGAGCATGATTACACCTAACGCAATTCCAACTATGGCTTTCTTTTTCATAATAATTTCTACAGGATAATCATATTAATAACCGAGTGTCAATCAAGCTTTAGACCAAATGGTTCGATTTCAAAATTGAGCTTGATATTAACAAGTTGCTGTGTAGCCTGCAGTACAGCCTCATAATTTTTTGTCCGCAATCCAAACCACATCATGTCAAGTAACGAATTGGTAACTTCCTTGTATTCCTGGCTGCAGTACTGCTGTGTTTTCTTAACGTTATTCTCGATCTTGTCTATAGTTTCTCCAATTTGCTCCGTTGACACGGCAGCACCAACAGAATCCCATAGCCATTGAGCGGGTGCGGAGTACACTAGCTCTCTTAGGTCCTTAGATATTAGTTTAATCTCATCTATAATAGCACTGAAACTATCGTGATTACTGCTCATCTCCAATGATAGGCTCAACTCCAATAAAAGTTAGCTTGGTTTGTTCAGTGAATAACAACATGGGCATTTTATTATTAATTACGAAATCACAAGTATCACGCGTTATTCTGTACTACCGATCGGCCTCTTCTATCCTTTTCGTTTGACCTTGCGACCAGTGCTACCTTTGCACCTCGTTTTGCGAAGTCAATGCATGCTTGCTCTCCTATTCCACTGGATGCTCCAGTTACAACCACTACTTTGTCTGTGAATCTCATAATTTACTAATTATACAAAGCGCTTAATGTAGTTTCTGAGTGCCATAAGAAATAACGATGATTACGTTTAATCTAATTTAATAAATAGTTATCAAACTATAAGACTGATGCCGTTCAAGTATCCTACATTTGAAGCTATTGTAGCATTCAATGAGCGGGAAGTTATTGGAAGTTCCGAAGAGTATAGATTGGAAGACGAAAAGCGTTTAAGAAAAATTCTTGATGATGTGAAAGAATATGGTGAGGGTTTGTCCACTAAGGACGCTCTAATGAAGAAGGCATCTTTATTGATTTTTCGCATTACATTGGTTCAACCGTTTCATGAAGGTAATAAGAGAACTGCGTATGTGAGTGCGAAGGCATTTCTTAATGACAACGGGTTTTCAATACTAGCGCCAAAGGAAGAAGTATTTGAAATCCTTGAGGGTGTAGTATTCGGGAGGATAGACTTAAATCATGTAGAGACGTGGTTAAAGAACAGGTTGATAGAACTTTGACCGAACAGACTCTTGACGAAGAAACTAAAAGGTGGATTAAGATTATGTTAAAAATAGCAGAGGAAGATCGGGAAATACTGGATGCACTGAAGGATGATAAAATTTAGTTTGATAATCCCCGTTAACCTTGTTATTGCTTAACTGACACATATTTTCTAAACTTGCCATCAAAGATTTTTATCTTGATTCGGACATGGCTTGAGCATGAGCAGAGTAGCAGTAGTACAGCTAAGAGCGTCTGAACATAAAGACGAAAATCTGAAGGTTACTATAGGCTACATCAAGGAAGCTAAAAGCAAGAATGCTGATCTTGTTGCCTTTCCAGAGTTCCTTATGGCGTATTCTCCACCAAGTCAATCTGCTGAAGAATTATCAAAAATTGCAGAGACCACTGATGGAGAGTTTATGACAGCGTTAAGGCATGCTGCCAAAACAAACAACATAAGTGTTGTAGCAACTATTTACGAAAAGAGCAAGATGCAGAATAGAGTTTATGACACTGCATTGCTGATAGATAGCAAAGGGAACCTTTCTGCTGCATATAGGAAATTGCATCTCTACGATGCTTTGGGTTTCAAAGAATCAGACAAACTCGTCGCTGGCAACGACTTGATTAAACCAGTAAAAACAAATGTTGGCAGTTTGGGTATGATGATCTGCTATGACATACGTTTTCCTGAAATGTCTAGGATACTAGCGTTGATGGGTGCCGATACACTTGTCTTGCCTTCTGCATGGGTGCAGGGTGATATGAAAGTAGAACACTGGCAGACTATGCTCAAAGCTAGAGCCATAGAAAATGGATGTTATGTTGTTGCACCTGATCAGGTTGGTAATATCTACATTGGGCACAGCATGGTCGTTGATCCGTTTGGGAAGATAATTCTTGATATGGAAGAAAGAGAAGGACTCGAAGTTGTTGACTTGGATGCTGAATTGGTTAAGAATGTAAGAGACAAATTACCACTGCTTAATAACAGAAGAGATGACGTGTACTCAAAGTATAGCTAAATCAACAAATCACTTGAATTTTTCTACTGTATTCTTTTTAGTAGGACAGTTAATGTTTATGCAAAGCTTCCAAGAAAAGTTTCTGTTCTTAAATCTAACAAATACTATTGGCCACTTGCATACGTTACAAACCTTCTTTGTTTTTCTTATAGTACCTGTCTGCGGCAGCGGCATTGATCCCTTGCATCCCTTTCCAAAGTTGGAACAGCCAACGAATCTCTTGCCGCTCTGTTTTGACCTTATTATTCGTAATTGACCATCTTTGCACAACGGACAGGTGCCAACAATATTCTGCATCATGGCTGCTGTTACGATGGCTGCATTCATTACTTTGCCAACTTCTACCTCTTTTGATTTGAAGACAGCAAGCGTATTGATCAATTTTTTAACAGCACGATCGATAACATTGTCACTTGGTAGCTTACCTAGTTCAACCGCGTCCAGCTGTTTCTCCATCTCTCTTGTCAATTCTGTAGAAACAATATCTGGCATGTAATTGCGCATGGATTCTATTACGGCAAATCCCAGATCTGTAGCTTCGATCATTTCAGAAGTTATGTAGCCTCTATCGATCAGTGTCTTTATTATTTCCGCTCTCGTTGCTTTAGTACCAATTTGTTCCTTTTCCATCATGTCCAGCAAGCTTGCCTGATTGAATCTCATGGGGGACTGTGTGAACTTTTCTGTGCTCTTTATTCCCTTGTTTGCTAGAATGTCACCAACATTCAGTTGTGGAAGCTCAACATCATGCATGTTAGCATACGGTGTGTAATACTTAGTCCAGCCTGCATATTTTGTTATTCTCCCATTTGCTTTGAACTTGTAGCCATTGACATCGATTAATACTACAATTCTTTCAATCATTGCTGGATCGCCAAAAGTTGCGAAGAACCTCTTCACAATCAAATCGTAAAGTTTCCATTCCGTGCCTTCAAGTCTGCGTTTGGGTAATTCACCAGTTGGATGTATAGCTGGATGTGCGGGATCGTCCTTGATACCTTCATTAGGGATCAATCTGCCATTCAGAAGATCATTTGCAAGTGAAGAATACACATTGATACCAGCAAGGTTCCTGATTATCTTCTTGTAGTTTATTGACCGTGGAAGTTTCTGGCTTGATGTTCTAGGGTAAGATATCAGTGCGTCAAGGTAAAGCTTCTCCGCAATCGACAGCGTAAAGCTCGGAGAATAATGGAAAAGTCTGTAAGCTTCTTGCTGCAGATCACCAAGATTGAACGGTGCTGGAGGTCTTAGCCTTACTGTAGTGCTGCTGATATCGTCAACCCTTCCATTCTTGCCCTTGCAGGCAAGCAAGATCTGTTCTGCTTCTGCAAATCTGTTGATCCTTTCCTTCTCGTACTGGGCGTCGAATACCTGATTATCTTTTGCGAACTTTGCTGTCACAACCCAGAACGGAACTGGTAGATGCGATCTGATCTCTATCTCCCTATCTACCACAAATGACAGCGTTGGGCCCTGCACCCTTCCAATAGTGAGGTTTCGAAATCGCTTATTGCTCTGGTAAGCGGATTCCGACAAAGCCCTTGATAGATTTACGCCGTAAATGAAATCCAGCATATGCCTTGCTCTCCCAGCATCGGCAAGCCCTTTCCCAGTTCTCTGCTCCATGTTCTCAAACGCTGACCTCAATTCATCATCTGTGAGAGTGGAAAACTTTGCCCTGAATGCATCTTCATACTTGTGGTTGCAAGCATACTTCAGAATATTGTAACCTATCACTTCGCCCTCCTGATCAAAATCGCACGAATTTACAAAGTGAGAAGCATCTTTCGCAAGTTTACCTATAACACGTAGTATTCTGTCAATTCGTTCACCTTTTTCTGATAATGGAATCCATTCAACATCGAAGACAGGGTAGATTCGTCTATTGGATGTTGGATCTTCCAAAGTGTACAGATGTCCTAGTGCAGAACATACAACATATGTCTTCTTGCCATCTTTTGAAACATATACTTCAACACCGTCGATTCTTGTTTCTTTGAATTCATCTGTACCAATCGCCCTAGCTATTCTCTTCGCAGCGTCTGGTTTTTCGCATATTGTTAAGAAATAATTTTTTACACCTAACGACACATTTACCTTATTGCAACCAAAGTTAAAAGAGTTTTACATTACAAATGTTCTTTACATTTTTATATGGCTCGAGTGATCGCGTTCATGTGAACAAAGTTTGTGTCATTGGTGCAGGAAGCACCAAGTATGGAAAATTGAAAGAAAGTCTTGTAGAACTTGCTGTTACCGCTGCTAAAGATGCCATAATAAGTGCAAAGATAGAACCTAAAGATCTTCAGTATGGTTTCATTTCAAATGTCTTTGGTGTTGCGGACAATCAGGTGCACCTTGCTCCGGTAGTCATGAGCAACCTAGGTATACCATACGTTCCAGGTCATTCCATCGAGTCAGCATGCGGCAGTGGTTCGATAGCATTTAGGGAAGCATACGCAAATGTAGCAGCTGGATTTTACGATGCTGTTTTGGCTGTTGGTGTTGAGAAGGTGACGCAAACTGGTACAGGAAGATCAACCACGCTCTTCTCGTATTGTTCCGACTTTTTCTATGAAGGAGGGAATGGAGCGTCATTTCCAGGGCTGTTTGCTTCGATGGCAAGGGCGTATATGACCAAGTACAAGGCAACAGAAGAAGACCTTGCCATGATAGCAGTAAAGAATCACGAGCATGGAATACTCAATCCAAAGGCACATGTACAGAAGAAAATAACTGTCGAAGATGTTCTCAACTCTCCAGTTGTAGCAAGTCCATTAAAGTTCTTGGACTGCTGCCCATTTTCAGACGGAGCAAGTGCTGTCATACTGGCTTCGGAAGAATTTGCCAAGAAACATGGTGCTGATTATATCGAAGTTATTGGTTCTGGTAGAGGAGCTTCACCAGCTGCGGTGCAGGGAAGAGAAGATCCTACCACAATTCCCAGCATAAAAGCTGCTGCGCAACAGGCATACAAGCAGGCAAATCTAACTCCAAAAGATATCGACTTTGCCGAAGTGCATGACTGTTTTACCATCGCAGAAATGATCGATATGGAAGATCTTGGTTTCTTCGAAAAAGGAATGGGAGCGCAGGCAGTAAGGGAAGGCTTGACCAAATTGAACAACGGTGATATTACAATCAACCCATCGGGAGGATTAAAGTCGAAAGGTCATCCTATAGGTGCAACTGGTATTGGGCAAGTAGTTGAGGTTTATGATCAATTACTTGGAAGGGTGGGTGCAAGGCAGGTAAAGAATGCCGAAACTGCGTTAGCACAGAACTTTGGTGCAACTGGTGCGAGCTGTGCTGTGCATATATTCAGAAGAGTCTGATTTTCCGAGATGGATCATTCACGTTCTGCTTTCTTGACAAAAACATAATTCATGATAAGACCAGCAATTACTGCACCTATAATTGGACCAACCCAGTAAATCCAATGGAATTCCCAAAATCCTGAAACTATGGCAGGCCCGAAAGTCCTTGCAGGATTTACACTAGCGCCAGTTAACGGAACACCAATTAGATGAATCAAAAATATCATTCCGCCAATTGCTATACCTGCAAATCCTGAGGCTGCTTTTTTATGAACGGCCGCCATGAATACCATAGTTACCAAGAAGAATGTAAGAATGATCTCAACGCCAAGACCCGCAGCTACACTTCCACCCAAAAGTTCACTCGGCCCTCCCTGTGTTCCAAAATGTACTTTCTCTCCCTGTGGAAGAATTAGCTTATGTGCAAATGCGGCTGCTACGGCTCCAATAAGTTGGAAAGCTATGTATCCAAATCCATTTGCTATACCTATTCTTCTTGTAACCATCATCGCAATCGTTACAGCAGGATTGATATGAGCACCAGAAACATGCCCGAATGCATATACCCCCAGACCGATTGCTGCTCCATGAGCAAGAGAAATCATTACAATTGCTTGAACTGACAAACCCGATCCAAAGCTAACCACTGCAAGAGTGATTGATATGGTTCCAAAGAAGACCAAGCCAAAAGTAGCAACAGATTCAGCAAACCATGCCCGCGGATTTATCATGTCCATCTAACCTCCCTAAGTTTCATATAAACATTCTAATTTTTGCACTAACTAAAACACTTGATTGTGAATCGCGGTTGATTCATGTGGAATGATCAGCAGGTTACAAGCAATCCTTAATTAGTTCTCATTGTAGATCTTTGGAGATCTATATGTCAGATGATCAAATGAATGTCGTCGGCATAAACATACTAAAGCAAAATGGTGTTAACGTAGATGAACTCATAAAACAATTGGTAATTAACGCATCAGTAGAATTTACGGCGTATTATTATTTTACCAATCTGCGGGCGCATTGCACTGGTGCAGATGGAGAAGCTATCAAGGGAGTAATCGAGGATGCAAGGCTGGAAGATCTGAGTCATTTTGAATCGTGCTTATCTAGAATTTATGAGCTTGGAGGAAGTCTTCCGAACGATGCGACGGAATTTATCAGAATGTCTGGTTGTGAATTTCTTCAGTTACCACCAAACAAAACAGATCTTAAAGAGATACTGAAGAAATGCTTAGTAGCTGAGCAAGGAGCGATCGTAAACTGGAACAAGGTATGCGGTATGACCTATGCAAAGGATTTTGCAACTTATGATGTGGCAAAAGACATCTTAAGAGAAGAGATAGAACATGAAGCTTGGTTCTTGGAATTACTTTATGGAAGGCCTTCTGGTCACATGCGAAGAAAACAACCTGGCGAGAGACCGCATACAAGGAAGCATTCCAGAGCTCTTGATCTTGGATAGAGTAGATCGCTTACGGTATAAATGATATATATGAAAGTCGTAATTAATTACAACAGAAGAGTGTAGCAATTGATCAGTAGGGAACAGTTCGTTGCAAAAGTGAAAGATGGTAAAGTGTTGGCGTACAAATGCAAGAAGTGTGGGAATCTTCAGCTGGCAACAATTGTCTTTTGTGGCAAGTGCTATTCGCAGGACTTTGAAATCGTTGAGGTTGAGGGTAAGGGTAAGGTCGTCACTTACACGATACAGAACGTTGCCCCTCAGGAGTACGAAAAGTACGGACCTTATGCATGGGTAGTTGTGCGACTCGATGCAGGTTTCAATATCTCTGGATTTTTACCCAAGATAGATTCTCCCAAAAATCTGCCGATCAATGAAAGGATAAAGATAGTTGGATACGACGAAAAAGGTATACTTTTGGAAATAGATCGATAAATCAAAATTACCAGTCTAATAGGAATATTTTTTATTTGACTAAATAGTGTGTTAATTCATCACAGGTTCATTTTTCTATGATACAACGAATATAGCTCAGGTTATGCTTATTAGTAATAGACATCTCGCAACATCGATGCATTCACATAAATGGGAATTGTACCATATACGGGCTGAACATAATTCATGATAAATCCCCTGCATGTTATGCTTTGGACATATAGGCGGAACGAAAGGGATGTGAGGTATCTATACAACACTTTCAGAGATTTTATGAAGCTAGCAACAGGAGGAGAAATGCTAAATTTTGGATATTGGAATAACGGATGCAAAGATCCTTTACAAGCACAGGTCCAACTTTGTCACCTAATGCGGAATTTTGTGGACCTAAAAACAAATCAAATTGTGTTGGACGTAGGCAGTGGTGATAACGGTCCAGCTATGTTGTGGCACAATTCGATGAATCCTATAGGAATTGTTTGCGTAGACATAAGCAGAAGAAACCGTTACCAATTAGATTTAACTAGGAACCTGAATCTCTTGGAGGCCTCTGCTACTAGTTTACCTTTAAAAGAAAATTGCGTTGACAGAATAGTAGCCTTGGAGTGTATGCAACATTTCAGATCAATAAGAGAATTCCTTACTAATGCTTTCAGGATTATAAAAAAAGGCGGCATGCTAGGCCTTGCCGTTCCTGGAATAAAGGAGGATCGACTTGGTTGGGCTGATAAGAGAGATCTTGGGTTATTAAACATTACATGGCCGTCAGAGCGTCATAACCTTTTAGCTCTACCAACTTTATTAGAATCGATCGGCTTTCACGGCATAGAAATGCGATTTATTGGTAAGAATGTTTACGTACCTTTGGCAGACTATTATTCATCACATAGAGAAGATATTAGAGCGTTGGTAATTCCACGATATTCTCGCTTTGTAGAATATGTGATCTTCAAATCAATTTTAGCTATGAAAAACATCGCTGAGAATGATATTATAGACTATGCATTAATTA
This sequence comes from Candidatus Nitrosomirales archaeon, assembly GCA_049199595.1. GTDB lineage: Archaea > Thermoproteota > Nitrososphaeria > Nitrososphaerales > UBA213 > JBMCYV01. Next base: position 10,708 of record JBMCYV010000032.1, read on the forward strand.
AAGCAATTGTTTGAAGAGCTCTAACGACGACTTCGATGTATCAATTCACATAAAATGGTATACTCCATTGTGAGATGAGAATAATGATTCCATCGAAACCCAATAGCTAAAATGCCATTTGTGGCGCGTTGATCTGACTCAGTCCATAACAATAGCTCCAATGACGTAGATGAACTCCAAATTAACAGTTTGATTAAAAAAAATTCAAATCTAACCTTTTATAACCTCGCAATATAGTGAAAGCGTGTCAGTGGAGGTAACCTGTGGCAAATGCGGTGCCGTAATCTACACAATGCGCATCCTTAAACCTGTAAAAGATGTTGTAAAGACATATAGCAAGTGTCCCTCATGCGGACAGGCGTTATCCTCGTCTGACTTTGCTATTTCTGTCAGTAAAACCTAAAGGTTTTCTGCAAGTTTACCTATCTCATGAAACCAGTACAGGATAAGCTGCATTACAGTACCTTGTAGATGCAAGTAGACTATCTGCTTTACCTTTCTATTGATCCATGCATTACATATGCTGAAACGAGAACAGTTCATGCTAGACATGGACAAGGCAAGCGCTACACTGCAAACCGAGCTCTTGAAACTCTTACCCATACAAGCGAAAATCACAGGTGTAGAGAAGGAGATGCGGGAGCAGATAGTAATTGATGTTTTCGGGGGCAACAAGATGCATGCGGATATGCTTGCAAACGAACTTGTGACAATAAGGAGAGTATCAAAACTTGTTTCTGACCTTAGGATAATTTATGAAACTTTGATTGTGAGAATTGGTACTATAGGGAACTACAATGAACTCTTGAAGGCAATAAGCCCAGCAGCGACCAGCCTGAAGGATGTGCGCAAAGATCTTGATGTTGTACTACCAGCAGCCAAGGCTACATTTACAAAAATGTCTGACATGTTTTCAAGCACGCTTGTTATGCTTAACCTTGTAAACGAACCAGATACTCATAGGGCGACCGATGATGCTCTGGAGATACTCGAAGAGGCCAGCAACGTGGTTGAGCAGGAACTGAAGCGGAAGTTTCCCACGCTGCCGCAGATCACTGTAGAGGACAGAGTTACAGTCGAAGCGTAATGCGTCGATAAGGATATGGGCATGTAGCCTTACTAGTCCCTACTGTACTTTACACTAAATCATTATACCAACTGGGCAAACATATTTTACAAAGTTCTTTTAATCAAACAAAATGAGTAGAGAGGTCAAATGGAATTGAGTCATGATTATGTAGAAGCCAAGAAGGGAGGTGTTCTCGAATCAGCCTCAAGACGAGTTCGAATGATCTTCTCAGTTATGGCAAGCCCAAACAGGATTGACATACTACGAATATTGAACTCAAAAGGTCCATTAACTTATTCTGAACTGAAAGCACTTGCAGGCTTTAAATCAAAGAAAGAGAGCGGGAAGTTTGCCTACCATCTCAGAAAATTACTTAGACAGTCGTTGGTCGCCCTAAACAAGGCAGAGAGAAGGTATACGATCACTAATCTAGGCAAGCTTGTGCTCAGTTTAGCTAGACAGATCGAAGAACGCTCTATAATTGAAAGTGGCAAGATGTATGTCAGAACTTCCAATCAAACTATCGAAGAGTTCAACTCGCACAAGATAATCCAAGCACTTGTCAGGGAAGGAAATGTGCCATTAGAACTTGCGCAAAAAATAACCGAAGAGGTTGAAAACAAAATCTACAAGTTTCAGACAGCTTATCTTACTTCTCCGCTGATAAGAGAGATGGTAAACTCTGTTCTGATAGAACATGGCCATGAAGAGTACAGACACAAACTTGCAAGAGTTGGCATACCGGTATTCGATGTTGCGCAGATGATTAATAGCGTTGATCAGATTGAAAATGGTATAGAGAGTGTACTTGCTAGAACCGCACAGCAAGTACTTGCAGAATACCTTGTGTTCAACACACTTCCGAAAGATATCGCAGATTCGCATCTTGCTGGCGATATACACATATCAAACCCAGGAATGTGGGGACTAGTTCCTGATACAATATTCATAGATATCAACGAACTTGCCGAAGAAGGAGTAAACCTCAAAGGTAAATTCTTAAGCGTTTCAAGGCTAGGCGCCATAAAGAATGTTGATGATCTAGCTTCTTCGCTTGCGATGCTGAACCTGCTGCTCAGCAGGGAAGCTTCCAAGGAAGTGTTCATTGATGGAGTATTGCCGCTTATCCAGAAATGTGGAAGCGACACTTCGATGGCGAATAAAATTGCCAGAGCCCTGATCCTGGGCTCAGGCGCGCCTTCGTACACGCAAACATCGCCGTTTACATCGCTTAACATCAATTTAGAAGGCTATGATAAGAAGCAGATAGACGGGATTCTGAAAGGCTATGAAACATATGTGAATGCAACTCCAGTGCCTAGAATTGGACTTGTTCTAACCTATAGTAATGGCGCTGTGAATGACTATGCAGACAAGGTTTCTAGCATTATACGCGCAGGCGGTTCGATAACGCTTTCAGGCAATCCAGAGCAGATTAAGAGTGGCATAGGCATATCAAAGAAACTAAATGGCCAGAATGCCAGCACTGTGATGTCGCTCGAGTCACTAGCCATAAACTTGCCCAGGCTGGCTTATGAATCGAACAAGGATGAAGTGTACTTCAGGGCTAGGCTTGCATTGCTGATAAAACCTGCTGTGAATGTGCTTTCCATGAGGAAGAAGACTTTGACAGATCTGACAAGGAAGGGTCTTCTACCAACACTTGCGAACAGCACGCAGTTCATGCAGAAAGGAAATGTAAATCTCGTTGTAAATCTGGTTGATTTACATGGATCCGTTGCAAACATACTAGGTTATACGGATAATAACAGTTGCCTTGAAGTCATACAGAAAGTTATTAAAACATCAGTCGAAGTTGCTGCGGAAAAAGGAAAGCAGAGCAACGATGACGTTGGTGTTGCAATGATAATAGATGACAGTGCTGCAAGGTTTACTGCACTGGATTCAGAAAAGTATGGCAAAACTCTCCAGCAAACGGGCAACATGAGCGCATATTCGCAAGGAATAATCATTCCAGCAAAAGATATGGTAGAGATGAAGAAGGATGCACCTGTAATCAAGGAGTGCAACGCAATGGAGAAACTTCTTAGCGGTGGACTTTCCGTAACGCTTGATGTAAACAATGCCATGAGCAACGCTGATGTCAAGACAGCGATAGAAAACGCTGCAGACATGCTTACGTTCTTCAGACCTAGAATGAAAGTTTACGTTTGCGGCAACTGCGGTCACAAGAGCGTGGAAGTTGTGGACAAATGCAGCGCTTGCAAGTCTCCACACATTGTGCGCGCAAACTAATTTCTATTTTTTGTTTTTAGACTGCCGACAAACTTTTTTTGACAGTTAGGAGTTCATGAGATCTACGCAATACTTAATTATGTGATTCATAATATGGATGAGGGGATGGCGGGAACAGATACATTTAGCTCAGACTTGTCTACCGTAATAAGTAGAATTAAGAAGAGAGACGGTAGAGTTGTAAACTTCCAAGCGTCTAAGATCTCCAGTGCCATTTACAAAGCCTTGGTTGCAACCAACAGGGCTGACTATCCTTTAGCTGAAAGACTTGCAAACAAGGTCGTGCAAAGATTGGCCAAGCAGGGTTACGAAGAATCTAATGTGCCGAGCGTAGAGGACGTTCAGGATATAGTAGAATCGGTTTTGATCGAAGAAGGTCTGGCTGAAACGGCCAAGGCGTACATTCTCTACAGGCACGAAAGAAGAAAGATCAGGGAGGACAAGATGAAGATTCTGGAACGAACAACCTTCGATGATGTTGACAAGGTGTTTGATGTAAACTCTTTGCGTGTTCTGGCATCCAGGTATCTGCTCAGGGATGAAAACGGCAGGATAGTCGAAAGTCCTAAGCAGCTGTTTGAACGCGTTGCCATCTTGGTAACACTTCCAGATATTATGAGGGATCAGAGGATTTTTGGTTTAAGGGCGGGTGTGAAGCAGAGCATAGAAGAGCTTACAGACTATTTGGGCAGACTAGATGAATTTGATAAGAAGTATAAGATAGGGTCATATGCTCTGAACAAATGGCATTTTGAAGCTCTGCTCATGATCTACAAGGATCTATCAGGGCAGGGTCAGATGAAGGTAAGTATAGGCGAATTGTTGAAAATGTTTGAGGAAGGACAGTTCGACGATTATTCTAAGAAAGTGGAAGAATACAGTAACCTGATGGTAGAGAGAGACTTTCTACCGAATTCACCTACCATGATGAATGCTGGAGCAAGGCTTGGACAACTATCTGCGTGCTTTGTACTTGACATGAAGGATGACATGTATAGCATAATGAAGACATCTACTGATGCTGCGCTGATCTTCAAATCTGGGGGAGGTGTTGGCATCAACTATTCAGATCTAAGACCTGAAGGTGACATGGTCGCATCGACATCTGGCGTTGCATCTGGACCAACATCGTTCATCAGAATCATAGATACTGTAACTGATGTTGTGAAGCAAGGAGGCAAGAGGAGGGGAGCCAACATGGGCATAATGGAAGCATGGCATCCAGATATCGAAAAGTTTGTCACAGCAAAAACAAAACCAGGTGTTTTTGAGAACTTCAATGTCAGTGTTGGAATTTGGGAAGACTTTTGGGACGCAATGAAGAACAGAAGCAAGTATCCATTAAAGAACCCAAGAAGTGGGCAGATCGTAAAACATATCGATGCGAACCAGTTGGTCGATCTGATCGCGTTAAGCGCATGGCAGAGCGCAGAACCTGGTGTTCTGTTCTTTGACAACATGAACAAGTATAACGTGATGAAGAGGGTGCAGGGATTTATCAGAGCAACTAATCCGTGTGGAGAGCAAAGTCTGTATCCGTATGAATCCTGTAACTTGGGATCTATTAACTTGGCAAACCTTGTCAAGCGAAGAGCCGATGGAGAGTTTGAGTTTGACTGGCAGAGATATGAACAGGCGATAAGACTTACGACAAGATTCCTTGACAATGTGATTGACTCAAACAAGTATCCAGTTGCAGAGATCGACATTGCGAGTAAGTTAACAAGAAGAATTGGTTTGGGTATAATGGGACTAGCAGATCTGTTTTACTTGCTAAAGATACCATACAATTCAAAACAAGGATACGAGTTCATGTCAAAACTTGCAGAAGCATTATCTTACCACAGCATGGATGAGAGCGTTCAGATAGCTAGAAACAAAGGTGCGTTTCCGTTGTTCAATGAATCTGACTATGTCTATGGAAAGATACCGATAGCTGCTTACTACGAAATTCCAAAAGCAGAGCATTCATGTGACTGGGATTCCTTGATAGATAAGATCATGCGTTTCGGTATAAGGAACTCGCAAACAACTACAGTTGCTCCGACTGGAACTCTGTCTATGATTGCTGACACATCTAATGGAGTAGAACCATTGTTCGGACTTGTATATGAAAAGAGAGTGACTGTTGGAAGGTTCTTCTATACTGACAAGGTGTTTGAGTCAGTGTTGAAAGAGTATGGATTGTATAGTGATGAATTATTGGAGAAGATCTCGCAGAACTACGGATCAGTAAGAGGACTTGATGGTATACCAGAATGGATGCAGAAAGTATTTGTTACTGCAATAGATGTGCACTGGGCAGATCACCTGATGGCCCAAGCCGTGTGGCAGAGATGGATAAGCAATGCGATTGCTAAGACGATAAACATGCCAAACGATGTTACTGCTGAAGATGTGAAGTGCTCCTACTTGCTATCGCATGAACTAGGTCTGAAAGGTGTGACAGTATATAGAGACGGTTCAAGGCACCAGCAGGTGTTGCACATAACGAGCGACTCGAAGGAGAGGAGGTTCGAGGTTGTGCCTAGCGACTATGTCGTTGATTACATAAGCAATAACATCAAGGACGAATTTGTTCATAAGGAGGTTCAAAAAGCGATCAAAACAGGCGAGAAGCAAGAATACGTACGAAAACCTTTGTTACCTCATGCAGAAACAAGTGAAGAACCATGTCCGGTTTGTAATGGAAGGATTGCATACATAGAAGGATGCAACTGTTGCATAGAATGCGGCTGGAGCAGCTGTGTGTCAGGTTAATCGAGATTTAGTTAGTTCTACGATCATACCCACCCTTATACAGAGGCTAGGACCAAGTAATACAAATCACAGTACAACTTCAGATCTAATTAATTCGTTTATAAGGACCCCCCCCTCTATACCTTTCATGCGCGTGCGTTTTCGCGTTATCATACTATGATACCTATCACCCATATGTAGCAGTGCTTGATATGCTCGAACTAAAATTCCTCGTTCAGTACAAGTGCTAGCAAAGTTGCTCTCACATCCTTACCATAAGCTACTTGCTCGAAATATTTGGCCTTTGGGGTATTGTCAATATCATGTCCTATCTCGTCCAGTCTAGGCAAGGGGTGCATAACTATAACATCACTCTTTGCTCTTTCAAGAACTTTAGAATCGATGACATAACTTCCCTTGACCTTTTCATATTCTTGCTGATCGGGGAACCTTTCCTTCTGTATCCTTGTAACATATATTACATCCAACTTGTCTAAAATACCATCAAGCGTTTCGTGCTCATGTATCTTGATCTTGTTTTCTATTTCATAGATCGATTCCTTTCTTATCTTCAGCAATTGCGGAGCTACCAAGTGAACTTCAGCCTTGTAGTTAGTTAACCCATACAGCAAGGAGTAAACCGTTCTTCCGTACTTTAGATCGCCTACAATGCCGATCTTCAGCCCATCGATCTTGTTCTTCTCCTTCAGTATAGTGTAAAGATCCAGCATTGCTTGGGTCGGATGCTCTTCCGTTCCGCTGCCCGCATTTATCACGGGTTTCTCTGCGATCTCCGCAGCAAATCTGCTAGAACCGTCTAACTGATGTCTAAGCACGATAACATCTGAATAGCTGTCCATTACCTTAACCGTGTCAGCAAGACTTTCACCTTTTTCAAGCGATGAAGATTTTACGTCTGCAATTCCAAGCGAGCTTCCGCCTATCGAAGCTATTGCAGCTTCAAAACTCAGCCTAGTTCTCGTACTAGGCTCAATGAAGAGGTAGCCAAGCACTCTACCCCTAGCAAGTTCCCGCTTTTCATTCGCCTGCATCTTGCGCAACTTGTCAGTTGATTTGAAGAGAAAATCAAGATCTTGCTTTTTGAACTCCCTGATCGAAACCACGTCCCTGTTATAGAAGGGGTTCATTTTCTACCTGCAATATCGTTATAAACAGATCTATACAAAGTATTCTCATGTCCGAAGCACAGCTTCTCGTTCGCCGAATCAAGGACGGCACTGTAATAGATCACATAGATCCAGGAATGGCACTTGTAGTACTCGACGCCCTGAATATTACAGGTAGGGAGGGAGATGTGATAACTGTAGCTATGAACGTCCAGAGCGGCAAGCTGGAGAAGAAGGACATAATCAAAGTAGAAAACAGATTCTTGGAATCAGATGAAACAAACAAACTTGCCCTACTCGCACCAAGAGCTACGGTGAACATAATACGTGACTACAAGGTCGTGGAAAAGAGGAAGGTTGAACTACCAAATGAATTTGTGGCAATATTCAAGTGCCCAAATCCAAAGTGTGTTACAAATAGTAAAGAGGAGATCAAATCCATAATAGATGTCATAGACAAGACACAGCAGACATTAAAGTGCCGATACTGCTCTAGGATTTTGAATGTTGATGAGCTAATTTACCAGTGAAAATACGTTCAAAAGAAATAAGCACTTTGAAGAAGCTGCATTATTCAGTCTCCAAGGACAGATCTTAATACGAACAACAATACAAAAGCGGCAACCGCAATGTTGGCGATCTTCAATACCCTAGTTATCAAGTAAAACTTTCTCTGCTGCGGGTTCACGAACTTGGACGCAGGGTACATACCTATAGGGTTTGTTACGTACCACTTGCCGCAGTCATAACATATCGCAAAGTATGCAGACTTTATACGATATTTTTTGGATAAGCATCTAGGGCATCTTGTCTCCAATACAAAATATTGTTTGGTATCTAGCTAATAAATTAACAGCTTGTACTCATGAAGGCAGTAGTTCTAATTTGTATTATTCTAAACATTGAAACTTGCTAGAATTGCACAACAGCATTAACATCAATTTTTGACATCACAAAAATTGAATTAGCAATGTGGTGTTTTAGTATTCTAAAAATTAATATAGGGGCTACTTGAGATGGATAGCTGAAATGGCAGATCCGCAATTAGCAATTGCAGCAGCTATTGCGATAGCTGGAGGGTTGATAGGTACGGGGAACGCGCAGCAAGGTATCGGTGCCGCTGGTATGGGTATAATAGCTGAGAGGCCTGAAAAGTTTGGTCAGGTTTTGTTCTTCTTCGTCATTCCTGAAACCCTCTGGATAATCGGTTTCGTGCTGGGAATAATCCTCCTACTCAACATACTTTAAAGTGAATTTGTGTTGAGTGTGGAGACCTTCCTGAGAGAGATCGAGAATCGCAAGAAAAAAGAGTTAGAATCTTTCGATATGCAACTAGCTGAAGAAAAGGAGGCTCTGCTCCGCTACAAAAATACAAGGATTCAGGAGTTACGGGAACGTTATAAGAGAGAGGCTCACCTTAAATCAGAAAGAGAGGCTACAAGGATCGTAGAGGCGGCGCGCCTACAGGGAAAACGAATAATCTTTGACGCTATGGATGCAAACCTGAATTCTGCCTTCGATGTAATTAGACAAGAGCTCAAGAATTATACTAAGAATGTCCAGTACAAAAAAACATTGGAAGGAATGATTAATGTTGCCAAGAAAAGACTAGGTCAAGATGTGCTGGTGCACTGCAGAAAGGAGGATCGCGACCTTCTAAAAGGTAGTGGTGTCACTATAAGTAATAACCCTATTCAAACTATAGGTGGAATAATAGTGGAGAACAAGCAAGGTACCATGGAGCTTGACCTCACGTTTGAAGAACTTCTACGAACGCGTGAAGAAGAGATTCGAGCTATTCTTCTGGGGAAGTGATAGCCCGTGCCTTCCTCTCCATATTCTGCTTCCTTTGGTAGATTGCAAGCGGTCTCCCTGAACTTTCTTTCTAAGGACTATATGCAAAATCTCCTTCGAGCTAAGGATGTTGGGGAGATTGCCAAGCAGCTGGCATCCACTTGGTACGGTTCCGAGATCGAACGAGCTGCGTCAGTCTACAAACCCCCAGAGCTTGTTGAGGTAGCGCTCAATCGTCATCTTGTGGGAGTTAACAGGATCGCCATGGAGGCTTCACCTTTTAGCGGGAAATCTGCTATTAGGGCCTACTTGGCCAAGTGGGACATTCAAAACATTGAGCTGATTCTTTCTTCAAAGAGTCTGGGAAAGACCATTACAGAAACGGAACACTTTTTGGTGTCCAGTCGGAACTTGCCTGCTGGAGTTTCAGGTGGAAACATTCCTCACGACGAGATCAAGATCCTACTATCTCAGCCTAATGTCGATGCTGTAGTTAACCAATTGGTTCGGTATGGCTACGGGACAGTATTGATGCAGCGCCTGGGAGAATATCAAAAAACCGGGGACCTGGGTCCAATGATGGCGACCTTGCAAGGATACTACTACTCGGCACTTCTTGAAGCTCTTAAATTCTTTCAGGGTGATGAGGGTATTATCAGGGAGCTCGTTAGGGCCGAAATAGACAAGAAGAACATTCTAAGCCTTTTGAAGGCTAAAGAAACCAATCTAGAAAAGGAAATAGTTCTTCAACACCTAATCGAAGGAGGTAACATTCCTACACGCCAACTAGGAGAATTGTATATGGCTAAGAATGTGGAAGAACTTGCTAGAAACACTGAAACCTATTATAAGTTAGGAGAAGGATTTGAGCAGTACAAGAAAACTAAAAGCTTGATTGACTTTGAAGCAGCGCTTGACAAAGTTATAAACGAAATGTTCTTCAAGAGATTGAAAACCCTTTCACTCTCCATTGGAACTATATTTTACTTTGTAATGTCAGCAGAACGCGAGCGGGAGAATATTCGTAAGATAGTTTATGGAAAGCATTATATGCTGCCGGTGGAACGCATAAGCTCAATGTTATTATTTGGGTGAAAAGATGCCTGCAAAAACAAAAACCATCGGAACTGGAAGGATAGCTGTGGTGGGAGACAGGGAGCTGGTGATAGGATATCGTCTTTTAGGAATAGATGATACTTATATTGCTGTAGAGGAAGAAACCGCTGATATTATGCAGAAACTTTTTTATTCAAATGAGTTTGGTCTTATCGTGGCGAGTCAATCCGTCCGCCATGCGCTCTCCCCAGCTTTCAGAGCTAAAGTTGAGGCATCGATAGAACCACTCGTGGTCTTTATGCCTTCACTTGGGGAAGGCGTAAAGGAAGAGTCTATATCGGATCTGGCGAGGCGAGTTCTCGGAGTGGATATCAAAATAGGTGAATGAAATGGCTGATGCGATAGTGAATAGAGTCTCAGGGCCAGTGGTAATCGCCAGTGGTCTGGAGGGAGCACAGATGTACGATGTTGTACGTATAGGTGAACTTGGTCTTGTTGGGGAGATAATCCGACTGGAGAGGAGTAAAGCGAGTATTCAGGTCTATGAAGATACTACTGGTTTAAGACCGGGGGACAAGGTTGTCAATACTAAGCAAGCCCTCTCCCTCGAATTAGGACCTGGGCTTCTTACCTCAATCTATGATGGAATCCAAAGACCGCTTGATGTTTTGCGAAAGCAAAGTGGTGACTTCATCAGCAGAGGGTATACTATTGCAGCTTTGAATGAGGAGAAGAAATGGGAGTTCATTCCAGTCAAGAAGAAAGGTGAGGATGTCTCTCCTGGAGAGGTCCTTGGCGAAGTTCAGGAAACTCCTTTGATTAAGCACAGGATCATGGTTCCTTTTGGTGTTAAGGGTCAGCTTGTGGAGATAGGTGAAGGGCAATTTACAGTGAAGCAGAATGTAGCAACCATTCAAACCGTCA
>JBMCYV010000033.1:0-21173 GCA_049199595.1 Candidatus Nitrosomirales archaeon
GTTGATCTGGATGTGCCAACAGTGTTAAAGATTATAGAAGAAATTAAGAAATGGTGAGTTAAACCTGTTAATGCTAGTATTCGCACCTTCGATAATCCTGTTATAGTCAGCTTCAACAGAACTCCGTGATGACTGTAAATTGGACACTGCCTGCTCGTAAGCTGAATCAATTTGCGAGATCATATCACCTTCCGCCTGAGACAAAACCTTTGTTATAGTTCGATCTAAAGTAGAATTAGTATCCATATGATGCTGGCATAAACCTAGGGAATTTTAATCTTACTGATCTTTAATCAGCTTATGACCCTGATGAACTTGCAGGCCATGTCCTTCTTATCATCTGAAAGAGCTACAAAGGCCTCGATCAGCTCCTTTTCAACATGTATTGAATCAGATACTACGGAACGCATCTTTTTTATGTTCATCGGTACAAGTTCCGTTATTTCGCCTTGACTGTATGAAGTTATGTATTCCTTGACTATCTTGAACACAAAAGACGGTGCGATCTTAAGGAGTAGAAGTATGCCATCTTTCAGCAGTTTCTGGTTTGGATCGCTGTTTGATAGAGTGTTAAGATATTTTTCGAGCATCTTGATTCTGGAATCGCCAAGCTCCTGCAGCGAAGAAGTAACAAGCAAGCCAGCATCTGTAAGCTCGTAATACGGCATCCCTTCCTGCTGCAACGCCCTCGGTCCTCTCTTAAGGGGTAGTCTTCCGCCCTCTCTTACAACTCCTGACGGGAGCAAGACTTCGTCAAGGTCCCTGAATATGCCAGAGTAGATGTTCTGCCAAAGTATACCATTATTCTTTGCAATGGCATGCGCTATGGCTGTTCTGGTCTTCATTTCTGGGCCTACTTCCATTGCCAAGTGTGCAATGATTCCCCTCTGCCTCTTGGCTTCGCCGGTAAACTTGTTCTTTCTTGTCTTGAAAGTATCAAAGATGGCAAGGTTAGCTTTCGATATACTCTTTGCTTGCAACTGAAACCCCCTTAGCGCATTAGCATCGAATTATGATATATTAATCTGTCGATATTTTTACAAAATAATGTAATTTTTAACGAATTAACATATTATTGCAAACTCAATATATGGAATAAAGATTACATTGAGTGTGCAGTGTAAATATTTGCTTGTACCATGGATGCAAAATAGCATGCAATATCCTTGCTTTGATAAATATCAGATATAATGGTGAAACATAGCATTCAGCTAAACATGACTGATAATTTTCATTCTACAAAGTAAAATCGAAAGGTTTCTCCTGACCTCCACTTCTAGCGGGATCTGTGATGAAATACACACCTTTGATCCTCCAGTCAACATCGTTGCTCTGCAGACTGCTCCATACTGGTGCAAGGGTTTCGGTTTTTTTGAGCTCAACTGTACCAGTCAGTGTTAACGGAGTGTTCTGCACCACATAGTATGTCCGGCCAGTGGGAGCAACAACGCCCTCCAACCTTTCGCCTATCTGTGATTGCGTCAGCCTGATACCATTTGCAATCAGATCATACTGTATTGTCTCGAGAACCATGGTGTTCTTGTTTGGGTTGAACAGATCAAACACAACTACTATCGTAGCTCCTTCATCGTCGATCTGTTTGACACTAACACTGGTAAGACTAAAGCTCACTTCCTTCATTGCAATTGGTTGCTGTGATTGTATCGGAAAGAAACCCATTGTTAACATGACGACTGCCGCTATTGAGATAGCAATACCACCGCCCACAGCGCCCACTATACCTTTGTTAACCACGTCTGAATTTCCTTCGTTAAATCATTTAAATCTTGTCAAGCTCTCAAATGAGATAATAAGTCACCGAGTCTAACAATATGAAGTTAAAATAAGGATTTTTTGGTTGTACATAGTTAATAATTAAACTGGCCTACTAACGTTACATGTATCGCAAGGGTTTCATTGCGGCGATTGTAGCACCAATCTTACTGATACCATTAGGTGCGGTGCTGGCCCAGCCTCCAGACCTGCAGAAGATAGTCTTTGTAGACTATGTCGGGCCTGTCCATAAAGGACCCTCTGGTGATGCCTGCGGAGACGGAACAGCAAAATACACTACACTCTTTGGAGGTATAAGATGGAAGAACTTTCCAGTTTCATATTATGTTGATGTCAAGAGCATAAACGGAGTTGAACCAGCATTAGCAAAGAATGCTGTAGTAAACGCGTTCAATACATGGGATAACCAAGAACATCCAGCTGGAAACTTCTTTGTGGAAGCAAATGATCTGTCCAGTGCAAAAATAAAAGTTCGCTGGCAATTCATTGATGGTTCAGGTAATGTACTTGCACAGACGAGCCTGACATACAACAGTTTTACAAAGTCAATAGTTTCCGCAGACATCGTATTTGACACTGGTGACAATTGGTTCATCGCTAACACTTTGAACTGCGGCAGTATGGGAAGTTCGTTTGATATCGAGAATGTGGCAACGCATGAGATCGGACACGCAATAGGTCTTGGGCATGTGAACGATACCGTGCAGACAATGTATAGGTATGCATCTCCAGGCGAGACATTGAAGAAAACCCTTGGTATTGGGGACCAGAAAGGTCAGGACAAGCTCTACTAACAGATACTAGGAAGTAGGATAGCTCAAATCTAATGTAATGCTTATACATACTGCAGATTGAAAAATCACATGCTATATCATCAGGCAGCACATATAGGACAGGAAAGGGCAAGGAAGTCACAGCACAAACTTTTCCAGTACTCAGGCTTTGCGTTCCTGACCAAGACTGTCAAACAAAACGGCGAGCAGTTTGAACCAGTAGGGGAAGAAGACCTTGTTACAATGGAGAATGTTGAAGACAAAGCTATAGTAGTTATCTGCGATGCCGATGGTTATGCAAAGGCACAGACAAAACCACTGCCTATGGATCAAGCAAAAAAGATTTATGAAAAGATGCTCAATGACGGTTTCAAAGAGTTCGAGGGAGAAACGAAGGTTGTCAAGTAATTATTTTCGTCCCAACATCTGCACCCTTAATTGCTCGCTTGATCGCATTAACATCAGCCTTGATTACCCTCGTGGGAATTCTTGATCTTTCTATTACCTTGAGGGCAACGATATCCATGAGATCATATGCACCTGCCATGGTGCTTTCATGCACAAGCATATTGCGAAGATTGCGCAGTTTTATCGTTTTCAATAGTTTGGCATTCTTGTGAATCTTTGGGTCTGCGTCATAAACTCCATCAACGTCAGTAGCATTGATGAACATGCTTGCATTGATCTTCTCGGCTATCTGCACCGAGGTGGCGTTAGTGCTCTGCCCTGGATGCAAACCTCCGGTAACAACGATCTTGCCAGTTTCAACAGCTACAACAACCTCTTTCAAATTCTTGGGAATATGGGGGTGTGCTTGCTTGCCCAGTGCATACACTAGCAGTTGCGCATTAAGCCTAGAAACTTCGATCCCTAATTCATCAAGGCTGGCTTCATCCACGCCGAAGCTCCTTGCCACATTTATGTAATGCCTTGCTATCTGTCCGCCGCCAGCAACAACAACAAGTTGTGTCTTCCTACTGATCGACTTGAACATTGCAGCATACTTCTGCAGCGATGTTTTAGCGGCATTTTCGGAAAACACACTTCCGCTCAGTTTTATTACAATCCTATTCATTACATCGCCACTTTTTCATACCATGATTCTACCTCTCCGCCTAAAACCTTTTTCACGGCTTTCTCAACTTTTTCTCTGTTTTCTCTTGTAGTGTAAACCCTGATCATATCCATGAAGCCAGAAATTGAACTAATGAGAGGAATCTCGCTTATGGGCAGTGTATAGTGCATCTTTTTGCCAGAATCCTTACCAACGAGGATTATCGAACTCAATTCTTCTTTAGTGGGAGTCAATGGAACCGATGGCGCTTTCGATGCATCGAGGTAAACCTTGTTCGGGTCAACGTTAGCACTATTCGCAATCTCATCCGTCAGGATCTTGAGCGCCCTCTTACTGACGATCCGTCTTAAAATACTAGGGCTCTTGTGCAGTATCTTTTCAAATACGCACTTTAGCAACCTTCTGTCTCTATAGTCCGCAGCCAGCTTCGCAGCAAGTTTCAGATCGTCATTTCTTGGAGATAATGATGCAAGCTTGACCATTGTGGCATCGTCGGTAAGTTCAAGATAATTCGCAAGTGAACTATTAGTAAGTTTCAACTCCTTGTCCGCAAGCAGCATGGAACGCAGTAGCATAACTTCCGCAGATCTAACAGTCTTGTGAAAGTACACTGCTTTGAACATTTCATACCTGGATATCATGAGTGACTCGAAGGAGTAAAGTGCAGCTTTATCCAAAGCAAGCCTCTTGTTATGAACTTCAAACGAACTTATGAGTCGCTCTGCATCGATCTTTCCATATTCTGCACCGGTAAAGTACGAATCTCTTAACAGATAATCCATTACATCGGCACTCAATCCTCCAGCAATAATTTCGTTAAGGAATGAAATCTTTGATTCCCCAAATGATAACATGCTTATTGACTTGGCATTGAATCCATGTTTCCCTAAAATATCCTTGATTTCTGTTTGCTGAATTATCTTTCTTCCAATATCTTCATGTGTAACATTGCTATGCTCTGCCATAACTTCTTCAAATAAGTGCGAAAACGGTCCATGACCTATATCGTGAAGTAGTGCAGCGATCCTCAGAGTTTGAATCTGATCTTCATTGATGTATCCCTTGTCATTGAGCACATTACCAGCACGGCCTGCAAGATGCATTGTGCCCAAAGAGTGTTCAAACCTCGAGTGTTGTGCACCAGGATAGGTGAGATGCGCACCTGCAAGCTGCCTTATTCGCCTTAACCTCTGAAAAACGTGTGTATCTATGATATCGCGTTCGACTTCGGAAAGATAAACGTAACCATGTATTGGATCGCTTATCTCTGCAACAGGTTTGAATACCACATCACATAGAGCAAGAACTGTATCCTTAATGTTTTTGCTTTATTTTAGTTGCGACGATCTGCATGATTTCCTTATGCACGTCTTCCTTGTTGCGATCCCCGTTGATTAGGATCCAGCCATACTTGCTCGCAAATTCCCTGTAGAGTTTGGATGCTTTGCCCATCATATCATCGTCCATTTCAAATACATCGCCCTTGCTCTGCATCCTGTTTATCGATACTTCAGGATTAACGTCAAGTACCACAACTACATCTTCTTTTGGAAGGCCAGCATCAAGTGACTGCAGCCACTCCAACCTAAGGCCGCTCGCAACGCCATACACAAGGTTCGACTGATAATATCTATTCAATATTACGGCATCATTTTCTTTAAGCATCTTCTCGATCTCTGCCTTCTTCTCCCATCTGTTGGCAGAGAGCAGCATATGCCTTACCTCTATAGGATATTCTTTCTCGCCGTGGAGGAATGCTTTGATCTCCTTCCCTACATTCGTTGAGTAATCAGGAAAGGACATAGTAGCTATCATAAGACCATCCTTCCTGAGCCCGTCTGAAAGCATCTGTGTCTGCGTAGATTTTCCCGCCTTATCGCTTCCCTCGATTACTATCAGCATGATCGCTAGACCCTAACAAAGACTATCAAATTAATGTATAGAAGCATATGATAACATGTAATTCTTCACGTGCATTTGCATGGTGTATCTATCGCATGTATGTGACCATTAAGACACACATGTATTTTTGATAGTCAAATGTATCTGGTCAGTGATGCAGTCTCGAGATAGATGTGGTAAATGTGGCGTACTCCTTGACAAGCAATGGATGCGCAATGCTCACAGGTGTTTTATGGAAAGCAGTGTGAATAAGAAATTCATCAAACGGTTCGTCATAACAGAGGCTGCGTTGATATCATTTTTTGTTCTGCTACTGATATTGTAAGTCACAGAATTAGATTAGTTCTACTATTTTTGCAAGGCCCTCTGCGTCAAGGTTGCAGTTCTTCGGGTTTACTGCTAGGTATGATGCGTTTGCGTTGCCATAAGGTGCCTTGCAGGAGAATAATGTTAAAACAAGCCCGTCGTGATTCACTCTGAATCCGTTGCAAGGTTCATGTGCCCTTATCAGTGCTTTTGTGTTTGTCACCTTCAATGCCTTTTCCGTTATATCCTTGCCGAAATGTTTTCCATACCCTCTGTCGGAAGGTTCAGAGCCCTTTATTTCTCTAGGATCGTTCCAGAGTATCTCCTCAAGGTATCTGACCTTCGGATGTGTTTTGTTTGCATTTGCGATATCGCTAATCGAACCAAAAGTTACGGGCACACCACCGTGAAGTATAAGATATGAATTTTCCAACAGCACGCCATGATACAGAAGATCAAAAAGCATTCTTAATTCATGATAGATTGCACTTCCAGCATTTCCAAACTTTGCATTTATCTGATCTGGCAGGTCGTGCGGAAGGAAAGGCAGATCGTTAGGTCCTTCATGGTTTCCACGCATTAGTACTACACGATCTGAAAATATTGATTTGAGGTAAAGCGTTACATAGTAAACTTCGACAGATTCCTGACCTCTGTCTCCATAATCTCCCAAGAATATTATCATACTGGACAGATCATCAACGAACCCGCTCTTCTGTAGGATAGTCGTTAAACTTTGAAGGTCTCCATGCAGGTCCCCAACAAGAATCAACTTGCGTCCCTGCTTCACTCTGACCAGTCCTTCTTCTACCGTTGAATCTCCTACAAAGCCATCACTTCGCTCCTGCTTCTGAATCGATGTTATATTCCTAATAAGTGCAGAAAATTCCACGTCACTTGTCGTTAATGCTTTCTCTATGATATTCTTAAGCACACTCTTTGTGATTGGGTTTAAGATAAAAAACTTATATTTCAATAAAGACTAAAATAGTTAGTATGGGATTTGGAAAATATATGGCAAAAGAGTTGATGAAAGAGATAGGTAACAAGTCAAGAGAGTTCTTCGAATTTGTTATGCCTGCGGTTGATATTGTCGAGGATGGAAATTCGCTCCTTGTCGTAGCTGATCTTGCCGGGTTCGACAAGAAGGACATAAGTTTGAAAATAACTGACAGTGTTTTGACAATAAGCGCGACGAGAGATCCTGTTGAACATGCTGGAAGTGCTTACTGGAAGCAGAGACCGTTGAAAATTGAAAAGAAAGTGCACCTACCAATAAAGATCAAGGAAGGCGAGGAAGCGTTGGGAAAGGCTACATATGAGAAAGGTGTTCTTGAGATTCGCATACCGATAACTGGTCGAGCAACTATCAACATAACGTAAAGCAATCAGTGCCTTCGGTTCATAATTATTGATGCGCCTATGATACCAGCTGACGCAATAAGGCCTATCTGTCCCAACAATGGATTTGACTGCATAACAATTGACGAGCCAATTATTACTGATGATGTCAGAATGCTCCCTGCTACAAGCGTATGCTTGCTTCCCTTGCCATTCATCATTACACTTGCATTCGAATTTTCAAGGAAGGTCTTCAGCATTGGCGCGATGGTAATAGAATCGCTCAATCCTTTTGTAAATCTGTTGAAAGTGTCCTTCATCTCTTCAATGTATGCTTCCTTGACAAGGCCCTCCTCTTCCAGCAATCCTCTTAACACTTTGACAAACTGAAAGTCAACTTTCAGAGTAAGATAGATTCCTTCGATTATGGAAGTCATACGCATGTAAAGTGCAAGCTGCTTTGGGAGTCTGAAAGGAAACCGTGTCATGGTCTTGTTTGCGAGTTCCATCAACGCCTTGACCTCCATCTCGTCTACTTTCCTGCCATGCATGCCCTGTATTGCAAGTCCAATTCCCTTTTCGACGACGTAGCGATTTGCCTCTAGGGAGAGTGCGCCAAGGCTGAACAATACATTCACAGTCCGGGCAGGTTCCTTTTCTACTAGCGAAAGATACAACCTTACAAGTTTCAACCTTGTATCGTTGTCAAGCCTTCCAACCATGCCAAAATCATACAGGATCAACGAGCCATCATCTGCAACAGAAATGTTACCAGGATGCGGGTCGGCATGGAATATGTCGTGTCTTAGCAGCATTTTGAAGAACAATCTGTGCACCCTTATGACAAGTTTGGATTTGTCTATTCCCATCTCGTCTAACTTCTTTGCATCGGTTACCTTTATTCCGGGAATGTATTCGAGAGTGAGAACCCTGCTGGTGCTCCTATCTGGTAAAACGCTGGGAATTATTACCTTGCTTTCATCCTTCAGGTTCTTCTTTATTCGCATCAGATTCTCTGCTTCTATTTTATAGTCCATCTCCTCGTGGACAGTTTCTATGAACTGTGAAAACATTGATTCTGCAGAAAATGCAATGTTGCGATCAACAAAGCGTATGGCAATTGGGAGCAATCGTCTGAGAGCCTCTATATCCGTTGCAACTATTTCATGCACGTTTGGCCTGTTGACCTTGACAATAACTTCCTTGCCGTCACACCTTGCCCTGTAAACTTGGCCCAGACTTGCACCTGATATGCAGTTTGTATCAAAACAATCGAAAACTTGGTTTATTGGTCCAAGGTCCTGTTCGATCGTGCTCTTGACATCTTCGAAAGGCGCCGGGGGAACATCATCCTGCAGCTTTGCAAATTCCTCTATGTAGGGCTGAGGCAAGAGATCTGCTCGTGTTGAAAGCCACTGACCTAACTTTACAAACGACGGACCCAGTTTGATGAATGTATTGACAGCTTTTCTCGCATGCTTCCTGAACTTTTCTTCGTTAACGTTCTTGCCTTCCTTTCTTACCCATTCCTTTCTGTCCCTCTTGAAGTGTATTCCTACTGGGAGTAGTCTGATCGCAACGGCGATGGCCCTGCCCCTTGCATTGTTAGATGCCATGCTGATCACTTGAATCTATCCTTCAACTGCTTGCCCAATTTGTAGCCCAGATAGCCCGCCGTTAAAGACCCAAGTGATCCCATGAGTAAACTTTCCAAGAGCGCACCTGATCTTCCATTTCTTTTGCTGTAAACTTCGCTACCAACTTTTTTTCCAAAATAAATCCCAGAAGCTATACCCAGAAGAGTTTCTGGGGAATCTTTCAGTAAGTGACCAAGCGGATCTTTTCTTGGATCTACTTTGTCAACATGAACAACATACTTGTCATCATACTCTCTAATGTGCAAGTTGCCATAACGATACTGTTTCTTTGCACCTCTCCTTTCTCCAAGACGTGTTTCTTGAGCAGCATCCAACATTATGGGGCGAACGGACTTTGGAACCTCTATCTCTCCATCATCCATATTGTTTGATAAACGTGGGAAACAATATAACTATAGCGGGTCCTTCATAAGGAAATTAGACGTAGCACCCTCCTCCAGATTATAGCAGAAGCGGGCTTAGCCAAAGAAGAATTCTTGGAACTTCTAAGATGAACTCTTACAAACAAAAAAATTACAGAATTGGGGGACTGATGATGATGTAGTGATGACAGTGACAATGACATTTCTGTGTTTCATATTCACGCCATGCCTTTGCTAATGCCCGAGCTCTCTCCATTCTTTCTTCATCGCTCATTGCTCTAAGCTCTTTCAAGAGTTTCGTGAACTTGCTTGCCATAGTTTTCTATATACCATGGAAATATAAAAACACTCTAGTTAATGTTCATTATTCTCCAATTATCTGCACGACCAAACTTCTATCTCTGCTTCTAGTATCAAGTTCAATTAAGACTATTTGTTGCCATGTACCAAGTGTTAACTGCTTGTTTGTAAATGGCACGGTCAATGATGGACCTAGTAAAGAAGCCCTAACATGTGAATGACCGTTGCCGTCATGCCACATGTTTTCGTGTTCATAGTTTATGTCTTTAGGAGCTATGCGTTCAAGCATATCTGGAAAGTCCTTGAGCAATCCCGGTTCATATTCAATAGTTGTGACAGAAGCCGTTGAACCTGGCACAAATACAGTTGCAATACCATTGCTGATCTTACTCTCCTTCACTATCTTCGATACATCTTCGGTTATGTCGATCATCTGCAGCTCTCCCTTTGTTTTTATTTGCAGAGTTTTTGTTATTACAGTCATACACATTTTCCGATAAGAGATACGTTTAAGCATAGTGCCAAGACAATGAGCGCCATGATGGAAAGCAAGCAGGTGTACAAGGGAAAGGTAATCTCAGTTAAAGTCGATAAAGTGCAGATCAACAAAAAACAAACCATCAGGGAAGTTGTGGAGCACGGAGGTTCGGCAGCAATCTTGCCATTGATCGGTGATACAATAATCATGGAAAAGCAGTACAGATACCCTGTTGGTAAGGATTTGTTCGAGATCCCTGCCGGCACGCTGGAGAAAGGAGAGAGCCCAGAGAAGTGTGCAGCAAGGGAGCTTATTGAAGAGACTGGCTACAGAGCTGGAAATCTGAAGCAACTGGGAAGATTTTACATGTCCCCTGGATACTGCACAGAGGTGATGCATGTATTTGTAGCAACCAATCTTAGCAAAGTAGAGAGTCCTGGGATGGATGACGATGAAGTGATAGAGATTGTAAAGGTAAGTGTTGACGACGCTGTCAAGATGATCCTGAAAGGGGAAATCGAAGACGCCAAGACTGTGTGTGCAGTACTTGCATATGCTCAACAATCAAAGAGATAGTGAAGACAGAACTATGTCATACCATGTTTGATGCAATAGACGGAGACGGGAAAGGTTAAATTTGCTGTCTAATGCAAGGATTTTCGATTGATGAGACTAACCTGCGCTGATCCTAGGACACCAGGATATGAAGAGATGCATCTCGACTGAACTCTCATCAATCAATTATTTTCCAAATATTTATTATACATTAAAGAGGAATTCTGAGTTATGTCTACTGCAACTAGCAAGAAATTTGAACTAGCTGGTAGTAAACCCCATTACACGCCTACAAAGCAGTTCGCTATAAAGCATCTAAAACTGGAGGTTAAACCAAACTTTGATGAAAAAAGCATAGAATGCAGGGAGACGCTCGATATCGTACCAATCGAAGATAATCTGCAACATGTTGTTCTTGACGCTGCAGAGCTCAACATAAGATCCGTGCATGTCGATGGTAAAGGCCTGCAGTTTAAAGCTCTCGAAGAGAAAGTGCGCATAGAGCTTCCAACACCGGCAACCGAAGATGAACAGGTGCGCATTTCGATCAACTATGATGCAAAACCCAGAAGAGGATTTTTCTTCGTGAAGCCTGATAAGGATTATCCCAACAAACAGCTGCAGGCATGGACACAGGGCGAGGCGTCAGAATCAAAGTACTGGTTTCCGTGCTTTGACCATCCAGATATGAAGTTCACAAGCGAAATGATTGTAGAGGTTCCCGGTGATTTTGTAGTCATATCAAACGGCAAGCTTGTGAATGTTACCAAAGGCAAAAGTGTAAAGTATCACTGGAAGGAAGAGCACCCACATCCCGCATACCTTACATCACTTGTTATTGGAAAGTTTGAAGAGATAAAGGAGAAGTACGATGGTATCGATCTTCTTTACTACGTTCCTGAAGATATGGTGGATAAAGTGTCGCTTTCCTTTTCCAATACGATAAACATGGTGAAGTTCTTCGAAGAGTATACTGGAGTAAAATATCCCTTTGACAAGTATTCGCAGGTAACTGTGGATAATTTTGTTTATGGAGGCATGGAGAATGTGAGCGCAACTACACTTACAATGGATACGCTGCATGATAAGAAAGCACATTTGGATTTTACTAGTGATCATTTAGTTTCCCATGAACTCGCGCATCAGTGGTTTGGCGATCTGGTGACATGTAGGGACTGGCAGCACATATGGCTCAACGAATCGTTTGCAACGTATTTTGAAGCACTTTACTGGCAGAACAGCAGAGGGGAGGATGAGTTCAACTATTATGTCATGCAGCTTGCGGAGGAATACTTTGACGAGGCTTCTAAGAGATATAGAAGAGCGATAGTTACAAACGTGTACAAGCATCCCGACGATCTGTTTGACAGGCATACGTATGAGAAGGGTGCGTGTGTTCTGCATGTCTTACGGAACCTTGTTGGCGACAGCATATTCAGGAGAGCCGTTAAGTTGTATCTTGAAAGATTCAGCAACGAAAATGCGGAAACTGATGATCTAAGAAAATGCGTTGAGGAAGTTTCCGGTCTGAGCTTGCAGCAGTTCTTCGAGCAGTGGTTGCGCAAACCAGGACATCCAGAACTTAAAATTGAATATGATTTTGATCATGCGTCAAAAGTAGCAACAATAAAGCTATTACAAACGCAGAATACTGATGATGGTACACCGATATACATATTCCCGCTAGATATCCACATAACAACAGGTACTGGCAAGAAGCAGTTCAAGTTCAACATTGATTCAAAGGAACATACTTTGCAGATACCGCTTGATTCAGAACCGTTGTGGTTTAGCATTGACCCTAGCAATAGGTTATTGAGGAGAATGGATGTAAAGGCTCCAAAACAGATGCTTGTCGAGCAGCTGAAGAACGGTAACACTGTCGAGCGTATTTATGCAACAAAAGCATTGTCAAACTTCAGTTCGGATGATGTCGTTGATGCTTTGAAAGATGTGATGATGAAGGATATGTTCTGGGGGGTATCTGCCGAATGCGCAAGAGCACTTTCCAAGATGAAGACAGATAATGCATACAAGGTACTTGTTGATGCTTTGAAGATAAAAAATCCGAAGGCGAGGAGAGCAGTTGTTAAGGCTATAGGGGAGTTCAAGAAGAAGGAGAGTGTTTCGGCGCTGCAGCCGTTGTTTCAGGACGATGAAAGTTACTTTGTGCAGGCAGAGTCTGCTCTATCGCTTGGCAAGTCAACATCGAAGGAAGCATTTTCATTGTTGCTGAAGGCTTTGCGCATGAGATCCTTCAACGAAGTTATAACTGCAAACGCATTATCAGGATTTGGCGAATTGAAAGACGATATAGGTTCACATGTACTTATGGAACATTCCAAGTTGGGCGAACATCACAGAGTGAGAGAGGCAGCAGCGCTGGCACTTGGAAAATTCGCAAAGGACAATGATAAGGTAATAGAATATCTAAACCAGCTGCTTAAGGATCCATGGTTCCGTGTCAGGATAAACGCAATAAAGGCATTTGTAGAAGCTCAAGAACCAAAAGGTATTCCTGAAATTGAATGGGTTGCCAACAATGACATCGATCCCAGAGTAAGAAGGATTGCTGAAGAAAGTATATTGACAATAAGAGAAGCGATGCAGACACCAAAGGAGGTTGCTCAGATGCGCGAAGAAGTTGATAAGTTGAAGACAATGAATCTTGAGCTTGTTCAGAAGGTAGACAAGTTAGAGCAAGAGTTGAAGGGATAGTAAATTTTGTTATCGGATTCAGTCCTCGTTATAATGACTATTGTGTGTTGCCTAAATCGTATCGCTTACCTTCTTCAATAATCACAAGATCGTTAGCAACGATATGATAGCTCTGGGGACATTCTGTATGTACAGGAAAGATTGTCTTGGCATTGATCTGTCTAGCAACGTCAAACAGATCGTCGCCAAAAGCATGTCCCGAACAGTGACTCTGGAACAAACTAAGCTTGAATAATTCAAGCCAGCTCTGCAACCTCTGGGAATCTATCTCCATCTCTTCATTGTAGGGTTCGCTTGCAGAGTGAATGTAGATGCTGTTCGGTTCTGGACCTATGTCAAGTAATTCATCTATACTGAAGAAGTTGAAGGCACATATGACATTGCACTGCTTGTCCTTTATCTTGTCAGCCCTCCATGCATTTGGAAGATTAAGAAACTCTCGTTCCTTCGTTCCGTAGTCCTGCTCTACATATGTCCCGCTTTTTTGCTTTGGTATGTGAACTACAATGTTATCGTCGCCCAAGTTTGGTACGTTCAAAATCTTGTCCTTGCTAAGCCACTTCAGCAGAAATGCTTCCTTAAGCGGGATGACTAGTTTTCTATTATTTTCTTTAGCTATGGTGTAGAACGTCCTGAACCTATCAACGTCCTTGAAACTAAAATCCACGATAACGAGTTTGTTCGTATTGGCAACGACATTGGAACAGCTCTGTTTTACTCTAGGTTCGCTTGCCCCATCATTCAGTTCCTTCACCCTCGTACCTTCGGTTATCAATGCAATCGGCTTTGCTTCCTTGGCCTTCTCAACAAAGTCTTTTGTCATCTTGGGATTGCTTCCATGAAGCCTTATGTCTCCAGTATAAACAACTGCACCATTGCTCGTATGAACTACGAGACCATACGCTCCAGGAATCGAGTGATCCACGTGAACTGGTTCCACTTCAAGCGAGCCTATCTTTAGTTTATCACCTGTTCTGAAGGTTCTGATATCTCGTTTGACAGGTTCGCCGTTTCTCTGAATCGGTCTTCTCTTAAAGTTAAGAATCTCGTCCTCGATGTCTCTGTTACTGCGTTCTTCCAGTGCCTGCAGTATCAGATGGCATGTATTTCCCATGTATAGAGGAATGTCTTCGTGCAGGAACGAACAGTAGTTTACATGGTCCGCATGCGCATGGGTTACTATGGCGGCATCAATGTCTGGTTCCTCGGCTTTCATGCCCGCCATCTCTAACAGGTCATCGCGGTACACACCCCTGATATCAGGAACAAGACCCATCGTGAGAAAGTCCTTCAAACCGTTTGACGGACGTGGTTTCAGGAATTCTTCATAATACTTGGATCTCTTGCTGAAACCTTTGCCAAAATCCATGAGTATCTTTGTATCCTTGTCCTCAAGCAGGATCTTGTTGCCGCCAATTTCATTCACCCCGCCGTAAAAGGTGAGAGTAGTCATGTATCCTTCTCATCCAGCCTGCGTAATAATATTTGTTACCTAGGGGATCAGGAAGGCATGGCATCCTCTGACTGCTGTGCCAAATCGTCTGCTTTAGCTAATAGTTCTGACATCGAGTTAAGCAACGTCTCTCCCCTGCTTGGATCGGAATTTGCCGCGCTCACATACTCCTTGGTTTTCTCAAAATATGCCTTGTAATTGTCCAAGGCCTGAATGTAAAGAACATAACTCTGTGCCCATTCTTCCGGAGGACTGCTCCTGCGAAGCTCGAGCATCAATACATCTACCTGACCCACAGCGGTATTAGCACGCTCATCAAACTCATTCTTGGTTAACTCATCGTTTTTCCACGCACCAAAGGCTGACTGAAACTCATCAACGACAGCCTCGTTTCTGTCGAAAGCAAAAGCAAGCTCGGTGCCCGGGTCAGCTATTCTAGCTACATCATTAGCGGGTGAACTGGGTATGAGGTATACTAGGAAACTCGCTGCCACAATGCCTCCGACAATAGCTGCAGTCAATACAATGCCCTTCTTTGAAGTTTTTTTTGCAGCCAATTCAAACTAGCCTGTATTTGTGTTCAATAAAAGTATAGCTGATTGCTTCGAGCTTTAAGTATATTTTTTCCCAAATTATAATACCTTGAGAGAGACGTTTGAGATAAGCACTTTGGATTACGAATATGACAAAAAGCTAATAGAAAGTATGATATCGAAGGTCGAATGGGGTCTGCACGATACGAGTTCGCTCGAGATAGGTGAACCATCAAAATACATTGGATGGACGTTCTTCACCATATCTCTCGATGTTGCCTTTATAGTCAAAATGGCAGAGGTTTATGAAGGCTTGATGAATGCAGAGGGCTGGACGCACTATGAGAAGTTTGAGAACTGGCTCAAGGCTAAACTTGATGAGACAGGTTCAAGGCAAGAGTAAAGACAGTATCTGAGTTTGATGGTTTATTCTGATCTCTCACGAATGAAATGGACTTTAATTTGCCGCAAGCAAACGCTCAACAAAAATTAATTCACCAATATTTAATTCGATTCTCTAATGAACGCTTATGATGAGAATAATACCCATACCAGTGTTACTTGGTATCATGCTTATTGCACCTGCTTATGGAGCCCCAAACCTTCAGGTCTTGAACTATTCGAGCTACACCAACTCCAATGGGTTGCCAGTAGTGGTTGGCGAGATAGTAAATGACGGAAGGGACCCCGTTAAATCCGTGGAGGTCAAGGTAAGCTTCATGGATGATGCAGGTCAAGTCATCGATTCAGGCGAGGCCGTAACGGCAGCGGCTATGATACCCCCTGGCCAGAAATCGCCCTTCATGATCGTAGGCAGCGTAGGTTATGCTGATTCGATAACTAGCTATCAATTACAGATCATGAATTTCGCAAAAGCCCAGAACAAACCCGCCATGCTACAGGTAGTTTCTAACGGTGAATTTTCAGACGGTGTAAGCGAAGTAAGCATAATAGGAGACATAAGTAATCTGGGCGAAGAGGCTGCAACAAATACAAAAGTACACGCAACGTTCTACGATGATAGTGGGAGAGTTATCGGCTACAGTTCTACTAATCCGGATCTCAGTACAATTGAATCGAATGATAAGGTAAATTTTGAGCTGAGGATTCATGAAAGGGTTCCAATGATACAGAGCTTTACATTGTTTGCAGAATCTGACCAGTATTCTATGATACCTTTCGGAGTGCAGGATGTGAACAATCCTTTAGAAGTTGGTAGCAAGGTAAGAGTATCGAAACTTTCGCTTGTTGATCAGGAAGGTAGCGTTGTAGGCAGCGCTGAACCAGGCGAACGTGTATGGATTAAATCCGATCTGAAAAATAAATTATCCGCAGAGCAAGAGTTTACCTACATAGTGCAGATCAAGGACAAGGATGGATATCCAGTAACTATCAACTGGGTAGACGGCGTGATGACAGCAGACATGTCATTTTCGCCAAGCCTGTCATGGGTTCCCGAAGAAGAAGGAGTTTACTTTGCAGAAATATTTGTCTGGCACAGCATGGACAATCCTGTACCGTTATCATCATCCATAAGAACCATAATACTGCTAGTAAAGGCCTGATACAAAATTACTGATTAAAGAGGAAAGAGAATTATTCCACGATTGATCGCACATCTTTACCGTGCTTGATCTGCGATATTTCGTATCTTGCTATCTTGTTCCTTAAGGCCTTCTTCAGTACCTCTACCTCTTTCTTCAGCATTTCTATATCCCCTTCCAGATTTGCGACCTTGTCTTCTAGTTCGCCCAATATGATCAAGTAGGTAGAGCAAATTATCTTCTTAAAAAGCTATCTGTCGAAATCTGTCTTTTTTGCAACTTACACCTCAACAACATCTAGTTTGGCATTTGTTGTGCCGAGATTGTCATGGACCATGAGAAGATTTGAGATAAACTCTTTCAGCAATGAGGTGATTATATCAGTGTTTTGGCAGTGCAACGAAATTACTCAGGATCTCTAGGCCGTCCTTGCTCATCTCTGGATGAAACTGTGTCCCAAAGATCTGTCTTTTGCTATGTGCTACGATCTCGTAACTGCAGTTAGTTGAATCTGCGATGCCTTCAAACTCTTGTGGGAGATGTGCAATGTAATAGCCGTGACTTTCGAAAACGCTAAGTGTCTTCTTGTCTGTTAACGAATTATTCTTCTTCACGTTTATCGTATGATCTCCAATTATTCTGTTATTCAACCGACGCAACGAACCGTTGAATGCTAGAGCTGTGATCTCCGCCCCGTAACAGATGCCCAGCAAAGGTTTATCATTTTCATGTGCTAGATTGACAAGACGCATGTTTGCGACATTCATTGATTTCAGGTTGTCGGTTCTACCAGAAAGTATTATGCCGTCGTAATTGTTTACATTGCAACCATCAAGGTCAGCATGTTTTATTATTTCATGTTTAGCATTGATCTGGTTCAGGCATCTTACAAGATTGTTGAAGTATGACGACGAATTGTCAACGACTAAAAGCATCTAGGTGCCTACCTTGACGGCTATGTAGTGTACTTCGGTTATGCCGTCGAAAATCGTAACAACTCCAAAGTTAACATTTTCGCCCTGATCCCATATCAAGACACGCTTTGCACCTCCTTCCGTTACCCACTTGTTAATGAAATCATCAACACTATTCTTCACATCTTCAAAGTCTCCTCCATTGTCATACTTCACCTCCTTCTCCAGAAATGTTAACGGCACGGATATTGCCGTTGGTCTTACAATTTCGAGTTCTTTCTCTTCAAATAGCTGCACTATGTTCTTTACCTTGGTATCACGATCAAGCTCTGGAGTTGGCGTTGTTGGAGTTACTCCAGATAGCTTTGCCAAGTAAGCTTTGAACGCTTCCTCGACGTTCTGGCCCAGACCAACATGATATTCGCCAGTAAACGTAGCTCCAACAGCAGCGACCAAACCCAGCTGCGAGACCACACCGCCAGCACCAGCAGTATAAACTGGAATAAAATACACGTCCTGATCACCGACTCTGTAGATTATGTTATCGCCTGTCCTGGGATTCCTCAGCAGAGTCTTCTTCTGCGCATAATCCGGATCCCTTTCAAGTGCTTCCTGCACTGCAGTAGGACCTAGTAACTTTATTTCAGACTCTAATGGAATCTCATAAAATATCAGTTCTCCGTCACGCGGGTAGTCGTTCCTGACAACCATATAACCTGCAAGGTTCTTGGCAGGTGCTCCCCTGAGTTCCAGCGATAACATCCCCAGGTATTCTGGCTTGTCAAAGCCAGGAGGCTCTGAATATATGTAATACGGCAAAATTGTATCAGGTATCTCAAAGAACTCTTTTCCAACTATGAACGTAGATGGATCTCTAACGTGATAATAGTTGAACATTTGTACCTTCCACCAGAACAGTTCCTCTGGATATCGTATCTGATTGCGCAGCCAGACAGGAATTTCTCTTGTCACTTGTTCAGAATATTCATCGGTAAACATCTTCGTGAAGAAATCATCTCCCTTGATAATCAGTGTCGGTTTACCAGCGTAGGTGTCTATCAAAGCGTAACCCACAAGCCTGTACATCGCGTTGCCCTCACTCCAAGGCACGTGTGTTGTATCGAGCCTTACAATAAGCGGCATCAACCAGTAAGTGTTCGTACCATCGGTTACTGGCAGAACGTCTACCCTTCTTTGACCAAAGTCGTACTCGAAATACGGATAAAGTAGTTGCATTCTGCTGTGTATATCCTTGTACCGCATGATATGTATGGCCTGATCCGGATATGATAGAAGGAAGTTGGGCTCAAACATCCAGCTCAAAGGAGGCGATACCGTTATGCCACCGTTGCCATCATAAAAGTATCCGTCCAGCTCGTCGCTCACATCTCTGTTTTTTGGAAAAGCTGACCATGTTTCTTCAAGCAAGCCACCCTCGCCATAATAGATCCTTCTCTGGTCGAAGAAATTGTCACTGTTAACTATTCCACCGTTATGGGCATCCAGCATCAGGAAGCCGTTTGGAACATGCGTGTAAACAAGATGTTCGTTGTACCATCTGTTCTCTGTCGTAACGCTTGTCGGAAGAACTGGCATCATCGCTGCACTCCAGTACTGAGTGCCATTAAATCGCAGTATATCGGAGTCGTAGATCTTGACATAAGGTATAAGTCCGATTTCTGGTTGGATCTTTGCCGAGGCTGCAGTCCAGTCCCAGAGCCGTATCTTGCTCAGCAGGTCCTTGTTCTCAGCTACCAAATCATTAATTTCACCTGAAGGAGTGGCAAACAGCTGTACGTCATAATTAATTTCATTGATCTTGTCAAGCTCCGCGAAATATCTGTTTACAGCTATTTGCTGAGCAGTGTAGGGACCGAGGTATTCTATCTTCCTAGCATCGGCAATGCTGGTGTTTACAGCCATTATGGAACCGACTACTAACGCTATGGAGACTATTGTCAGCAGCCTAGCGTAGACGTTCTTCTTTGAGGGAAGTATTATGACCTTTGATCTTCCCTTGTCTATAATCGACCATGCAATGAAGGCAGCGCCTAGCAATGCAGTTCCAACTATCGCATATTTTGTATTGTAGTCTATATGCGCGGTGAAGAACATATTGAAGGAAGACCAGAGCAGTCCCGCGCCTATGATCATTTCAACTATGGACATGTAAAACAAGAACTTTGGTCTGCCTTCTGCTGCATCCGGTATGTAGCTGGATGCTATATGCGCCAGATTGCGCAATCCGACGTAAAGCATCAATCTGATACCGATTGCGCCAAGCAACGGTGGGATCAGCAGTGTTAGCGCTGGAACCATTGGTATTACCAGTTCTTTTGCGATATTTGGATCAGGCGATGTTATGAATGGCAGAGAAAACACGTTAGGTATGGATGAAAGATTCAACTCGTTACCGCTGAGCACGTACTGGGTTGCTATGCCAAACATCAGGTTGGTGAAGAGCGGTGCAAGCAACAGAACCTTTGTTAGCTGCCAGATCGCAAAATTTACCTTGCCTAACTTAAAATCACGATATTTTGCAGGAGTCTGGGTCTGCTCAAAACTTCCTCTCTTCAAGAAAGATATGCCCATTGCGAATATCCACCAGACCAGAGATTCTCGCTTTCTGATATCCACCCTGATCAGTGCGATGGACGCAAGAATAAGTCCAGAAAGTACGGCGTAGTAAATGGGCTTGCTGAAGAGATCACTAAATTCATCAACGTTAAGCAGTATGTTTACAGACTGGTTACTAACGACGCCAAAGATGACTACGCCTATCAGCGCGAACAATCCTATCCTTATATATCTTCCAATATCCTGTTTTGGTCTATCGTCCGAAGGATCCCACAAGTCCGATCATACTTGAAATAATGTTCAATTAATATCTTTATAATTAGTTAGTAAATAATTCAACCGTCAGCTAAACCCTTGCATATGAGATATACAGCTGCATATGTTGGTAGTTTAATACCCTGATCCTTGAATGGGCCAAAGAAATTCTCCTTGAGTTTGAACTTTGGAGAGTACGTTACATGAATACTGGTTTCCTCATCTCCTAGAACACATGCCGTTGTGAAGGGATCGAAGCTATCGATATTGTTGCATGGTGCTTTTGCAAGCCCGCTCTTGCTGTTC
Source organism: Candidatus Nitrosomirales archaeon (assembly GCA_049199595.1). Taxonomy (GTDB): domain Archaea; phylum Thermoproteota; class Nitrososphaeria; order Nitrososphaerales; family UBA213; genus JBMCYV01. Next base: position 20,845 of record JBMCYV010000033.1, read on the forward strand.
AGACTTCCCTGCAACCTGAAGACCCTGTGAACATCCATGGTCACCTTGGGATCTATCCTTGCACCAATATCTTTTGCAATTGTATTTAGCTCAGTTTTGAACTGCACATATCCGTTCTTCAATATGCTTCTTACAACTCTTGGTCTTGCTTTCTCGTTCTTGATCAACTTGCTCGCTATCCTGCCATGCCAGCCAAAATCTGTTGCATTAGGGAATTTGTTCATGACATAATTGACTGAACTGTTCACGTTTTTCTTTACACCGAAAGACTCTGGCAACATATTATTCCCTATTACATAGTCTGCAATGTCTGCCCTGCTTGGCGAATC
>JBMCYV010000034.1:0-20888 GCA_049199595.1 Candidatus Nitrosomirales archaeon
ATAGAAAGAAATCAATCAAGCGTGGCTTGCAACCACGGCAGCCATATGCCACTAAGCCGCTACTTGTTTCATGCTATGGCTTCAAAATCATTTATGGAATATTGAAAGTGCCGCTTGGTGACAGACAATACTATGATATTCCATTGAACAACTATGTGAATAAGGTTTTGTCTGAATGTTCTTTGAGAATCCGTTCTTTCACACTAACTACCGACTCTCTGAGCATCTGCTACTCGAAAGATGTAGAAGAGATTGAAGGCAACAGCATTGAAGGTGTTGACAGGAATCTTCGTAACGTAACTGTTGGTAACTGCCAGCAACTGGAGCAGTACGACCTATCAAAAGCTGTCGATATTGCAGAAAATACCCGCTCCATAATGAAGTCATTTAAGCGAAACGATGTCAGGATAAGGAAAAAGCTCTATGGCAAGTATGGCAAAAGAAGAAAAAACAGGATTAACCAGCTGCTTCATCATGTTTCCAAGGCGGTGGTGAAACGGGCTGAGCAAGACAAGTCGGCAATAGCGTTTGAGGATATTAGACGCATACGTTGGCTCTATCAACGTGGCAATTACAAAGGTCATGCCTATCGTGGCCGCATGAACGGCGGTCTTTCGCAGAAGTCAAGCGGCAGATAGAGTACAAGGCAGCATGGGAAGGTGTACCCGTAATTCAATTATCAGTTAAAGAAACAAGAGGTACATCAAAGCTCTGTCCACGATGCGGGAAGAAGATAGCCCAAGTAGATAGAAGAATGCTTTGGTGTGCAGATTGCAAAAGATGGATGGATAGAGACGTGGTAGCAGCCATGAACCTGTCTATCAAAGGGCTGGCAAGGTTCGCCAGTTGACAAGGGCTTGCAAGTGAAGCGATGAAGGGGAACTTGGAGCATGATCCAATAATCCTCAGAGTAGATGCAGGCAAGTTGAGTTTTAGGCATAAGCCTAGGACTTGACAGAACCGTCTTCTTTCTTTACTCCAGCAATAATGTGGGCGCCCTTGTTGACTCCTTCGTAGATATATACGCCGAGGGCCTGCACGTTTGGAGGCATCTTGGGCGCAAGGAGCCTGATTATCTCGGAAGATAAACTTTCCACCGTTGCCTCGCCAGACAGCATGTAGGTGGTCGATTTTGGTAGCTGCAGGCTGAAATACCCTTTCGGGCCCTCAAACGCCACATAATAGTGCAAGTCGTCCTCCTTTTGAAGGTATTTCTTGTTGATAAAGAACTTGTGATCTATTGCGTTGAGCGTTTCCTTGATTATCCTCTTTGCTTCCCCAAAGTCGATCACCAGGTTGTTTTTCATGCTGCCGATTATTTCGACCATGACGGTAGACGTATGGCCATGCAGCACAGAGCATTTTTCTACCAGCGGCAGAATGTGAGCATAGTCAAACGAAAGCGATGGGTCCTCGATAAAGATCGAGCCGGTTTGCATGTGATCGGCGTTGTCGTAAAAGAAGAGTGAGTCCATCTCCTCTATCTTGCTTGCGTATTTTGAATGGCCGACCGCAATTATCTCAATGCCTGGAAGCAATTCGCTCACATGATTGAACTTGGCAGCGTCAGCCTCAGAATCTACCACTTCAATGTATTTGTTGCCAACTTTAAAGTCGATTTTCAGCAAGTTGCCGTCTGGAAGTTTTACGCCTGCATCATACTGGTATTCCTGACCAATAAAGGAGAGCATTTTTGCAACTGACAATTCTGACCTACTGCGGAGCAGGCTGCCTCTATCTATATACCGGAGATCGCTGTCAAGAACGACCCTTTCATTAGTCAAAGGTCTTGTCTGTTACAGCTTGGGCTGGAGCACATATAAATGGTGTTTCAAGCAATCGAGATTTGCATTTATTTGGGTATGAGAACAGAGGTATTATTGTCCGAGCTACTATCTGACTTAAGGCAGGCCATTTACGATGCGGTCTCTGAGAACGTCCCAGAAAACAATATTGCGGTGGCTTTTTCTGGTGGTCTTGACAGCTCACTTCTTGCAAAGGTTTGCCAAGATCTTGGTAAGCAGATCACGCTAATGACTGTTGGATTTGCCGACTCTCTTGATATCAGATTTTCAAAAGAAATTGCTGCAAAGATGGGCCTTAAGCAAAATACCTTTGAGATAGACCATCGCAATTTCCAGAATGATTCACAATATGTCCGAGGGCTTGTCAATTGTGGAAATATATCGCATATTGAGAACTGTATAGCATATTTTTACATCTCCAGGCTTGCGAAGCAAAATGGTGTGAATGTTATGCTAAGCGCAAATGGATGCGATGAGCTATTCTGCGGCTACAGTAGCTTTCGAATTGCGTATAACAATGGAGAAGCAGCAATAATGAAAATGATGGATGAAAAGATTGTCAGCGAATTTGACCTGATGCAAGAGATTGCAGTCGTGGCCCGAGAATTTGGGATGCAGGTCAGGCAACCTTTTCTAACCAGCAAGTTCATCGAATTTGCTAAAACTATACCCATTGACCAGAAGATCAAAGGTTCAGATGACATGAAAAGAAAACACATTCTGCGGGAGGTGGCGATTTTGATAGGAATACCTGAAGAATCAGCAATGAAACCCAAGAAAGCCCTGCAGTATGGATCGTCTATTCACAAATATTTTAAGAAGTTGAACAAATGATATCCAATCCGATTAATTGGGCGATTCGTTGTACAGAATGTTACATACGAGATTATAACACAATCTTGTGCCCAATTCATGGCACAAATGGAACATCCAAAAATCGCTGAAGTACTAGCTGCAATCTCGGACGACGCATCGCTTGAGCTCTTCAAGGTGGTAGCCCTTGCAGACATCAATAGCTACGATCTTAAAGGCAAAATGAAACTTACTAGGAAGCAATATTATTCAAGACTGTTCAGGCTAACACGGAGCGGTCTGATAAGAAGAAAGGATAACCTTTATTCGCTTACAACATTTGGTAAGATTTTCTATGATGCAGAAACAACAATTGAAAACGCACTAAACAATTTTTGGAGAATGAAGGCTATAGATTCTCTTGAAATTGCTGACGGCATCCCTCCAGAAGAGCACCAAAAGTTGATCGAGACCCTAATAAAAGATCAGGGAATCAAGACTATCCTATCAAAGTGAAGTGGGCAGATAGTTTTTCCACCGAATCTGCACCTTTACAAGCTTCTTTGCTTGTCGACACTTGCGCTTCATAGTTTAAGTTACCTGACAATCTCGATTATTTCTGTGCGTCATTTAACTCGAATTCTGAAATCATGGCAACTCTTATGCCAAATAGCCTGGACTTGGCAGCAGAAGTCTCATCAGTGCACAAAAGACCTTGAAGATGAAAGATTGGATGGGATAGTGTAAGGGGTTCAGGGAAGCAAAGACTAGTTCCAAAGTTCTTTATCAGTTAGCTAATTCCGTCATGGTTGCGGTGTGTTTAGCAGTGTTGCTGGACCCAGGTTAAATTCTTGCGTTACCACCGTAGCGCACGTTGATATTAATAGGAGTATCATAGCATATCGAAACCCAGTTGCGAAAGAGCCGCTTGACATCTTGCCGATCAGAAAGCCTGTCATCCAAGATTGGGATGCAATTCCAATTGCAAACATCTGTGTCGAACTAAGTACTTCTCCAGTTTCAGCTTGAACAGAAGGTGCAGAGCTCCCACCGTCGGTTACTCCAATATCGCTAACTTGTACAAAGGTTTCGGCCACCATGAGAGTTGTAACGGAAGTAAGACCAGTAACCATGAAAGCTATCACCAAGTAAGGTTTGAGCATGCTCTTTTTTTCCATCTCGATGTTATAGTAAGACTCGCTGGATTGAGCAAGTATTTCAAGTGAAGTTGTATAACCGCCACCGCTCTCTATTGCCTCGACGAGAATTCTAAAGTGTATCAGAGCCGACCAGGATTTAACATTGGCAGCGAGGTTCTCGTAGATTTTACGCAACGGCACACCCCATTCAAGCTGGTTAGAGAATGCCTTGACTACTTTGTGAAACGTTGAATCGCGAATTCTTTCCGACGCGTAGATAATACTTTTTTCTGGAGACAATCCTGCCTTCCTTGACTCGGCCACATCTCTCAGATAACTTGGAAGATCAGAGTCCATACCCTTCATGTTCTTTTCAGATTGCATTGACCTGTATGCGGGCCAAGCCGATGCGGCTAGAAGGAAAATTGGAAGTGCGTATATGGGATCTATTACCTGCTGTATTATCCCGGACACGGTTAATACAGCAAATAACACTATTGCTGCTACTGACAAGTAAATTCCTTTCAGCAGGATATCTCTCGCCCCTATGAGAGAAGATGAAACCGTCTTGTCCAAGATATATAATATCAACAACGAGATCGCCGGTAAGAGGACGAATACTAAAAGATATGAAAATACGGGAGATGACATGGCTATTGGCATCATGCTACTTTGCGAACCGGACGACATGGCAACCACTACCACATACATGCTAAGTGCGATTACCTGCATTATCATGTAGGCATCCACAAGACCACCTATCTTGGCCACGGATTGCCTTGCAACTGATACTTCATATTCAAAGATAGACTTCATCTTGCTCTGCAGGAAGCTTGCGATATCGCCACCATTTCTTACAGTTGATACATATCCGAGAAGTAGGTCTCGGTATTGTCTAGACGATGCAATGTTTGCCCTCTTCTCCATAGCTGTTAGAGGATCCTCACCAAGGATATGGACTTGGCCGACAATGTTTCTTGCTTCTTTCATCACATGTGGTAACAGTTTGTAACGGGCAAGCTTCATGAAACTGCCAAATGGGCTTATGCCACTTGCTGCCATGATCGTGATCAGAGTTATCACATATGGGAGCTCACGGTCCAGTTTCTCTGCAACTCTCTTGTTCTGCTTTGGCTTATTTTTTCCTTTGGCAGTTTTTTGCTTTTGAAGAACATTAAAAAGTGGCATCAAGAGCTTTCCACCTTGAACATAAGCCGTTCGGGCTCTTGGTTGAACATTCCTATTACTTTGCTGACACTTCTATAATCCCTTGTACCGCGGTTGACGAGCCAAGTAAGGATCGTTCTTCTCCTATGAAGCTCGTTAGAAATGTCTTCCATATCAAGTCCAGTGTCACGAGCTATCTTTGGTAACTGGTAGCTGCTTGCAACGGTGTCAAGATAGCCATCGTTATGTGCATCCCATGAGAAAACAGATTTTAGATTAGTTGACGATTCAACCTCAGTTACTTCTGTCACCCTTCTTGCCATCAGCTTTGTCGAATCTTTGCCTTTGACTGATTCTGATTTCAGTTGAACACGTTTCACATTAAGAATACAGTTCATCAACGGCACGTATGCCGGCGGTATGTCCATCGGCTTTTGCATAAGTCTCCTTACCGCGGCTTCCGAGTCGTCGGCATGCATAGTCGCAATGCCACCGTGTCCTGTGGCAAGGGCTTGGAATAGGACATATGCCTCTTCGCCCCTGATCTCGCCTACCAGAATATAGTCTGGCCGGTGACGCATACCTGATTTCAATAGATCAAACAGGCTAACCTCTCCTTGGCTTTCAAGTCCAAAGCTGGCTCTTGACACGAGGCTAAACCAGTTCTCCTGAGGGATATTGATCTCTGCTACATCCTCTACTGAAAATATTTTGTATGACGGATTTATCAGACCGGTCACTGCATTCAATATAGTAGTCTTACCTCCACCGGTAGAACCTATCACCATTAGGGATTTCTTGTTGTCAAGCAGGTACCAAATATACGCCGCCATGTCAACGTCTAGTGTATCAGTGTTGATTAGGTCGACAATTGTGATGGGGTCTTCGCGGAACTTTCTAATGGTAAAGCTGCTTCCCATGGTGGTGACTTCCTTTTTGTAAAGAGCTGCGAGACGGTGGTTGCCAGGAAGAGAAGCGTCCACAATCGGATGAGCCGCGCTGATGTGCTTGCCTGCTCTATGCACCATCTTCATCACAAAACTGTCCAGAAACTCGGCATCTCTAAAGACTACATTAGTGCGCAGACCTTCGTAACGCCTATGGTAAACATATATCGGCTTGGTGAACCCACCGCATGTAATGTCCTCTATGGATGGGTCGTGAAAAAGCGGGTCAATCAGGCCAAAACCTAGGATGTCTCGCTTGAGGTAATACTTGACTTTCTCAAGCATTATTGGTTGTACTTTGCCTCCTATGAAATGATCTTTGAGGAGTTTCCCGACTTCAGAAATAAAGCTTGCTTCAATGTTGTCAAGCAGCCTTGGAGAATCAATTTGCTTTTCAAGCAGTTCTTTGATGCTATAATAGACTTTGATTTCTTCTTCGTTGAGTGGAAGCTCGTCGATGTAGTAGATCATGTCTGCAAATTCTTCATTCTGCAAAATAGAAACATAGCAGAAAGGAGGGATGAGCGGGTACCGCTGAAGGCTCTTGTAACCTTCCGGAATCTTGCCTAGCGACCAGTCGGTTTTAGCGATAGCATCGATATGTTTGACAACCTTGTCCAGCTGGCTATTAAGTCCGGAATCGTCAAAGTTGGCTTCTTTGAACGATTTAAGAAAATCATCTTCTTCTTTCTTCTTAGATTGATCGGAAAGTTTCATTTTGAATGACTTTAAGGCAGACATGGTGGATCAAAAAAAGAAAAAGGTGGGGGAGTCCACTCTTCTAGTTCGCGCTGACTACTAGTACCTGCTGTACCGCTGATGCTTGTCCTGCTTGTATCTGGAGTGCGTATGTGTTACCCGAGTCGATTGCGTTTATGGTTCCTGCCTCAACCACGAATGCGATTGTCGATTGACCCTGCGCCAGCCCAATAGATCCTGGACTAAACAGAGGGCTACCAGCAGCAAGAGCAATGTTACAGTTCGCGGGTAGGGAGTTGCAGGCGTAGCTTGGGGTCAGCTCTGTGTTGATATTGGTAGGATTTGCGCAAGTAGCTGTATCGGTTGGACTGCAAGAATACCATTGTGCTGTTGGAACTGGCAAACCTCTCATGGATATTGAGTTGATCGTAATTGGCTTGCTACCGACGTTCTGAATTGCGAATGCCGTAACTGATGTGTTGTTTGAATTTGCCACCCAAGTGTGTACGTTCGTCACTTTGACTGATTCTGACTGTGTATTGGTCTGGAACATACTTCCCCCGAAGAATATTACCCCTGCGCCCAGAATAACTGAGGCGATGAGGATAATGAGGGTCGTAATTACGTTCCCAATACCTCTGCGCTTCTGGAATTTGAATTCCATATTGATTTTGGTAACAGAGAGATACTCATAATAGAACTACGATGTCCTGCTTAGCTACAATCAGAGTCGAGTGTGTAGTAATATCTTATACATACAAAGAATCATAGCCTAAGTGTCACACTTTTTTAAACAATGCCAGAGGTAGTCCAAAGGGAGGAAATTCTTGATGGTGATTTAAAAGAGAAGACTGGTCCGCTCCTGGCCACTATCGATTCACTGATCGATCAGACTTTACAGATTTTCGAGCTAACTTCAAAAGAGAGCGATATTATCGAGTCTATTGGTTCCTCTATTTCAATACTCCTTACCACGTTAAAACTATCTCTAACTTTATCGCAGCCGATCTTTCAAAATGATTTCCCAGCTATCAAGAGCGCAGTGCTCAATAGTAATGCAGAGATAATAATAATGCAGGCCAATGGTAACATCATTACAAAGAAATTCAGCGAGCTGGATAGCGGCCAAGTGGTAAGTGTGATCAAAGAGATTGTTCCAAAACTTAGTCAGAGTGCCGAGGCAAGGAAGAATGAAGTCACGGAAAAGATCACTATGCTCAGGAAGGTTGCAAAGCAGTTCCAGAGGGTCAATACCTTGCCTACTGATGGCAAAAAACAGGAGGATGATGAATAATGTCATTATCAACCGGTACTCAGATATTGTCATTTGAAAATTTCAGTGGACTTGAAAATCATCTTCGAGCACTAAAGAACAAGTACACCGACATGATAAAGAACTATGAAGAAACCCTCGGTTACATACTGAGAGATACGAGGACTGGTAGTGCAAAAGTACAGAAGGTTCAGCAACAATGGGCACTAGATATGCAAAAAGCAATGACTACCACTGCGGCAAAGGACAAAAACGTCGTGAAGAGGGAAGAGAGCAAGCCCAAGATGTTTGGCAATGGAAAAGATAAAAACAATGAAAAATCAGAAGCTTCTGGCGAGTGGATTACACTTGAACCAATGTCACTCTTTGTCGGACCTAAAGCTAGAGGATTAGCAGAGATTTACTTTGATACAGTCAATATCCTGAAAGAAAATGTGATAAAGATCAACATGGCACTCTCCGTTTGCAGTTCTCTAAAAGCAAAAGCAGCCTCCGCAGGTGGCACATCGCTTGTAGTATCATTTGTCGATGATCTGCCAACCAAAGTAGTCCTTAAGGCCATAAAGGATGGTGGACAAAAGAAGTATTCGATGGCCTTTACTTTTGCTGTTCCAAGTTTGGCTTACAACAACTCTAGATAGACCCAGATTTCTGAATCTTTTTCAGTAGTTGCAATAGATTATCGATCTGGCCACTATCGGGCGCGTTTCCATTCTTCTTGGTGATATCTGTTACGAGTGAATTGAGGTCACCCAAACGAGAAATCATTGTGGTATCTTCAACCAGATCTACCAATAGATCTGGTTCAAATGGCTTTTGAATCAGCTCCATGACTTGATTTAGTTCCTTGACAGATTCCATGAGGGTTTCTTTGACAAAGGCAGACGCGAAAATAATTCTTTGTGACACATTTATTCTTAGTATTTCCTTTGCTGCTTCCAAGCCATCAATTCTTGGCATTTTATAATCCAATATCACGGCATCGAATGGTGCGGTATTTGAGGAGCGCTTGCCGGCCTGTTTTAACCTATCTATGGCATTCCTATAGGCATTAACGCACTCCTGACCATCCAGGGTTATGGTAACAATGTGACCTCTAGCCTCTAATGAAGCTCTATATAGCTCGGCTGCATCTACATCGTCGTCAGCAATCAGGATCTGCAATTGGCATTAGGAAGCCGCAGTCACTTCTTAACCAGTTGTAGTAAAAAAATTGACAACAATAGCAAATAAGCATAGCTTAAATGTTTTCTTAGCACCTATCTGCAGTAACTTTAAAGGCTGAAATCAACTTCTTGTTGTTTGTGTAGAATACCCTAGTCCCTGAATCTTTGAAGCCCTGAGAGTTGCTTTCAATAAAGGTTATCATTTCTTCATTGTCAAATATCATACATCCAACAGGAGCGGAGCTATCCTCAATCACCTTTACTGATATCTTAGCATTCTTGGCATTTTCTTCACCCGTGATATACGTAGATACGTTAGGAGACGGACTCTTGACATTAACACTAATTCCTCTTAGAGCGGACTTCTGAAGCTCATCTATTAATTCATTCCTGTACAAAATCATGACTTCTGCTTCAGATAGGAGTAATACAATTTCCTTCTTTGCATTTTCAATCAAGCTATGAACTTTTGCAATTAACGCGTCCTTGCCAACTATAACCTGGTAGACATCTCTTTCCAACTCGCCTCTATTGACTACGTTCTCGAGTATTCGACTAATAATTCCGTGGTAGTATTCTTTTTTCTCCATTACAGAGTTGAGAGAAGATGTCTTTACCTTAGTCATGTGGTCAACTGCATCGCTATATGATAATGCATGGTATCGCTGGGGTCTATCAAAAGTCGTACGGAGGACACCTTTGGCTAACAAGCTGGCCAAATAATGATAGGTTTCGGTACGCTGGATACCACTGAGTCTCGCAATTTCAGAGGCTGTCGAATTGTTGTATATCATCAGATGAAGGAGAATCTTTGCTTCATTCGAGCTGAGATCTAGTTTCATCAGTTCAGCAAGAATTTCATTCTCGTACTCGGCTAGTTTTTCCTTCATGAAATGAGGATATTCTACCATTGATTCGTCGCTATAACGCCCCAATTTCTCAACCCCGATAGAAGTCAATTCTATAAAAAGCTTCTTTAGGCCTCTGTCCATACATGCAGGAATGCCTTGTTAAGCTATAATCTAGCAGAATTACTTCAGAAGGCATTAGGGCCGAATTATTCAATTATGTTCCCTCTTTGGCATCTTGGCTACAATTCCGGATTTTGATTGTTCAGCGTCAATGGGGAGTACTATTCTGAATGTTGCTCCGCCATTACTATTATACGCTTCAATGGTTCCACCGTGTACGATAATGATTGCCTTGCTGATATAGAGGCCTAGGCCCGTCCCCTCTTTGTTCGTATCACCGACGTTCTTTGTTACAAATTTTCCAAAAAGATTCGGGAGTATGTCTTCTGGGATTCCGCCTCCGGTATCGCTTATCAATATCTCAATCGTGTTAGAGTTGGGGTCAACACGAGTCTCAGCTGTAATACTTCCTTTTCTTGTAAATTTCACTGCATTACCTATGATGTTTGTGAACACCTGGCCGATACGGTCCTTGTCAGCTAGTATCTCCAGATCTCTGTTTCGCTCGTCGATCTTTGCAGCGATTGATACATTATCCGGATTCACCGTTCCGCCAGCTGCAACAAGTGCATTTAGTAACAATTCATGGATCTTTACCTTCTGCATGTTGTACGTTAGATTTCCACTTTCCATCCTACTAACATCGAGTATATCGCTAGCCAACTGTCTAAGTTTCAGAGCTTGTTTATGGATGACATCTAGTGCAACTTGTGGTTGTATTTTCCCACTTTTTGCCATAGATGCGTAGCCCAGAATCGGGTGTATTGGTCCTCTAAGTTCATGAGACGCAATTCCAATGAACTGATCCTTCAGCTTGTCAAGTTTCTTGAGATCCTGGTTAGCCTGATCGAGATCGGCATTGAGGGTTTGGAGATCCTTATTTTTCGTCGAAAGTTCTTGCTGTGCATTCACTAGACTCTTTCTCATATGTTCAAAATTCACTGCAAGATCGGTTATCTCATCAGAACCTGGGGTAGCTATCTGCGCTGACAAATTTCCAGCTGCTACTTGATTTGCTTCTCCTTTTAATTGCGAAACTCTCTTTGTAATTGAATAAGCTGCAAGACCTCCAACTATGAAAACTATAGCAACAGCTGCAATGGTGAGTATCATGTTTAGGTTAATGCTGCCCTCAATGTCGCCAAGGACGTTGGCCTGAGTATTTGTCAATGACTCATAAGTTTGTTCTATCTTTACATCCAGTTCTTCATTGAACATCATTGCTTCTTCATTGAATTCAAGTATCATTTGGTGTAGCTGCAGAGTCGCTGATCCTCCTGCCATGTGACCTGCCATATGGTCCGCATCTTCCTCAGCCATAGCCATATGGTCCGCATCTTCCTCAGCCATAGCCATATGGTCCGCATCTTCCTCAGCCATAGCCATATGGTCCGCATCTTCCTCAGCCATAGCCATATGGTCCGCATCTTCCTCCGCATTCATAATGTCATTACCCAGCATCGTCATTCCATCTATACGCGCAACCAGCGTGTTAACTCCATCACTGATTTCATTATCAAAATTCTCGCCCTCAATGAGTTTGTAATTATTAAGAGAGTCCAGGAGGTTTTGTTTTTGCATGTTCACTTCTTCAAGGTGGTCAAGCGCTGTTTGTTTTATTTCAGGATTGGTAGCAGCTTCCGGCACATGCAAGTTAAACGCAAGGACTGCTGCATGCAGCGCGTTAAAATCTGATTTGATGTTGCCTAAGGCAATGATGGAGGGTGTTGCCTCGCTCTTCACAACATCGAACGAATTCGAAACTTTTGAAATCTGTGTATAAGACAGGTATCCTACTACTGCCATAAGAACAGCCATGACAGAAAAACTGATGAATAACTTACTGTTTATTTTCAAGTGTGTTTCTATCTCCTGTTACGCATCCGCAATCTGCCAATATTCCCTATAGAAGGTACTTGGTTATAGTTGTAATGTATGTATCCGTTTTACATACAGTTACTAATAACCTAGGTGACGAAAAAATCGACTAGCATCAAGCTTATACTGCCTTGCCATCTGCTGGAACGATTATGTGGTAAAATATGGCACATTCTATAGACCTTAACGTGCAGTCAGAAACCCTATTACCCTGAATACTTGGTCAACGACGAATTATATTCAATTATTGTAGGCTTCATGTCGTACAAGCCTACAACAAATGTTTTTTATCTATTTTCAATCTAAACTTTCAGGATGAAGATACTAATCGCTGAAGACGACGTCCACTCCTTAGATATGAGTGCAAAAGCCCTAGAACTCAGGGGTCACGAGGTAATAGGTACAACTAATGGCCAAGACTGCCTGAAGATCTACCATAAGAGCGCTCTTAAGTCTGAGAAAGGCGAAGAGTTATCGTTTAACTCTCCTTTTGATGCTGTGATATTGGATTATAAAATGCCAAAAATGGACGGTAAGCAGGTTGCGAAAGAAATACTTTCAATAAATCCCGATCAAAGAATTATTTTTGTTTCGGCGTATGTCAAAGAAACCCTCATGGAATCTGTCAAGGAACTAAATCAAGTCATGGAGCTGATTCAAAAGCCATTTGAACCAGATGTCTTGGTAGATCTTGTTGAAAATGTCCAATCGGCAGGGCTCATGAGAGATCTTAGGACACTAGCAAGTAAACCTGGTGAGGACGGGCCTAATCCATCTGCTGACCAGATTCAGACATTACTTGAGGCTCTGCAGAAGATTCAAAAGGCAAAGTAACCTCCGATTTATGTATATTTTATTTTGACAACGCCGTTTTTTTATAACTGATCAGGCAACCAACCTTCATGCAGAATATCACACTGATGCATCGCGACCTGGCCAAGCTACTGCAACTTGGCGTTAGCGAGAAATGGCTTTCAGAGGTCAACATTACACCTGAACAGGCTAGAGGTCTCTTAATGGGAATTCTCTATCTTAGAGAAATGTATCCCAAGTTCTTCGAACGAACCTAATAACCACACAACGAAACATCTGTTCAGGACTTGGGCTTGCAACAATTATCGTAAAAGAGCTGTAATTGAATATAAAAACAACCCAAAAATAGTAATCGCATTAATTGCAGTCGCTATTGTCAGCGCGGCAATCTTTGCAGCTGTTAACACTCAACCTCTGATCACTTCAATATCTTTTGCAAACTTATCAGTTAAGAACTATTCAGAACGACCAGAAGCCACTTCAGATTCAACCATTTGGAGGATTATTTGCGCACCAGACCCGATGAGCCCCGATAGTGCAGTTTCTAATTGTAGAGATGAAATAGCGGATCTCTCCAAAGAGATTCCATAACTCCTATGTAAATATTGCAATAACGTCTTCTTAGGTTCCTCTCCTATCGAGGATAATACTCTGTCAAGGATTAGAGGGGAGATCTGTTTGATGCTATTGTTCGGATTGGTTGTCATTTCTAAAAACATACCAATGTTAATTAGTTTAATGTACTTGTTTGTCAGAAGATTACACACAGAAATGGCTTGTCACCTAATCAGTTCATCGAAGACGTGCGTATGTGGCCTATCAAACTCATAGATGGATTCCTGTAATCGGTAAATGCTTTTTATTCTTTGTCTCGAATTGGAGATAGCAAACGATGGAATACGACTGGACCTAGATTGTTCATGAAAGTACTACAGAATTATTTATCCAAGTGTGCATTATTCTGCGGCATGGCCGCCCGAATGAAGGTGCTAATAGCGGAAGATGATCCTCATGCCGCATCGCTTTATCAGACTGCACTAGGTGACAGAGGACATGAAGCACTACTCACGTATGATGGACGGCAGTGTATTGAAACCTATGTCCGAGCACTTCATGAAAGTTTAGATAATGATAGCTTACCAAATGGCGCATCTTCACCTTTTCATGCAATTGTTCTTGACTACAAGATGCCCAAAATGAACGGGTTGGATGTTGCAAAGGAGATTCTTTCCATCAATCCTCATGAACGAATAATTTTTGCATCAGCTCATGTGATAGATACACTTGCACAATCGATATCAGAATTAGGCAAGGTTGTAGAACTCCTTCAAAAACCGTTCGAATTGAATGCTTTTGTCGATTTGCTGGAAGATCTCAACATAACCAAGGGCTTACAAGAGCTCAACGTAGATGTCAAAAGGATAAATGAGCTCAAGCCAACACGTGAACAGCTTAGAGATCTGCTTGAAGGATTACGCCGGATCCAGAAAGGAAGAGTTCTTTAATCATTCTGTTGTTGTATTGATGATGTTAGCTGTGGCTCAACCCGAATGGGCAATATTTTGGCAGGAGACAGTAGGTCCCAGAGCGGGTTGTACGCTAGACGTGCCTGTCATCTGTGTTTAGCTGCAAGAAGCCTTGCGCGAAGTTGCTCCATAATGCTGTAGTCAGAATCGCTCCCTTTTAGGTCATCTGGAGAGATCTCAATTATTACATTCAAACTAGAGTCTTTTGGCTATATTACAAAGGGGATGAAACCGCAAAAATATTACTTGGCGGCAGTTGGCTTATTACTGCCACTGTCAATATCCTTGACAGAAGTTTTCTGCTGAGCCTTAACCATTGTTACTTGCGGGGCCTCGGCAACTTTTTCGACTGGATTGGCAGGTTTCTCACCTAGCTTTGGCTTTTCCTTTTGTTCCGGAAGTGCTTCTTGGTGAACTGGAATAGGCTCGGTTAATACCATTTCAGTCGATACTCCAATAGATTGTGGGTAAGATGCTGTTGTCATTCCAGCTAGCAAAAAGATTTGAGGATATAATCTCTGGTAGATCAAATCCAAGATCTTCGGAACTCTAGAACCTTTATGCACTTCCATCATGGATTCAAAATCTGCCCACGTTCCAACTATATTGCAAACCCCACGAAACTCGTAAGTAACTGAACCTTTTGCATCATTTAATGTAAGTAGGAATGAAGCTAAAAGAGAGTTATCTTTCCTTGATTCTTCTTCTATCTTCGCATATACCTGAAAGTTGCTAGGAACTATTGCTGCGGTCTGCGCAAGCTTTTCGTCAACCATATTTCTCTTTTTTGAAGCGAATACACTTTGTAACGTTACATCTACTTGGGGACCTGATGTTGTCGACAAGGTAGCAATTGTATTGTGTCGTATGACAAATCGCTATGCATGTCACTTCTAGCTACATACGAACCGATTTGTATTGTTGAGGTGCGAGATGCTTCAGTTATGGACTACTCAGGGGAAGGGGCTAAGCAGAATTCTTCAAATAACAGGATGATAACTAGGTTAAGGACATTTAGTCAGCAGTCAAAGATTTCGGTCGAGATTTCTCGGCTCAAAACATACGAATCTCGTTTAAAGTCGCGGTATAACGTCGAGAAATATAACCTTGCGCCAAACTACGTTTTCCCGGAAAAAATGGCTAACCTTATTCCAAAAAACACTCCTGAATATGTTGATCAGGGACAGAACTACGTGGAAAGAATAATGCGCGCGCTTTTCCACTTTAAGCAGTGTGCGCTAATTGGACCTAGCGGAACAGGCAAAACCCACATTGTTTATCTAATTGCAGAGATTGCGGGTCTTCCGTTATGGGAAATCAATTGTGGCTTGCAAACAACAACTTATGATCTTTTTGGCCGATATATCGGACTTGGAAAAGAAAATTGGGTAGACGGTCAAATAGTATCGTGGGCTAGGAATGGTGGCATATTGTACCTGGACGAAGCAAACATGATGAAGCAAGATGTGGCCACCAGACTGAACCCACTCCTAGACACTAGAGGTCACATGGTTCTTACCGAGAAGGATAATGAGATTATACCAAGGCATCCGCTTAGTTTTGTGGTAATTAGCATGAACCCATTCTCTATCGAATTTGCTGGAACAAAACCTCTGAACGCGGCCTTCCGTAGAAGATTAAGTGTATGGCTAAACTTTGACTATCTTAGCATAGGCCCAAAGATTATGGAGGATGAGGTCAACCTAATTGAGGAAAAATGCAAGGTGGATCGGGAAATCGCACTACAAATAGTCAAGGCTGCTGCACAATTGCGTGCCTATTACAAAAAGGGAGAGCTTCCGTATGGGCCTTCGATAGGGGACCTGGTCAATTGGGGTACCCTTGTCTCAGATGGTATGGATTGTTACAATGCGGCGGAAGAGACAATAGTTACGACGACGAGCGACGATCTCTCGATACAGGATATGGTAAGGAGAATAGTCAAAGCTGCTGGCAACAATAATGCTAAAGCAGCGGATGCCGAGTCGCTTGCCAAATGAATTCATTTTACACTACACTCTTCAGTCGATTCTCCAACTTGCAGTTGGAAAACAGGTTCAGTGTTAGGCTGCGCTATCCTACCAGCAACTCATTGCCAAGCTTGAAGGTTGGTAGCAAGATTTCGGATTGTATTGTTGGGATACCTAAGATTCGATTCTCACCTAAGTCTATTTCTCATGGATTATTTGTCCTACCGAATGACGAGTTTGGTGAGGTCTCAATTGTCAAAGTATGTTTGGCTTCAGCCTGCCTTTTGAGCGCAAAATCATTGTTCTATTGGATATTCCGCGACTACATTAAGAAATGGCTGAACTCAAAGGAGGATGCTCTTCGAGCACAATACGTCATGAACATAATTCTTGACATTATTGCAAGAAAACGAGTTAAGGAAGTAGAAGGAACCAAAGTATACAACAGCATAATTAGAACTGCAGACCTTCTTTCTGCCGCTCTTATATCGCCTAAAATAAAGGACTTTTCTGTTATGAGTCAGGCTGCATTAGCTTCATCCATGCTGAAAGTACCGATGAATGTTCCTCGGCAGATAAATACGACAGTCGAAGCATTTGAAGGATATCTTGTTAATCTTTCGATGAATCCAAGCGCTATTGTCGAAACCCTGAAAAGTCGAACTCCAGAGGAGGGAAAGAATGACTCATTGCAAATCAGCGAACAGGAATCGGGCTGGGAAGACCTAACTAGAATCGCAGATAACTTGTACTTTGTCATAACAAAGTTATCTGGCAAATGGCATGATGTATATCTCCCTTATTCGCACCCGCTAACTACTGTTACTGGATCCATACAGCCTGCTTCAATATTTCAAAACAAGCTAATATCTCTTGATGATTATGTTAGGATCCGTACTTTGGCTGGCATTAAAGAAAGTGACGGGAATAACGAAGAATGGCTCCAAATTTATTATGAATTGATGAAAGAGGAAAAACGAAATGAAAAAATGGAGGAAGCTTTGGAAGCCGCGGCGAAGAATTTGAATTTTACCGCTGCAAAATTACCTACTGATGATTTTGTAAGCTTTTACAATCTGCACGCTGAGCTATTGCCTAATATAAGAAGGATGATTGATCGTGTAAGACAGGCGAAAAATGCACTTGATGACAACCCACTCCAAGAATCCGGATCACTTGATATGCAGCTTGTAATTCAGTCTATAGCAACAGGGGTACAGAGAAATGATGTTTTCAATCGAGACGAAAACCTTAGCAAAGATGAGTCCTGGACAATTCTAATAGATTCAAGCCTTAGCCTTTCCGGTTCAAGCAGACAGATTAAAGCCATTGCAATATGTCTTGCAGAATCTGCAAATCAAACACTTGGCTACGGTAACCCTTGGGCGATGTTCACCTTTTCTGATGAGTTTTTTTGCATCAAGGATTATGACGAACCTTACGACAACTTGGTAAAGGCAAGAATAGGTGGATTGAAGCAAAGTGGGCTTTCGTATATTCCAGATGCCCTTAAGGCTGCTTCCAATCTTGCAAGAAAACATTCCAAGGAAAAGAACTTCATCATCCTAGTCTCCGATGGAGTTCCATCGGGCTATATTGGAATTGAGCGTGAGCTCACTCTTGCGATAAACGCGATTGCAAGAAGTGGAATAAATCTTGCAGCCATAGGAGTAGGCAGTAATACCATAAAAAAGGCAATTCGCACCGCAAAAGTAGTCGACGAACCCATAGACCTTGTAAATGGATTCATGGATCTCTATAGTGAACTCGCATCTTAGTATATATCTAGAAAGGAGCTCTGCTGGCAGGCCCGTTTTTGGGCATCTAATGTAATATTTACATAAACAATTACAGAATTTATAAAGAAAAGACCTTGGTTGATCCTTTTTTCTGATGTAGAACTTCATACATGAGCTAACTTAAATACTACTGGAACAATGTTCAAATTCCTGATACAAAATGGCTGCAAAAATGGACGAATTCAAAGTGACAAACCCTCACGCGGACATCGAAGCCAACTTGGTGGCTGAATTACAAAAGTTAGACCTCACATTGAACGAAGCAAGAATACTTTTGTTCCTTATGACTCACGGAAATTCGACGGCAAGCGATGTTTCCCGCCACACAGGGATCCAAAGGACTGAAACTTATAACTACATTTCAACCTTGCTCTCCAAAGGTGTTGTCTTCTCAACATTCGATAGGCCCCAGAAGTACTATGCTCCGTCAATTGACCAAGTAATTGACTGCCTTATTCAGACAAAACAGAACGCACTACTTTCCATTACGGAGAAGAAGAAGAATTATCAAGAAATGATCGAAAGCATCGCTAGTGCAATGATCATCCCTGAAAATGACAAGAAGGAAAGTTACCAGATAGTCATGGGAGAAAATTCGATCAATGCAAAAATAAAGAGAATGCTTGGTGAAGCCAAGGAAGAAGTTACGGTACTCGTGACAGACAGAAACCTTGTAAACTTTTACCATGCAGAAATAACGGACCAATTAATCCAGCTGACAGCCAAAGGAATTCGAGTTAAGCTTAGAACCCCTTGCAAGAATGCAAATGATTACATCAGTTCAGAAGGTGGTAAAGCTACCTCAATCTCGGTGAAAAGAACTGAAAAGGTAGTACCGGTCAACTTCATACTTATTGACAACAAAGACATCATACTCATGCTTGAAAGCAACTCGTTCAAAAAGGCGGAGTCATGTGGCTTCTATACCAATAACCTCTCAATGATCTCGGTCTTTAAATTTATTTTTGATAACCTTATATAAGTGACCGGGATAGCCGACGTGTGTCCGGCATCTCAATTGAGAGGTTATTGGATAAGATTGAGACGGACATTTCTAACTTTTTAATTTTTGTAGGCGTTCTAGATAACAATGCCAAATTGCTGAGCTTTCGAAGAGGGAAGGCGAGCTTTTCTCTTCCAATAGAGCGGCACGATACACTCGATGTTCAACTTTCCTTGATGTTCTCGCTCATAAAACAGCTTGAGGACATATCCGGTACTCACAACTTTACACTGAGTCGATTTTCGAAACATGATATTTTCCTATTCGGAGCAGATGGGCTTCATATTTTCGTCATAACATCTCCAACCTCTGAAGGGCTGGTTGCTAAAAGACTAGCAGAATTGGTCGCTACAATGAGTGAGGCTGAACCGCCCGTAGCGTCATCTACGAATAGTGGCAGGAGAAATGAGCAGACAATGACACCTGCAATGACTTCAATTCGCCGTGAGCAACCGAACAACGAGACTCAAAAGTTTTCCCCGCCTTGGCCGCGTCATGAAACTATCGCCATGCTCCAGGGATATCTCTTGGCCCTTGAAGTTGATTGCACCATCCAAGAAGATGGCGGATACTACAAGATTAGGGCAAATAGCAAGGATGGTCGGATTGCGTGGCCAATGCTTGAAAAAATGAACTCGGCATTCAAAGATAAAGTCAATATACTTCATATTGGCACAGATGCAGATGGCAGGGTATTTGTCACAATTTCTCTCAAGTAATTGGGATTAGTCACGAGTTTGTGTAGCTTGATTTGACATACTAATCGATATACAGGCGCTCAGTCGCACTACCTCTATTGCCTCTGAGGAGAAGGATTCTACGTACTCGTAGAGGTATGAGTGTCGTAGTTACCACTTTGCTCTTGGTAGCTGCCGTCGGTGTAATGGGCACATTCCTTTTAGCTTGGTCGAATTCTAGCTTTGCCGCTCAGCAATTTATAATAGCTAATCAAACCGCCAGCAGAATCAACCTCATCAAAGAAAGTTTTGTAGTTGAGGATGTTTGGTTCTATGGCTCCGGCCTCAACAAAAAAGCAGACCTAACTATCCGTAATACTGGAGATCTCGCGCTTACTATATCAAAAGTCTATATCAATAATACTCAGGTTTGGAGCGTAGGCCAGGTTATCACGCCGGATCAGACGGCCAAAATCACAGTCGATACTCAATGGAGCTCTGGAGATGGGCAGCTAATTTTGGTCAAGACAGCTCGAGGAAGTGAAGCAAAGCAGGTCTGGAGATCTTAAGGCGACAAAAAACATGGCTGCCAGAAAGAAAGTCGCAAATAAGAGAAGGCGAGCGCTCAGCACTGTTGTCGGGGGCGCTTTCATGGTAATAGTGATAGCTGGTGCACTGAATGTTATTGTTTGGACATACCAGCAACAAGAGCAAGTTGCACAAGTTCTTTTGGAGAAGGCTAATTCTAACATTGGCAAAAGTGACGAAGGCCTGCACTTTTCGGATATCAAGGTAACCAATAACAAACTTAATGCTACTATTTCCAGCGAAGCCGGAACTGCTGCGAATCTGACTGCACTTTACATAGTCAATGAAACATCTAAACAACAATACAGGTATGACATGAATGTACTTGTTGATGGAAGGAACCCCGTGAACAACATCGGGCAATCAAATCCGTCATTTGTGATTAAAGATAATATTCCATACTCAGTTAAGGTAGTAAGTGAATCTGGTAATACAGCAACGGCTAGAATAAAGCCAGTTTCGCAGGTTGCATTACCAATGTCACTTTATGTCATTCCATCCACTGTAACTACCTTGGAAAATGTTACTCTTCTGCTCTCTGTCTCAAATAATCTCACTAAGGGCGATGTTCTTGCCAATCCAGTTAATCCGGTATTGATAAAGACGCTTAGCTGCAGTAGCGGGCCTGGGTGCCAGTTTACTAACTATACCTCGCCTTCTAGTGCTGTAATACCA
>JBMCYV010000035.1:0-20555 GCA_049199595.1 Candidatus Nitrosomirales archaeon
TCAAAACTGAAAGATTACAGATCCGATGTTAATATACGGATTCATAGTTCCTTTATATTGACCCCCCCCCCTCTAGTACTTTTACATCCGTGCGTTTTTTGGCGCATTAGGGAAAAATCGTGCTAGACCTTACTGAATAGCCCTCTTAATGCGTTAAGATCTTCACAAAAGAAGCATCACAATATACACTGCAACTGTTATTCCAACAAAGACCTTCGTTACGTTCAATGCACGATCCAGTGCCTTTGAATAATCAGAAAACTGTTCCGATCCCATGACCTTTACCTCAGATGATGTCTGAGATACATTATAACTTGCATTCTCAACCTTCTCGCCTGCTTTCTTTGCCATCTCCAAATACCACTTGCTAACCATATCTGGAGAACTCAAGCTACCAAAGGTAAAGTATCCTGTAAGATTTCTTGCGTTGCCAGACGTATAATGCGTGTCAGACGTACAGATTTCAAGCATCGATATGTTGTTTACTGCCAACTGTTCAAACACATGCTCCCTTAACCCTCTTGCCATATTGTTCGAATCGGCCCAGCATATTGCAAAAGATTTGTCGTTAACATTAATGACCATGACGCTCATCCCGGCTGGACCAACATCGCTTGCACTTGCACCTATTTCTGAAGAGTGACAGAAACCAACTTTGAAATTGTCTTGCGGTTTCTTTACCAGCTCATCAAGTGCGACCCTGCATGCCTTCAGAAGATCCGAACTGTCGTCTTCAGACAAATGCTCGCCCATCGAATTGTGCGAATCGACAAGCAATACATGGCCGAATCCTTTCGATCTTGCATAACTTTCCACTTCCTTTCTGATCAGTTCTGGCACATCCTCCATACCATAGGGAGATAGCGAAAGCATCAGAAGTGCTACCTTGTCAAAAGCCAGCCCGCTCACCCTTGCCTTGTTTATCTGTATGACTATAGGTTCTGTACATGTGTTGCCGCTTTCAAACGGTTTTTGAACATTGAGACTATGCAGATAATTCTCTACCTGTGCCTTGGAAGGAAGGTTTAACGAATGATCTGATATGCTGTGCATTACAACCGTCTGTACTGAATTTTGCGAATACGTTTTGTATATTTCGTAGGGCAGGTTGCTTCCTCCTACAGGGTAGAACGGCCCCGGATGTATGTCTGGAACAACTATTGCCGATCTTCCCCTCGAGGTCTTGAACTCCAGCGTGTATGTGCTCACCTTCGATTCCCGAGCTCTACCCTCAATTATTTTCTCCATCAATTTCGGATTCTTCTCAGTCCAAGCTAGAAGGTATGCCTGCAAAAGTTTGAATGTGCTGGAAACGTTTGGCTTTCCTACTCTGTCAGTAACCACGGCCCATATTGCAGCTAATAACAACAACCCCAGTCCAAAACTCAACGCGACAACATTTGAGAGGTATGATGGTATTTGTTCAATCGGCATGAAAGAAGCAAAAAATATCATGGGAAGAATTGGTGAGATAAGAATTGCTTTCGGTAGGGTAGCACCAAATACAGAAGTAAAGACAACAATTCTAAAGCCAGCTGCGAGGAACATGCCCTCAACTATGAAACCGATATCTGTTTCTGTTTTTCCAAAAACCGATGCTGCTGCAATACCAAATGCAATCGTGACCAACCAGAGCAGATTTGCAAATGCGTTTGAATGATGGATCTTGGAAAGTTTTGCAACAGGTAAATTTCTGAGGATGACAAAATCGATCATCATAGCCGCATAAAGAACTGCAAGAGATAATGGCAGAACCACTGCAAGATTCTGCACTGGCAAATTAAGATAATAAACATACGACAACACAACCACGACTGAAGCACAAACAAAAGAAATTAGAAGCGATGTTAAGTGCGATTCTGGGCTTAACAGTGTAAGATAGAATCGGTCGTGTATTCTAGTAACAGAATCTTCGCTCATCTTAATGCGACAGGAAATAATACCCTAATTAGTATAGATACGGCGATTAGCCCGCCAGCAATTCCAAACACTATCTCAGGTCTTATCTTCACACCTTTGGTCTCGTCCTCAAAGAACCTTAACAGACCTGCACTAGAAGCAGGCAAAGGTGCTGATTTCTTGTTCTTCCTAGTACTCATACCGATCAGGCATGCTTTACACGATCATAATAAGTTTTACTGTCTAGATTCGTTGTCTTTTGGCATCTTTTCGAGTATCTCTAGGTAGCGTACAATTAGTTTGGTAATCTCTGACTGCTTTTCAATATCCTTTTCAGATTTCAATATTGGGAGAAGATCGTTAATTTTGGCCATTACAGTATTTTTTAATTCGTTAACAACTTCAGGCGTTGCGGCTTTCGTTTCTGCTTTTGTCTCCAATTTGATCTCCTGCTCTTTTCCGCAATTGACGCAAACTATCCTGCCAGAATATTTTACCTGCACACCTCCGCATGCATTGCAAGCTTCAGTGACAAGCGTACCTCCTTTCCTTAATAATTCCGCAGCTGCGGTCATCTTCTCCTTGCTCAATATAGCATCAATATCGTAAACCCGCTTAAAAGCAATATGTAATATTGAAATGAGATTGCAACAAAACGAGGGAAGGCTTAATAATGCGTTACGCATGGATTTTGAGTGATGGCGGTTATCTGCAAAAAATGCGGACTACCCGAAGATTTGTGTGCCTGTGGTGAACTAGAAAAGGAGGAAACTAGAATTGTTGTGCGTCTTGAAAAGAGAAGGTTCAACAAAGATACTACGATAGTTGAAGGTTTCAATCCCAAACTGGCTGATTTGGGTAAGATCGTTAAACAATTAAAAAACAGACTTGCTTGTGGCGGTACTACAAAAGATGGTTACATCTTGCTGCAGGGAGATCACAGGGACAACATACAGAGGCACCTGATCGATTTGGGGTTCAGCGAGTCATCTATAGAAGTTCATAAATGATGCAATTGTCAAATATCAGATCTGCGCCTTATCGCCTTCTCCTGATGTTTTACGCAGCTCTTATCGGAATTGTATTTGGCTTGATGATCCTGGCATTTCCTTTTGGTGCATACGTTGTTTTCAACAGCGATCTGGGTTCTACAATAACACACGAATTCCCTCTAGATGATTTCTTCCTCTTCTTTGCTGGCTTCCCTGTAAACGTGCCTGTTACGTTGCAGCTTGGAGAAGTATTCATTGTTCTCTGGTGCGTATACTTGCTATTCTTCTCCATACTCGTCTTCGGTCCCAAGAAGAACATACTTCAATCATTAGTAGGAACGATAAGCAGTGAGAAAGAATCGAAAGGCAATTCGCTCTTCATGGTAATTGCCTGGCTTGCTGTGCTGCTTGTAATTTCCAAAACGCTTGATTTTATACAGGGATCTGTAGGTGTGGATACAGGCTCGGTACAATTTGACAATGAACTGATACGTTTCTTCAACCTGACTGCTGCACCCATAAGGGAGGAACTGGGCTTCAGGCTCATCCTTGTTGGCATACCAGCGTATTTTATGTTCGTCAGCAGGCGTTCCGTAGCAAATTTCTTCAAGACTCTGTGGCATCCCGATAGATGTGCACCTTTTGAACAGCGCAACAAGAGGCAGATCTATGCTTTGATAACGATAAGCGCAGTACTGTTTGGCCTTGCGCACATATTCTTCGGAGGTGGCTGGAGCTACGGCAAGATCCCGCAGGCAATTGCGGGTGGCTGGATCCTCGGCTGGCTTTACTACAGATATGGTTTACACGCGGCGATCCTGCTGCACTGGAGCACAAACTACTTCATCTTCGCGTTCGGTTACTTTGGAAACACTGTTTGGGGCTTTCCGTACGATGAGTCTGCAAACAATCCTCTGCTAGGGAGCATTGACTTCCTGCTCACAGCAACTGGTATAATTGCAATGGTCATATTTTTGCAGAAATTGATCAGGAACTATATTGACGTGAAGCGGCAGCAGAATAGTTTTAACGACACAGGGATTGTCTAGTTGCATAATTTTACAATATTTTACAATATTGTCTTTATGTTTTTGCCATTTATGATCACATTAAACTTGTTAGTATAAACGAATTTAAGTAACATATCTTCTAGAATGCGCAAGATGTCGAAGGGTCACGATACGCAGTACAATAAGAAGGAGAAACAGGGCTTCAATGGTATTGTGAAACTTGCTTCGCTTCTGCAGAAGGCCTTGGACACTGGCAGGTCAAATTATGTCGAAATGAGCGAGATAAGCAGGTATATGAGCTACTACATCAAGACGCAGACCGAAGATAGTTCCATGCATATGGATTACATACTAAACAACTACAGGGATGACAACAGCTTCAAGCGCCTAAGAAACGATCTTGTAACGCTCTTCAATGAACTGAATGAAACCGCATCTAACGGATACGAGAAGCTCGTTGCCCCGAACGGCGGTGTGAATAAAGGTTCTTTGGAGGAATTGATCCAGATAGATACTGAAATTACTGGTGCGATGAACCTGATCAAGAACGCGCTTATGGCTGCCAAGATCCGTGGAGAAGTAACGGATTATGATTTGAAGGAAATAAACTCTGTGGCAAGCGATTTGGGCAGGAATATAGGCGAAAGAAAGGTCATAGTAAAGTAGGCTTATACTTTTACGGTTGCAGTGAACTTATTTATGGGGGAGAGGGGGGAAGGTTCTTCGATACTATCCCACACAAGAACTTCGACCATATACGTTCCGGCAACATCAGGGATCCAAGACTGAGCGACCTTTAATGATTGGAAAGGCTCGAAGGATCCTTTTACAAACGATAACTGCACTGTAAATCCATCAGCGTCCTTTACATGTGTTATGTAAACAAACGGCTGCTTTCCTGCCAGTGAATTTGTAAGCGATGATTGCACCGCCACTATGCTGCCGGATCTGATGCTCTTCAACTGATTGCCATCTTGATCATATAACGATGGTTCTGAAACTAGAATATTTGTATGCAACATCGAGCCTATTCTTGCAGATACAAAAAGATCCTTTGAAGCAGGCTGGGTCAGTGATGGTACAGTTCTGTCATTATATTTTGCAAACATGATATCGTTTTCTGAAACTTGCAGTGTTTGATTTGTTATCCCGCCTAAAGTAAATTTACCCTCGAACGTTCCCGAAAACAATCCCATCTCGTGCAACGTAAGCAAGATTCCATCAATGTCAGTGCCTGACCATATCTTGACCTGCACTGTGTTTATGACATCAGAATCTTTGTTCTCGTCAGGGTCTATAACAATCAGGTTAACGGTATCTCCAATTTCATAATCAGATCTGTCGAACGATATGCTCCCGAGCCTCGTTGTAATGGAAGCTGAATCACTTGCTTCAATGCCTGGTATTATTGCTGCCGTTACCTTAATTCTATCGCCACTCTGAACAACAAGATCTCCTTCCTTGTAATCTGGATCAGATGTAAGTCTTATTTTTCCGATGAATGTTCCTGTATTTATGCCGCTTTCAAACATCGGAGGAAAATATTTTTGCCCAGAAGGAGCTATTACAGCAATGCTGCCGCCAGTTGGAGTGTTAAGCGTGTCGATCTTGTCTCTGTTGACATTGAACATTTGTGCAACTACCGTAAGCTCGACAGTATCGAACTGTGAATATTCATTCTTATCAAATGTGACGCTGATGCTGGCCTTTCCAACATGAACTATGGTTTCAATTCTTGTTGGCGAGCTGCCTCCGGAAGGCGTGTTATCAATGTAAACGATCCTGATATCGTGACCTCGCGTAACTAATGAATCGTTTATACTTTCAAGTGTGACCTCGAATACGCCAGTGTTAAATCCAGTCTCAATGAGCGATGATTGCGTCGCCCTGATACCTGTCTTGTCCAATACCTTGTCAAGAGGCTCCTCATCAAACTTGTTTGTTGTTATGGTTATAACGCTGAAGGGAAGCCTCTCCATCGATCTTGAATCAAAGTTAGCATCTGGTTCGGCAATTCTTATCGTCAGATCCTGACCAAGAAATATTTCATCCTTATCTGTTTCCACAAACGCAGCAACTGCCTCTGCATTAAAAACTAATGCTTGTGATATTACGCTAGCAAACAAAACTGTTACCGAAACCAACACCAATAATTGCTTGGCAAGCATTTAACAAAATAGCAAACGCTAGGATCATATTTTAATGCTTGGCAAAACAAAAAGTTAGAGTTTAAGGGCCAACTTCAGACCCTTATATCTATTCCTTATTGTAACTTCTGTCACGCCGGCTGCTTCGGCAACATCTTTTTGGGTTTTGTTCTCTCCGTTCATTACGCAGGCAACGTAAAGTGCCGCTGCCGCAAGACCCATAGGATCCTTTCCTGCTGAAATCTTCACCTCTTCAGCTTTCTTCAGAATTTCAAGAGCCTTTCTCTTTGTCTTTTCGCTGAGACCTGCCTTGCTCGCTATCCTTGCAACACATTTTACTGGATCCACTACAGGCATCTTCAGATCCAGCTCGCGGATCAAAAGTCTGTAGCATCTGGCAACATCTTTCTTCTTTATGTTGCTCGAATTTGCAATGTCCTTCAAAGTTCTTGGCGTCTCGGTATCCCTGCAAGCAGCATACAACGCTGCAGCAACAAGTGCAGAGATCGACCTTCCTCTAACAAGCCCCTTTTCAAGTGCCTTTCTGTAAACGTATGCTGCCTTTTCTATGACAGCATCACCAACGGCCAACTTGTCCTTCAGCCTATCAAGCTCGCTGAACGCCTGCCTGAAGTTCCTGTCAACTGGCTCATGAACCTGACTTCTGCTGTCCCAGGTCCTCAGACGCTCGATCGTGCTCTTCATCGAGGCGGATAACGGCTTCCCCGACGCGTCCTTGTCTATTGGACCTATTATTGTCGCGAGACCCATGTCGTGCATTGCCAGCGAGGTTGGAATACCTGCTCTGCTTCTGTCTTCGTGCTCTTCCTTGGAAAACGCTCTCCATTCTGGGCCAAGTTCCTCGATTCTTTCCGTCAGGACGAAACCGCAATTGCCGCAGAACATCTCACCCGTTGCATTGTCAGTAACCATCGGCCCCTTACCGCATCTTGGACATCTGTCAGCAGCCATAGAAACATCCTTTACCAATGTTGCATCACCGTAAAGTTAATAATCAAGTCCAGAAGGATAATAGATTTATATCGGTTATATAAATATTTCTGTATTTCGGAGTACTGTCGTGCGTGGGCAGACTCAAGACATGTATAGGATCATCAGAAAGGAGGATCAGATCTCACAAAAAACGATTATTTACTAATCAACAACGATGCTAAGTAATATCTTGCAATTTGAACCTATAGTAATTGCATCCTAGTCATGCTAATATTGAAATTTCTACATATTATTGCTGGTGACAAAAATGGTAGAAGCAATAGTTTCCGCAATGATAGGGATGTTTGGCACCTACACGATACTTGACCTACTGGAAAAAGCCAAGAGCAAGAAAAGGCAATTACACTAGCAAAGGGAAAATTCTTGATTTTCTTACCTTTTATGCTAAGCCCTGAATTTTTTGTTTGATCTCTTTCAGGTAAGTAACCGTTCTCGTATCCGAGTCTTCTGACATAATACGTGTAATATCGCTTGGTTCATCCAGATCCAGCATCAGCCGTCTGTTCATGATTATCTTGGCTGGTATGTTCTTCTCCTTGGCTTTCTTCAGGTGTATTTCGTAACTGTCTTCATCATAGTGTGTCTTCATAACGTTTGGAGGCTTTCTGAGCAGTGCGTTCGTGCCGTCGTATCTGTGCGAGGGAGCTATTATAACGCAATTTTCATTCTTGGCAGAGTTACAAAACGCATCCAGATCTGATGGTTGAACCAGCGGAAGGTCTTGGGGAATTACTATACTTGCATCTGAATCCCTGCAAATATCATCTGTCAATGCTACAGCTGCATTAACACCCAGTTCCTCCTCTTCCTTTACTATTGTTGTTCCAAATTCCCTAGCTATTGACAAAATCTTTTCGTCTTTGCTAACAACGATTGTCTTGCTAATACTGCTGCAATTAGTCACTGAATTCAGTACATCATAAAGCATTGCTTCTGAAAGGTTAATGCGCTGATCTACTGTTAGAATACCAGCGAGTCTCTTCTTGCTACTTGCGAATGTTTTCACGGGAACTATTGCATAGATATTCAATAACGAACACTTTTTTGCATGCCCAGAAGGTAGGAAGCTAGTCTAGTTTCGTCCTTCATGTCCTTCATCATTATGTTGGTGTGATTCACCTTGATTCCAAGACCCTCGATCTTGCTTGCATACTGCTGGTCCGATGAATCTATGATAAACCTTGAGACAATATCTGAATAGAAAGAAGCAACTCCGTATGGCGATACTTCGATTCCTAATGCTTGCATGTACTTTGCAGCTGGTCCGCTGAATGCCTTGTTCCCGATTACAGGGCTTATTGCCAGACATTTGTTCTTCACTTTTTCCAAAGCATCTCTCACACCTTTGATCGCAAGCATCGGACCTATGCTGGTTACTGGATTAGCAGGAGCTATTATGATCATGCTCGACGAGTTGATGGCGTCTAACGCTTGTGTTGAAGGTCTTGCCTTGTTTGCTCCAGAGTAAATGACATCCTTAACTTCAATACTCGCGTTATGCTTCACCCAGAACTCCTGCAGGTGCATGTCACCGTGTTCCGTAACAATCTTGGTTTCCGTATGCTGTTCCGTCACGGGAATAACTTTGGCATCAACTCCGTACTTGCTGCATATCAATTGCGTAACATCGAACAAACTCTTGCCTTCTTTCAGCATCTTTGTTCTTACAAGATGCGTCGCAAGATCCCTGTCGCCTATCTTGAACCAAGATTCTTCTCCCAAGAATTCCATCTGTCTTATGAACTCGAAGGAGTCGTGCCTTACTCCCCATCCTCTCTCAATATCAAGCATGTTCGCTAGGCCATAGACTATCGTGTCAATATCAGGGCAAATGTAAAGACCGTGCAGCCATATGTTGTCGCCAACGTTGCACACAACGACAAAATCTTTAGTGATTGAACTTAACCCCCTTACGAGTTTTACAGAACCCGTGCCACCAGAGATTATAGTGATCAACACCATATCTTTCAATACAAGCTATAATTTATGTCATTTATTGTTGCATAAAATCTATAAAGGTTTATAAAAAGGAGAGGCGAGATTTTCACATGTGAAGCTTCGAAGTCAGCATTTCTTGATGCTATCATTAACTTCAGTCCTTTTCTCAGGTTTTTTGACTCCAGCATTTGCGGTGCAGCTGGATACGCTGCTGATGCCAGCGAAAAATACTGGTGAAGCGTTCTACAAGAATGTCGATATTGTTTACATAGAATATCCCAACGGGGGAAAGGTAAAATCTGAACTTGAAAACGTGAATGATCAAATATCATTTACTGCCGATAAAAGTACGCCTGGTGTGCAGGAGCTTATTGACAAGATAAACCAGAAACTAGTAAAAGAAAGGAAGTCCCCGGCCATTATCGAGGACTTGAAGATAGATTACAGAGCAACTTTGGAAGGAGAGGGCGACAGGGCAGTCTTGGAACGTCTTTTGAAACTGAATGCGAAAGTAACAAACTTCGTAATAAATGCAGGATCTGCTGAGGAAGGTACCCTGATAGACCTTAACTGGCGAGGTTTCAAGCTTGATGAACCGGCAGTTATAAAGACAGAAGAGTATGGTGATGTCGACATCAACTTAGCGTCCGGATACTTTTATGCCAGACAGCCAGAAATTATGAAGATTCTGGGAAATTCAGATGCTGTCAAAGTACTCAACAAACCTAGCATAGATTTTACTGAATTTACAGACTTGACACTTGACAAATGGCACTGGAGTTTTGACCCGACTGGAAGTATAAAGGAATCTGAAAACTTCGGATTCACCGAAACCGGAGGAGCAAAGGTAATTACTTTCTTCGCACTCGGTGAGGGTAGCATACGAGAAGGCATACATAGGGAAACGATAACCGAGGTTGATGTTGCAGTAGACGGCGAGCAATACAAAGTAAGAAACACAACGCCTCCAAGTGCAGCAAGCATACAGATACTTGGATATGCAACTCAGAGCATACAGGGAAGTGACGAGGGGGCAGTGGTTTTTGAAAATGCGCCAGAAGGTGGCACTGGTAAATCGTATACTGGTGGATTTCCTATTACAGTGTTGATGGTGATGGGAGGCATGTTGGGAGCAATAGCTGGGTTCGTGCTGTGGCGAGCCAACAAGAAGTAAGGATAAATTCTATATTTCATACTTGTTCTCTTCCCGCAAATACCATCCTCTATCAGCAATATTTGTCACAGTTACTCCTTGATTCTGTATCTTATCTGAGTTATATCGGGTTCTTCCTATACCGATAGCGTCACCATGCTTATTTGTAATGAGAACGACTTCGTTTTCGTCAAAATCGTTCGTATGTCTGATTATGGATTGGCCAAAAATATCCCTGCCGTATAGCACCAGAGCTTCGGCTTGCTCCGTAACAACGATCTTCTTCTTGCTGGTATTTTGGGCAAAGATCTGCGCTCCCTCAAGGTCAAGTGAAATCTGCTTTCTCATCTCGCCTAGCTTGATGCCAGCCAGATGCGCATCTTTCCTTAACGCAAGAACCTTTGCATCCTTTGTCATCAAGAAGATCTCTCTTGCCTTACCTTCTTTAATTAGCAGATTCTTGTCCTTGAAATAGTCAAACAGATCCCACTTGTCGAAGAATCTGTTCAGGATAGTTTTTTCTTCACGTATAAGTTCTCTATACATATATTCACCTACGTTATCCTGATCTTGGCAACATAGAAACCCAGAGTAGAATGAATATGCGGATAAAATCTTCGCGTCTTCTTTACTTGGGAATCAAATCGTAAATCTCCGAATTTGGTTAATCCTTCACTGCCATAAGGTATTGGAACTATCTCTACATCGTATTTTTGCAAGACGTGATCTACAATGAGTTCGTTCTCTTCAGGTGCAAAAGAACATGTGGCATAAACCAATATTCCTCCAGGTTTGACCAGACCTACAGCAGTATCAATCAATTTCGTCTGCTGGGTGCTGCAGAATTCAATGTCTTCCGGAGTGCGACTGGTCTTTCTCTTGACATCCTTTTGTATGACACCTTCGCAGGTGCAAGGTGCGTCCAATAAAATATTGTCATATCTTAAACCCAGTTCTGCTGCTTTTCTGGCATCCATATTATAGACGCATGTATTCATGACACCACAACGGTTCAGATTGAAGAGTATCGAATTCATTCTTCGCTTGTTAGCTTCCATCGCTACCAGAAGACCGGTGTTCTCCATTTTCTGGGCAATGTAACTTGTCTTGCCTCCAGGTGCTGCGCACATGTCCAAATTAGTTTCATCATTCTTCGGATCCATAGCAATTACAGATATGCAGGAACTCAGATCCTGTATGTAGTAGTATCCTAACAAATATTCGGGAGTAGCACCTACTGGATGCGGCGCCTTTTTTACAGAAAAAACGTCTTTTAACATCGTATCGTCAAGAACAAAGCCTCTCTCAACTAACCTGCTCTTTAATTCCGCTTTGGATATTTTCAGAGAATTGACACGTATGTAAAGCTGTGGTGGTTGATCCATCGTTTTCAAAAACTTGTGCAGGTCAGGGATGTAATGAAGGAATCTGTTCATTATCCATTCGCTGTAACCATACACCTTTGCCAAAGAGCTTGATTCTTCTGTGCTGGAGAATGTTACTGTTTTCACTCCTTGAAAGTAAAATTTGTGCTTTTATAATTCTATACTGCTGGATCCAAGTTATACCGTTAATGCGATAGGGTTCAGAAACTCTTGCTTGATTTCAAGCTCTCTATAGACTCTTTATAAGGGATATAGTGGTACAGATTTTTAATGGCGTGCGTTTCCGCACTCTATACATGAAGTTCTTGCACTTCATATCACCTTAACATATTATGGATTGATATCTGTGTGACATCATAATCAAGTTCGCGTAGCAATGTAAAGCCCTCTTCGGGATAAAGGATTTTTCATGCGGAGCTCTGTCAATTGGGGTATAGAATTTACGGATCAAATGCTTCAGACGTGCATAATGTTTTCGAAGCTGAATCTCTATTATACCGCGGAAAAATTTAGGTTCGAGGGTTCGAATCCCTCCTAGTCCATACATTGCAGGGAGCGAATTGCTCACTACGGCAGTAAGCTAAGGGGTAGCTGCTGGACCCCTACCATATTTTTTGATGATTTAAAATTCAATCTGCTTTTTAAGATAGCCTTCCATATTATGATAGTGTAATGTCAGTCCGCCCTGTCTGTTCAAATCATAAGAACAATGTCTTGTTAGAATATCAGCACTGGCTATCAGCAAGCAAGAATCCAAACTAATACAGGCATCTAACCTATTGGTGTGAAAAGGGTAAGCACTATGTTGGGATACAGAAACAGCAGACAGGAAATCCAGACGTACCTACAGCAATAAGATGTCTAGTTTTAACACCAACAGGGAGAGCTTCGCAAGTTGCAATAAAGAGAAGGTGTGGGAAAACAAAGGCGATCAACGGTAGCCTAAAGGTGATTCAATGAATTGTCCCAGCTGTCGTAAGAAATTGCAATACATTCCAGAATTTCAATGTCTGCATTAGTCCCATAAGTAGATTTAATATGTAAGGTTGAAGACAAATGAAACTAGTTGAAAAGCGTAATCACAATTCTCTATCTCTTATTTTCGTTAACTACTCTTAACATCGTTCCACATTTTATTGATGATGCAAATGGCCAGGGATTCGATACTCTTAACGTAGGACCGGGAAAAATGGCTGTCAATCCTCTTACAAACACGATATATGTGACTGTTGAAGATTCGGTCTACGTTATAGATGGTGAAACGAATAAGATTGTATCTTCCATCACACTAGGCGAACAGTTTATGTCCGATGCGATAGCTGTTAATACACATACTAATATGGTGTATGTTTCTAACTGGAACCCTACGCTTAGTCGACATGTGATTTCTGTAATCGATGGCTCGACTAACGAAATATTTGATACGATTCTAACGGGCAGTGCAACTTATGACATTGCTGTGAATTCAGAAATGGATAGGATATACTTCATCAGCTCTGATCCGAACAGAATTAACGTGTATGATCGTTCTCTGAATGAAGTTGTAGAAACGATAGACGTTGGTGACGCAAACAACCTAGTTGTTAATCCGAATTCTGACCTGCTGTATGCTAGCTATTACGACTACGCTTCACACACATTCGATTTAGCTGTCATAGACGGGTCAACAAACATCTTAGTAGATACTATCGAAGGTGGCGGTGGTGAGTGGATAACCATTAATCCAGATAGAAACCTAATATACTCACTCAACAATACAGGTATTGTTTCTGTAATAGATGCATTATCAAAAATAAAGCTTGATACTATTCATGCGGGCAACGAAGAACCAGGATTCTTTACTTCCAGAGGTATTGCTGTTAATCCAATTGCAAATATGATATACGTAACTGACGTGAGTCAGGAAATACAGTTAGCACCTCACACCGTCTTGGTCATAGACGGTTCAACGAAGAAGGTTGTAGATACCATTACTGTGACAGGAGAAATACTAGGCATCAGCATCAATCCAACGACCAACTTGGTCTATGTGACTTCTTTAATAGATATTAAATTTCCTTGTTATGAATGCACAAGAGAATATCTCATAACTGTCATAGATGGATCAACGAATCGTGTGGTGGATACTGTTCAGATAGAGCATATACCATACAGGGCATATACCATACAGATTGATGATAAAGCAATCCCAATTAGATACAAGATAACTTCAGGTGAACTTAAGGGTATGTTCATAGACCTGCCGGCACATGCAATAATGGTTGTAATTGATTCACCTACTAATGGTCAGTTAAGAATAGAACTGTCAAGAAACATAATTGATTCTAAGCAAAATGGAATGGATAAAAGTTACTTTGTGGCTATTGGTCCATACGCAACCAGTAGCGGTGTGAAGCCTGTCGAGTTTAACGAAGTAGAAACTACTGAGGAGAAAAGGATATTGCTAATAGGTTATCCTGAAGGCACCTCGCTTATTGAAATTGCAGGTACATATATCATCCCAGAATTTCCAATTAGTCTATTAGTAGTATCTGTGGCAATAGGCTTGACGGTTATCATGCTACGATTAAGAACTGTCAGACTGCACTCATTACCGTAAAACGATAATACTCCTGATGATACTCCTGTCTACAGCGTTGTGATCAATACTACAGGTACAATTACATTTATCAAAACAAAGCACTGGAAAAGACAGAAAGTAGATGCAAATTGTATTGAAAGGGGCTTCGATCCCATGGGGTATAAGCCCCGAGCGGGCTAGTACAGCACGGGGGTAGAAGCACCTTGATGTGGCAGTAAGCTTTCGGGGTGGCTAAATAACCCCTACCAAATATTTTGCAGCAGAACATTACCATTTGTTATATAAACTTGAACGACGATGTTTTTGCAGAGTGGGGATACATCAGCATGAAGGAGCTGATAGACATTGGAGCGAGTCCAGATAGAAGCTGGAAGCCTTGCACGTATTTGGAAGCGATGAAGAAGATCAAGGAGTATAAGATGGATAAATGGATGCGCCGCAGGTAGGATTAAATGTAGCTTGCAATCAAAAATAACCACTTGTAGTGACTTTGATATTCCAATACTCGTATAATGAATAATTATCATAGTTTTCCTATAAGCTTATACCAAACCTTAAGTAGTTCCATCAAAAGGATCCAACTAACTGGGGGCATGACCGTGGGGAACATGACGGAGGGTAAGTTGATCAATAACAAGCTGAAGGTACTGATAGTTGTAATCTCAGTTACATCTTTGCTAGTTGGATCTGTTATATCAAACCGTTCACTTGCTGCAGATCCTTCAATAATCACAGACAGACCTCTGTCTGAAAGTTTCCCACTGCTTAAAATTACCAATCTCTCTACGGTTCAAAGCATATCGGTCAATAGCGATTTGGAATTACAGGCAAATCCTAATAATTTTGGCTTGTCGTTTGTAGTGACAAATAAAGGGTTAATCCCTGCGGTCGTAGATGTCGATCGCTGGAACATGACTATATCTGGAGAATGGGACGTGGCAAATTATACAACCACTGATAACTCTGATATTATTGTCCCTGCCGCTGTTTCAATGCCAATAACGAGCGTAGACCTTTCTGATTTAAGTGAATTCTTCGAGGTATTCCCAGGAACTTACAGCGTAAAACTTGTCGGTTGGAAATTTGGAGAAAAGACTGTCAGTTCGAAATTTGGAGAAACATTTGGAGAAAAGATTCTTGATGACGAAATTAGACGTGGCAATTTTAAAGAATACATGCTTGAACTGAATGTGACGATAGATTATGACATTGACAGAATCAAAGCTAGTCCTCATAAGTTATTGAAGGCATCAGGAATGCAACTCGGCATTGAAGGAACAGGCAATCCATTTGAAATTGGAAATAATTCACCCAAAAATGTGGTATTTTACATAACCAATTCTGGCAGTAATAAGATAAGCAGTGTTACAGCAGATTCACACATGGAGATTTGGAATCTGGAACAAAGATTTCCAGGGATGGTAACAGATACTATTGTCGAACCGAGGAAAGATTTCTGCCAATCTCTTAACCCGGGAGAAAGGAAGCAACTATCTATCTATGAATTTTCCAAGGAGAACTGGCCAATAGGCAAATACGGAATTGCAGAGCAATTAGGAACTCAGAATCCAGTTCCGGGGATATACATAGTGCATATCGAAGAAGGCACTTCTGCTTGCACACTCGCAAGCGGAGAGGAAGTGCGGGGATCAACGCACTCTATGATCATAGCATTTGAGGTGAAACCATGAACAAAACTCTGATAATAATTACGCTTTGTATCTCAGAAGTTGCTGGTGTAGTGGGAGCAGTGATTCCTGTCTTTGCAGCAATTCAATGCTGCTATTTTGAAGATACTCCGCCAGAATTGTTGCGAGTTTCGCCATCTTATGGTTTCATCACGCACGAACCAGAGGACGGTCTGCCAGATGATTTCTCCTTCGATTCACGTGCTTCAATAAAATGGACTCAAAGCGATACTAGTTTGAATGTGAATTACCAGACGAACTTGAGCGGTGTATCTGGCATAAGCCAAGACGAGGCGAGAACGCAGATTCAAAATGCTGAAAATAACTGGTCCAGCGTTCTCTCAAGTTCAAGCAAACTTCCGAACTTTGTTTACCAGCAAGATACTTCCAATACGCCTAGCTTATTGAAGACCGAATGTGCAGCAGGAGTATCAACCGTTAATTCCATTAACGAAATAGGATTCTGTAACATTGCCGCGGGTGGACTGGTACAAACATCAGGCGTCCGTCTAAACCAAACAACAAATACAATTGTTGAAGCTGATATGGTTCTTAATGACGGTTTCTGGACTTCCAGTCAGTTATACAACGCAACTCTACATGAGTTCGGTCACTGGTATGGGCTGGGAGATCTATACAAGTCATACGCCTGTGAAACTTATGAAATCAATGACCCAGTCATGTGTATCCAGGACTTCTCTCTTGGGACTCTTCAATGGGGAGACAAGGACGGAATAAGATGGTTGTATCCTATAAGATATAGTTTTGGTCTTTCTGCCGTTAATATTATCACGGGTGCCGATGCTGCAGTAGCACAGATAGACTCTTCATGTCCGAATCCTGATCTACTTGCTGTTTGGGGAGATTACAGCGGTGCTGGCGTCCAGACAACTATCAAAGCTCGAGTGCTATGGGATCTAGACTCAATCACTGGAGCACGAACTACAACCGGTACCATACAATCATTGGTAACAGTTTCAGGACAGACCTATGATGTGGGCGCAACATTGTATAAAGTTGATGCTGATCAAGCGTACGATTTGATAATAACTTACACGGTTCCGTTTAGTGGTACGAGTATAACGTATTATATGATATTCTGGGATATAACACGATCTGGCAGTTGTGGTAGTAGTTTCACATATAGTGGGACAGCAGGTCCTTATACCGTACCATTTACTGCTGGGGACAGGGGAACCGACGTTGCAGTATTCGACATAGATGGAGACATAACACGAGATCTTGTTGTTACGGATTCATATCTCTTAGGCTCATCGTATACATTTTGGTACTATTACGGAGCTCTGTCTGGAGCAGGAACGGTTTCTACTTGGCATACAGGCATAAGTAGTGGAGAATTTTCAGTGCCGACCGAAGATGTAGGCTTTTCCAGGCCATACTCGTTCGTTAACGCATTATCATTTAAACCTGCTTCTGGCGATACTAAACAGCATTTCCTTCATTTCAATACTGCTGATAGTTCCATAGACTACTCGATCACAAACAAGTTTGGACCGCTAAGGAGTCAGGGATCGCTTACCGGTTTTGGTGCTGGCGATGCGATTAATCTAGGTGAACAGTCTACCAATGAAATGTTCTTTGTCTGGACTAACACTTCGACTGGATATTATGTGATAGAGTGGGATTCGAAAATAAACTCACACGGCTGAACGCTGAAAATATGACAACACACAGCTCTTTATTTTTATATTCGAGCAGCCTTAAATCACATATGAATTCTCTTTTGTTAATCCTTGGTTTCTTGATTATATTGACAAACATGGTTAATCTTGAATCAGCTGTTGCATTTCAGCCTGAATTCCGTGTTATTAGAACTAGTAATCCAGATCTTAGTTATATTCCACATCAGGCAGCCGTGAATGTTAAGAGTAACACATTATATGTGGGAAACATGGACTCTTCAATCACAGTCATAGATATTGCAAGTGAGGAGATAGTCGATCGAATTGATTTGGATGACAAAGATTTCTTCATACCGGAGGATAATCAACTAAGAGTTGCCGTTAATCCAAATACTAACACGATATACGCAGTCAGTCATGTCTCAAGTTTTGTCTATGTGATCGATGGTTCAACGAATACTGTCATAGACAGAGTAAGTTTAGGAGAACATTCTCCCAGTCATTCAATAGCAGTAGATCCGGACGCGAATGAGATCTTTATCAGTACCGATGGAGGGAATTTTGTCGCTTTTCTTGATGGTTCAACAAATAAGATCGTTGAAAAACTGTACATAGGAGAGCGCACTTTGGTTTCTGGCGATGTAGGTCTTAACTTTCCAGCTCAACTGGCTGTCAATCCTGTTACGCACCTACTGTACGCTACAAATTTTCCTGCCAAGTTAGTCAACGTAATTGATGGTTCGACACATAAGATAGCGAGCAACATTACTACCAACATTAATCCAGCAGCCGTAGCAGTAAATACAGATACTAATACAATATTTGTCGCAGGCCATCAATCGCTTCTGGTAATAGATAGTTCCACGAATGAGATCATCTCCGAACTTACGGTAGGTGTCGAAAATAATGATCGAATATATCTTAATTCAAAGACCAATAGGCTGTACACAGCTGCTCATTCTGGTCCCTTGGTTGTAATAGACACTTCGACAAATAGCGTGTTGAGAAGTATGCCACTAGATACTACTAACCGTGGAATTGTTGTCAATCCAAACAATAACATGATATACTTAGCAAGCCCTGAGTGGGGAGGTATTGTGGTTTTGAATGCAACCGACATAGAAAAGGAGATCAAGCCAAAACCGTTCAGCATATCAACAAGATTTGAAGGAGAGGCCTATACAATCACAGGTACAACAAATAATACAAGTGTTAGCGCATTTTCAGTTAATCCAGAAAGGTCTTCAATAGAAATTAAGGTTGATGGTAAAAAAGGAGATATCGAATTGACTTTACCTACGGATCTAATAAGCGGAATTCAAAGCGTAAGGATCGAGAAATGGGGCGACAGTTATTTTGAAGAGGTGGCAAGTAGTCCAACTTCAACTACCATACAATTTTCTGTTCCTCCCAATGGTGGCTCAATCGAAATTGTAGGAACCAAAGTAGTACCAGAATTTCCAATAGGTGTAATGGTACCAGCCATCGCGATAGCTTTCATGCTTGGAATCATGCGACTGTGGAATGTCAGACTACGTTGGTGAACGACGATGATACTCCTGTCTACAGCGTTGTGATCAAAATTAAAGGTGCAATTACATTTATCAAAGCAAAGTACTGGAACAGACAGAAGGAAGATGTAAATTGCATTGAAAGGGGCTTCGATCCCCATGGGGTATAAGCCCCGAGCGGGCTAAGATGGCATGGGGGTAGAAGCACCTAGAAGGCAGTAAGCTACAGGGGTGGCGAAGTAACCCCTACCCTAATTTTATGATGTTAAAAGTACAATTTATCATTCAATTAAGAAATGCCAAGCTTGATGAGATTTTTCATTTGAAACTCTATCAATCAAGATATAAATTGCTGGATTTCCTTAATCGTATAATAGCGAGAGTTCCTCCTATTGCTAAGGATGCTATAAGTATGCTGATCGGAAATTCGGGAATTATCTTGGACGGTGTTGCTTTAACAAATATCCATTCCGTTCCGTTTAATTGCCATGTTCTGTTATCTGTGGACAGATCGCTGAATTCAGGCGTTGAATATTCATACCTCAATAACTCCTCACCTGTTCTAATGAAATATGTAAGAATTGCAGTAGAATTGACGATACCAACAGGCGTCCCATCAGTACCTATAGGGCTTGTCTCGGTTGGAATTGGAATTATACAATATTCGTCAGCACCCAGAGTTAAATCTAACGATGAAGTCATAATCGCGCTCTTCGTGACTGTCAAGTTGTAACCATTAGCTGTCGTTATAATTTCATCTCTAGTGTTATGAATTTCTACCCACTGTATCGCTGTTGGTGCTAGCGCTTTCGCACCTACGCATCCCCAATCAAGCTGCTCGATAGGAATCTCAGGACCCCATAGCTCAACTTCAGTGATGATTAGAGGTGATGCTGAGTCGGATTGTCCGTACACAAGTGAATTGTTATGAAAATGTAAAAGGGTGAAAAACATCAGTGAATAATACAAATAAAAAAGATAACGGTGCATCATCGATTGATAATCACCCATCTAAATAAAATAGTTTTCGGTATCGTTCTAAAAAAATGAAAAACACTTCAGATAATATAAAAAATTGAGGTAGGTCTTGTTCGATTATTTTCCTTTATAGGTGATATATTTTATCTAATGACTGGTCTATTCCTATACAACTCTGAAGGTTGGGAGGAACAAGCGCATTCGTCGTTATGGGATTCTGTGATGTCGGATTGCCTGCCCAATCTAGATATTTGAAGTTATTGAAGTCAATTTGGTTGAATTGTGTGTAGTTGGCACAGTTATCATTTGAGGCTTCCATAAATATCCTACTGCTTAGGCTGCAAGATACTGGTTTGTTTGGGACGTTTGGGATCTGATACGACCTCAATATTCCATTTGTGTTGTCTTGGAAGTATGCAAGCCACGTGCCATTAGAGTTATGCAATGTAACCGTCATGCTAGCGTTTGTTGGATCATATCCTAGGGGTTGGTAAGTTCCGACGTGCATGAATGGACCAACGAGGGCCCCACTGTCCCCGCCTGCAACCCGGTGAAGCCACTTAACGTGGACGAACAGTCCACGAACTTCCATCGGGGAGAGAAGACCCTGTGGAGC
>JBMCYV010000036.1:0-19290 GCA_049199595.1 Candidatus Nitrosomirales archaeon
GAACTTGGAGCAGTGAATGTGTTTACAAGAGTTTTCACCACTTGTGGAAAGAGCAAGAAACTCTTTCCATCAGGTCGTATGGTGATGTTGTGTTGGGGATTATTCAGCCCTGATTCTGAAAGAGATAAAGGTTGAGTATCAACTGTTATAGAGAAACTTTCGTGTTATTCCATACTTTTTTTGCTGGAAGTGTATGTTACACGGAAAATTTTCGCCCAAATTATGGGGCGTGAATTACACAAGGTATAATTTATCATGTTTAGTTGTTACGAAGGGTTTGAGCGATCTAGCGGAGGAAATACTAAGCCTAGTTAGTAGTAAAGGGCAAATAGAAGTTAAGGAGATTCAGCAAAGACTTAACATAACCAAAGAAACGTTGAGTAGTGAAATTGATTTTCTTGTGGAATCGCACTTCGTTCAGTGGGATGAAAGCAGGCAATGTATCAGGCTGAGCGAGTTGTGTAAAAAATTCCTTGAGGAAACTTCGGAACAGGACGCGGGAACAATATTCATACTCTGTTGAAAGCAGAAAGAGCTGATAAGAAAAAGTATATGGCAGCTTATGCTCTAAACCAAGTTAGCGTAAGTAGTAGTTTTGTTCCATGTAGCTATTTTTGAGTTACATTCTCCGTATAACACTCAAACATCTGTAATTCTACCTTGAGTTTAGCGCTGTCTGTAACAACAAGGGACGTACATGTGGATAAATCATCGTTAAACAAGGGGATATCCATGTCTTCAAAGCGAAAGAGAGGGACATTAAGCATAACAGAGAGCATATTGCAGGCCCTGAAGGATGGACCCGAGCTAAAGACTCACATAGCATACGCGTCAAGAATAGATTCGAGAACGACAGAAAAGTACCTTCGTTTCCTTACTTCCTTACACTTGATAAAGGAAACATCTGGCAAGTTCACAATCACCAAGAAGGGACTTGAACTCCTGAAAGAATATTCTAAACTAAAGAAATACGACACAGTGATTAGTTAGTTTCTAGCGAGGAACAGAAGCAGCTAGTAAGAATGCTCTTCCTGCAAGTGCAGTCTATGAGCCTTTCTTCCAGAGCAAACTATCTTGTGCCTTTCGCACACCTTGTATACGTAGACCTGCGCACGCAATTTTTCAATCATTTCTTCTGGCAAGTCCTTGACAGATCCCTTACCATCAATTATGCGCCACTGTATATCATAAGACTGGTTTAATGCGTTCATACTCTCCGCACTCATGCACCATCGATAAAATTTATAATATTAAAGGTTGATGTAACAATAGATAAAGATCCGGCGTTAGCTAACCATTATTCTTGTTCTCCATTTTCAGAGAAATATTGTTTATACTTTCCGTCAACAATTATCGTTAATTAGTAAACGCATTAACGAAATCTGCATACGACTCTCTTATCTTTGATGTTTTTGGAGGGCTCTTGAAGCCGTATGCACATATGGTATCGCTTAAGGACATCTTGTCATTCTCCCTGCAATACTTTACTGCTCTGATAAGATCGAACAAAACATTACACGCATTTGCACCATCGTTTGTTCTCAGCGTGATATCTATAACCGCAGGGCTATTCAGGAAGCCCTCACTATACATCCAGTAATAGCTAACCCTCGAATCGCTCAAAAAATCTGCGTACTCCGTTGTGCCTGCCGCGGATTCGAAGTCATAAGGAGCCTCGGAACTTATTGTTGATGTTTTTA
Organism: Candidatus Nitrosomirales archaeon; assembly: GCA_049199595.1. GTDB lineage: Archaea > Thermoproteota > Nitrososphaeria > Nitrososphaerales > UBA213 > JBMCYV01. The sequence goes on from JBMCYV010000036.1 coordinate 1,701, forward strand.
TCGATCTCTTCATTGCCTTTATCTTCTCATCCAAAGTGTTCAAAGTTTCCATACTCCCTCCAACGTCCAGCTGGTAGCTCTTCTTCACTTTGACACCGCGTTGCACCATAAAGTCAATCATTCCCTTATGAAAAGCCGTACCGCCAAACTGGCTCATAAGGTCGTCACCCACGAGCAAGAGTTTTGAGTTCAGGAACTTACTGCTAAGATCGCTTTTAGCTAATTGTGCTGGCGTCGCATTTATGAAACTCGCATTTGTCTCCAAAGCACACTGCGCATATCTTTTCGATGATTTGTCCATAGCAGAAGATATGAGATTCACAACAACATCAGGTTGAGTTCTCTTCAATTCCTTTAGCACGCTTTCATAACCATCGCTTTTGACCTTAATTACATCCCTCAGGTGTGCTGGGACATCATCTTCAAGAATACCTGCTTTGACTTCAACTCCTAGATCGCTGACATCGACGTATTTCCTTGTTCCGCCCTTGAAGATCGATCTTGCCAGATCCATCCCTACTTTATTCGCATCAATGTCAAGGGCGGATACTATTTTTATATCTGAAGCTCTGTAACCACCAACAACATGATGCCATAAACCATCAAGCTTGTCATTATTGTAAAAACTGACACCCTGCACGAATGCACTGGCAAGGTTGCCTACACCAATGATGGCTGCAGTGATCTTTTCTGACACATGTTAAGCCCAACTTAAATGTAAATTTAATTCTTTTGAATTTACTCAATGTTTTCTTGGTACTTGAAGGATTTGTTTCACAGAATTCTTTAATAGATCGTCGATTTCATAATGAGGCTAGGGCATGATGAGCACACAAAAGATTCTTCTTGCAAGCGTAACTATGTTACTGTTACTTACTGCAAGTCTTGCCATAAACCAGGCGGAAGCAAAGGATAATGCTAAAGAACCAAAGCTAAGAGCAATCAAGAAAGTTAATGACAATAATAAGACTTTCGTGCTTGGCGCTGGTATTGCAATCGAACAAGGGGAAGATAAACCCTACAAGTCTAGCATGAAGCTAAAATTCATTGAGAGCAATACGGAAAACACAGGTATTACAGTCAAGGAAGGCAAAATAGTAATCAATGACGAAGGCAGTCCAGTAAGATATCCAATAATAGCAGACAGATGGAATATAGAACTGAATGATGGTGGATTTTCGGCTAACGGATATTCACAGGACAGCGATGGTATCATATACAAAGTATCTCTTGAAGGAGAGTACCTTCATGACACAAGCCATGGAAAGTTGTACCTCGTAGAAGGTGAATTTAGCGAAGACGCAAGCGATGGCGAAGTATATGAGCTGCATTATATCGTGCTGTTCATGGATGCTGCTTCACTGTCAGCCAAGGTCACATCGAACAATAATTGAAATCCCTTTCTAATTTTTTGATTCATTAAACATATCTTCTAGAGCTGTCTCACATCGCCTTCAAGCAAGCCTGCCCCTACATGCATCATGTCTATCTAGAAGATTGGAAGACATAGCAAAAACCGATTGTAAAGGGGCTTTAAACTTTGCTAAACAACGTTTCCTGTATTTCACGACAATCAGCATCATGTGACAGTGTTATGCCTTGTCTTTTCATTAACCTTTGCTTCGATATTCGTTAAGAGTTCTATTATGTTGCTCTTATTAGCATGCAAATAATCCTGGCCTTTGTCCTTCATTCTTATTTGATAAACTCTAAGATCTCTGTGCTCATCAAAGAAGTTTTCAATAAGTAAGTTCCCGAACTCCTTGGGTTCTATCAATTTTGCCAGATGCTTCAACGTTCCATCAAGGTCGCCCTTCTCAACAGCGTGTTTCGTCTTTGCAATATGCTCGCTCAACGTCCTTAGCTGTTGCGCCGGTGCAGAAACTTGCGCAGAACCTCCAAAAGGTCTTTCCTTCTCTATGCCGATCTTCTCAGCAAGTTCCTTCGCAAGCGAGTAATGGTCTTCCTTTCCGCCAAAACCAATCGCTCGTCCCTCCCTTCTTATAATCAAACCCTTCAACAGCAAGTTGTTGATCGCTTCTTCAATGTCTTCCCTGTCCATGCCCGTTATCCATATCATCTTACCTACGACATCGTAACCGACTCTTATTGCTTCAAGAACGACGACCTCCATTATTCTCCTGAAAGCAATCTCCGCCCTTGCATTTTCAAAGTCACGATCCTTTACCGCTTTCTTTGCATAAGCTATGTCGATTTCAATGGCACGCTTCAACGCATCAAGTGCATCATTCACCTTGCTGCTAAGAGAAAGGTAACAAGCTTTGTTGTACCAAGCCATGCCATCGTTTGGATTTACATCTATAGCCTTTTCACAGGACTCTATAGCTTTTTCATAGTTCTTCATCTTGTAGTATGCAAGACCCTTCATGTTCCACGCCTCTGCATTGTTAACATCGATCACTAATGCTTTATCATAGCATGATATTGCTTGGGCATAATCTTCTAGGTGAAAATGGCAGTAACCTTTCTTTATCCATGCATCAACATAATTATGATCTATTCGTAAGGCTAAATCAAAGGTCCGTATGGCTTCCTGCAACTTTTCTGACGCCATCTGATTAACCCCTTTCTTGTAAAGGTCCTTCTTGGCGAACTCAGAACCACCAGTTTCTACTGACTCATCACCTCTTCCTTCTGCAGCCCCGCCTTTAGATGAATTACCTAGAAATCTACCCACAAGTATTCTGAAGCAAATACGGCATAAATAGATTATGGTGCAGATTTGAAACAAGTACCAAAATGAAGTGAGATTTGCTGGAGCAACATATCGTTACTTTTTAATGCAAAGTATATTTAGAACGGAAGGTTCACACACAATATGTCAGATTCGAACCTTCCAGATAAGATAGAGTTCAAGATGCTCGAGTACGAAATAGTCGGTGACGATACTGTCAGATTCAAGCTTGAGGATGGAACAATAGTGAAGGTGAAGGTGGAGCTTGATAGAGCTGGAGTAGCGACAAACTACAAAAATCCTGACGGCACAGCTCATTATGCGGTAAATACTTCAGTCAAGGTATTCGTGATACCACACGACAAGAAGTTTACCTTGCCAAAGGGACAGGTAAAAGCACAGTCAACAAAGCCACCTGGGCACATGATAACTTGATTCTAAGACATTGTTAGACTGAAAGAGTATCAACCATAAACACTTTATTGATATATTATGTCCTGTTATATCGTGCATAAAACATGAATGTTAAATCATTTGCTATTGATATCGATGGCACATTAACTGAAAATGGAGGAGGTACACTCCATTTAGGTTCTCTCTCTATGTTAAGAAGCATTGAAAAGTTAGATTATCGTGTTATATTTGTGACAGGACGCTCTTCCGTTGAAGCGTATGTGTTATCTGTATTTGCTGGCACTACAAGGATTGCTGTTGGCGAGAACGGAGGAGTGGTCACCACCAGTCCAAATGATCACAAGTTACTTGCCGATAAATCACATAGCGAAAAGGCATATGAATATCTCAAGACTAGAATCAAGAATGTCAACATAAAACCCGTATTTCCACGGTTAACGGAGGTTGTACTAGAAAGAACGTTTGACATTCCTGTAGCAGCACAGATTCTAAAGGAAAGTAAATTGCCGGTTATTATTACTGACAGTATGTATGCTTATCATCTTAATTATGAAACTATAAACAAGTCTGTTGGGTTCAGGGCAGCACTGGATATGCTAAACATTAAACCCGAAGAAGCGATCGCTATCGGTGACAGCACAACCGATGTGCCCTTGTTTGATATTTGTGGTTACAGCATAGCAATGGGCAATTCAAGCGACGAAGTAAAGGCAAAAGCCAAGCACTGTACTAGTGGTGCCAATGGAAACGGACTCGTTGAAGCCCTCGATTATGTGGCACGCAATTTCTTGGGTGTGAGGAATGACATTCAGGCTGTTGATAAGTGAAGTTAATTCTTTGCTTAATGACGCGCTCGTCAAGCTAAACTTTCCTAGTATTGATTTTGCTGTTGGTGAGCCTCCTAGAACAGAGCTTGGAGATGTTTACAGCAACATAGCGTTTCAGCTTAGCATGAAGATAAAGAAAAAACCTCCCGAACTGGCAAGAGAGATTTATGATAAGGTCATCAAATCATATTTGGAAGAACACAAGGATTCGTTCATAGCATCTGCAGAACCGCATCCGGCTGGATACTTGAATTTCAAAGCTAATTATGCAAAGCTGGCATATGAGACGCTGTCAAGAGTCAGAGATCCAAAGTATGGAGTAATTGATGTAGGCAAAGGTAAACGCGTTCTGGTGGAACATACTAGTGTAAATCCTAACAAGGCGCTCCACATAGGTCATGTGCGCAACGTTGTGCTCGGCGATGCCGTGTACAGGATACTAATGTACACAAACCACGAAACACATGTGTTGAATTATGTAGACGATTCTGGTCTGCAAGTTGCAGATATAATAGTCGGATTCAAGTTCGCAAACTTTTCCATGGAAACAGAAACAAAGTTCGACCATTATTGCGGAGATGTTGTCTATGTGAAGGTAAATGAGATGTACGAGCAGGATCAGGCTCTAGCGGATAAAAGAAGATACGTGTTAAGAGAGATTGAAAAGCACGACTCGGAGATTGCAAAGTTTGCTAGGGAATTAACTAGCAAGGTGCTTGGCGAGCAGCTGAAGACTTGCTGGAGGTTGAAGGCGCGCTACGACTGTCTTAACTTTGAATCACAGATAATCGAATCTAAACTATGGGATAAGGCCCTCGAATCAATGAAACAGAAAGGAATCGTGAAGATCGAAGACGATCCCGAATCCAAGTATTCAGGATGTTTAGTAATCAAAGCTGGTATTGAAGGCGAAGAGAAAGTTCTGCTAAGGAGCGATGGTACTGCTACGTACATTGCAAAGGATATTCCTTATGCTGCATGGAAGATTGGCCTTGTACCAGATCCTTTCACGTACCACAAATACACTACACAATATGATAATACAACACTGTGGGCAAGTAGCCTTGATTCTAACAATGATGGTAATCAAAAGTTTCATGGCGCGGATAAAGCTATTACTGTAATAGACACAAGGCAGAGCAGGCTGCAGAATATAATTTCCAAAGTACTTGCAATGCTAGAAGCTAGCGCAGAGAGATACTTGCATCTGAGCTATGAGGTGGTTGCATTGAGTGCCGACACAGCAAAGATGCTAGGCATAGAGATTGGGGAGAAAAAATTTGCCCATATGGCGGGGAGGAAGGGAGTGTATATCAATGCAGACGATGTACTAGATGCTCTGCACAAAAAGGCGTATGAAGAAGCAAAGCAGAGAAACCCAGATGCAGATGATATATGGCTAAACGCTGTTGCAGAAAGTATTGCAATAGCCGCAATACGTTATGGAATCTTAAAGCAGGATCTCGATAAGACAATAACATTTGATATAACAGAATCACTGAAACTTGAAGGCGATACTGGGCCATACTTGCAATATGCTCATGCAAGAGCATGCAGAATACTCGAAAAGGCAGAGAAGCATCAGACTACAATTAACAGTGCAATGGCCGCGATGCTAAAAAGCGATAATGAGATTGCATTGATCAAAGAAATATCAAAGTTCGATATTCATGTTGAAGATTCTGCGATCAATATCTCACCGAAAGCCATAGCGAGATATGCATATTCACTCGCTACACAGTTCAACGCATTTTACGAGAAAGTGCCCGTCTTGCACGAGAAAAATGTAGATCTGGTTAATGCCAGGCTTGTGCTTGTGCAGGCATTTGTGCTTGTTATAAGAAACGCACTAAACCTGCTAGGAATTGATGCTTTGGAGAAGATGTAGCACCATTTCTAGCGTTTCAAGGCTTCCTGACAGCAAAAGACTTTAATCATTGTTTATACAATAATAATCAGGTGCTGATCAGAGCATCGAGAAGAGTGCTAGAATGAAAGTAGAGGGTCCTGATCCGGCAGGTCAATGTTGGCCAAAGTGCGTTTGGTTCAAATGCGCTAAGAATGTGCTACAGCCTAAGGGAAATGTTCTCTGGTGTGAATGGCTGGAGCAGCCATGCTTGGGCCCATCATGTGCTTATGCTAGTTGCATCAGGAATAAGTTGCTGCCAGAAAATAAGTGTGGTTTGGTAGTAAAGAGAATTACGAGAGATATCATAAGCCCTGATGACTTTAAGGTGGATTTGAGATTGAAGGGTAAAGCTGCAAAAAGACTCGATGACGATGACATTGTGTAAGGGTTACATTATTATCTAAAGCCTGTTTTCTTAGCACGATGGACAGCATTCAGGAGGGTTCGTACCTACTTTTATTTCACACACCCAGAAAGAAGTGGTTAATCAAGGTTGTAAAAGGCAAGAAGATGCATACGCATCTTGGCATTATTGATATCGATGCAATAATGGGACTACCGTATGGAACATGTGTTAAAACTACTGAGGATAGAGACATCTATCTGCTTAAACCTACGATATACGACTTTGTGATGAAGAGCGAGAGGAAGACGCAGATAGTTTATCCGAAGGATATGGGTTACATAGCATCACGAACTGGTTTAACGAATGGTTCCATTGTGCTCGAAGTTGGCACTGGCAGTGGTGCTCTAACAACTTTCATGGCAGGCATAGTCAAACCAGATGGACATGTTTACACCTATGACGTTCGACCTGAGTTTATGGAGGTTGCCAAGAGAAACATAGAGAAGGTCGGTCTGGAGAAATTTGTTACGATCAACCAGCATGATATAAAAGAAGGTATAGATCTAAAGGATGCTGATATAGCGATTGTTGATCTTGGAGACCCGTGGACTGTTGTCAAGCATGTTCATGATTGTTTGAAGGGAAGCGGTTGCTTCGTTGCGATATGTCCTACAATGAACCAGATTGAGAAACTTGCCACAGCATTGAAGGAGAACAACTTTGCAGACATAGAGTCTTCAGAGGTAATCGTTCGCCATATAGAAGCAAGGGAGGGTATGACTAGACCATCGTTCAGGATGATCGGGCATACAGCTTATCTAGTCTTTGCGAGGAAAGTCTATCCAAAGTGATGCGATGAAGACTATGATCGCCAGCAGTGCGTCAATTGCAAAGCTAATACCTGCAAGGTCTAGCAGGTCAAAAAAAGGAGATAACGGCATAGTACTTGTTGTTGGCGGTAGCAGGGTTTACCATGGCGCTCCCCTGCTGGCATCTTTGGCAACAATGCGAAGTGGAGCTGATCTTGCGTATGTAGCAGTTCCAAAATCGATCTCAGTAGCAGTTCGTTCCTACTCACCAAGTATAATCGTGCTTCCTCTACCAGACGATAGATTAACAGTGGGCAGTGTCAACAAGTTGAAAGCAATGCTGCCAAAGAAGGTCGATGCAGCTGCGATAGGCATGGGGTTGAGCATAGCAAAGAATGAAGCATTGAAAAGTCTCATAGTAGAGTTGAACGAGATGAACGCAAAGATCTTGCTCGATGCTAGTGCTTTAATTCCCGATGTTCTTTCTTCCGTTTCCAAAAGGCAGGCGGTATTAACTCCTCACGCAGGAGAGTTCAAACGCGTTTTCCAACAAGATGCTGGGAAGAGCGAACCAGAAAGGCTCAAAAACGTCAAGGAACTCGCTGCTAAACATAATGTCACTGTTCTGCTGAAGGGATGGGTTGATATTATATCTGATGGCAACAAAGTAGCGGTAAACAAAACTCACAACTGTGCTATGACCGTTGGCGGAACTGGAGATGTATTATCTGGTCTGGTAGCTGGTCTGCTGGCAAAGGGAATGAATTCTTTTGACGCTTCAATTGCAGGTGCGTACATAAACGGTTCTGCTGGAGATCGAGCATATCGAAGAGTCGGTTTGCATATGATGCCAACAGACATTATCGATGAGATACCAGCTGTAATGAAGAATTTCGATAGTGTCAAGAAACAATAGAAAGGGCTAAATTTACCATGTTATAGAGTGATGGTGTCATGGCGTTTGAACAGTTCATGCCCGGCGCTACGGCTGTTGGGGTTACATTTGACAGCGGTGTAGTACTTGCAGCCGAGAAGAGGTTGGCTTTTGGTACGTATATTGTCAGCAAGAGCGGCAAGAAGACTTTTCGCATAACAGACCATGTTGGCGCCGCTTGCGCTGGGATGGTAGCTGATATGCAGATACTCATAAGGCAGATAGAGGCTTTTGCAAAGATTAGAGCGCTAGAGATGAGGAGGCCAGTACCGCCAAACTCGATCGCAAAGATGGTCTCTGTGATGCTCTTCGAAAGGAGATACTTCCCCCTACTTACGCAGGTGATAATTGGAGGGATTGATACCAAGCCAGTGATATACACTCTAGACCCATTGGGTTCGCTTCTGCCAGATGATTTTGCTGCGGCAGGTACCGGTGCGGAGATAGCAATAGGTGTTATTGAATCTGGTTACAAAGCTGGTATGACTGAAAAAGACGCCAGGGACTTGGCAGTCAAATCTATAAGATCCGCCGTTTCGAGAGATGCTGCAAGCGGCGATGGAGTCGATATTCTGGTAATAACTAAGAAAGGCTGCAAGGAAGAATCCGTAAAATTCTAGTTACTTGGGATCTGGGAATTGCTGTTGCGGTTTTCACGATACATCCCTTGGCAATCCAGTAATCTAGCATGTAAGCGAACTATTCAGTATGGTGTAGAACAGGTTTTCCCTAATGCGCCAAAAAACGCACGCGTGTAAAAGCTACTAGAGGGGGGGTTCTATATAAGGAAAGGATCAAGCAGTCAACAAGTCAAGAAAAACTTTGTAATTATAGTTACGCATGTAAAAGCAGTCTAATACTTTCCACTCTTCCCATAAGAGATTTCCTTCAATGTCTTCATGATTCGGATGTTGAGTCCTTTAGATCTTCGTCAAGAATCTTACCGGAAAGAGTGAAGAGAGTATCTAGATTGTCAATATCATTCCAAAATTCGTCCATCCTTCCTTTCTCATAATTGCTAGTACAGGTTCGAAACACTTCGGACTGCATATCGTTAAGTGTATCAAGTGCTCTTCTGCGCTCTTCTTCTTGCAAGTGCCTCACTCGCCAATCTTGCCAGCCTCTCCTTCTCCTCAGGAGGGAGTTTTTTCAGCCTTTCACATATCTCCTCTAACGTATCGGTCATAAACATAGTTGCACTGCCGTGAATATAAACAATGCGAACAACTTCAAACAAATTAAGTATATACTATTTAGTATACATATTCTAGTGATACACGAACAAAACTACTCAAATGATAAATTTACTTATTGTGAAGCCAAAAATAAAACTTCCTTCACCGTCTTTGTCAAAATAATCACTTGTTTTGCTTGTAGGCTTCCCAGAACTTGTCACTTATGTAGTGTTTGTTGTCAATAACTGGTCCCTTGCCCATTGCCTGCGCTTCCTGACTGCTCGTTAATGCGAGTCCAACTGCAAGATACTTTCCATGCGCATCATCTTTTACCACAACGATATCGTCCTTCTTGAACTCGTCCATCTTAACTATACCCGGTCGCATGACCTTTGCACCATTGCAGACGAATTTTACGGCCCCCATGTCAACGCTTATGCTTGGAAATGATTGCAGCGTCTCCTCTTTAATCAATAACGGCAAGACATGTTGTTCGAGCTTTATTGCTAGAAAATCTTCCCCAATGAGCAAGCTGTTGTTTTCCTCGATCTCAACAACCTGTAATTCCTTCATTTTGCTTGGAATAGCAGTTTTTGGCCATTTTTCATTTACAGTTTGGATTATTTCAGAAGTCTCGCTTCTTGAGAGTGTGTACTTTCTCAAACTTTACCCATAGCCTCTCTTATTTCAATGAGGTCACGAAGCACGGCACTGGCCGTCTCCATTCCGCCAGCACCTCTGCCAATTATTGTCTGCTGCCCAGAGTATTCCGATGAGAACGTCACGGCATTTAGCGTACCATTAACACATAACGGATCATTCTTAGGGATTTCAGTAGGTTTTACAGTCAATCCCTTGTTGCTGCCAGCTATCAGTTTTATGGCATTATGATTCTTCAACGCATTTTTCATAGCATCGGCTGTAACGTTTCTTATGCCCGTAAAATTAACATCTTTCATCGTTACCTTCATCCCCATGACCCAGTTTGCCATTATAACCAGCTTTGCTGCTGCGTCGTAACCGTCTATATCTAGAGAGGGTTCTGCCTCAGCATAACCCTTCTCCTTTGCATCATTCAGTGCGTCATCAAAGCTCAAACCTTCTTCCATTCTTGTAAGTATGTAATTTGTAGTTCCGTTGAGTATTCCCCTGAAAGATACTATCCTGTCTCCCTTCAGGCATCTTTTTGCAAACTCCAGTATCGGAGTACCACCGCCGACAGTGCCGCTAAACCTCAGCATCACACCATTGTACTCAGCAAGTTCAATAAGTGATGGCAACGCAAGTGCCAGCGGACCCTTATTGGCTGTGATAACATTTCTACCATTTTTTATGGCAGTAGTTATGTTTGTCATACCAGGTTCACCTATCTTCAAATCAGTTGGTGTTACTTCTACAACAACTTCCGCATCTATAGATTCTATTATTTCTACAACATCTTTCCTTGCACCATCACCATATCCTCCGACTGTTCCTTTCGTCTTCTTCGCATCAAGAAGCATCTGGAGATCCAGCCCCGATGTGGAAACCACAGAACCCTTGCTGTCAACCACTGCAACTATCCTGGGCTTCATGCCATAAAGCGCGTAGAGATCTTCGTTTCTCGAGAGTAGCAATTTTACTATGTTCTGGCCAACAACGCCAAAACCTATGAGTACGATTCTCAAGTTTCTCTTGACTTAACAATCCATCTTTCTTTATATACTCTGCTCCAGTCTATCTGAAAAGGTGCAGTTTGGTGTTTCTGCATGAATTGCTGATACTCATTGTAGTTAGTTTTGGAGCTGGAACTCTTGGCGCTCTACTTGGTTTGGGCGGAGGCTTCATTATAGTTCCAGCTTTGACTTTCATGAGCTTCAATCCATCTCAGATAGCAAGCACAAGTTTGTTTGCAGTATTTTCGACATCTGCATCCTCAACACTTGCATATGCAAGGCAGAAGCGTATCGATTATTCACTTGGAATTAGATTTGCATTAATTGCCATTCCAGGCGCGATCATTGGAGCGTATATCTCCGATTTTATTACAATGCAGTCATTCAAGCTATATTTCGCTCTAGTTTTGATCGGGACCTCTGTGTACATTTTCAGGAAGAGTGAACTTGCAAAGGAGCATAAAGGAACGCGTTCATCAGCGGTCATGGCACTCTGCTATGTTGCAAGTTTCTTCGCGGGAATACTGGCAAGTTTGTTTGGAATTGGAGGAGGGGTCATCTTCGTGCCATTGATGGTGGTATTGCTGGGCATGTCGATGCATGTGTCTGCACCGACATCGCAGTTCATATTTCTGATATCATCAGTAGCAGGTTTAGCGTCGCATGTAGTGTTGGGACATCCAGATTATTTGGTGGCTCTAGTCTTGGTGGCTGGTGCATTTGCGGGAGCGCAATTAGGTGCGAAAATATCCTTGCATGTTAAGGAAAAGTTGCTTCAGAAGCTACTTTCGATATCGTTACTGGCAGTAGCAGCAAAATTCATTGTTGACGTTTTTACTAAATAGCCTTCGTTTCATCTGGATAATAGATCACTTCGGTTCTTCCCTGTCCACGTCCAGATGCAAAGTATAAGCTTGTGTTTGCAAGTTTCTTAATATCTGCCTCCATACCCTCGATATTTCCTGGTAATATGAGATAGACCCTTATCAGCGAGTTTAACACCTCACTCAATTCTTGATTTACTGTTGCCGTAAACGGTCTCAATGCCCCTCTGAACACCTCTGCCCTAGCCCTTATCAACCCAGCAACCTTCTTTCCGGAAGGCGCATCAGGACCGATGATTATGATCGTACCTTTGCTATCCTTATACTTCGATGGTTCTACTAACGCTCCTGGCACCATCGAGTTTATCGCTTCTTTGGCAATCAAAGCTGGGATGTTGATGTATTTGTCAACCAGCCCATCCCACTGCTTTCTTGTTAACTGTGTTAGATCCTGATTGTAATCGTAATCGCCTGTAATGTGTACAACAGTGTCTGGCTTGCCAAACTTGTCTTTTGCAATACCAAATATCTTCTGTACCGTTTCTTGATCGGCTAAATCAACCACGTGAAAGTGAAAATTCTTGAAATCCGTTAGTTTCGTCGCATCATTATCCTTTGAGAATAATAAAACGCATTTCGCTCCAGCATTAACAAATGCACTTGCGATCTCCTTAACCCTGTCGTGATCCTTCTTCGATGTTGATGTTACTGTGAGTATAGCGACCTTGTCCTTCAAGTCTGCCTTGCCATCCATTGTGACGCTACATGCAATCAATGGCTTTACGGGATAAAACACTCTGTCTGCTGGGATGACCCTACCGTTAATCAGTCTGCTGATATTGTCGTCAGCAAGGGTTAGAACAATATCAGCCGTTTCCTCCTGTGAAAGAAACTGACCATCAACGATCATCTTGCTAGTGTTGTTTTGGATCTTTTCAGCAATCTCCTGCATCTTTGCTAGGCAATCCTTAACCGTCTTTGCAAGTTTTTCAACATCTTCCTTACCTCCTCTTTCCTTCGCAATATCATTTGCAACGGCTTGTACTACGTTGTTAACAGCATCATCAGGTTCACCAAGCATTGGCAACGCTTTCGCAGTAACTTTTTCAATTTCGGTAGCCTTTAATCCTTGGAAGCCTCCAACTCTCACAAATTCCGCTGCTGCTTTTGGATAAACAGTCTTGTAGATTCTATCTGAGTGAACCGGTCCAGGGTTGGTAGAAATTGAGCGTATGCCTTTTGGCACCAATTCCCATGCTAATGCCTCGGCAAGTCTGTTCTTAGCTCCTTGTGCGGCAGTATATGGACTTCTAAATCTGTACGGTCGCTGTTCATAAGGTCTCTCTTCTGTAAAGAATGTCGCAATAGTAATTATTTTGCTGGCTTGTTCCATGCATTGTAACGCTTGAACGCTTGTCCAGAACGTACCTGTTAAATGTATAGCAACACAATCCTTGAATTCTTGATATGGTTGTGCAGGAAATGTCTTAACAGGTCCAGAAACTCCAGCATTGTTTACAACAATATCGACCTTGCCGAATTCTTTCTTTATAGTTTTAAACATGTTCGTTATTCCTTCCTCATCACTTACGTCAACGCCAGGGAAGGATCTTACCTTGCCAGAGCTTTCAGCATTTTTTATTATCTCGTTTAAGATTTCAGTAGTAGCATCAAGGGGTTCCTTTCTTCTTCCCATTATGATTATGCTAGCACCGCGTTCTGCAAACTTTTTTGCAATTGCCTGACCTATACCAGTTCCGCTACCGGTAATAACCACAATCTGCCCATCAAAAGTTAAAGATGAATGTAAAGCCTGTTTGGTCATTGAGATCGGCACATTTGGATCACTAATAAACGTAATCGCGCTTATCTATATGCAGTCTAGCGAACGGCAAAGCAACAAATTGAATAAGGAAACGAGAGAAAGACAAACGGCAAAGTTAATGCGTGAACCGCACAGAAAGCATCGGCACAGTGGATACGAGAGCATTACTATGAAGAGTTAAAACGTCATGGGTTGATCGCGAGTAATGAAAGTAATACTGTCCGAATAACTAAAAAAGGAATTAAGTTTCTTAGAATCTTACAGGATATAGATGCAAAACTCACTGCTGTAGACTAGGAGACTACAGCACTGTATACTGGGAGACTACAGCAGCACACCTTAACACCCTTTTATTTTTTATATAATTGACTTACGTACTCGTACTGCATGGTAGAATCTCCAGTCATAACTGCGTTGATAGCAGGTGCAACTGGTATTGGTGGTTTTGTTAGTGGCTACTTCTTCTTAAAGCAAAGGATGAACTATGAGGTTAGAACACGACATTTTGATGATATTAAGAAAACAGTGATAGAGCCAATTATAAATCAATTAGAACTTTACTATGTACCAATACTGAATAGAGACACCAGTTGTTTAACAAATACCTCCAGTCGCATTCAAACGGATAAGGTTGTGATTGATAATGTTCCTCAATATGAGTATTCGTTGGAAATAGTAAACTTGGAAGGAAGTTATCCAGATCTTCTATCTCGACTAAATATTCGTTATAAATTGCAAGAAGATGTTAGTGAGCGAGTGAAGCATATTGGTCTAGATTCAATTCTATTGGAAGATGCTGAAACCAAGCATTTCAGTGATGCCTTCAAAAGATGGCGTGCTCTCCTAGATAATTATAATAAATTCGCACAAAAGTGCCTGAATACTGCTCTTAACATAGAAAAGCAGATCCTAGAAAACTTGGGGATGCCTAAATATCAGCATAATCTTGACAGATCTATCCATTCAGAATTCACTGCCTTGTATATTTTTGAAGTAAAGTTAGGAGTTTATAGATCGCAGCTATTACCTAGAGATAATGACAATAGGGTTGATTCTGATAGAGGTGGTGAACTGCTAAAAGGACCTAAGGAGGATAGGGATAGATTCATCCAGTATGTGCGAGAAAAAGTATTGCATGAAGATCCAGATATTATGTCTCTCAGGAATGAAGCGAACACTCTTTTGGAACTTGCGAATAGCATTCTTAAGGAGATGAAAGCGATACAAAAATTAGCAAAACTTCATGGAAGGTGCAAGTTCGTTGCTATTTGATTAGGCAAAAATGAATGCTTGCTCCAGTCTTAGGCTATCTGGGTTTATGGGAAGAAAGTTAAATGTTAGTTAGTTTGTCTTTGGCATAATGCAATATAATCCGAAGAATACAGTATATTTGGCGTTTTTAGGATTGGGAATACTCGTAGCCATTGATATTGTTATTACTCTGATGAGTGGAGCACGTCCAATTACAGACATAACTAATGTGCAAACCATGTTGCTCGAAATTGGTCTTGGAGTGTTTCTCGCACTTTTGATTCTAGCACTACAACAGCAACAGCAAGGCAAAAGCGAAGAACTAATTAAAGAACAACTAAGACTCAGCTCCAAGGTAAATGATATTATCAGCAAACAAGAAGTAATAAATCGAAAATTAAGATTAAATAGTTTAGGTTTGATAAAAGATTGGCTTGGACACGTGCATGAAAATCTAAGATCTGCTGACGACTCTCTTGTTCAATTACGAAATGATATGAATAATACAGACAATATACTTGCAAGGAACGAAATAGAAACTAGTATAATATCAGTTGTAAGGGGATATTATACCACTGTGAAATCATATGTTGACTTCATAAGGTCTGTGTCAGATGGAATATCCCACATAACAGATCCTGACTTGATAACCAAAATAAGAACTGCTAGCAGAATTGCATTAACTACATTTGAAAATGTTGGTAATACAGAAGCTCAACTGCAAGTAACTATGGAGCTGCTTCCCACGTCTAAACAACGTGTAAGTGACGCACTGATAGCAGTTGAAACAGAGCTAGAGAAACTCAACCGCATAAGCTAGAGTTAATCATGCTTGGTCGCGAACATAATACCATAAACGACTTCTGCAAATCTATCTGGGTCATAATCACGGTTTTTTAGATGCTCACGCATGAATTCTTTAAGCCTCTCTAGCTTTACTTCTTTTGGCTGCACAAGTACTGAGACCAACAAGTCATTAAGAGCTATAGCATATATCGTTTTTTCGCAATAATAATATGTAAACGTGTAAACAATCATTTTACTATTGATCAAGATAAATAGCTGAACGTGTCTAGTTTTTCTCATGTATAGAATGAGAGTGAAACTGACACTGAAACAAGAGAAAGAAAGAAGGATCAAAGAACTTACTTCATGGGCAATAAGCTATCGAATTAGAGATAGGAAGATAATAATAGACGAAGATATAGCAAGCAATCATGTTTCACGTAATACGGCAAGCGATGATGCTAAGGCTGTAATGCGTGAGTTAAGGAAACATGATTCCTTTGTTGATGCAGTGGCGAAAGGCGTAACGTGGTTGCAGAATCTCTTCAAACAAAGTACTTAGAAAGTTTCATACTAAAAAGATCATAATCCGATATTAGATCATACATACGTAACGGTTATAATAAACGTTAAATTTGAAATCTTTATTTGACGGAGAAATATGCCCATTGTCCATGGAAGGAGAGAAGGAATATCTGGAGACAGATGTTCGAAAGATATTGCTCGAGCATCTCAAGGATCTAGGTATAGACGCCGAATTAGTCGATTCTGGAAAATCCAGTATTGAGAAACAACCTTTCTTCAGTTTCTATTTTAGTGGGACGCCCCGCATGGTCGATAGCATGGGATGCATAAAGGTGCAAGGCAAGAACTTCGATTATATTCATATTATTAGGAGGGGCTAAAATGTCAGAATCCAATCCTGCATATGGAGCACTACCGTACCTCCAGACACACTTTGTCGTTGCTGGCAACGGAAGGATCTTTGAAGACAGGCTTATCGCAAGAACTAGAAAGAAGACCAAGGGAGTGATCCGTAAACAAGTGGTTGATCTGCGCTGGGAGGGAGGACAGATCGCGGATAGATTGAACGGTGACTCGAACCTAAAATCATTGTTAACCACAGTTCTGCTGGAAGAGGGCGATATCCGCATCGATCCTACAGAGAATGGTATAAGGATCTATGGGGACTGGAAGCCTGAGTACAAGATTGTAATGAGCAAGCAAGCTCTCGAAACTTACAATGCTATTGCTGGTCACGTGAAGAGCTATCTGTCAGAGCTAACTAGAAAGTAGAAGATTATGCTCTCCACCAGTCAAACGAAATAAACTCTACTTTCCTATCTCTTAATCTTGATATGGCAAGTATGAATTGCTTTCTTACTGTAGTTGCCAGTCTGCCTGCAAGTATTATTGCGGTAGCGGTGAGCATGTCATCTGGTTTGACAACCTGCACAAGATATGGCGCATGATCTATCCCAGGTCCATGCTCGTAAATCGCAAAATCGCATCCAAACTTTATTCCCGGTGTGACAACATAGCCCGTATCCCTTAACTCCCTAAATACCAAGTACTTGTTGTCAAAATCAGCATATTCATTCTTGCATATAGTATTCATCCTCTTCTCCGAAATCAAGTTGCGTTCATTCTTCTGGTAGATAGTTAGTTTGTCATTCTTTGTGAGATAGTAGCCTTCGATCAGATCCAATATCAACGGTGCGTTAAAGTCTGTGCCTTTTGGTTTTGGTACGCCCAAGGGTTTGCCGTAAAACCCTTCCTTGAAGAGGTTCCTAGATTGCTCTAGATCCCATATTACTATCCTATTCTCTACAAGCTCGCCCTTTATCTTGCTCATATAACTACATGTTTAGGGCCAAAATCGTAAACGAATCGGAGGCTTCTAGACATTTGTCTGCCATACCCTCTATTCCTTCAAGAACATCCTTCATAAGCAAAGCATCCTTTACGTTGGTAACATCATTCAGGGTTTTAATTACAAGCGTTCTGTACTTATCATCGACCTGCCTTTCCAGCTTTTGGACAGCAGGCGCGATTTCAATTGCTGACAAGGGAGTCATGCTTAGCGCCCTCGCCATTTCGTTTAACCTGAACAACATTTCAACAACCATGTCTATCAGCG
>JBMCYV010000037.1:0-18812 GCA_049199595.1 Candidatus Nitrosomirales archaeon
GCCGTAAAGCTTCCTTAGGCGCGTTGCGAGCATGGTTGTCTGCTCGCTCAACGTAATAGTGTAATTGCGCCCATTGACCTTGACAGTCTGCGTTATCATGGTATGTCATTTTAGGTCATCATGGATAAAGTTTACTGTGTCGTTCAGCCTTTTGCATTATTCGTAAGGTAAATAGCGCGTTGATCAACTACCACGCTGTATGAAAAGACAGATAATGAAAGGTATAGAACGATACTTCGCTACAGGTGTAGGTCTGATCACATCAACTGGCAACAACGGTCCAAATGTGATGGCTGCCGAATGGACCTTACACATATCATACGATCCGATGCTCATAGCTATATTCATACACAAGGGCGAGGCTACGTATGAAAACATAATGCAAACGAGAGAATTCGGTGTTAACATGAGTACAGATCAACAGGCCAGCCTAGTCAACATATCAGGAGGATATTCAAGGAAAGAGGTCGACAAACTAGGTGTTGGAAACCTGTTCAAACTTTATCGTGCGCATTACATTAAAGCTCCAATGATAAGAGACTGCGTAATAAATGCCGAGTGCAAGGTAGTTAAACACTACAATATTGGTGATCATACAGCTGTAATTGGCAAAGTTGTACATGCAAAGTACGACAAAACGAAATCGCCGCTGATTTATCATCGTGGAATGTATAGGACTGCGACCAAGAAGTTAAGCAGCAATAGAAGGCAGATCAATGTTAGTAAGGGCGTATTCGACGAACTGAAAACTATAGGGAAAGATCAGTTTACGCTCAGATGTGCTGCTGGTATAATTCGTAATAGCAAAAACGAAACCTTGTTTGTAAAACGTGATCCGAAGGTATGGCATGGTAGATGGATGGTTCCATGGTTTGCAGTAAGGCGTGGTGCAGATCATGCTACGATGCTAAAGAAATACCTTAAAGATCTTGATGCAAATGTGGGAAGGATATTGGGTATAGATCGTGTAATGTTCAAACACAATTCTAAGGAATTACGAGCCAATTTCGTAGTGTACAGTTGCAATGCTAGAAGAACGCTAATCGATGGCAACAAAGATTTTGTCTATTCAAAATGGAGCAAAAACACTCCAAAAAATCTGATCTTAAAGGGTCTGTTGAGATTCAGATAACAACATAATCCAGTGCAATGGCACTGGCCAGAAGCTCGAAGTGCTTCATCGCAAGTATGTATCCATTCTTTACCTCTGTGGCACGCACCCATCTGTTTGAACTACAAAAACCCCTTCGTGCCTTGACCTCCTGTTCTATTGCCGCTACATCAAGTTCCCTTTCTTCAACCTTGTTCGCCTTGACATCTTTGGTCATGAGAAGAATCTTCTTCACAAGAACCCTGTCTCCAAACTTGAAGGAAACCGGATCGATAATACCTTCCTCGATTTCAAGAATCTTCACCTTGAATTCCCACCTGTTTAATGCATCCTTACTTGTGATGAGGCGCTCATCGGTATAGCTCTTGTAATCCATATATCTAATTCTCACGAGTGTGTTAAAAGCCTTCGTTTTTGCCGTTTTGGAACGGCATGACAAAATCCTTTAGTTCAAGTTTCTTCCGCTTGCCATTCGTAAGTGCATACATAGCCCCATCGTACTTACACACAAAGTTGCATGGAATCTTGCTAGGATTCCATAGTCTAAAATATTCTCTCCTCTCCCTCTTCTCATATTCTCCAACATTTTTCCACTTTTTTGACATGAACTTGAAAGCTACAACTGCATACCTGTTCGAATACTTGTCAAATGCGTCGAGCCACCGCAAGCAACGCTCGATCTGATCACTTGGAACAGGTATCAAATCAGTGCTTCCTGATTTTGCTTCTATTGCAAGTATCATGTCATGGTTTGTGTTTGCAGCAATTACATCTGGTAGGCCAATGCTAGGAGAACCCAGTCTGAAAGCTTTCCAACCATCACAAGTGTTTAATCTTTTAACAAGAACATCTTCCCATCTATATCCGCGCTGCCTCCTAGTTCTTGCTGATCTTCGTGTACTGATCTTTCCCACACTAGCAATTGGTGAACTAGGTTAATGAAATTTTCCTTGATATAATTAAGTATATAGTATTCAGTATAATATGTCAACTAATGCGATCATCGAAAGACTCCTGGATCATGTTTAGAGGAAATATTGCACGCAGTGGTGTATCATCATCCAGTATTGCTGGCAGACCGTCGCTACAATGGGTTGCTGAACTCGGTGAGATAGTATCTTCACCAGTAGTAAGCAACAAGATCATTTACGCTCCCTCCATGCTGGGGTCGGTCTATGCGCTGCAGATGCATGAGAAGAGGATTTTATGGAAATTAGATTTAGGCAGTCCATTGATCTCCTCGCCAGTCATTTCAAATAATACGCTCATTGTGGCGACTTTTGATTCTTGGGTAAAAGGAACACAGTATTTGGGATCAAATTACATAGTTGCTATAGATGTCTTGAAAGGAGAAATAGCATGGAAATATGAAGTAAAAGGAGATGTCTTCTCTTCTCCATGTGTTATTGATAATCTGCTCCTAATAGGTTCTCTTGACAGGAACGTGTACGCCCTTGATCTAGGAAGTGGCCAGTTGAGGTGGAAATATGGAACAGATGGAGAGGTCTGGTCGTCACCTGCTATCTCGAATGATACAATTCTCATAGGTTCTGATGACGGTCACCTTTATTGCCTTGATCGTGAGGGAAATCTTGTTTCCAAAGTCAAACTAGATGGTAGGATCAGATCTTCTTCTCCATGCATATCTGACGAAATGGTTTTTGTAGGTACATACAACGGTACTATGTACGGATTAAGAAATGGAGTAATAAAATGGGAATTATCTGCGAGTGCACCAGTGTTATCATCACCTGCTGTGTTGGACGATCACGTGTTTTTTGCATGTTCGGATCATAAACTCTATTGCCTGAACAAAAATAATGGAAAGAAAATCTGGGATTTTGAAACAGAAAATAAGCTTTGGTCATCACCTGCGCTTACGGAAAATGCTCTATTCATAGGTTCATTGGACGGACACATCTACTCCTTGGATCCGCAGAATGGTAGGCTCGTGTGGCAATTCCCGACTATGCAGATGGTAGACTCCTCACCATGCATCGCTGATGAGATGCTATTCATAGGTTCACGTGATGGAATACTTTACGCTTTTGGTTCTACAACTCTAAATTATATTAGCTGAAACACATAATACGGATCGCTATTATTCATCCCACACCTAAGCAATTTAACAGGAATTCCTTTCTTTAATTGCGAAACATCATCGCATTGTATCTTTGCTATCAACCTTATCTTATGATCCAATTCAACAAGGCCAAATATACTAGGTTGTTCAAGAAGAAATGATTCTGAGAATTCGATTAACTTACCTTCTCCGTTGATATCTACCCATTCTATTTCATTTGATAAGCATTGTGGACAGACACTGCTTGGTGGCCATATAACATTTTTACATGAAGAACATTTGCTACTCATCAGTCTTCCAGAGTTCAAGTATGCGATAAATTCTTGCAACACTACGCACCCATTGTTATGATCGTAGTCGATGTTGCAGCGGCAGAAAGATTGTGTGTCAATCCAACCTTGCAGTCCTTGACCTGCCTTCTCCCTGCCTCGTTTCTCAACTGCGTTACAATCTCAACAGCTTGAGCAACACCTGTAGCACCAACAGGATGCCCAGTTCCAATCAAACCTCCTCTAGGGTTTACGGCAATTTTTCCATCAATCCCAAATTGAGATTCTTGAGCAAACATGCCTCCTTCACCTTTTTTCACAAAACCAAGATCTTCGTATGAAAGTATTTCGCAGATTGTAAACGCATCGTGAACTTCTGCAACATCTACCACGCCAGGTCCAATCTTCGCTGCGGCATATGCATCTCTTGCAGCAAGTATTGTTGACTCCATTCTAGTTAGATCACTTACCTTGCTTAAGCTTGCGGAAACGGTTCTCTGTCCTATCCCGGTTATCCAAACTGGTTGATCACTAAACTCTCTTGCTCTCTCTTCTGACACGAGCAGCAGTGATGCTGCACCATCGCAAGGCGCAGAACAATCATACAGTTTAATCGGTTCTACAACTGGTTTGGAATAGAGAACATCGTCAAGCGTTATCTTGTTTTGGAAATATGCCGTTGGATTCATCAAAGCATTATCATGGTTCTTGACAGAAACCATGGCCATCTGTTCTTCCGTTGTTCCGTATGCGTTCATATGCGATTTTGCAAACATCGCAGCCCAGTGTGCAGGGTGCTTGAATGATCCTCTAGAGATATCCCACTCTAGTCTAGCAGCTGGACTATCAGCCTTTTCAACGCCGATCACAAGTGCCACATCGCAAAGACCTGATGCTATAAAAGAATAAGCAGAGATGATCGCGTTTCCACCTGAATTACACATGTTCTCTATCCTATGCGAAATCTTGGGCTTCAGACCTAACATCTCTGATATTATGCTGGACGTGTATTGCGCGTTATCACATGTCGATACAAGCACAGTCTCTACATCCTCTTGTACAAGGTTCTTAGAATTCCGAAACAGATCCCTCGCTGATTCGCAGGCCAGAGTGTAGAGCGAATCATTGTTCTTTCTGAATTTTGTCAGACCATAACTGGCAACAGCAACCCTTTGCATACTAAGCCTCCATAAATGTTGACAAAACCTCCTTAAAGGAATTTTCTGTCTCGCCGACAGGGTTGAATTGAATTATAGGTAGCGAAATGCCGGTTTCCATGAACTTTCGAAGTTTCTTCCTGCATTCCTGTGGTGCACCTGCAATAGTTATGGAATCTAGCATGGAGTCTGATACTAGCTTGTGTATGTTCTCAAGACCTTGCTTTTTGTACTCCTGTATTATCTGTTCCACCTCGCTCTCAAACCCATGGGATGCGAGAAAATCACTGTATATCTTACCCACAGCCACGTAGAAGGAAAGGGTCTTTCTAACCCTCTCTCTTGCAAGTTCTCCATCTTTAGAAACAGCAGTCATTATTACGCATGCGATATCAAACTTATTTTTGGTTCCTTTCAACAGATTGACTGTTAGTTTCAGATCGTTAATTGGCCGTAAAAACAGAATTACGCCGTCTGCGATGCTAGAAGATAGCTTTAGCATTTTATCATTTACTGCAGCTACGTAAATTGGAATACGTTCACGTATGGGTTTGAAACCAAGTTTGAAGTTATTTACAGTTGCAAACTTTCCTGTATAGCTAACTTTGTCACCCTTGCAAATCATTTTAATAACATCGACATATTCACGCATTCTGGTAATGTGATTAGAAAAACTCATCCCATGCCAGTTCTCCACTATCGATCTGCTACTCGCACCCAGTCCTAGCAATGCTCGCCCATTTGACAGTGCGTCTAATGTTGCCGCAGCCATCGCGATACTCGCAGGACTTCTCGAGTAGATGCCGATTATCCCCGTGCCCAGCAATACTTGTTTTGTTAGTGCGGCAAGGCTGCCAAGTGTAACAAAAGCTTCCCTACCCCAAGATTCTGGAATCCATACAGATTCTACTCCTTGCTTGTCAGCAAGTACAGCGCACTTGAGAACCTCATCGTACTCTAGCAGCGTGCCCAGGCTGAATCCTAACCGCATAAAATTGAGCCATAACGATCAGGTATATAGATTAATGTTTCAAAATTCGAATTTTGAAACATCTTATTTGGTTAGTGTAGTTTTCTTAGAAAGTGGACCCAACTCCGAAGCTGCCTCTTCTATATCTTTGTGCGAATCGATCGAGCGCCAAAACGTGTTTTCATACTTGATTGCTTTCAGTTTTTTATTCTTAGCAAGGACTGGAAGCGCAGTTGTCTCTATATTTCCTTTTTCCGGAAGATGATCAAAGATTTTCTTCGAAAAGCAGTAAACACCGGCATTTATCCAGAACTGATTTATCGTTGGTTTCTCCTTAAATCCGAGCACCTTAGAATTATCATCTATTTCAACGATGCCAAATGGGCTAGGCAAGGGCACTACTGCTAGCGTTGCCACAAGATCGTTCGTTAGATTCTTCTTTAGATTGGACGCGACAATATTTGTTAAAACATCACCATTGAGCATTAAGAAGCTCTCTTCACTGGAAAGAAGGGCCTCAGCGTTCTTCAACGCTCCGCCTGTTCCTAACGGTTCGTCTTCTACCGTGTAACCGACCTTCACTGCAAACTTGCTCCCGCTCCCAATGTAGTTTATTATGTGATCTTTCATATAACCAACGCAAATTATGACGTCGTCGATGCCATTGTTTTTCAACCATCTGATCTGCCATTCTATTATGGGCTTATCAAGAACCTCGATCATTGGTTTTGGTTTTTCGTCAGTCAATGGCTTCAGCCTCTTGCCATAACCACCTGCAAGTATAACCGCCTTCATATCACGATCTTGCTATACATGTCATAAAAGCATGTTTATGTGTTTGTAAGATTATGATGTAACTCTTGGTAACACTCAACACATAGTTCTTCATCATTAGTATGTTCACATGAGAAAACTCTCTCCACTTCTTTACTGCACTTTCTGCAGGTCTTCATATGAGAAATTGCAAATCTGCTTATTTAAGATGTAGATGGAGCTTGCCATACGCGTTTCTATATCTCATATCATCTTCCCTTGTTAGATCAGGATTGATGCCATTTGTTACTGCAAGGTGATATGCAAAGAGCTGCAATGGAATTAT
Organism: Candidatus Nitrosomirales archaeon; assembly: GCA_049199595.1. Taxonomy (GTDB): domain Archaea; phylum Thermoproteota; class Nitrososphaeria; order Nitrososphaerales; family UBA213; genus JBMCYV01. The sequence continues at coordinate 6,690 of JBMCYV010000037.1, forward strand.
AGAAATTATAGGATTGATATGTTCTTGGCAAACTGGTATTTTTATAGTATGCTTGCAAATTCTTGCTAAATCATCACTATCTGTAACTGCGATGCTAGACGTACCGATTTCCTTCAATGCCTGCGCTGCGTCAAGCATCCGTTCATGCGCTTTGCTGATTTTGGGAGAGATAAGAAATACAACATCTTCTGCATCTATCCCAGATATTGATCCATGCAACATCTGTTCTAGCTGCATTCCCTCGGCATCGGTAAAGTTACCTTCCTTCATCTTTAATGCTATTTCGTATGCAGTCGCTGTATTGTGTCCTGCTCCTAGAATGAAGAATCTTTTCTTGGTAGAGTATGTGTCAACGAGCTCCTTAACTTGTTTCTCAGTATTCAATGCATCATTGATCATTGTAGGGGTTTTACGTAATTGCGCGTCTTTTGAATTTGCGATTAATGCCAACGCAATTAGTTCGGTCGTATAGCCCATCGTAACACAATCTGATTCATCGAACCCTTCACTGGTTCGCAGAAAAACCTTTGCTCCTTTAGCAACCTTGTTTGCGGTTATCCCGATACATGTTTTTTTCTTCTTTTTTAGAATACCAATTGCCTTAAGCGTTGTCTCAGTTTTCCAGCTATGGCTTATTACAACAGTAATAGAATTTTTCAGATTCGGTGTGTAATGCAACATATCCATTGCATGTACCGCTAATGCATCGAAACCGTTTGCACATAACACATATTCGCCATAAAGTGCCGCATGAAACGAGGAACCACAACCAGTTAGGTATACACGTTTATTTTTCAAGAGTCTTGCTACGTCAGATGCTTTCTTGGTGCAGTTTCGTATAGTGTATTCAACGGTTTCAGGCTGTCTCTTTATCATTTTGTACATGCTGTGCATGCGTTCAGCTATCAATAATGACAAAATAAAACTTGTGAAATTGACTATTTTATGGATTTACGGCTTATACAGTTCTTATGGCTCTCGCTCTTGCACTCTTTATTATGCCCAAAGCAATTACCCATGCGCCCATTCCAAGAACAGGCAACCCTAATCCAACGTTCCCTCCCACTACTGGCATTATCCCACCAATCAGTATCAGAACCCCATTTACCAGTAACAACACAGATACAAGTGTTGATTTTTGTCTCATGCCTACAAAGAACCCTGCTGTTGAGAGAGCCACTGCTGAGCCTCCAAATGCTATGCCTCTGGTCTTTGCATCAAGGGGCAGGAATCCAGCTTCCTCATTACCTTGTTCCGCAGCTGCGTCTGCACCGTATATGATCAACAGACCAAGAGCTGCTATTAGCAGACCCTGCGCTACTTTTACGGCCATAATTATTCAAAGGGAAACACGATTAATAAATCTAATGAAGATCACGAGATGAGTAGATCATACTTCACGTACTTGCTTACCAGATCAATCACGTTGCTTGCATCCAATACATCAACAAACGGTATCGAGCCTATTACAAATATTTCAGTCAGTTCACGAATAATTGCACTTGCGGTCTTTTCCGCAACGTTGTCATTTCTTACGCCATTAAGCACAATGCCAGCAATATTAAGATCATACTCTTTGCATGCCCTGACTGTCAGTACCGTATGGTTCAGTGTACCTATTGCAGCTCTGGAAACGATCAAAATTGGTAGACCCATTTCTTTGATCATATCAATTACAAAATAATTCTGTTTTATAGGGACCATTACACCGCCTATTCCTTCTACAACTACAAAATCATGTTTATCTGTAAGACGCTTGAATGCAGAAAATACTTCATCAAGTTTAATGTCAATATTCAATGCTCTGCTAGCAGCTAACGGCGAAGCTTCAAGTGGAAGGAAGACAGGATTTATTTCACTTTCGGGATCTTTAGAGCCAGATATTTTTGCTAGCAGTTCTGCATCGGATGATTTGAAGCCTTTCTCCTGTGGAATGCCTGTAGCTATGGGTTTTATAACACCTACATCAATGCCATCTTTTCTCATGGAGCCAGCTATCCCTGCAGCAACTACAGTTTTGCCTACCCCTGTATCAGTTCCGGTTACAAAAACCCCGCCCATATATCGTTATTAACTATATCAGTAGAATTTAACTGAATTGAATCTCAAGGACCTTGATAGAAAGTATGTCTGGCATCCATATACACAAATGAAAGATTGGCAGAGGTTTGATGTCAGAGTTATTAGAAAAGCAAAAGGGCCATGGCTTATCGATAGTGAAGGAAAGAGGTATTTGGATGGCGTTGCAAGTATGTGGTCCAATGTCTGGGGACATTCAAGAAAGGAAATTGTTACGGCCATAGTTGACCAGACAAAAAAACTGCAACATTCTACTCTCTTCGGTTTAGCAAATGAACCGTCTATACTGCTGGCACAGATGCTGGTAAAGCAAGCAAGTGGGATGTCTAGAGTATTCTACTCTGATAATGGCTCAACTGCTATTGAGGTAGCGTTAAAGATGGCCCTGCAATACTGGCGCAATCTCGGAAAACCAAGCAAAAATAGGTTTGTTGCACTACAAAATGGTTACCATGGAGACACTGCAGGGGCAATGTCAGTAGGTTATATTGAAAACTTCTTTTCGAATTACAGAACAGTACTATTTTCTGCGCGGAGAGCCCCATCGCCTTATTTGTATAGAAGAGCCAAAGACATGAGTGAAGAAGAATTCGTAACTTATTGCATTGACTGCATGGAACGAATACTGAGGAACAACAAGAATGTTGCTGCCGTGGTAATGGAGAGCGGTGCACAACTTGCAGGTGGTGCCATAATATTCCCAGATGGTTATCAGAAGGAGATCAGGAAACTGTGTGAGAAGTACGATACATTATTCATACTTGATGAAATTGCCACTGGTTTTGGCAGATTAGGATCTATGATTGAATACAAGACACAGGGTTCTGTTCCCGATATAGTGGCATTTGGCAAGATGCTTACTGCTGGCTATCTACCACTCGCAGCTACGCTAGCTACGAAAGATGTGTACAACGCATTTCTTGGTGAGTTTCATGAGCAAAAACACTTGTTTCATGGTCATACATTTACAGGCAATCCTGTTGCTTGTGCTACTGGAATTGCCAATCTACAGTTGTACAAAAAAGAACATCTGATTGAAAATGTACGGGAGAAATCACGTGTTATAGAAAAACGCCTGAGCGAGATTGAACAATTTGACATAGTTGGCGATGTGAGACATAAGGGTATGCTAGTAGGCATTGAGCTTGTAAATGATAAGAAGAGCAAGAAACCCTGTACCATAAGAGGAATGAGAATCAACTATAGTATTATGCAGGAATCGTTAAAACGTGGAGTATTTCTGAGACCTCTAGGACACATAATCTTACTAGTACCTCCGCTGGCAATTCCAGTTAAGGAATTGAATATCATTCTTGATGTCGTTACTGAAATAATAAAACAGATACAGAAATTGCGATAAATCATTGTAAACCAAAATCTTAATTACTGGTTTACATCACTTTGTGTGTGCAAAACTGTTCGGACTGCATTTACTCTTGCATGAATAAGGTTTTGTCTGGCAAAAAAATTACTATGAGTGAGGCAAGACAACTTCTCGAACTTGATGATAAACACACAATGGAACTTGCTGGTGCTGCAAATACTATATGCAGAGAAATGAATGGTGACGTAGTTGATGTTGAATGCTTGATAAACGCCAAATCAGGTAATTGCGCAGAGGACTGTGCGTTTTGTGCCCAGTCTGGCAGATACAAAACTGATATCAAGAAATATCCCTTTCTTAGCAAGGATATCATTCTTGATGCTGCTGCAAGAGCCAAGAATGGTAGTGCAAGAAGTTTCTGTCTAGTATGTGCCTGGAGGGAACCTGCAGAAGAGGATTTTGATGATGTTTGTGATGTGGTTAAGGATATTCGGGATAAAGTTGGTATAGACGTTAATTGTTCATTGGGGTTTATGACTGAAAAACGCGCAAAAAGACTGAGAGAGTTGGGAGTAAACAGGTACAACCATAATTTGGAAGCAAGCAAGAGTTTCTTTGACAACATATGTAGCACTCACACATTCTATGATAGAGTCAATACTGCAAGAATTGTAAAATCATGTGGTTTGAAGTTGTGTTCAGGGGGAATACTCGGGATGGGAGAGACAAAGGAGCAGAGGTTGGAACTTGCCTTTCAAGCCAGCGAATTAGAACCAGAAGAGTTTCCAGTCAACATACTAATACCTAGAGCCGGTACGCCTCTTGTAAACTCAAAACCATTGGATCCAATGGAGGTGATAAAGACGATCGCTGTTTACAGGTTCATACTTCCAAGATCGATAATAAAGATAGCGGGGGGAAGGGAAGTTCATCTGGGTGATTTGCAATCTTTAGCTCTTCTGGGAGGTGCAAATGGCATCATTACTGGCGGCTACCTTACTGTTGGAGGTAACGAGGCAGAGAAAGATATCAGGATGATAAAGGATCTTGGTCTCAAGGCATGAAAGGTTGAGCATTAGAGATGAGCTAGATTCTTGAGCATTAGAGATGAGCTAGATTCTTTAGCTACAAATAATCTCTACAGGAAACTCAGAACAGTAGAAGTGTTAGGGCCTACTGCAAGGATAAATGGCAAAGAAGTTGTCCTGCTATGTTCCAATGATTACCTAGGATTATCACGCAACAAGCAGGTAATCTCTTCTATGGTAAATGCATTAAAACATGGCACATCTCAGTGCAGTTCAAGGCTGGTTGCTGGAAACGATGCTATTATTGAAAAACTGGAACGAGATTTAGCAAAACAAAAAGCTTTCGAACGTTCTCTCGTTTATCCCACAGGGTACATGGCAAATATAGGTGTGATACCTAGTTTGGCTGGAAAGGACGATCTGATAGCAAGCGATGAGTTCAATCATGCAAGCATAGTTGATGCATGTAAAATGAGCAAGGCAGAGGTAAGTGTATTCAAACATAATGATTTGGCTGATCTGGAATCAAAACTGTCTGCTACAGGATATCGAAGGAAGATCGTTATAGTTGAAGGGGTCTTCAGCATGGATGGTGATCTGGCTTTATTAAATGAGATAGGTAAGATAACTCACGAAAACGATGGATTACTAATCTTGGATGATGCACACGGAGACTTTGTTTATGGCACAAACCATAGAGGAACTGCGGAGCATCTTGACGCAGAAAAATACGTTGACGTATTAATAAGCAGCATGAGCAAGGGATTAGGGTGTTTTGGCGGCTACGTTGCTAGCAATGGAGAAATAATAGAATATCTGATAAACAAGTCAAGGTCGTTTATCTACACATCATGCCTACCATCTGCAATAGCATCAGGTGCAATAACTGCTCTGCAAATAACGAGGAAGGGCTTGCTACAGAAAAAACTGTGGAAGAATGTTAAAAGGTTCAGGGATGGGCTAATGAATGTAGGATTTGATATCAAATCTTCGAGCCACATAATACCAGTTATAGTTAAGAATGAAGAAGTTGCCCTCCGCTTTTCTGATTTGTTGCTAAAGCAAGGTGTGTTTGCACAAGCTATAAGGTATCCAACTGTACCAAGAAACAGTGCAAGAATACGGGTATCGATAACCTCGATGCTTGACAAGTATATCGATGATGCAATCGAAGCATTTCGAAGATCGGCATCTAAACTTGAGATAATCTAGCTCATGAATGATTTGATGGTGAAGTATTGTAACCGCGACTGGTGCGATCACAGTGACACTGGATCTTAAAACCCTAACTTTGAAAGAGGTAGTGTGTCGTTTATTTCAAAATGGACAAAGCCTGAGAAACAGAGCTTCGTAGAAAGGGTAAGGAATACCATCAAACCTCCACCTCCATTCAAATCGCGCATAGAACAAGCACAAAGAAAATTACAGTTGCAGGTTATTCGACTCGATACGGTTTCGTCAAAATTAAGAGAAAGGGATCAGGCATTATTCAGAAGGATAGTTTCTGCTGTTCAGCAACATGATATGCAATATTCTTCACTATTATCAAACGAACTTTCGCAAATCCGCAAGATAAGCAAGATGGTTAGCCATGCAAAACTTGCACTGGAGCAGATACAGATCAGAATGAGCACAATAACAGAGCTGGGTGATGTAGTAGTAGCACTCAATCCTGCAATGGCTGTGGTCAAGAATGTAAGGTCAGGCTTGGTAGGCATGGTACCACAGGTTGATAGCGAAATGGAAGAAATATCGCAGTTATTGAGTGGTATACTTGTAGAATCAGCGCAGGTGCCAAACAGCTCGGTGCCGCTTGCGAACAGCGCAACTGATACCGATGCACAATCCATACTAGATGAGGCAGCCTCCATAGTGGAAAACAGTGTGAAGGCCAAGTTGCCGGATCTTCCTGCTACAATACAGCAGGAAAAGGCTACTGATAACAAGGAAGAAGAGCTTACCTAAGACTTTGCTATTCCTCGCAATGCTTTCTTGATCCTGGATATTGTGGGATAACTATAGCCTCGTTCCCTGTAGCTTTTGATCATCATCTTCCAGTTCTTTAGCCTCCATCTGGCCTGTTCAGCAGTCAGCAGATGCACTTCTCGCTTTATTTTGCTCTTCCTTCCTACCATGAGAAAACCTCCTTTCTTGGCCATCCAGCGCTTGTATTCAAACCTAAGACCTAGAAGTATCTCTTCGATTGGCATTGACGCAAAGTAGTCCTGCAGCTCTCTCAATTCCTTCTCTTTCACACGTTCTCTAACGTTCATCTGTATCGTTGCGTATTCAGCCTTTTGAACCACAATCTTGCTTGCAAATCTATCTTTATCAATATTTCAAAACTCGAATTTTGAACAATAGCTAAAATAAAGTTTAGCTACCTTCGTGAAACTTACTGATCAACATTTTGGTATGAAGGTGAAAAGTTATGCTGACAAGGTATGTTATTTGTCATCGTTATATTGAAGGTTAGAGCATGGTCAGCTGCCTATTTTGTAGAAAAAGGATATGGTATAGACGCGATATGAGCAACCCTTTTGCAAGTAACCGCGAAAAGACCTACGCGTATGAATGCACAAACTGCAAGATTGTTCTTATAGTAATGAACGAAAGTGATAGAAAGACCAGGGGTACGAAAGAATACTGGCAGGACAAGACGATAGTAAAGGGCAAAGTTTCAAAAATTCTTGTAAAAAACGCTGCCTAATGTCATAGTATACATACCAAGCAATTACGAAGAAGACCATTTTTCGATGATCTAGGGGTGTGTATGTCGTGGCTATATGAACAAAACTAAATGATGGTGGTGTCTGAAGAGAATGATTGCTGCACGTGCTTGGTGGAATACATACCACATTTTTATCGATAATTATCCTGAAAAATCACCTTCAAAGCAAGTATCCATAATACATACTGAAGGCATTTGTTCCGGCTCCATACTTTATATACCTTAAATATTCTCCCCATCCCTCCTCTTTTTCACCAGAGCTTTTCCATAGAATGAACAATGTGTACAAGTAATATTTCAAAATTCGAGTTTTGAAATATAAGGCGCCGCCGGTCGGACTCGAACCGACGACCAGCTGGTTTCTACCCCAGCCGAGCTAACAGCCAGCTGAGCTCCAAGATGGATCTGCTCTACCACGCTGAGCTACGGCGGCGCTAGTGCAACTCATAAGATATTATGATTTAATCTTTTCCTCTCACAATTACATGCCTTTTTCTTTTGCGTAAATGTAGAGACCGTCGAGAAAAACTCGTGAATCCTTCTCTTTTACTCTAGTTCCTGATTCAATATTTGCAGCGGTCTGTGCAACATGCTCGAGATTAGGACCCTGCACTATCAGATCTTCACCCTGCGTGCTGACCTTGCATTCTCCGATTATGTCTATTACCCTTGGTGATCTTTCTCCGAAGAAGTTTTCTACAGAGACCTGCTTGTCTTTGATCTTGATAGAGATCGGAAAGTGTGCAAATATGATCTTTAGTTTGTATGTGTAGCCCTTAAGTACACCATCGATCATGTTCCTTATTATTGATCTGCTTGTATTCGTTACTGCTAGATCCTTCTTCCTTTTTCCATACGGTTTTACAACTATCTTCTTGTTCTCAATTGTAATTGTAACAGGTATCTTGTTGAAATCTTTAGAAACCCTACCCTTTGGGCCATTGACCTCAAGCATATTATTCTCAATCTTGACATTTACCTTCTCAGGAATCTCTACCTCGCCAACTATCTCTTCCGTCGCCTTTACCTTTTTGTGCCTAGTAGACGTAGCCAACTAGCACGCCTCCCAAACCCTTCTGCCCGGCATCGTGATGTGACATTACTCCCTGCGAGGTAGACACGATTAGTATACCCATATTGTATGAAGGTAAATACTGTCTCTCCCAGCTTGCGTATCCATCTTTCTTAACGCTAAACTTGGGGCTGATTACACCGCATTTGTTTATCTTTGCCAAGAGTGTAACTTTGAGCTTCCCGCCTCTATTATCATCTACATATTCATATTCACCAATGTATCCATGTCTTTTCATAACATCTAAAATCTCCCGTGCAAATTTAGACGCGGGTATAGCAATACATTCCCGCTTCTTCCTCATCTCGTTGTTGTATATCGTTGTTAGTAGATTTGAGAGAACATTTAGTGCTGGCATATTGATCACTCGTATTTCTTGAATCCCAAGCTCTTTGCTACCTCTCTGAAACACTGTCTGCAAAGCATGAGGTCGTATTGCTGCATCATTGCAGTATACTGTCCACATCTCCTGCACCACCTAGAACCCTTGCCGTATTTCCTTATTTTCCTACCCGTTGCCCCAAAGTCTCTAATCTTTACCATCAGACAATCTCCACGCTGAGTTTTTCCTTGAAGAAAGCGATGGCGTCGTCCTTGCTTATTCTATGCTCTTTGCCTATCTTTGCCGGGATTCTGCTCCTTCTCGAAACCCTATATCCAGGGCGTTCAAGCGCTATAGCAACATCCATTCCAACAATACCAATCTCTGGCTTGTATTTTATACCGGGAATATCGATATGCTCCCTTATACCGAAGGAGATGTTGCCAAAGTTATCGAAGGATGATCCTTTAACTTGGTTATTCTTAGCTGCAAGAAGTTTCTTCAGTATCTCCATAGCCTTCTCCTTGCGAAGAGTAACCATCACACCTATTGGCTCTCCCTTGTGTGTGCCAAAGTCTCTTATAGTATCCTTTGCATTTCTTGAACTGGGTTTCTGTCCAGCAATCTCCTCAATAGCCATCTTCGCACGTTCTATAGGTTCTCCAGACTTGCCTACACCCATGTTGATCACAACCTTTCCTATCCGGATGTTCTTCATGATATTTTCTTGCTTTAGTTTCTGTTTCATGAGATCATTCCACCTTTATCAGGGGTTTTTCAACACCCACAATCATGACAATATCAACTGGCAACTCGATCGTTCTGTCCTTGAACTTCACAAGTACGCGCTTGGGCAGAATGAATGTGCCTTCCCTTATGTCGTCAACCTTGCCAATACTGCCTGCATTGTCACCAGTTATTACTAACGCAGTTGAACCTTTCTCAAGTTTCACAGTATTTGTAACTTTCTGTTCAGGAATAGTCAGCAGGCAAGTATCGTTGACATTAACTTTCTGATTGTCAACCAGTGTCCTGCCGTCATGAAAGCCATACTGCAATTTCTTGCCACTTATTGTAACTTTGTGCGTAACTTTGCACAGCTTAACATTCTTCTCTTCTTTCGGTATTTCTACGGGAGTTATAATCACGCTGTCCTTTGGAACCAACCTATATGCTTTGTCGAGTGCAGCTATTTCTATCACATCCATCAATCCAACTGGAAAATGAATATCATGCCTTATGACGCCATCAACTTTTATTTCACCAGAAATTATAGCCTGTCTGGCCTCTCGCATAGTGTTTGCAACCTTCAGAATATCTCTAAGTATCATTCCAAGAGGATATGCCTTTGATATTGGATGCGTACCAGGGCTTACGGTTAAAGCAAATCTCTTCTCCTTCCTGCCTATCTGCCAGAACGCAGGGGCCATCTGTCGTTTTAACTTGGTAGAACCGCTTATCTTGCCCATTCTACTCGCCCTTCTTCTTCCTTTCTAGCATAGCCTGCCTCCATTTATCATCAAGGCTCAGACTGACAACCATGATCTTTGATGGATGAATCAAAACGGGAACATTACCTCCTTTAGCTTTTTCTCTCTGTATTCCTTCAATTACTAAACCGCCTTCCTCTACATGCACCTTGTTGACCTTGCCTTCTATTCCCTTGTACTCTCCCCTCATGACTTTCACACCATCTCCACGCTTGACCCTTATACTTCTTATGCTATACTGTGCTCTTAGATCCGGAGATAAGGTACCACCAATATTTCTAGATCTTCTGTGCGTAGGCGCATCATAGATCTGCTTTAGCCTAGTTTTTGATGGTTTCACCATTGCAATCACCTATACTATCATCGAGGCCAAGTTCGCGATTCTCGGCCACCTTTCAGCAGCTTCTGCAGCAACAGGTCCTTTTATGTCAGTACCTTTGATCTCACCCTCTGGCGTCACTAGCACGCCAGCGTTGTCCTCGAATGTTAGTCTCAAACCATTCAACCGCATGATCGGATACTTCTGGCGGATTATAACTGCGCCAAATATCTGTTTCTTGAGCTCTGACGGGCCTTTCTTGACTACAACAGTAACAAGATCTCCAATAGAAGCTTTAGGCAGTCTAGAAAGTCTGCCCTTGTATTTCGTAACCTGTACGACCTGAATTAGCTTTGCGCCAGTGTTATCGGCGCAGAAAAGGTTAGTGTAGACTTGTATCGCCCTTGTTATGTAGGGCTTGAACTCCTCTACGCCTTTGGCTGATACTGCTCTAGTTTTTGCTCCCATCCTTGCTACTCACCTCTATCACAACGAAGGAGACAGTCTTGCTCAGTGGTCTGCACTCTGCTATTCTTACCTCATCTCCTTCCTTTACATCGATGCAGGGTGGAAGGTAAGCGTGCATCTTGCTCTTGCTTCGCTCATACCTCTTGTACTTCTTGATCAAGTGCGTGTAATGATGTTCTACAACTATCATGTTCTTGGCTTTGCTGCTAACTATTTGCCCAGAGAAAAGCTTGCCTCTGACAGCAAGGCTACCGTGGAAAGGACAACGTTTGTCCGCACACTCTTTCTTTGGTAGAGAAACTGTAATTCCTATATTTCTTGCCATTTCAGCTCAACCTCTGTATCCTGTCCTCTGGCCTGCCTACAAGATCGCTTCCATTGATAATACAATCACTTCCGTCTGGTAATCGCAAAGAAATTGTAACAATACGTTTTGGAACGTTTACTATACTGTGACCTCTGTTGATAACAATTAGATTTTTTGTTTCGTAAACTATCTTACCATGCATATTTTTGAGAGATGGGTCTGCGCTGTCCAGTATCGTTACAGGCTGTCCAATAAGCTCGTGCGCAGGAACGTTTTGCTGTGTGATCATAATTTCTTGCCCCTTTCGTTCAGTATAGTCAGAACACGAGCGACATCACGTCTATCATAGCGTATCTTGCCTGCCTGCTTCTTAAGTGTGCCCTTCGCGACTTGAACCTTCAGCTTGGCCAGATCGGCCTTCAACTCAGATAGTTTGTCTGCAAGTTCATCATCGCCCATCTTTCTAAGATCTTTAAGCTTCATTCTAGCCATCTGCTTCGCTCTCCTCTTCTTGCGGTGCATTATCAACGATCTCAAAATCCGGTGGCACAGCATTTTTGTACGCTATCTTGATCCTTATTCCATAAAGGCCCATCTTGAGCAATAGATGTGCAACGGCTTCTTTGACAATTCTGGTCGAGGTTTCGCCGCTCTTTGGCACTATGCCTATTGTATATTTTTCAAAGTGCGATCTCTCACTCCTCAACTTGCCGGAAATTACGATCTCTGCACCAAGTGCACCCGCGTTCATGACTGCGTTGAGTGCCCATAATGCAGCCCTCCTGAAGGCAGTACCTTTTGTAATCAGCTGAGAAACTCTGTTGGCAATTATTCGAGGGTTAAGTTCCGGGATCTCGACCTCTAGCACAGAAATCTGTGGGCTGCTTAGGCCGAACTGTTTTTCTAACCTATCAGTAAGATCCTTTATGCCCATTCCTTTTCTTCCTATAACCAAACCAGGGCGCGTGACGTAGAGTGTTATT
>JBMCYV010000038.1:0-18673 GCA_049199595.1 Candidatus Nitrosomirales archaeon
GGGGTGATGTATGACTGTTAACTTAGGGTGATGAGCTTTGCTAAATAAGTCGATTTTGAGAAGGACTTTTTTAACAGCCGAGGGACTTATTTGGCAATTGTTGTGATTATGTATGAATAGAATCTCAGTTTCGATTTTGATGAATATCTGAAGATAACCGTCCGACATTGGGCAATGAAGATCGGTTCTATAAAACAACGACCTTCTTTGATAAAGTTGTAAAAATGTTATATCATTCCCTCGAGTAACCAAAAACCACATGGCATCCAAGACGAAGCAAATCCCAAATTGGCTGATTAAAGCTGACTATGTGGAAACATGTAACTGCGATTACGGCTGTCCTTGCAACTTTAGCGGCTTTCCTACCTATGGATTCTGCAGGGATATTATGCTCTATCATATCACCCAGGGGAACTATGGAAGCGTAGACGTGGGCGGCGTTGACGTCGTCTGGGCTGCTTCATGGCCAAAGGCTATCCATGAAGGAAATGGCACTTGTCAGCTATTCATTTCAAAACATACTTCGGAAGCCCAAAGAGATGCTGTAATCAAAATATTCTCAGGTCAGGCAAAGGGCGAAGGTCCCTTTGCAATATTTGCTCCTACATGCAAGTATATCCTAGAGCCTCAGTTTGTAGACATCAAGAAAAAGATCGATGGTAAAAAGAGTAGTTTTTCAGTCCCCGGCGTACTAGATGTCCAGGTTGAAACCTTCAAGAATCCTGTCACCGGGGAGGAGCAAGACACAAAGATACAACTGCCGAAAGGATTCATCTTCAAATTGGCGGATGCATGCAAATCAAAGATAATGAAAATATCTACACCTTACCTTAACTTTGATGATTCAGGAAAGAGTGCGTTCTATGCCAAAGTGGCATATAAGGGACCCTGATTGAACAATTACTATCTCGCGTTCAAGACAAGAATAATAACCATCTCGTCGAATCGCAACTTTGTATCCAAATTTCTTAACTAAGTCTCGACTTATTTAACAAATGGCACTTATTTAACAAAGCCGCTGACAGCAATAACTATATTATTAACAACGAGGCAAATACCAAAAGAATGGATCTCGTTAACGAAGATTATTCCTCAGAAGACGTGATAGAGTTTCTCAAAGAAGAGTTTGAGCGAATAAGCACGCAACATCCATTACAACGAATGGGCAGCCTCAGTGATGCACAAGCATTTGAGATTTGGTTTTATAATGGGATTGTCATCTAGAGGCTAGAATCAATACTCTGGCAGACTTGAAAGCTTGTCCAAAAAAGCAGTGCGCAACGCTATTTAGAATAGGGCTATCCTGGTCGGGGTAGGCAAGCATAATCTCAAGCATTCGGATTATCAAATTTAGTGTCAATCCCTAGTTCATGCATTTCTTGATTTACCACACAAGAATTTTGGATAAGTACCTTTGCCAGTGCTATATTACACCAACAATAAGAAGTATCACGACAACTTCTGGAGGATATGATAAGCAGCTGGCAATAAGCACGGATTATCTTCGGCGTAGTGCGCTTGCGATCAAGCCCACAGCGATCAAGCCAATTGCAACTAAAACTACTTTTGCTGCTGTTTCTGAGACACCAGTCTTTTCGCTTGTATATCTTGCTGCATGATTGAACGTTCCGTTGGGAAAATCAATGGCATTGTATTCATCATAGTGCGCCGTTCCCCATTCTGCACCCCTTTCGAAAATAGCGTGTCTGTTTCCGTATTCCTTCCTTTCTCTATAATGATCCCTGCCATCTGGCGGAAAACCAGTCGTATTCATCCATCTTCGCGTGTCTTGTACTTCCGACCGTCGTATGCGCGTCATACGTATTTTGTTATACTCGATTCTTCTATTTAATCGCGGCTGCACCTTCAGAAGGTGAATCGTGGTTGCGGGCTTTCTGCACAAGCAACCAGACTTTTGCACAAACGCGACTTTTTCCACAAACGTATCGCCAGTTATTTGGTATAATGGTAAGTACGGCGATAGTGAACTATGTTCGCTCATGATTATGACATTCAAGTTAGAGCATTTTCCTAACCAATAGAAGAATCCACTGGAAGATTATACTGATAGACTAGACCGATTTCTTTATAATATATTTGTCCCATAATTTGGTAATGATAGAAGCTTGTAACCGTGACACGGCAAATAGGAAGAAATTTGTCCACGTAGCGATTGCCTTAACTTTTGCTTTCATGTTGATAGGTGCTGCAACTGGGCCTTGGCCTCTTACACAGAACAATGTAGCCAGCGCCCAAACACCCTCAACATGGGCAAAAACGATAGGCACGACGAGTACGGGGAATGAGGATTTGTGGCGAGGCCTAGAACTAGCTTGCGAAGGCGACGGATTGATCATAGCAGCGCATACCAATGGAACTGGAGCTGGGCGTAACGACACGCTTTTGGTGAAGATGTTATTCGATGGCACGGTAGCGTGGAATAGAACGATTGGCGGCCCCAAGAATGACATCCCTAGAGAAATTCAAGCTACAAGATGCGGCCAAAGTGATGCAGGTTACATTATCGTGGGCCAAACGCAGACAAATGCAACAGGAACGTTTGGCAAGAACGATATCTGGGCGATGCGGCTGAATTCAACAGGATTTCCGATATGGAACAAGAATTACGGTACAATTTATGCCGACACGGCGCATGCTGTAGCTCAGTATCCTAACGCTAGTAAAGCAACACATTACCTTGTAGGCGGACATATTTCAACAGGAAATGTTACAGCCGACAGGGACTTTTACTTGATGAAAATCAAGCAGTCAGATGGAACAATAGTTGGTGAAAAGTCTTGGAATGCCTCTGGGGGGGACGACAGCATTCGGGACTTGCTAATACTAAACACTACTGGCAATCAGAACAAGGTACTAGTTGCAGGGTTCAAGAAATCAAGTGCAGGAGAAACAGGGGATGAAGGAGACATTTGGCTCATAAAGGTGAATGCAACGAGCAACAGCCTGTTCGTAGATTGGAGAAAAATCTATGGGGGCACAGAGTACGAGGAGCCTGCAGTAATAATCGAAAAATCTGATGGATCACTAATCATCATGGAGGAAACATCTTCATTCAATGCCACTAATAGGGACGCCTGGCTATTCCAAGTCAACTCTACTGGCCATCTGCAGACATCACCACAAAAGAGATGGCATGGAAACGGTACCGAGGACCTAATTGAAGAGTTTTCCGCTGCGACTCTAACTGGCACTACCATTATCACGGCAGGACAATATGAGCAGACCTCATCGAACCGGGATGTTTGGCTGGTAAAGCTGAATGCTACTACAGGAGGCAAGATCTGGGAATACCGGTTCGGTGGAAGCGGCACAGATGAAGCAGAAGACATGGTACTACTTCCAGACGGAAGAATAGCCATCCTAGGATATACTACATCATCGTCACTTACATCAGGGAAGCAAGACATCCTGTTAATGCTGGTCGCAAGTAACGGGCAGCTAAGTAACTGCACTTCTGCTGTCTCAACTGTAAATGATGCAACACCTGCTTCGAAGAGTAACAATACAAGTGCGAATTCCACGAGCACTAACAGCGTTTCGAACTACGATCCGAACATAGCTGTCAATACACTATCAATGACAGTGAATGCAAACCCTACATTGGATATACGCACTTACTGTAGCGCATAGGAGAAATAGTTCAGACGAAAGGCCGGGGGCGCGGCTCCTCCACAACTATTTTTTATTCAGTTTGGTGAAGGGGATTTAGGATTGATTCCTACTTCACTCATTTCTTGATTTACCAAACAATTGCACTATGGACAGAATTTCTGCACAACTGTATCGCTAGCGATTTAACGTAAGGGGATAGATTCCAAGTTCTGTTACGCAGCCGGTTGTTCTATTAGTCTGTCGCAGCGCGGTGATTTCATTCTCTGACCAATTCGCTTCTCATGGCCCCCGTATATTCATGAATTCGTGCAGATCTCTACATACTAGGGTTGGTTTGTCAAAATGGCATAGTTCCTTCACTTTCTGAACTGAAGATGTATCAGGATTAACTAAGATAAGCTCTTCTAGTCGGCTTCTGTCTCCTGCAAACGCTTCTAAGAACAACTTTTTCGTTGCAAAATCGGTTGGAGGGAATGAATATCCAATCACAATCAACTTCCTGCATTGCGATAACGCAGTTTCAGCATGACCCCATACCAGTGAAAAGATATCATCGTGTGTATTTTCAGTAAAGTATTCCTCCTTGTAGAGAGTCGGGGGAACAATTATCGGGTTTATGTACTGACCGTTCTTTGTCGGTAAAGTAATACCGTGATCCCAGAAGTGATGTTCTCCCACAATTGTACCTACTCGAGGTTTTACGTCGGAATCCTCATTAATCATATGCTGGTAAATGTGATCGGGCAGATATTCAAACCAATTCAATGAACCATGTAATTTGAGGATGCCCCAATCGTATAATTCGTTCTGCGCATATGTGAAAAACCGCTCACCATTAACGTACGTTCGAATACCTGCCCTTGCCAATTGTACTTCATCGAACATTATGCCGTAACCTAACCGACTATTCCAATTATAATGGCTATAGCCTAACTCCTCATCAGAAACCTCGTTCGTACCATCTCCCCACTTGCCCTTTGGAACGTTCGTATTTACTCCCGAGGCAGTCGCAAGAACCTCTTCCACAAAAGTATCATAGTTAAATGTAATAATCATAGGCTTCTGTCGAAAAAGAAGCTGTCCAAATTTAAGCATTGTATCGGAATGATAAATATCTGCCCAAAACTCTGATAACACCTGAGCGACAAATACTCGTAATTGGAATCGAATTTTCATGAGTAGTTTTGCTTTGGGTTTGTTCGGAAGGTTAGATTTCTCTTTCAATTGCATTTCAATCAAGGTAAAACATTCTTCCAGATCAAAGGGCATTGTTGCTAGGGCTTGCTTATCTTTTTTCCAGTACTTCTTGATAAAAGCGTACAGCTCACTGATCTGCTCGGTATAATGATCATTGGAAAATCGATGCATTCTGAGGGCGACCTGAAAGAAGTTATTTACCAACGGTGGTGAAACTCCATATCTTGCACTCGTAATTATTTGATTGAGTCCAGCACCAAGAACGTAGACGGTATCGCTCAAATACAGATGATGAAAAGCTGGTGTTGATTATCAAGTTTTGGGCTGCAATTTAATCCGAAGGTCATCTCACGGTGGGTGCGTTAAAAATACAAATCTATAAGCAATCTTATGGAGCTTTTTATGGAGCTAGGTGTCATGACAAACGAAATATGCGCTTGCTGAGATTCCGGGTTCAAAATTACAAGAAAATAAACGACTCTGGCTGGATTACTTGTTCAAATTTAACTGCATTTGTTGGAAAAAATGAAGCCGGGAAATCTGCGTTGTTCAAAGGTTTGTCAAAATTAAACCCATCTGATGGGCAGCCTTATGATGGCCTCAGGGAATTCCCTCGCCGAAGATACACTGATGAATTTACCACCCAAGACTGGATTGTTAGTACTGCTGAATTCGAACTCAGTGCTCCAGAATCTGAAGAGCTAGGCAAGATATGCAATGCTCTTACGGGAGTCCAGAAAGTTACTTGCTCACGACATTACTCTGGAAAGAGCGCTGTTGTATTCGAACCAAAACCTACATTTCCAGATACATCAATACAAAAGTTTTTACAGAATTTGAGGAGATGGCAAATGCTTGCCGAGAAGTCTAAAGCTCCCGAGGGGAAGGGGGAGCAGCTAGTTCAAATAAAGAATGTCATGTTACCATTACTTACTCAAAAGATCCAACTATTGGCTGCACAACCGTCTTCGTTGGAAGTATCGGAAAGCATTGTAAGCGAAGTCAGTAACGGTTCGATGGCGCAATTTAATGAACCGTGGCAGAAAGACGAGTTCAAAAAAATCATTGAAGAATTGGGCAAGTTTAAGGAGGAGCTTCAAGTTCGCAGTCAGTTGAAGCAAGCAGAACAAGGGATTCAGGCGCAGCTTCCGAAGTTCATCTACTTTGATAGATATGATGTTATTGATAGTGCTGTAAACATTAATGATTTCATTCATAAAATTAAACAGGAACCAAATAACCCAAGATTACGCACTACGAAATGTCTGTTTCAACATGTTGGACTCGATCTAGATGTAATACAGAAGCTTGATCCAACTCAGCCAGAGAAAAATGAGGGTGAGCTTAGGAGGATGGCAGATGAACGC
Organism: Candidatus Nitrosomirales archaeon; assembly: GCA_049199595.1. Lineage (GTDB taxonomy): Archaea > Thermoproteota > Nitrososphaeria > Nitrososphaerales > UBA213 > JBMCYV01. Next base: position 6,198 of record JBMCYV010000038.1, read on the forward strand.
GCAATCCGCATGTCCTCAGCGTCTGCAGCAATGACTCAGAAATTTGCGCAGTGGTGGGAACAACGCAAACACAAGTTCAAGTACCAAGTTGATGGTCGTTACTTCCGAGTTTGGGTCTCTGATGATTTAGATCCCAGCGAAATAGAACTCGATCAAAGGAGTGGTGGAATGCAATATTTCTTTTCATTCTATCTCGTTTTCTTGGTTGAAGCGCAAGGACAGTATCGAAATGCAATCCTGTTGCTGGATGAGCCGGGATTGCATTATCATGGAACGGCACAGCAAAAGAATGTTAAATTCTTGGAGAAATTATCAGAACAGAATCAGATGCTGTACTCAACTCACTCACCATTCATGATCGACCCCGACAACCTCGACAGAGTAAGAATTGTTTATGAAGATGAAAAGGATGGTTCTACAAGAGTGACGCAAGATCCTTGGCCTAAAGATAATGATTCCTTATTCCCTTTGCAAGCAGGTCTCGGCTATGCGGTAGCTCAAACACTATTCTACGCAAACAAACAGCTTGTGGTCGAGGGACTTACTGATTATTCACTGCTCAAGGCAATGAATCAATTGCTCTCGAGCAAGGGAAAAACTACACTGATTCAGGAAGCTATCGTTACCCCTACGGGGGGAATCAGAAATCTGATGCCATTGGCATCCATATTAATTGGCAACCAGATCAAAATGGCAATTCTCCTAGACGGAGACCAAGCTGGCATCACTAAAGGAAAAGAAGTGAAGGAAAAATTGTTGCAAGATTGCCTCACTATCAGTACCTATACCGGTAAGCAACCAACGACAATAGAGGACCTCTTTCCAGAAGACTTTTACATCGATGCAGTAAAGGAGGCATATCCTACAGTGAACTTCGCCTTTACAACCGACGAAAAGAAGATCAGTTCCATTACAGAGCGTATAGAATCGCTATTTAAGCGAACTGGCAGCGGAAGATTTGAGAAGTGGAAACCCACGAATATAATCTTAGAACGGATATCGAGTTCAAAACGCGAACATCAAATTCCAGATACGACAATAAACCAATTCGAAGCAATTTTCAAGGACGTCAATCGCATACTTTCAACATAAGACCATTTGTAAATTAGGATATCTAGTTCTGTTGCATTCTTGCTGATTTACGGGTGATGTCGCAAATTAGTTGTTTTCGATGCAGTTGCCTCAGGCCGCACATCTGCATCAAGATGACGCTGTACTAAGGTCGCAGCACATATCCTATGCTAATGATTGGCAGGAATTTTGACTTATTGTTTCGCTCGTTCGGGATAGCTGAATTCCAGTAGTTTGTACGGGAAGTAAGCTCTAGGACTCCCCTCCCTCCCTGTTTAGTGCTCCTGTTATTATTAATGACGGCCATTTCATGGTTGTATGATCGGAAATCCGAATGACTTGGAGCAACAAAAAAACGATAATACCAGTATGTTTATGAACAAGCACCGAAATCCCTATCATATGGAAGTAGGGGCGCAAGTTCCACTCTTGTGCATTGATTCTTCCCCCGAAAGCGAAAAGGCAAAGGAGAAACTTTCAAGTTCAGATAAAGCTTTTCAAATAAGATTTGTTACTGATCCGACTGAAAAGGATAGTTTGAGGCCGCCAGTCCTCTTTGCCCTTATTGGTGTCTTCCGTGGATACAGAGCAATCGAAGTTTACGCCGGTTCGTTACTTGATCCAAATCCATAACTAGACTCCGCCCCAACTTCTGATTTCCTTTGGACGGAATTTTGCTAGCGCGGAGTAAAGATCGTCAAGCTTTCTATATTCAACTCCCTTCGCTTTAAATGCAGAAGGATCTTCTTCTACATCATCTTCAGGAAAATAAAGAAATCTGGGCTTTGATATTAGTGTTGCAAAGTCGATTTCAGTCTTAATACCCTCGTGCACATGCTTGCCGAAGTATGGTCTGTATCCTACTAAGGCATCAACATCCGAAACTAATCTTATATCCCTAGATCGGACATTATCTTCTATGTCTCGATCTACTTCCTCGATTTCATCTTTTTTCAGCTTTACTGGGAATGGTAGGTCCTCATCATCAACTAATGAGTGACCTTTCGGAAATGCCCATCTACTCTCTTTTCGCAAATAATATAGACTTGGATCAGCACCACCTTTCTTATTTGCTTCTCTTAAAATGAACTGAATGATCTTTTCATCGATAGTTAGAGGATCAAGGGCAATGTAGTTTTCATGAAGGTGCTGCCTAAATGAATTAATCTCCTTCTGAACAATCGGGTCTTCCCGCGTCACTGAAATGGGGAAGGATGCATAGACCAATGTTTTTTGAGGATTGAAGATGAGATCGAAAAGCGTCTTCACTGGATGCTTTACTGCCAAGATAAAGTTCTTGTTGCTTAGCTGCGTGGCAACCAAATCTGCTACTAAGATCTCTACCGTTCTCCACGACATAATGTCTCTGAGTCGCAAATAATTTTGACCTGGATCCTCCTGCGATTCGGATTTGCTCACAATTCGTTGCCAGACAGCATAAGTATCATCCACTAGTGTCACGAACAGATCAGGTCGGAAGAGCTTTAGTTTGGTTTGATCTATTAGTGTGAAGAACCTACTGCTCTGAAAAAAAGTCATATGCATCGATAACAAGACATGTCTTGGATTTTCTCTATCTATTTCTGTCATAATGCTTTCAAAGGTCCCAGACCACCTGTCATGCTGTTCACGTTCGTTGAGATTAGTTAGAAATGACCAAAGGGGTGCTTTGTATTTTTGCTCAAGTTCTTTTTCTAAGTTAAAATACCGTATGTATTTCCTTGAGTTGACATTATCAGGATCAAGAGGTAGGTTCTTTTGTTTGAGAACTTCCCCCAGAATCTTGTTTATGAGATGATCCTTTCTTACTCCAGTTGCACCTGCAAGAATTACACGCACCAACTAAATCCGTATAATCCTTAGCTTAAATAAGGATTGTTATGGGAAAAATGCAATTAATAGCATTATTTTTAAGACTTTTTAGCTTTGCATAGATTCCCCCGATAGGCGATTTTACTTTAGACGAATTTGTACGCGGCAGCTCTAAATCAAAACTCCTTAATAGCGCGCCTGAAGATCGCAGTGTCCTAATTTGATCAATCCTGTGTCCCTGCACTAATAAAATCCGCTTTTATTCCAAGCTCATGGATTTCCTGATTTACCACACAAATGTTGTGGCAAAGTATCTTCAAAAGCACCTCATTCTTCTGTGCTGTAATATCCCTGCTTCTCACGCTAGGTCCGAATTTCTTCTTGACCATAGCAAATGTGCTCTCTATGTTACTGCGCTGGTGATAATGCTTCATGAACTCATCTCTGTGAAGCATAAAGTAGCTATACATCTTACTCCAAGTGCCGGAGCCAAATGATTTCCCCGTGGCGTTCTTTTTGAAAGGAATGAAGGCGATTGCCTCCAATTCTGTGGCGAGCTCGTAACACCTTCTGCTTGAATAAGCCTTGTCTGCAAGTATCTCTTGTATTGTGAACCTCTTGGCTGTATCCTCAACCAGTGGACCAAATAGACTAACATCGCCCTTATTCTCCTCTGTTATTATTACCGATGTAACAATGCCTGTCTTGACACCGCAGGCAATGTTGGCCTTTATCCAGCTTCGATAGTTTGCCTCATGTAGATGCTTGTAGCTAAAGTATCTGGAGAAAGTTGAGGTGCCAAAGCCAGATGCATCAACCGCGATAACCGATTCTACCGGTATCAACGGAATACTTGAAATCCTGATTAACTCTTCCAAGATTGGCGTTAGGTCAGGCTTTCTCATATAGGAAGCAATGGAAGAATAGGAACAGTATGTTTGGACATAGCCATCTTCGACAGCTTTCTTCATGCTGCTCATGAATCTGCGATAACTAAATGTCGTGTATACCTTTAGAGCGGAAGCGAAGACGATATCAGAATAGGGCAGACAAGGTCTGCCAAATTGATAGCTTGGTTGGTTGATATGCGTGCACAGATCAGATAATAATTTCAAAAATGTTGTTGATTCGCCGCATTGCGCAGCATCATAAACTTGCCAGTTCTGAGGATAAGATGGCCTTTCAGGGATAGTAAAGCCGGTCAGTTTTGTCTGCCTTTCCTTTATCTCGTTCGGGAAATTGCGAGATTCTTTATCCCTCGACAAGAGTGACTTAGTATATACTAAGTCACTATATTAACTTTGCTTAGGTTATGCTAAGCAATTTTATATCAGGGTTTGACACTAACAAGCAAGGAAGTCATGGCTTTAGCACGGAAAATAGGCGAAACTAAAGAAGTAATACTTGAGTCATGTATAAATCCAAAGTCATGGTCAGAATTGATTCAGATTACATCGAAGTCGGAACCCACGCTAATGGTTCATCTGAAGGATCTGCAGGATCTGAAGCTTATCGGGAAGCGAGAGGATGGACTATATGAGACAACTGAGGATGGGTTGGAAATCCTCAAGCTTGTGCCAAGCGTTAGACCAATTAACTCAAAGGACTACCCTAGGGTTGAGCGGTGGAACACAATCTTATTTGGGTTAGGTAAGGACTTGAATCTAACCGAGAAAATAGCGACTTGGTTTCCATCGCTCGTGGCCCGAGGATATGGACACAAGGAATATTCCGCTTTCGCAAAAGCGATAGCGGAGGCACTTCGTTCTTCAGTGGTCCTATGGTCTCCTGCTGCGGTAGAAATTGACTTCGACATATTTCGACAAATTAATAGAATCGCAGGTGAAATTATTGAGAATCGGAAAGCGGTTACAGCCAAAGGCAAGGTAAGGCTAATAATAGATGTCGACTTTCCACGAGCTTTGGATATGAGAATAAGAGAAGAAAAAGATCCAAAGATTAAGGCGGAATTACTCAAGAATCGCGATAGGATAATAGATGATGTTATAAAGCGATGGCATAAGTTATTTGAATAAAATTTTAGTGAGTCTATTTACACAAATGTGAATTCCTACACAAAGGTGATGGCACCACAACGTAATCTAACTAGTGCCAATACCTCCAAACCGAGATTATATGGCAGAAGCAAAATCTGAACTACAATTCACAGCTTTAACTCGAACGGCAGAAATGTGGAAGTCCATTTCTTCGGCAATAATGACGATTGTGAATCCAAGCTGAACATGTATGAAACTCAGCTTGATTACTGTGAAACAAGCTTGACGTGTGCGAACCAAAGCTTGTCCGCCCTGAAACTGCTCAGTTTGAGCTAGTCGCTACTTTTTCTTCTAATTCCAGAGGTTTGTCTGACATCGTTCTTAATGCCTTTATGAAATCCAGAGTATTGGCGAACGCTTGAGATTCCTTTGCATCTATCGTGACATTGATCTTTATTTCTAGACCATTAACTCCCATCGTAAGTGTTGGAATAGATGTCGGTATCAAGTTAGGTCGTGTTGTAGGCGAAGTATGTTGTTCTATTTTCGGGGTCTTTGGTTCAGGGACCGATTGCACTTTTATTGCGGAGCCCTTTGATTTTATTGCTAGATTGTTTGCCAATTCAATGTCTGAGAAGGTGCAAAGGTCGAGCAAAAAGTCTACCGCTCCTTCTGCGCTCGCTCCATCCATATCGTACTCGCGCATGAAAGTTGCGACTAGATTTTCTCTTTTCGCAGTATCTCCTTGCAAGTTGACATATTGTAGTATTCGCGAGTATTTCTGTCGGATTATTTCGCCAAGATTTTTCTTAAAGTCATTAGTTCCAAAATATCTGAGTTTTTCATAATTATCTCCGCGCTTATCATCGTCTTTTGAAATATCCAGGAACTTGCAGATTTTTAGAATGCTGCCCTCATGGTTATTTCCTTCTACACTTGCACCTATGAAATTCCTGTTGATTATTTCAGGGTTCACGTCCCTAATTGCTTTGAATAGCCTCTCGATCCAAGTATGTTGGAACCGAGTAGGCACTTCATAGTCTTTTCTCCTCTTCGTGATAACTGACATTGGAGATTTTTCTTTTGTCTGCGGAGGTTCCTTATTATTAGTGGGTAAGAAGGTTTCATCTAGCACTTTCGATATGACTAGCATTTCGATCACGATCTCTATTCCGTATCGATAGTTAGTATCGACACCCCATACCGCCGATGGTTTTTCACTTAGACCAGCTATCAATTTGATATGATTGAATAGATCAGGGTAACTGAGATCACCTGATTGTCTATGTAGGTCACAAAATTCAATTACTTGTTTTAGGCCAGACTTAACGAATTCTGTTATGAGTTCATCCTGTTTGTTCTTGTCCTGCATTACTAGTGCATTGGCGTATGCGAGTCCCTTATCGGTCAACATGATGCTACTTCCTTTCGACTCTAATGTGCAAACGCCAAGATTCTTTAAGAAGCCAAGATTGGCGGCGATCTTTTTTGCGTGTATAGCTGTTAATGTACTTAGCTCATCACTTGATACTGGACGGGAATTTGCACCCTTCTGTGCGAGTCCTCTAACCATCAATTGCCAATCCTGAAACTTTAGCCCAAATGGAACAGAAAACCTACTGTCCGTTGCGTCTTCCCCAAGCATGTCACACGATACAAGCTATCCCCTCATATTAAGATTTATGAAAATTCTAGTACAATAGGACTTTTGTTGACTTCTTCTATTTTTTAATGTTAAGGATATAAGAATCCTTATAAAAAAGACTGTTAAGCTTGATAATCCATGCCATCAAAATTTGCGGTTCCCGACGTTTCGAGCGAAGCAATCATGACTGTCGTTAAGCTAGTAAGCAGTGCTCCTTCTCCATTGTCGTTAACCGATATAGCTAAAGGAGTTGAGAACAAATTCAAACAAGCTCATGCGAAATTAGTTGTAGACGCATGTCTACAGTTGAAGCTCCTTCAAGAGAACAATGCTACATACAATGTCAATCCAAAATATCGTGATTCTGTAAAACGTGCAGCCAAAGAAGAGCTAGTATTATTCTTCAGACAGGCTTTGCAGGACTATCCGCCCTTCTTGCTGTATGCTGATTTGGTTAGCCAAAACTTTCCTTCCGTAGATTCTGTGAACATGATAAGAGGCGCGTTACAAATCGATACGCCTGCAAAGACGGTGGAAAAGTCGCTCCGCAACTGGGGAAAGGATGCAGGATTAATAGTTGAAACCGATGGAAAGCTGAGCATACCTCAAGCAGAAAAAGGACTTCCCTCTAATTATGTGAAGGAATTGCTGAGGGCATTAGATAGCGAATTTAATGCTAAGATGTTCTTGATAAATACACTGGGTACAGAGGTATTTTCTTGCCTTACTACTCTTGACCTTGACATTTCAGATTTAGCAAAATCTCTGACTGAGTATGAAAGCGATCCGAAGAATTCGCTTCATAGATCAGGCAAGTTCTTTGAAAACTACCTGTATAAACTCGGTGTAAGCATAAGCGCCAATGTCTCTGGGCTTAGAGGTGCTAACGCCTTGATAAAAGCACTTCTTGATCAGCACAAAATCATCAAGAATCAATTTGGCCTTGGCAATGGTTTAGGGGCTGCGAGAAATATTGGCTCGCATGATCCCGATGCAGACACTGGAATGGAATGGACAGTTACCCCGCAAGCATCACTTGCAACCACTCTGCTTATTCCTCCTGTCGTTCGCAGCTTGTATCTCTATACAAAGAAAGGACAGCAAGAATTCTAGTAAACTCCGATAGTACCAGCTACCCAGTAAACTCCGGAGAGTTACCAGAACTTTTACCTTAACATTCAATTAGCAATCTTAGGTAGCTTTCGTTTCAGGATAGAATATATCTCTACGAAGTCCTTCGCTTCTTTCCTGATATATCGTTCAATTAAGCACCAATTATTGTCATAGTACCATTGAGCCATATTTTCAGCTTGACCTGTTTTACCCAAGAACCTCTGGTATCCCATGAAAGAGCCATTATTTGCAATTACTAGAACATGCTTTAGGTCTATCATTGGTCTTTGACCAAGTTTTAGTCCTTCCAGTGCACAAAACTGCCTTAGCTTAAACTTCAGGAACTTGCATTCAAATGCCAAGTTGTTTCCAACGGGGATGAACTGCCAGATTCCGCCATCGATATAGATCTTCCTAAATTCGTTCACTATCGAGGCTTCTGATGAACCGGGAAGCCATTCCTTCAAGATTTGCAGGTCGCCTGCTGGCTGGCCTGTTTTGCTATCCAGTCGTTGGAATTGTATTGTGATAATCTTGGATTTACAAGGATCAAAGCTTGCCCCATCTACACTTCGATATTGTTCCAGAGGTGCGGTCTCGATGTCGAAGTAGTATTCGGGCAAGCCCAGTTAGACAGACCATTTGCCATCGAATAATAACAGATAGTCTGAAAAAATTATGTTGCATCTAATTCCCAGTTACTTCTTGCACAAGTTTTGGACTTTCCCCACAAACGTGACTTTTTACACAAAGCCACATCGACGGGCTTTGTGGAAATAGTGCCTTTTGAGACCTACTTTCCGCACAAGTTCAATACTTTTCGCACAAACGCGACTTTTTACACAAAGCCACATCGACGTCAATGCTTAAATAATAGAGTTGTTAATTGAGAGCGTTGGACGTTACCGCTTCAACACCATCTGTAATTTTTGGGGTACCCTAGTCAATGCATTGCCACACGAATTCTTTACTTCCTTGAGGCACAACATATGAAGCCACAGCCAAGGCAGCAAAAACAATCCTCTGCAAAACCTAGGAAAAACTACGACTACAACAAGCCGATAGGCAAGTGCGTTGTCTGCTACACGCTGTCAGGCTGGCACTGCTATGACTGCGACAACGACTTTTGCCATATGCATTTTCAGGACCACAAGGAAAAGAACCTGTGCAAGGCCGCCTGATGCGAAGTGTCTGGTTGGCAAGGCTTCATCCCGACACGGTTGCAATGGCGGAGATAGAATAGTCTACTATTGTATACACTGCATTACACGAGATGCCAATGCGTTCCTGCTCTTTATTATTGGCTATGACTCTGCTTCAGATATGGCATTAAGATGTCCTGACTGTGGTAATGAACTGGTGAAAAGGATCGTGATCACAAGGATTGGAGACGTTGAAGGATGGAACTGCGTGTCCTGCAACGCATTTTTTGAGTGTTAGTATTAATCTGAAATCTCAAGAAAGGACATGGCCGCTATGGTAGACCGCGATCGACTCGGATTCGAAGCTTATTTTTTCATCCTTTTTTCCAATGCTTCCTTTACTAGAGCAAATATTTGGTCTATAGCTAATGTCCTAAACAGGTGGAGATCAGACGACTTATCAAATTAGCTTTTCTTATTCAAGTTTCTCTTTAGTTTTATCGTAGCCTTTTTCTGTTGCCTCTTTTGTTTTCTCATAACCCTGCGTACTTGTTTCCTTACCTTTTTCATAGCCTGTCTTTCCAATTTCTGCTCCTTTATCAAGCCCTTCTTCGGTCTTTTCCTTTACCTTCTTGAAGAATCCCATATTAGCATGCAGCACAATAAACTATTTGAAATTTGGCTACGATGTCTCAGGAAGGGTCTGAGATAAAGCCTCTTTCCCAAGATGGACCCTTCTTTTGAGCGTTTGGTATTGACCAAAGATCCGACTACATCTAATTTGAATCCAATACTACGTCATGCGTATGAATCACTTTATTCTTGTGGTTATCAAATGGCGATTTATCCATAAGTGATTTATCAAATAAGCAAAGGGTTGTTATGAGTGGGAGGTGAATATTTTGCCACCATCCCTCTATCATGATGCATTCATAGAAATATCCATTTTTGAATAGGTAGCCTGTTACATCACCAACATACCTTACTTTCATATCTTTTTTGTTTTTGAGTACATCTTCAAGTTGTTTCTGTACTTCTTTGTATGGAGTTAAATCATGCTTGAGGGCGGCGAGATAGAACGGAATAAAGTCCACGACCATCAAATTCCCTTTCTTGACATTTTCCTCGTAGTTTATAATCCTAGAAGTTAGAGTCTCGAAGTATTCTTTGTCTGATACGTGTATCGTGCCATAAATGCAAAGCTGACCCTCAGCCAATCCTTCATTGATAAAGTGGATAATTTCATTATCCCGCTGCTCTTCGTTGTCGTAAAAAAGGGCCATATGTTTGCGCTCCTGAAAACGAGAAAAAGACATCTTTTGCTTGTAAATTAGATAATGAATACAAAAACCTATCGAGGGTTTGACGGAACTGTACTAGATTAATATGAGTAAGGCATCTAGCAAAGAATCATAATAGTTCGAATTAACGAATAAACCGGCATCATTGATAATCATGACACTTTCGCACTAACTTCAATTATTTCGTAGTCGTAATGCTCTGTAACGCGTACATGTTCTTGAAGCTCAGATAAGAGGCTAAAGAATTTGTCACAATTTTTGCAATGGTACCTGTGCATTCTTAATCAAGGTGCCAAATAGTGAATAAGGCAATTTAACTTGTTATGATGGCTTGTTATAGAACATTCTGCTTTTATCGGCTAAAGCAATTCTGAATTATCGATAAATATGTGTCTGCCATCACCTTGTGATGCAGTATTAGCTGAGGGTTTCTTTCTTTCTGCGCCAACTCTAGCTCCCGCAGCTCGTAACCGAGCCTCTGCAGATAGTATTGATGATTTTGGTCTTGAATCTTTTCTAGAATCTCGTCGATATACCTGCGATTGGCGTCTATTCTTATCTGTACCACCCTGTTAATTATCTCTTTGAGGTCCGAATTTCCTTCCGACAAGTACAATGATCCTATTTTCAAAGCCCCTATCTCATACTTAAAGCTGCAAGAAAGATTGTTAGCGAGACAAAGGATAGAGAAAATCTAGAGGCTACGGGAGCCTTCCCACCACGCCACTGGGTCACCCGGCCCAGTCTAGCCCCCTTGACTGACTTCAGAGCAAGTTGTAATCACTTTTAACATTTATGAAAAGAAAGTTTGTAGTCAAAAAAAGGCATTTCATGACGTACAAGCTTTGATTACTATCAAATGCCCTATTCGTTCACACAAGTTTCTGCCAAGGTGCATGCCCAGCTCTAGTCAAAGCACCTAAAATACCAGCTAGGGCAAGAAACATCAAAACTCTCTAGTTTGCAACCATTTAAGTATCGAAAGCAATTTTTGCATTTTACAAATGTATCGCAATTTCTCAGTCAAATGCGGTCGCTGTGGCACTATGCTACAGACCGAGATCGCATGGTCTGGCAAGATTAGTGACATTGGTAAAGAGGGCAGACTGCAGAAAATAAAATGCCCCAGATGTCATTTCACAACGACTTACGACCCAAAGAGTTTTTCATAAAACACAAAACTCGGTGTTTGGTACTGCTGTTTACAAGTAGCTTGCCAATTCATTTAAGTTTATGAAAAGATACTAATGATATAGAGTTTAACTACTAGAACAAGATTTCAGCAAAAATAAATGGTGTTCCTGCATGTCGAACACATATGGCAAATCAAAATAATTTGCGATATTTGTGCAAGACCTGCAAAGCAATGTTTTGGTCTTATTCTGACGTATTGATGCATAGAGGTTCGACGGGTCACGGCTAATGGGAAACTAGCCCGAGAAATAGGTCGCTGAGAGATGCGGAAAGTGAAGCTTAATCTTATGGCCTAGCGCGTTTCTTCAGGACAGATATCGACGCTCGTCTGCAAGTAAAACGCATGTTCAAGATCGCAACAACTGCAACTTTGTTTAATACAGTCTACTATCGTTTCATGATCACAGATAACACAACGACACCACGAAGTCTCAGGCTTATCACTAGTCAGGCGGCTATATGAGAGATTCTACATCATCTATGTGGTTGTAGCCCCCACATGCATATTAGTAACGCGCGAAGATAATTCTAGTAAAATGTTTTCAGAAAAGGCACCAAAACATGAATTTTTGATACTATATTGGAAAGGCAGATGGTTATGGCGATAAAGGCTGATCCGCTTGGGTAATCATGAGTAGCGAAAGGCTTGTGTGCTCCTCTTCCGCCGGGCGCAACCCTAATCAGCGACGACGCAGTGGATTAGATGGTGCTTAACTTCAAGTGTCGCTATTGTGGGCGAGCTAATAACGTCTCTGAGACCATCACCTACAAGTGGGTAGATACGGTCCCGTGCGTGTTCTGTAATTATCCCAACCCGCGGCCACCATTAGCTTGAACCGATTCGAAGGCCGAATTTTTACGCACGATTCAGCTATGGTGCATGACGTAATGGCATGAAAATTTAAGCGAGACTGGTGTAGATAAAAGAACTGAAAATGGTACTCGACCTTATAGGATGACTATTGCAATACACAAACAGAATCGCTGTTCAATCACTTGTTTGACTTCAGAGAAGATTCTATACTTATACGTCTGAGAATTTCCCTGTTGATTTCCTCGTGCTTTATTTGCTCTCCCCTGCGCCCTGGCGTTATCATTGCTTGATGCTTGACCTGCGCTAGTTCATCAGACATCTCATCTAAACCAAAATGTGAACTATTGCAATTCTGCATCTTTTTCTTCCGCAGCTCATGAGCATATC
>JBMCYV010000039.1:0-18008 GCA_049199595.1 Candidatus Nitrosomirales archaeon
TTACAGCGCCAGTTTCGGTGACGTTGAGGGCTTTGACGAGATCAGTTCTGCTATATCCACTACAGTAAATGATCTCAAGAGGCATTCGGTAAACCCAGAACCGCGTGATGATGACCTTGATGGTGTCATACAGGCCTTGTTGAAATTATTTGAAAAGAAGGAGCAGAAGGAACAATAAATAGCAAAAATTGATCATGAGGTCATGATTATTCACGAGTAACTTTAAATGTACGAGAAGCTAATATTGATCATGATCCATTGCGAATGTGGCATTTGTGGCCACTCTTCAGAAAAGGAATGTATCGAAAAGGAATGTGACTGTTGCATGAACTTTCACCTTAGGTCAGGCCCTAAGCTATTGAGGGCAAACAGCAATCATTCTTAATTTTTCACATTTAGCAAAAAAACTAATCTAGGTTTAAATAACAATCAATCCTGTTCTCGTTATAAATGAGAGTTGAAGCTTATCAGCAGTGCATAAACCCAACCTGCGGACTGAAATATTCTATCGCAGAATCAAGGATTCATTGCGATAGGGGACATTTACTCGATGTCAAGTACAAAGGCAAGTTTCCAAAGCGTCTTCAGGATGTTTTCTATAGGAGAAGGAATCATGGTGGGAACATATACAATGAAAGCGGGGTCTGGCGGTTCAGGGAGCTGATCAATTTCAGTCAGATAAATACAGAAAGTCAGGCTCAGTGCGCGAAGGTTCTTGTTTCCCTTGACGGGTCTGAAGGTAGGCTATCAAGACCATACAATATGAGAAAGGCTGCAGAGTTCGTTGGCCTCAATCCTGATAACCTGCTCTTGCAACCGGAAGGCTACAACCCAAGTGGTTCGTTCAAGGATAACGGCATGTCAACAGCACTAACGCATGCCAAAATGTTAGGCGTAAAGACTATAATCTGTGCATCTACTGGCAACACATCTGCCGCCGCCGCCATGTATGCTTCCAACGAAGGCATAAGCTGTGTTGTCTTCATACCAAAGGGCGAGGTAGCTCCCGGCAAGCTTGGTCAGGCATTTCAGTTTGGAGCGCAAGTCGTGGAGATTGAGGGTAATTTTGATGACGCTCTTGCAGCATCTTTAAGAGAGGCAAAGAGATCTGGCGCATATACGGTTAACTCGATCAATCCGTTTAGGATCGAAGGTCAGAAGACCATCATGTATAGAGTCCTCGAGCATCTGAAGTGGAAGCCACCAGACTGGATAGTGTATCCTGGCGGTGCATTAGGTAATACATCAAGCTGTGGCAAGTCTCTTATGGAATTGTACGAATGGAAGTGGATAAAGAAGATACCTAGGATAGCCGTGATCAATTCCGAAGGCGCAAACACACTTTACAACCTATACAACGGAAAATACCAGAACGTGAAACTGCGGTGGAATAAGGGTATGGTCAATACTGAAATTATTGATGATTATTATCAGTATATGGACAAGAACAGGATCAGACCAAAAACGGAAGCTACTGCAATACAGATAGGCAAACCTGCAAACATACTGAAGGCATTGAGAGCGCTGGAGTTTACCAACGGTATCGTTACGCAGGTAAGCGACAAGGAGATGTATGATGGCATGTCCATAGTGGGTCTCAACGGTTTCGATTGTGAACTTGCATCGGGATCTGTTCCTGCCGGTGTAAAGAAACTGAGGGAAGAAGGAATCATAGCTAAAGACGATGTGGTTGTTGGCATACTAACTGGAAGACAGAAGGACCCAAACGTTCCTGTAAAATATCATCTAGATCCCAAAAACAGATTTGCAAACCCTCCAAGACCTTACAGTTAAATTCAGTGTTGAATTTTGCGGCAATTTTATTCACAAAAGTTATTCTATCTATAAGGCATTATTATCAATGTGGGCAGTCAACCACTCGTCAGAATTATACTGCATGTGGATATTGACGCGTTCTATGCCTCCGCAGAACAAAGCGCCAATCCATCCTTAAGAAACAAACCTCTTATCGTTGGAGCTGATCCTAAAGAGGGCAAAGGCAGAGGTGTGGTACTTACGGCTTCATATGAAGCCAGAAAGTATGGAGTACATTCGGGGCAACCAATCTCGCAAACTTACAGATTGTGTCCAGATGCTATCTATATAAGGCCTAACTGGCAGTTGTATAGTAGCCTCTCTAGGAAAGTGATGAACGTTCTAAAGGCATTTGCGAATAAACTTGAGCAAGTTAGTATAGATGAGGCTTTTCTTGATGTAACTGATAAGCTTGTAAGTTATGACAGTATTACTGACTTGGTCAAAGCCATAAAAAATACTGTAAAACAAGAAACTGGACTGACGTGTTCTATTGGAGTCGCACCTAACAAATCGATTGCAAAGATAGCCTCAGACTTTAAGAAACCTGACGGATTGACAATCGTGAGGCCAGACGAAATCGCGTCATTCTTGAGACCATTATCTGTTTCGAAGATTAGTGGGATAGGACCTAAGAGTCAGAAGTTGCTCGAAGGTATAGGTATCAGAACGATAGGCGATCTTGCCTCACGCCCTGTAGAAGACCTTGTCAAGCATTTCGGTAGAAACGGTGTATGGATGTGGAACATAGCCAACGGCATAGACAACAGCCGGATTGTGGAATATTATGAGCGCAAGTCTATAAGTGCTGAACGTACATTTGAAGAAGATATTGAGGATTACAAGATTGTACATAAAACAATGGATCTGCTTTCTGATGAGGTTGTAAACGTATTGAAGAATGAAGGGTATCTCTTCAGGACTGTTGGATTAAAAGTACGCTTTGCCGACTTTGATACCTTGACAAGGGCAAAAACTCTCAAGGATTATACTAACTCCAAACAGGTACTAATCATGCGTTGCAGGGAATTATTCAGGGATCTGGAGAAAGATGGCAGAAGGATAAGGCTTGTAGGTGTGCGAGTTTCAGGGTTAAAGAAGGTTCTGGCAGAACAGAAAGATCTTCTGGCGTGGATCGAAAACGCTTGATCTCACGCAGACAAAAAGAGTTATATACTAAATTTTTTCGTTAGATCTCATGGCAGAAAGAACAATGCCTGTATGCTTCACAAAAGAGCAGTTAAAGTTGATCGAGAAATATGCCAAGTCAAAGGGAATGGTAAATCTTAGTCAAGCTGTAGAGGACGTAATCAAGAATAGCGAGTAAGCCCGTGTTTCCTTATTTATGTATCTTATTGCCTATTCTAAAATAGAAATACAAATAAAGCCCCTGAACAGATGTATTGCGATATGAGTAGTAAGAAGCCGCATCTGAATCTAATAGTTACAGGCCATGTAGATAATGGTAAATCGACTCTAGTGGGGCATCTTTTGTTCGATACTGGTGCAATAGACCAGAGGACTATCGATGAATTTGCCAAGGAATCAGAGAAAACGGGAAAAGGTGATACTTTCAAGTTTGCATGGGTTCTAGATAAACTGAAGGATGAGCGCGAAAGAGGTGTGACCATTGATCTTGCGTTTCAGAAATTCGAAACAAAGAAGTTCTTCTTTACAATCATAGACGCACCGGGTCATAGAGATTTCGTAAAGAATATGATCACCGGGGCATCAGAAGCAGATTGTGCAATTCTAGTTGTATCAGCAAAGCAAGGAGAGACTGATGTTGCTGTCGCCGCAGGTGGACAGGGAAGGGAACATGCCTTCCTTTTGAGAACGCTTGGTGTAAACCAGTTAATAGTTGTGGTAAACAAGATGGATGATGCGCAGTACGGCAAAGAAAGGTTTGAAGAGGTCAAGGGAATAGTTGAAACGTTGGTGAAAGGCGTTGGGTATGATACCAAGAAAGTCAGGTTCATTCCGGCATCCGGATGGAAGGGAGACAATTTGGCGAAGAAATCTGAAAATATGAAGTGGTACGACGGACCAACGTTGCTAGAGGCTCTAGATGAGTTTACAGAACCAGAGAAACCAATAACCAAACCACTAAGGATTCCTATACAGGATGTTTACTCTATAACTGGCGCGGGCACTGTACCAGTAGGTAGAATAGAAACTGGAAAAATGAAACCGAACGACAAGATAATTGTAATGCCGGATGGAGTGGTTGGTGAAGTGAAGTCCATAGAGACGCATCATACACAGATGCCAGAGGCCATGGCAGGTGATAACATAGGATTCAATGTTAGAGGTATAGACAAGAAGCAGATCAAACGTGGCGACGTTGTTGGCACTCCAGATAATCCACCTTCAGTGGCAAAGGAATTCAAGGCTCAAATAATTGTGATATTCCATCCTACAGCTGTAGCACCAGGATACACTCCAGTGCTGCATGCACATACAGCACAAGTAGCTGCAACAATAACTGAGTTCATTGCAAAGATAGACCCAAGGAATGGACAGACGGTTGAAGAGAAACCAAAGTTCCTCAAGAACGGTGATTCTGCAATTGTAAAGATAAGGCCTCTAAGACCACTGTGCATAGAAACATTCAAGGAATTTCCAGAATTGGGTAGGTTTGCGCTGAGAGACATGGGTACTACTATAGCTGCTGGCGTTGTGCAGGAAATAACCGAAAAGTTCACAGCTGAAAAGGTCGCTGCCAAGGCTTAACGTGAATTCTGATGGTACAGCAAGCGCGGATAAAGCTTACGAGTACAAATTTACTGAAACTCGATGAGGTATGCACCGAAATAAGATCTATAGGAGATAAAGCCGGTATCAAGATCAAAGGCCCGCTTCCCCTACCGACAAAGAAACTGAAGATAGTGACAAGAAAGTCACCTGCCGGACAGGGCACCAATACATACGACAAGTGGGAGATGCGTGTCCATAGACGTGTAATCGACTTGGCCGCAGATGATAGAGCCATGAAGCAGCTTATGCGGTTAAAGATACCCGACGATGTGCATATCGAACTCTCATTAACACAGTAATTGTATTTTCTCAACTAGGCTTAAATGTGGGTTCTTTAAACTTTGCAGCATGGAAAGTCAGAGCGAAAATGTGGTAAATGTAATTTACGAATGTATGCGATGTGGCACCGGAGTAACTGTTGAAGAGCTGAAGAAACTACCAGAAATAAAATGTATTTGTGGTTTCAGAGTGTTCAAAAAATCTAGACCTCCTATAGTAAAGCAAATCAAAGCAGTGTAAATCGTCCTCACTATTTTCTTGATTAAGTATATTAAACCTCTAGAGTTAGTGAGTGTTGTCTATGAAAGACAAAGATAGTCTAGAGTTCATAATTGATAAAGTTGTAAGAAAGAATGGTAGAGAGAAGAAGGTACAGTTCACTGTAAGATTAGATCCCAATAGATATGAAAAAAGAACTGTCAACGGTGAGAAAGGCTTCTTCGACAAGAGCGAAAAGATCTTCATTCCAGAAGCGGTATTCAGGATTCTTATGGATGAAATGACTGTGCAACCAATTCAATCTGCAAAATCTACCGTTGAAGATCTTTACACGCACATATTGGAAAGCCAGACCAGAGTGAGACGCGCGATCAGGCAGGGATTAAAGTTCGAAACGGCAATTGTACCTTCTGAGCGATATCTTGTAGAACATCTTAACACCAAGCTGAATGTTGTTGTGCTTTATGTTGACATCGCTGGCTCAACCAGTATGGGAATGATTCTTCCTGCTGATAAACTTGCTACCATGATAAAGATCTTTGTTCAGGAGATGTCTTACCTTGTATCTGCATATCACGGGTATGTTTTGAAGTATGCCGGTGATTCTGTGATTGCATACTTTCCGGTAGAAACCAATTTTGGTGAGGTTTGTAGCAATGTTGTCAACTGTGCTAGGTCAATGATTAAAATAATAAAATACGCACTGAACCCTATTCTTACAGAAAATGAATATCCTGAACTCCGTGTCAAGATCGGAATAGATGTTGGCGAGAACCAGATAGTTAGACTTGGGGGCAGTGTTGACCTTCTTGGGTACACTATGAGCATAGTGGGAAAGATTGTACAGATTGCCGACCCTGGACAGGTAATCATAGGAAAGTGGGTCTACGACGTAGTCCAGACACCTCTAAAAAGGCTCTTCACTAGGCTAAAGTTGAGTCCAGATATATGGAACTACAGGGATTCTAAGAAGGCAAAGTTTTACGGCCTGTATCTGTTGGACGAGCAGCAAGAGAAAAACGATAAAAATCTTCACGAGGGCATGCGATCATCAAGTATTATAAGCAAGTATGTTCATACCCCTACGGGCGATAGCATAAGATGAAAAGAATTGATGCCGTAATTCCTGCTGAGAGGTTATCCAACGTTAGTGATGAATTGAAAAAGGTAGGTGTGGGTGGACTAACGTGCTTTGACTCGAAGGGTCGAGGTCAAGTGCCAATACAGCAAAGAACGGCTGGTCGTGGTGGAGTCTTTACGCCTATGTTCAACACTAACTGCACACTTATGGTCGTGGTAAAAGATGGCGATGTTGATAAGGCCGTCCAGGCAATCTTGCAGTCCGCAAGCACTGGACTGACTGGAGAAGGAAAGATATTTGTTTCCAAAGTAGATGACGTTGTTGACGTTGGTACCAAGAAAAAAGGCGACGAAGCACTTTAACGATTTTTTATTTTATCATTAATTCCAAGTAATTCTGGATAGCAAGACATTTAACCCACAATTTTCTAAACCCAATCATGAAGATTACATTATCTGCAATAAAAGCTGATATTGGCGGCGTTGGCGGTCACACAAAACCCAGCAAGGAACTTTTGAAAAGAGTTGAAGATATTGTGAAACGTTCTAAACATGATTTGTTAATTGATTATTACATCGGATATGCTGGCGACGATATTCATATCATAATGAGCCACAAAAATAGAGTTGAAAATAATAGAATACATAAACTTGCATGGGACGCTTTCAAGGAAGGAACCGAAGTGGCAAAGGAACAGGGGCTCTATGGTGCTGGCCAGGATTTGTTAAAGGATTCATTTTCTGGCAACGTAAAGGGAATGGGACCAGGTGTTGCGGAGATGGAGTTTGAGGAACGACATAACGAAGCATTTGTGGTATTTGCCGCTGATAAGACCGAACCAGGAGCGTTCAACTTTCCATTTTACAGGATGTTTATTGAAAGCAGAAGTAATACTGGAATAATAATAAACCCAGATCTTGCTGAAGGCGTTGTCTTCAATGTTATGGATGTTATGTCTGGAAAGATTGCTGAGCTTCACCTCTGGGAGGACAAGCCAGAGATAGAAGCTGCTCTCATGTACCCTGGAAGGTTTGTTGTTGAATCAGTTACCAGCAAAAAAGGGGAACCTATAGTGTCAGCTTCTACGGATAGATTGCATAACATTGCTGGAACGTATGTTGGCAAGGACGATCCCATAACTATTGTAAGATGCCAGAAATCATTTCCAGCAACTGAAGAAGCGTGCAGTGCATTCAACAACCCACATTTCGTAGCTGGGAACACCAGAGGTAGCCATCATCTTCCACTGATGCCTGTTAAGCTGAATAGTCCGGCAAGTGTAAACTATTCTATCCCGATTGTGATTGCAGCTGTCTTCAGTATGCACAACGGCAAATTCGTTGGACCACATGATGGTTTTGACACTCCTGACTGGGATTATATTCGAAATATAGCAACACAGAGAGCAATGGATATGCGTAATCAAGGTTTCATACATCCAGCAACACTTGTGCCAGAGGAACTGGAGTACAACAAGGGATATGAGGTCAGGATGAAGAAGCTGAACAGCAAGTTCAAAAGTGTAAAGAAATCGCGTTCAAAGCAATGAAAAGACCATTATTCGTGATCAATTTCAAGAACTATCCAGAGATATCTGGCAAGAAGAGTGTTATGCTCGCAAGGGCTGCAGAAAGCGTTGCAAGAAGTTCTAAAGCAAAGATTGTAGTAGCACCTCCCCAGGCATCGCTCGCTATGGTAGCTAGTCAAGTTAGCATTCCTGTATTTGCGCAGCATCTTGATGTCTCCCAAGCAGGAAGCACGACGGGATTCATGGTGCCGGAAGTTGTAAAGCTGTATGGTATTAGCGGTTCACTGATAAATCATAGCGAACATAGGATTCCCTTGGTGGAGATTGAAAAGTTAATCAAGAAATTGCAAGCGTTGATGATGACCGCTATTGTCTGTGCGAGAACCCCTAGCGAGGTCAAGAAACTTGCCTCCTTGAAGCCTGACTATATAGCAATAGAACCTCCTGAACTTATAGGCAGTGGGATTGCTGTGTCAAAGGCTAAGCCAGGAGTAATAACTCGCTCAATTAAAGCTCTCAATCCTAGGAACAAGAAGATCCAAGTGATCTGCGGAGCTGGCATCGTTGATGGGACAGATGTTTCTGCTGCAATGAAACTCGGATCACGAGGTATCCTTGTTGCAAGTGGTATAGTAAAAGCAAGGAATTGGAAAGCTACGATAAAGGAATTTGCGGATGCAATGGAAGGTTAAAATTCTTTATATCATACCTCAACGAAAGTAGGAGGGCGTGACTGAAATTAGTCAGCAGAGCAAAAGACGCAAATATGTAGTTGATTCTCTCGCATCACTTGTCTTCTGGGTTCCCTTGTATCTGATGTTTAATTATTTTGTTTTGCATTTGGAGATCTGGCAGGTTTTTGTGTTCGCAGGATTCTCTGCAGCTATTAACTTCGTATTTGGCGGACTGTTTGGTCGCTTTCTAGACTGGTGGAGAAAGAAACTCACCAATCATTACTAATTACAGATCTGTAACTCAAGTTAGGAAAAGGTTGATAATAGGCAGAATTTTCACTACTTTGCATGCAAGACACAGCGAAGCTGATCGTCTTCTTTGAAGAAGGAAATGGTAAGGATAAGAGATTACTGGGAGGTAAAGGAGCGGGTTTATGCGAAATGACCAAACTGGGTTTGCCAGTACCTCCGGGGTTTGTAATTACTACTGAGGTTTGTAACAAGTATTATGAGAGTGGTAGAAAGTTGCCAGCAGGGTTGATTGATCAGGTAAGAGCTTCTATGAGGAAGCTTGAAGAGCTGACTGGCAAGAAGTTCGGCAGCAAGGATAACCCGTTACTCGTATCTGTAAGATCTGGTGCTCCGATATCCATGCCAGGCATGATGGATACCATACTCAATCTGGGTTTGAACGATGATACTGTTCAGGCATTGGCGAAAGAGAGCAATAATCCTAGGTTTGCGTGGGATGCTTACAGAAGGTTCGTCCAGATGTTCGGCAAGATAGTGCTAGGAGTTGATGATGATATATTTTCCAAGTTGCTGGAGGAAAAGAAGAAACAGAAAAATGTCAAACTTGATAGCGAACTGGACGAAGGTGCACTTAAAGAATTAACGGCAAAGTTCAGGAAGGTGTGTGAAGAGCATACCGGCAAGAGTTTTCCAACCGATCCGTATCAACAGCTTGAACTTGCAATAGACGCTGTCTTCAGAAGTTGGATGGGAGAAAGAGCTGTTGAGTACAGAAAATACTACAAGATAACACCAGATATAGCACATGGAACAGCAGTCAACGTAGTTTGCATGGTCTTTGGCAACCTTGGTAACGATAGCGCAACTGGAGTTGTATTTACCAGAAGCCCGGAAAATGGGGAAAAGAAACTTTACGGCGATTTTCTTGTAAATGCACAAGGTGAAGATGTAGTAGCTGGTGTAAGAACGCCAGAACCGATTGAGAAACTAGAGTCCAAGATGCCAGAAGCATACAGACAACTGCTTCAGATCTGCAGCAAACTTGAACAGCATTATAGAGAACCGCAGGATGTAGAGTTTACGTTGGAGCATGACAAGCTATACATGCTCCAGACCAGAGCAGCAAAGATGAATGCAGCTGCCCTGGTAAAGACGTCTTTTGACATGGTGAAGGAGGGTCTGATTACAAAAGAGCAGGCCTTACTGAGAATAAACGCAGAACAGCTCGAACAGATATTACACAAGAGGGTAGATCCTAAAGCTAAAGTCAAACCTATCGCAACTGGAATTGCCGCTTCCCCTGGAGCAGCTAGTGGTAAAGTTGTTTTCGATGTAGAAAAGGCAGAGGAGATGGGCAAGAATGGCGAGAAGATAGTACTTGTTAGAGAGGAGACAAAACCAGATGATGTACCGGCTTTCTTCAATGCAAGTGGTATATTGACCAGCAGGGGAGGCAAAACCTCGCATGCTGCAGTTGTTGCTAGGGGAATGGGGAAAACATGTATCGTAGGTTGTTCCGAAATAAGCATAGATTATACAAACAACAGATTCACAGCGGGCAGTATTACAGTGAAAGACGGTGATGTGATTACAATCGATGGCTCTACAGGCAAGATTTACTTGGGCGAAGTGCCAACAATAGATCCAGAGATAACCAAAGAATTCCAGCAATTGTTAGAATGGGCTGACCAGACTAAACGGCTTGGTATTAGAGCAAATGCAGACACGCCAGAGGCAGCAGCCCTTGCTAGGAAATTTGGTGCAAAGGGCATTGGTCTGTGCAGAACTGAGAGAATGTTCAATGAACGCGATAGATTGCCAATATTTGTAAAGATGATTATGGCTAGGAGCGACGAAGAAAGGAAAAAAGTATTGGATGAACTTATGCAGTTGCAAAAATCTGATTTTAAGGATATCCTGAAAGCAATGGAAGGTTATCCTGTCACAATAAGATTGTTAGATCCGCCATTGCATGAATTTCTGCCAAGAATCGAGGATCTGCTAAGAACGATATACGAGTCAAAAGGGAAAGGTGGAGACTCGGCAACAAAAGAAAAAGAGAACGTACTTCATAGAGCAAGAGAATTAGCTGAAATAAATCCTATGATGGGTCATAGAGGTGTCAGGATAGGAATAACTTATCCAGAAATATATGAGATGCAGATCCGCGCTATATTTGAAGCGACAGCTGAGCTTATTGCTAAAAGCGTCAAGGCTGAACCTCAGATAATGGTCCCTCAAGTAGGAAGTGCCGAAGAATTGGTCACGATAAAACGCTTATACGATAAAGTCAAGAACGAAGTTGAGGGGAAATACAAAGCCAAACTACGCATAAAGTTTGGAACCATGATTGAAGTTGTGAGATCTTGTCTTACAGCCGATAACATTGCTGAAGTTGCAGAGTTCTTCAGTTTTGGAACCAACGATCTTACACAGGCAGTGTTCAGCTTTAGCAGGGAAGATGTGGAGGGCAAGTTTCTGCCATTCTATCTTGAAAAAGGGATAATTGCCGTAAATCCATTCCAGAGTATCGATGCTAAAGGAGTAGGAAAGATAATGAAGATTGCTGTTGATCTGGGGCGAGGTACAAAAAACGATCTTGAAGTTGGAATTTGTGGAGAACATGGTGGTGATCCACGTTCGATCGAGATTTGCGACAGCATTAAATTGAATTATGTGAGTGCATCACCACATAGAATACCTATAGCAATACTAGCAGCTGCACAGAGCACAATAAAGCAGAAATCAGTAGATTCTTCTGAACGCGTCTTCAGGGACGTTTAGATCTCTGAAGAGATCTGGATGAATTATCTTTGCCAGTATTTCTAATCCAGTGACTGTTCTGGGTCCAGGTCTGCTGAAATACGAACTTGCATCGGTAGCATACACCATCTTGTTCTTAACAGCTGGAAGTTTCTGCCATTCCTCATGTTTCTCTATACGCCAGAGTTCTCTCATAGTTCGTTCTATATCAAATCCGCAGGGCATGAGGACTATAATATCTGGATCGAATTCCAGCGCTTCTTTCCACTCCATCCTTCGCGACGGCTCGCCTCTCTTGCTTATACCGTTTACCGCATGAGCAACTTCAACCATCTGCGGCACCCAATGCCCCGCAGTAAATAATGGATCCAACCATTCAATACACAATACCTTCGGGCTATTCTTTGTATTTCTGGTTACTGATCTCACATGGTCTATTCTTTTCCACAACTTTTGAACAATTTCCTCGCCTTTCCTTTCTTTCCCCACAGTCTTTGCTACCTGTTCTATGCTAACCAGTATCTCGTCAAGGTCATGGGGATCAAGAACTACAACTTTGGGTTTGTTGCCAAGAATACTCATTGCCCTATTAAGTTCCTTCATATGCGGTGAACACACTTCACACAAACCTTGTGCGACTATCAGATCGGGACTCGCTTTTCTTAATGCACTGTCATCGACAACATAGATATCCTTACCCTCTCTTACTCGCTGAACTATTATGTTGTCAATCTCTTCGCTACTGAGCTTCGAGGCATCAAACGCACTTCGAACCACTATCGTTTTATTATTTGCGTCTGATGGAAAATCGCATTCGTGAGTTACACCAACAACACTATCTCCAAGATCCAGCTCGTAGAGAATTTCCGTAGCACTCGGCAAGAACGAGCATATGCGCATGTGTATATTCTCAACTGGAATTTTTTAAACCCATCGCTGAAGGAACGAATCGCGCCTATAAGCAGAGACAATACGGATGTCTAAAAAAATAAGAGATGGGCTTTATTGGTGCATCATGGGTTCTTCACTCATTTCTCCATGTATTGTTATCGTAGCAGAATATCCCCCACTGCTTTTGCCGAAGAACATTACGCCCTTATCAGACGTATTTGCTAAGGCTATATCGGTTATTCCTTCTCCTAGTTCAGCATGGTAAACACACGAATCTGGAGGATTTGACAGTGGTTTGACGTACTCCAACGTTACTGGTTTCACATTAGGTGCTACCCCAGCTAATACGCTAAGAAGCTGTTCACCATCTTTTCCACACGGCACCTTTAGTGCTATGTGACCCCATTCAGACATGTATGGCGTTATGTCCATCAAGAGCTTGAAGTCGCCTTTCTCCAACTTACCACTCAGAGAAATAGTTTCAGTATCGATGAGATGCTTTCCCATTTCCTCTCCCATTTCCATCGGCGTTGATTCTTGACTGGCTACCTGATTCTGCCCCACTACTGCTAATGGTATCAAGAGCCCGGCTGCGGCGGCT
This sequence comes from Candidatus Nitrosomirales archaeon, assembly GCA_049199595.1. Classification (GTDB taxonomy): domain Archaea; phylum Thermoproteota; class Nitrososphaeria; order Nitrososphaerales; family UBA213; genus JBMCYV01. The sequence goes on from JBMCYV010000039.1 coordinate 12,861, forward strand.
AGAACTATGCCCAGAAAAAACTTGTTGGCCATAACATCTCGATGGAGAGCATATACTTAAGCGTTCATTATCAGCAAAATTTGCGCAACCATATTGAGCTCGATTGCTTAGTTGATACTTTGTGCTCTCACATAATCTATTTAAAGAGAATGAAGGCCTGATTCTAATATGAAGTTACAGTACGTGCTTGGCATGACAATTTTGACCACACTTCTGTTACCAATAACACATTACAGTGCATATGCTGTCATGGAGGTTGATACGACTGTAGATATCGAGGCTGCCTCTTCAGATGCCAACAGCGGCAAGTCGTTTGATCCAAAGGAGCTTACCATAGGCAAGGGAACTAGTGTAACTTGGATAAACCAAGATAGTCAAGGTCACACAGTAACAAGTGGTCACCCTGTTGATTCTGATACTGGTGCTTTATTCGACTCGACCAAAGACCTTTCAGGTCTAATCAAACCTGGAGTAAAATGGGAACATACATTCGATACAGTTGGTGAATTTCCATACTTCTGTCAGATACACTCGTGGATGACAGGTAAGGTAATAGTCATGGAAAAAATGGAAACGGTAATACCTCAAATGACAGCTACAACACCTTTAGGTGTAAAGGTAACGTTAACATGGACACCTGACACTATTGAACCTACAAAAGAGACTACGTTCACATTAAAGTTCTTTGATAAAAGTGGGAGCCCAATTAACGATGCCACGTATGACTTTATGCTGCTAAGGGAAGGGTCGCATATAACACATAGATCACTCCAATCAATCTCGCAAGGAACCTCAGTGGAGAAGGTTACCTTCAAGGAAGACCAAACTGGATCAGTAACGCTCAGGCTAGAAAACATTAATCTCACGTCTGGTGAAACTGCGGAGTTCTCCATACAGGTAGTACCAGAATTTCCTATCAGTGTGGCGATAGTAATGGCATCCATGTTTGCAATTATGACGCTCGTTAACTACAGATACAAATCGTTCAGATTGTTCAGAAACTGAATTAATCCATTTTTAAGGAACTTCTACAGGCTTTACTTGCTGTACTGACAGTGCATGATCATCCTTTAATGATTCTACACTAAAGGCAACCGAGATTATCCTTACCTGTAGATCATCTGAATCTTTTTGATCTAAACCAAACTTATTCAAAAGCAGCTGCTTTACTTCATCTGCTGGATCAAATATCTTATACTCATCAGTTGGAACAACTACGTAAAGACGCTTGGAAAGCATGTTAGATGGTATCTTGCCAGAACTGTCAGCAGTTATGCTGAACGATATTTTGTATAATATTACTTGTTTCACAGAATCGTGCAGAGCATTAACTGTGTTTATGCTTTGTACGTTAAGTACATCAAGGTTTTGATCTGACTGCGCAACGACGGTACCACCTTTACCCGAATAAAGAGCGCCTATGACCTCCGGACTGAGTTCAGCACGCAACACCACAAATCCTTGAGTAAAGGATTCTGTATTGTTAAGACGAATGGCACTTTTGATTTGCTCACAACTTAATGATGTTGAAGTAGCTGCCTCTAAATTCTTAATCTTGAAATTAGTACTTGGACCATCATTCATAACGACCTTCCAGAGCAAGGGAATTGTGAAACCTTGTTTGTTGTAAATGTTAACATCAGTATCATAGATACCCGGCCTTAAGGGTCCATCACTGCCTGCTATAGTGCCACAGATAAAACTGGCATGATATTCGATTTTCGTGGTTTCCTTTACAGGAGTCTGTTCTACTGACGCTTGTTCATTTGTAGAATCCAATTGGGCTACAGCGGAAGACTGCCAAACCAGATAACTTGCTATTACAATTGCAGACACTATGAACACAATTAATAATCTTTTTCTTACCAATCATCTAATGACTTCCTACAAGAAGATTTATGTCTTTTTGTTCGTTTCATTGATGTACTAAAAGAAACATATATTATTTACACGTATTAAAATCAGGCCATGAGAATCAAATACCTTGTCTTGGCAGGTATAGTCACTATCATGCTTTTCCCGAATATACTGTTTCCGGCTCTCGGAGATGGCTTCACAGTTGAAAATTTGCCGCCTGCAAGCCTAGGAGATCGCAAAGCAGGTTTGTTCATACAGGTTAATCCTCCTATACTTACGGTTGAAAGCGTGAAGAATGCTTCTGTCTTCTTAAGGCTCTATGATGCTAACACAAATAATACAATACAACATGTATCATATTTCATCAAGGTCGAAAAGGGTGGAAAGACGCTCATGCAGGATCTGTTCCACGCTCACAACGGCGAACTTACACTTAAGATAGTTCCTAAGCAGAGTCCAATTCTAATCTTTGGTGACAAAGAGCCCTTTCTAGAAGGATGGACATCCATGGGAGGACCCGTTACAGTGCAGGGACCAATATTCCTTGAAGGAGGTTTGTACCACTTTTTGATCGAAATATTTGGCGTGGATTCTGATAAGAACATATTCAAGCAAGAAGACGCACCAAAATTTGAATCTTGGTTAAGTGTAGGTGATATCAGCAATAATAGTGTAACATATCAGCAGCAGAATTATCCTATATCAGTCATATCATACTACGATAGAATCAGAGATTTTTCCTTTGACCCGCAGACAGGGCAGATCTCTTATGTCATGCCGTTTGATTGGGATGTCTCAAGATTGGAGAAAAACCCAATCTTCGTTCACGAAGAGATAAACATTCCTAGGAATCTTACAATACTTGCATCTGGCGAATTTGCTGGTACAGTTAACGGGATGGAATTACCTAGCGAGGCTATACTGGTTGATGATTCTAACCCAGATCGCTATGTTGTTCATTATATGCTAAGAAAGGATCACATAATTAAATTCGCGAGTGAGTTACAAGCAAGTCCTGACGGTCAACCCAGCGATGCTATAGCATTCACACTTTCTTCCAAAGAATCGTTCTTTCTTGAGAGAACTACAGGTGATGGAAATGTTAAGGTTAGGTTGATGTGGAACCCAATGAAGATAGAACCTGGTAGCAAGATTACGTTCGAACTGAAATTCTTTGATGCAAAAACTGGCAATACACTAAACAACGTTAATTATGATTTCATGCTTATCAAAGATGGAGAAGATCTAACTCATCGTACATCTCAACAAGCTGCAGATGGTGTATCAACGCAGGAATTCACATTTGATCCATCGCAGCAAGGTAGTGTAAGGTTCAGACTAGAGAACATAAACAACACAAATGAGTCAGTTGAATTTCCAATAAACGTGCTTCCAGAGTTTTCAGCAGGATTTGTAGCAGTACTACTGGCGGTTGCACTTGCTGGTGCTATATTTGCAACAAAGAAGTACAAACCTTTAATGTCAAATTACTGATTTTTGTAATGTCTTTATTAAACCCGATCAGATGCTATATTGCAATGTGTAAAAAACCTATACAGATGTATGGGATTTCTGCACTTGTAATGATAATTCTGATCAGTTCACAATTACCACCGCCCGCCTACAGTCACGGCTTGAGTAATGATGAGGCACAACCGCAACTTGTAGGTAATAGGAATATCACAGTATCTGTCAAAATGACACCTGTATTCATTACTGACAACATGAAAGATGCCACTATACAGATCAGGCTAAAGGATGCAAAAACAAATGCCACAATACCTCATGCGACTTTCTTGGTAACGATCGATAAACAAGGCCGAACACTACTCAACGAACAGTTTCATGCACATGACGGTGAGCTCTTCCTTTCTGTAAAGCCTACAGATACTAATAATCCAGTAATATCAGCAAACAAGGAGGAACTTGGATGGATTGGCAGCAAAGCCTCACCTGCTAGCGTAGAGGCGCCTATCTACTTGGACGGTGGATTGTATCATTACAAAATTGAAGTTCTTGCACTTGAAAGAGATGACAATCTTAAAGATCCGCCATTAATATTCGACGCATACGTAAGTGTAGGTGAAGAGGATAGACATCCTGTAACGAGGAATGGACAGGAGTACGATTTTGGTACAAGAACATACTTCGATAAGATTGGAGAATTTAAGTTTGATGAAAACACTGGTGCTATACAATTTTCCATGCCTCTTAATTGGGATCGACAGTTCTTGAGCCAGATACCATTACTCCATACAGAAGTTCTAATTCCTAAATCAGTTTCCGAATTTATGGTCAGCAGCTACAGGGGAACGCTGAATGGTGTAGAACTTCCTAGGAACGCACTGATGATCGATGATTCAAATCCAGACACGAGAATTGTGCATTATATGATACCGGCTAACAAGTTAACTGAAATTGCAGACAAAGCAAAAATGTCTCCCGATGTCCCTAACTCCGTGTTCACTCTGGAAACTAGAACTATTCCGATCTTTCCATTAGATACGCTCACAAACAAGGAGAAATTCAAGGTACAGCTTTCTTGGAATCCCGCAATTATAGAACCAGGACAGCGTGTCAACTTTATCTTCAACATAAGGAATCCATTAAACGATGAAACCATAACAAACGCATACTATGAGTTTGTTCTGATAAAGGATGGAGGGGAGATCTACAGAAATGCTAAAACTGCTGTGATTGGAGCTGAAGTCGAACAGTTTACTTTCTATGAGGAGCACGCTGGAAATATTCTGGTAAGATTTGAGAATATCAACCATACAGGAGAATTTACAGAATATTTGATAACAGTCGTACCTGAGTTCCAGATAGGTTTGGTAGTGTTGTTGATAGCCGTTATCTTTGGAGCTGTAATATTAGCTGGTCGTTACAATATTGTTAGGTATAGTGTGTAGTAATGTTCTTGTGAGTGGTTTATTGTGTCGGTTTATTAATCTAAGTAGTAACCTTGTTCAAAGCATTCTTTTCTATTGCTTCCTTAATCTCCCTAGCAATTCTCCTGCCCATGCTCATGGGTTCATTATAGATGAACGCAGAGTATGGAGAACCTTCAACGTATAGATTGGTGCCAGCAACTATTCTTGCAGAAAATTCAAACGCTATGAATCTTCCATCCTTGTCGTAAACGCCTTCAATGCAGAACGGACCCAACATTCCTGGTTTGACTAGTTTCTTCGATGCTTCCACAAATCTCTCGCCCATACTGTATACTTCCTCAAGTAGTGATTCTCGAAGAACTAGGGGTATGTTGCCTATTACGTTATAGGATGGTTC
>JBMCYV010000040.1:0-17443 GCA_049199595.1 Candidatus Nitrosomirales archaeon
AGAACTCTGCCCAATCGCTGGAGCTATTCTTGAGGGGCAAGCCCAGAGTGTTTTTGTAAAAGTCAATTGAACGCCGCATGTCAGAAACAAGAAGGATTACAGAAGCGACCTTTCTGAATAACATTCAACTCTAGCAAGTATGTGTCCTTTAAATAATTTTTTGGTTATGCATTACCTGTACGGCCCCTCTGCAGGTTCCTGCCTTGCGAGCGCGTTGACCAGAGGATCAAGGTAATTCCTTGACTTTGCGAGATACCTAGCAATGTCCGTTGTAGTAACTATTCCAACGAGCAGCTCTTTATCCATAACAGGCAACCTTCGTATCTTCTTTTCAGACATCAGCTTGCTGGCATCGCCTATCTGGAAGGAAGGGCCGATCGTTATTACTGGCTGTGACATTATCTCTTCTAGTTTGATCTCGTTTGGATCGGCATTCTTGGCAAGTACCTTTCTCACCAAGTCACGCTCAGTAACTATACCAACCACTTTTCCCCTATACGTTACCAAAAGGCATCCAAAACCACCTTCAGCCATCTTCTTTGCGGCTGTAGTGGCTGTTTCCTTGGACTCGAGTGAAGCTACCTCCTTGCTCATTATCTCAGAGACCTTCGTCAACAATTGCAGACTGTAGCACATCTAATATCAATTATCCGAAGAAAAATCTTGAAGTTTTGTATCAAATTGCAAAATTTGATGATATTTACATTGCAGCGAGCAGTTATAGATATATTAAATTGTACACTAAATTTAGTTTGAAAAACTTATATCATTTGATTTACGAATAGGGAAGCATGAAAAAGGTAGAGGCTGTAATCGCGACTGAAAAGGTTAGCGCGGTTAATGATGCCTTGAAGAAGGCTGGTGTTGGCGGTGTAACAGTTCTCGATGGAAAGGGCAGAGGTGGAGGGCATAGAGAAACGGTTTCTTCTGGCAGGGGTACAGGATCTTATGTTCCGGAATTTCATTCCCGAACAAGCATAGTAACCGTTGTGGATGAGTCAAAGGTTGACGCAGTGATAAACGCGATTTTGAGCGCTGCAAGCACAGGTTCACCAGGTGATGGAAAGATCTTCATTTCTTCAGTAGAAGATGCAGTAGACGTAGGTAGCAAGAAGAGAGGAAAGGACGCAATTTAGCTTGCTGGCGAAGATCTAGCTGTGGCACATTGATCAGTAAGCTGTACTATTCAGTATTATGCGCAAGTTTCACTTAACATGCAGGAACTTTTACTTTGAAGAATAGTTTTGTTTCTCCAAGCGCCATTATTTCTGATGGCATTGTCTTTAGCACGATTGGAAGATCGTGAACTACCTTGCCTATGACTAGACAATGACTCTGCGGCAATGTTCTTACGATGGATTTTATCGTATCCGTGTCTGCAATGGAAACCCTCGATATTCGCTCCAGATCGTTATCGTTGGTAAAGTTGAAGAGGAATATGTTATCTACTTGCCTGTATATGCCTTCATCAACTGCATCGGGCTGGTTCGTTATGAACGTTGTATAGATACCAAAGTGTCGCATCCTGGTTATAATGTCCTCCCAATGAGTTTCTCTTATGTAGAGATGTGCTTCCTCCGCAAATAAGAATACTGGTGGTATTGTTCCTTGCTCCAGCAGCTCCACAAGTTTGTTAAGGATCAGTTCTACTGCCATTCTTCGCACAACTGGGGCAGTCTTGCCCATGCCCACGATCAATGCAGCACCATCACTATGTTCCTTGATCATCTGCTCGAACCTGCAGGCTTTCTTGTAATCATCCGTAAAGAGTTTCGACCCCTGTATCGAGTATAATCTTGATACCAAAGCATCACGAACAAGTTCGTTGGTTTCCCAGCTTGCGATGGTTCTGCTGAGACTCTCTATTCCCAGCATGTTCTTCGCATTTAGCCAATCCCAGACCCTGAAAAACTCACGCATCGAGGCGGCTGGCATGTCCAGCGCGTGTTTTAGCATGTTGGAAACCGCACCCTTGCCAGCATAATCCAGACCGAACCTTAACCCATTGCCGGGTTCAAGCATTATCACCCTGTCGTTGATGTTGCTTGGGGTTCCATCTCTGTTCCATGCAAGCCCACCATATTCATTGTTAAGATCGAATACGATAACAAATGCTCCATGTTCTACCAGTTTCTTGACTAACGTCTTTGCAAGATGAGACTTCCCTGATTCCTTCTTGCCTGTAATTATGGTAAGCTTACCATCAATGTCTTCAGCATAAATTCTGAACTCTTCCTTGTCCCTGGTCTTGCCAATGTTCATCGGGAAAACTCCTTTCCTTTCCAGCAGATCCTCAAGTTCCGATACGCTTAACCTGGTTATCTTGGAATCTACCCTTGAAGGCAGCCATGATACGCTGCTGCTCAGCCTGCCGTTTTCTATGCTAGCCCTTATCTTGCAACGAAACAATCTGGCGTCACGGATCATCCTTGACAAGTTGCCTATGTTATGCGGATCGTGAAGCCCCTCCTCGCTTGATGCTTTTACAACTTCGTCCTTTACCATGTCTTCTACCAGCGATTGTATGCTGAGGTATTCTTCGTCGTAAACCTGCACCAGCATCTTTCTCTTGCTCTTTGTATCTTCGATGCTGAGGTAATCACCTTTTTCTATACCTTCATCAGTTATGGCCAGCAGGACTAGTTCATTGCCTTCTTTGCTTACTATTCTCATTAAAGCCCCCTCGCGCAAAGGCTTCCAAGAAGCGTCCTTCTCACGTCTTCGTACATAATCTCTCGAGTGTTGAACTTGCTGATTATGAAACTCCTTATGCATGAGACATCTGTCTTTGTAAAGATCGATACATGATGAGCGAGTCTTAGCGTTTCTGGGTATCCATGTGATAGGGCATCGTTTGCCAAGAGCCTTCCAAGAGGTTCTGTCGGTTCGTTTAGAACGTCAACTCTTAGCACTAATCCATTATTGCTAAACTTTGCAAGCAACGGTCTACCAACCACATTGCTCACCAAGTTCCTCACGATAGATTCAACGTCAGTGTAGCAGGGACTGTTTTTCTGTATGAGTAATGACGCAAGTTGCTCTAGAACCTTCAGCTTTGTGGTCTTGCTTATCCCTACTAGATAGTTGTTGTTCGCTCTGCAAGTCTGCAGTATGTGCTTGAATCCGTTATCCCGGTCTTCAAAGATCGAGCTCTTGAGTGAACCATCTACAAGTATAACGGCATTCGCAAGAAATTTTGAAATTTCATTCTGTATTACCCGTTCAACTCTTACCCTAATCATGCGCTTTGCAGCTGATGTGTCAAAAAGTGCAAACTTTGCTAACTTGCCGTTAAGGTTCGACGAATGAACAACATCATCATTTATGTAAAACAGCATAGGGCCGATCTTGAAGTGCATCACAGGTTTGCCCATGAACGATAATGCCAAACCGCATTTGGCAGAATAGATGGAACCGTCAGCAGTGTCACCTATGAACACGCAGCTGGAATCTATTGCCGCTATGGGAGTAGGCTCATCTATTCCAAGTATGGGATGGATATCAATATGGCAATTCTTTGGCTCCCAGCCCCCCATTGGACTGAACTCCTTTTCATCAGGGCTGAACACTACCTGCTTGCCCATCAGCGCGTCGAGTTTCGGCTCCAAAGTAGCGTTTATCGCTCTATCGAACCTGTTTACCATTTCACCAAGATTGATTGCTGCCAGGGGGTTTGTAGGAAGGTTTAATTGCGTGTTCATGTTGTTCAACAATATACACGATATGTTGGCTATAAATGTTGCGCAACATGCGCAATATGATCAACAACAAGGTGGTAGTATGAGTGAGCCTAACGTGGTACGTGTGAAGTTGAAGAGGGGTGCGTGGGAGATCGAAATCTCCTGTCCAGAGGATAAAGTGAAACAGGTAGTCGAAAGCGTTCTGTCTGGTATGGATATCGCTCCTGAAGTTCCTACCATGGTTTCGGAAAGGAAACAACAATCAAGGGGTTCTGCTACGTGTAAAGGATTGATAGAAATATTATGGTCAGAACGATGGTTTGAATCTGAAAAAAATCTTGCTGAAGTGCATGAAGAACTGTCAAGAAAAGGCTACAATTATGACAGAACTGCTGTTTCGCATTCACTAACAGATCTTGTCAGGGAAAGCGTGCTAACAAGAACAGGCACTATGCGCGCTTACAGATATGTACAGAAGAGACCACTAGATACAAGTGCTAAGGTTTAGCCCGTTTTAGCAGAGTAGAACTTAACCAGTGGATTCCCTGCGTCGTTATTCTGTACTTTACACCTTGATCCGTACTGTCCTTATCCACATAACCAACCTTCACCAATTCACTTAATCTAGAACTTACCGATTTTGGATTTAACGCTGTTGATGTCTGCAGTTCCTGTGGGGAAATGCCATTCCCGTCTGCTCTTCCTAATTCGTTCGCGACCTTGTACGCAACAAGCTGCAATGCGATTAGATCTTTGTCGCTAAGCTTCTTGCCTTCAGCGATCACCCTTGGGCCTTCGGGTGTTATCTTGATGTAGTCAGAATACATTTCTATCAATTCAGATGCTGGATAGTTAAGCGATATCTTCTTTGCAAGATCCAGTTGTGGAACCTGCTTTGCAAGGAACCTGAGCACGGACTCCATAACGGTCTCTGGTGTGCCCTTGAACTCTACCGTGGTTTCTCCGTATGTTACTACTACATTCACATTCTTGCTGTCAGACATGTATAGCATCACTTAACTGGAGTTTCATTATTCTGAACGTCCGTAACCGGTGTGGGCTTTTCAGATAGGAGCGAAGTGGCCGCCGTATACACAAACTCACCATCCGTGCCCTTGAAACGCCTCAACTTGCCATTCTGAGCGAGTCTCATGAGAGTGACGGCTACAGACTGCTTCGGGTACGAGAGCCCGTAAGAATCCAGCACCTGCCTCACATCCGCAAGCCTCCTAGACTGCTTCCCCCATGTGTCCTTGAACATCTTTACTGTCATATCGCTTAAAGAGTCCCCCTTGTCTATCTTTATTTCAGGCACCTTCTGTGATGCTCTTGATTCCAGGCCATTTACTTGCTCTGCAAGTTCTGCCGTTACCTGTTCCGCGCCCCTGACATTGCTACCGATATTCTTGATTATGTTGGGTATCACATCGATGGCATCGCGAATTGATTCAAGCGGGGATTCGATTTCAACTTCGTTCACACCAAATTTGACTTTGATCTTAACATTGTTAGATGACATATAGCACAATCAGATTGAAAGATGTATAAAACCTTTTTTAACTGGCTATTTTTGCGATCTTTTGTTTTAGCAAAGTGTTAACTTTTTGTCCATCCACCTTTCCACGCAACGTATTCATTGCCTCACCCATAAGTATGCTGATAGCACCACTTCCCTTCTCTGCAATTACCTGTGCATTATCCTGGACTACCTTGTCAAGTATTTCGTTTAGCTGCTCATCACTGATCGCCTTTAGCCCAAGTTTTGCTATAGCTTCATCAACAGTACCAGCCTCTTTCCTCATTATCTGTTCAAATATAGACACGGCTGACTCCTTTGCTATTTCACCTTTGTTCAGCTTTTCGAATGTAAACCAAATCTTATCTCTGCTAAGCTGTGTTAGATCCAGACCCTGTCTCTCTAGACCTACAAGCGATTCTGTAAGGGTTGATGCAACAAAAGTAGGTACGACTTTCGTACCATCGGCTATTTCCTCAAACAATGCTAGATAATCAGAATCGAATATCTTTTCAGCAAGGATCTTGTTAAGGCCGTATTTTGTGCTCAATTCGCTCACGAAAGTATCCCATGACTTGGGAACCGAATTTCGCAGGGATCGGAGCCTGTTTTCGGCTATTGGTATAGGCGGTATATCAGTCTCAGGGTACATCCTAGCGGCTCCTGGCCTGGGTCTACTGTATACTGTCTTGCCTTCATTCGTCGCTGCCCTTGTCTCAGTAGGCACGCCTTTGAGTGCATGCCTTACCCTCTCGATTATAGCGCCCGTAGCCGCTTCCACGTTCTCCTTAGAGCCAGCTACCATGACGAATGCATCACCTTCTCCCAAAGAGAGCAACTTTCTTACGGCATCAACCTCCTCTTTGGTTATTCCATATGCCGGCAGTTCATCCGAATGGAAAACGCCTCCTAGACCATAAAATCGTACCAGTTCACCCAACTCTCTACCTAACCTGATCCCTTCGTATGGCTCGTAAGATAGCATACTCGCAAATCCTTTCAGTCTTACTGCCATCACTACGCCATTACTTTCAATTGCTTTCTTTATCACCTTCGAAGTTGATTTCCTAAAAATATCAGTTATGTCGACTGGAGAACCATCAATACCACTCGCCGCTATGTTGCGTTCGGCAAGTTGCTTGGTAATCAGCTGTAGTCCATGCTGTCGCATCATTTCATATTCGATAACTTTGATCAGCTGATCCAGTTTCTGCACCCCCTTGACTTCGATCACACCTCCATCTTTGATCGATATGTTAACATCCTGCCTGATCGTTCCCAGACCTCTTGCAACTCTTTTGCTTGCCCGCATCAACCTTCCCAACGTTAATGCAACTTTCATTATCTCCTCGGTAGTTCCAGTGACCGGCTCAAGCGCAACTTCGATCAGCGGTGTACCCAATCTGTCTAGTCCATACGTTCTAACATTACCATCATCAGAGATCAGTTTTGCGGCATCCTCTTCCAGTGATATGCTCTGAACCTTTACCTTCTTCGACGGTGCTTCAATAGCACCTCCATTAGCTATCAGCATAGTTCGCTGGAATCCTGTTGTGTTTGAACCATCGATCACTATCTTGCGCATTACATGAACCTCGTCAACAATGTTCGAGTTTAATGCCAGAGCAATTATGAGTGCCGTTTCAAGCGCTTCATTGTTTACGTCGTGAGGCGGTTCTTCATCAGCCTCAACCAAGCAGCTGCTACCACTCGTTCTAAGATACTTGATTAGCCTGCCCTTTCTGAACTCGAAGAGCGCCGCTGGATCATATTCACCCAACTCGCTCTGCGTAGGTCTCAATCTTCTTACAAATTCCGATTCGTATTTTTCAACCTCAACACACTTGCAACTGCAGAAAAGCTTGTTCTTTGTTGCCAGTTGTTGATGTATTTCAAACCCGACCTTGAGTCCAAGCTCGTAAGGATCAAGCTTCATTTATCCAATCTAGACAAATATGTCTATTAAGCTTTTTTCGATCAATCGAAAGAAGATATGTCAAAATATTCCATCGCAATATTCTGCTTGACAAGATCCTTAGCTTGATTAACGTCTTTCGAATTTGCAAGTGCCCACATTGTTTTGACTAACGCTGTTTCTCCGATCATGTCAGATAGTGGAAGAACACCAATGCTAAGTAAATCTCTTCCCGTTTCGTAAACTGTCATCCTGACCCTTCCCCAGATGCACTGCGATGACATGCACACTAACATGTTATTTTCAACAGCCTTTCTTATGGCATCAAAACATTGCTTGCCAACATGACCCAAACCTGTTCCTTCGAACACAATTCCCTTATAGCCTACGTCAACGAGATGCTCGATCACTCTAGGATCCATGCTTGGATGGTATTTCAGCAATGCAACTTTTTCCTCGAAGTTGGGTTTCACATCAAACTTGACTCCTTTGTTTCTTTTAGGCAAGGAATCAATTTTCATTTCGATCTTTTCTCCATCAATAAACGCTGCAGGTTGAATATTTATCGATTCAAAAGCATCTCTCCTGCTTGTATGGTTTTTTCTCACCCGTGTTCCTGCATGTACTGCGATCAAATTGTCGCTTGAACTAGCATGCATAGCAACGAAAACTCCAGAAACATCTACTCTCGTAGCAAAAAGCGTAGCACCTATGAGATTAAGTGCAGCATCAGATGATGGCCGATCAGACGATCTTTGCGCGCCTACAATGACAACCGGAATCGGGATATCGTTCAGTGCAAAACTTAGAGCTGCTGCAGAGTAATGCATTGTATCCGTACCATGAGTTAGAACTACGCCTTGATAACCATTAGCAACCTTTTCATGAACCTTCTTCGCCATCTCGCTCCAGTGCTTTGCGCTCAGATTTTCGCTATATTCACTAAACAATACTTCTGTGTCAATCCTAGCATATTTTGATAGTTCTGGAACTGCGTTGTAGAGCTCCTCAGCAGTAAGTGCAGCCTTTACACCTCCTGTTCTATAATCAATTTTGCTTGCTATCGTACCTCCAGTGCTGATCAAAGCAATCTTCGGCAAATTTTGATCAACGGGATTTTGAATCTTTTCACCTTTTGGTTGTTCTATCTTCGAATCAATCTTTGCTATGTTAGATATCTTGCCGGTTTCTATGCCAACATTGTAACCATTCTTCAGCTTTATGACTATATGGTTATCATCCGCAAACTCATATCTTGGCATCAGGATGCCAGAGTATTCTTCGCTAGAGGTTTTTACCGATACAGTATCACCAACTGATACATGATAGTTTGATAATAACGATAATGCTTTGCCCTTGTAGCCGGCTACTTCTGGCATGAAGCAGATATACGAGTGTTAGATTAAAGAATTGCTAAATTATGTATGAAATCTTGGAGATGATAAAAAATTCCTAGCCTTATATAGAACCCCCCCTCTAGTAGCTTTTACACGCGTGCGTTTTTCAAAGCATTAGGGCAAACCCGTTCTACACCTTACTGAATGGCTCTCGCTCAAACAAAAATCAACAGCATTTTACAATACCCAACGAATCAACAGAATAAAAAAACAGAATCAAAAAATTGGATTTACCTGTAGTATGGTACCGTGACCTTCTCGCCAGGTCTTCCTTCCTTCTGCTGTCTGATCTTCCTTACAGCCTCTTCGAAGTGTCTCATCGATACCGATGCTTCTTCGGCATGCTTTGACGCTTCTTCTGGCGTTGGATATTTCGCAAGGTATTCATGCAACACCAACGAAACAGCAGTGTTTGATACAGATGCAACATCAGCACCGCTAAATCCTTCTGTCATCTCGGCTAGTTTTACAAGGTCAACATCTCTTGCTGACGGTTTGTCCTTGCAGACAATTTCTAGTATCTTCAGTCTTGCGTCCTTGTCAGGCATTGGAACGAAGACCAATTTGTCGAACCTGCCAGGTCTTAACAAAGCTGTATCAAGCATGTCAGCTCTATTGGTAGCAGCAAGAACTACCACACCTTGCAACGACTGTATGCCGTCAAGTTCAGTGAGCAACTGGCTTACAACACGTTCCGTTACCATGCTATCTCCACCAATTCCTCTTACTGGAGCGACCGAGTCAATTTCATCAAAGAATATCACACAGGGTGCTGCCTGCCTTGCCCTCCTGAAGACTTCCCTTATGCCGCGCTCAGACTCTCCAACCCATTTTGATAATAGTTCAGGTCCTCTAACGCTGATGAAGTTGGCTTCGCTTTCAGTCGCAACCGCTTTTGCAAGCAATGTCTTGCCAGTGCCACTTGGTCCGTGCAACAATAAACCTTTCGGCATGGTATGCCCTAATTTCTTGTACAGATCAGGGTATCGCATAGGCCATTCAACCGCTTCCTGCAATTCACGCTTGACACCCTCCAAGCCACCAATCTCGGCCCACTTTACATCTGGAGTTTCAAGGTAGACTTCGCGCATTGCAGATGGCATAATTTCCTTTACAGCATTCTGAAAGTCATCATTTGTTACTATCAATTTGTTCAAAACTTCTGGCGGCAGCTTTTCATCCTCCATGTTAAGTTCTGGAAGCAACCTTCGCAAGCACTTCATTGCAGCCTCCTTGCAAAGGTATTCTAGATCTGCACCTACAAATCCATGCGTTACGGCCGCGAGCTTATCAAGATTAACTATATCCTCAGCTTCAGATCCGAGTGGCATGTTCCTTGTGTGTATTAGTAATATCTCCAGTCTTCCACGCTTGTCTGGAACCCTTATCTCGATCTCTCTGTCGAACCTTCCAGGCCTTCTTAACGCTGGATCCAGTGCATTAGGCCTGTTCGTTGCCGCAATGACTATTACTTTACCTCTAGCTTCTAGACCGTCCATTAACGACAATAACTGACTTACTACCCTTCGCTCCACCTCTCCAGTAACCTCTTCCCTCTTGGGAGCGATCGAGTCAATTTCATCAATGAAGACTATACTTGGAGCCTTCTCCTTGGCCTCCTTGAATATTTCTCTTAGTCTGGCTTCGCTCTCTCCGTAGAACTTGCTCATTATTTCAGGTCCGCTTATGCTGATGAAGTGGGCATTGCTTTCATTTGCAACAGCTTTTGCAAGCAATGTCTTGCCAGTACCAGGAGGACCGTACAACAATACACCTTTTGGAGCTTCAATTCCTAATTTCTCGAATATTTCTGGGTGCCTTAATGGAAGCTCGATCATCTCTCTGACTTTCTGGATCTCTTCCTTGAGGCCTCCAATGTCTTCATAGGTGACTTGGGGAACTCCTCTTAAGGTCTCTCCCTTCTCTGCAATGTGGAATATTGTTTTCTGAGTAATCAAAACTGCATCTGCAGCTGGACTTACACCAATAACTTGGAATGTTAGTCTGCCACCAAAGTACGGAACCATAACATTGTCGCCCTTGATCAAAGGCACGCTTTCCAAAGCATCGGCAAGATATCGTTCATCTATTGGCGGTATAGCTTCCAACGGAGCAACAATTACCTTCTCCGCAGGGACAGCTTTTATCTTGCGAACTACAACCGTGTCGCCGATTGCAACACCAGCATTGTTTCTAACAAGACCATCTACTCTTATGATGCCCTTACCTTCATCGGAAGGGTACAACGGTAAACACTTTGCAACTGTTCTCCTCTTGCCTCTTAGCTCGATAACATCGCCAGTAGAAGCTCCCAAGGAGTCCATAGAATCATAATCAATTCTAGCTACACCTCTGCCAACATCTCTGGTGTAGGCCTCCAACACTTTTAGCGAGTGTGTTTTTTGGCTCATCTTGATCTTCTCACTCTACACTTATCTTTATACCTTTATTACTCTTCCCTTTAACTCTCAAGGTCACCGATAATATACCATTTCTGTAAGAAGCCTTTGCACTTTGTGAATCGACTGGCGCTTTCAGATCGATGTCAGCCTTATAGCTTCTTTCAGCATTTGGTGTTGCTATTATCAACCTGTTCTCGCTCACACTCAATTCTATATCTTCCCTGCTAATACCTGGCATCTCCACGGTTACTATAAGTTCGTCTGTATCTGTTTTAACAAACTGTTCATAAACGGGTTCTCTGCACCCAGTTTTGATCTCTTTGTCACCAAATGTTCTTACAACAGGCTCTCCGTCTGGTCCGATACTAATGCTAAACCCGTATACCAAAGGCTTAGAGCCGAACTTGTTTAGGTCTTGCAATTCCTTGAACGACTCTTCAACATCGTTCTGTAGTTCTTCTATCATCTTTTCCATTGCTCCGAATATATCGTCTGCTCCTATTCGAATAGACATAACTAATGGTTATTAACCACTAGTTACATTTATAAACGTTACTTTGCAATCATTCGTGTTGCTTGCCTTTGACGAACTGCTGGGGATAATTGGATCTGGAACAAGATTACGTTTGCTTGAACTTCTATGTGTAAGGGCAAGAAGTCTAAACGAATTAGCGGCAAGCCTCGGTGTTACCCGGCAAGCAATCTTGAAACATCTACGCATGTTGGAGCAGCTTGATCTAGTTCAGGAGATCAATGTTGGTAGAAAATCTAGAGTAAGAAAGATTTACGCCTTGAGCAGACCCTTGAGCATGGGATACGTGTTCAGAGATAACATTCTATGTCTTTTTGTGGGCTCTAATGGTAAGAGTATCAAGTCAGCTGGAAACGTTATGGAACTGCTAAAACAAACAGAATACGAGCGGAGCCTTCTTCATATGCGCGCAAAGTTGCTAGCAAATAGGTTGCGAAGTCTTGTGGAGGAGGACCTTGAGAAGCAGGCTGAAATTCGTAATTCTATCAAGAACTTGAAGTTATCTCCAATTCAGGAAATTGCTCTGCAGTGTTCCAACATGATAAATTCTGAGAGACAGCTAGAACAGGCTTCGAAGGTTCTAGGTATGAACCTAAAGGATACTGCAAAGCAGATGCTAGAATCACAAGCTTAAAATCATGTTATTTGACTAACCTGCATATTCATGGGTAAGAGAATCCTAGTTCAGAAAAGGGGTAGGGGAGGAAAGCAGTTCAGATCTACTATTACTGGCAAGATAGCTCCTGCCAAGTATCCTAGTTATGCGTTGAAGGAGCAGCATGCTGGCCAGGTTGTTGATCTAATTCATGAAACTGGCAGAGATGCCCCGTTAGCGAAGATAAAGTTCGATGACGGAAAGTACTCCTACATTCCTGCAGTGGAAGGAATATCTGCAGGTTCAAGAATAGAGCTAGGTCCAAACGCAGCCGCAAATCCCATGAATATCAACAGTCTTGACAAGATACCAGATGGTACTACGATTTGTTGCATAGAGCGAAACTTTGGTGATGGTGGCAAGCTGGTCAAAGCTGCAGGTTCGTATGCAACTGTGTTTGGACATGCACAAGACGGAGTAACGATCAGGATGCCGTCAGGCAAGTTTCTAATACTAAATCCGAAATGCAGAGCAGTCGTAGGCGCAGTTGCTGGCGCAGGAAAGATGGAGAAACCGTTCCTTAGAGCTGGTCCAAGGCATTATGCAAAGAAGGCAAAGGGTACGAAGTATCCAAGAGTCAGAGGAATTGCAATGGCTGCTGTTCATCACCCCCACGGTGGCGGAAGGCACCAGCATCCAGGGAAACAAACTTCTGTTGGCAGAACAACTCCGCCTGGCAGAAAAGTTGGCAACATAGCACCGAGAAAGACTGGAAGAACTAGGATCAGGAAAGTTTAGACGAAAATTAATTTCTGATCTATAGATCAACACTAGCTTAGTACAAAAACGAAATGTTTTTAAGCATATATTTTACAATAAACGCTGCAAAACGATGGGAGAAATCGCACGGACGTTGCAGGTAACGCAATCGGCACATCTAAACAGATTCATCGACAATAGAGATCTTAGTAAGCTAGTGAAACAATTTGGAACACCAGTGTACATTATTGATGAGCAAACCCTGCACAGAAAGGTCAAGGATCTTCTTGACGCATACAAGAAATTCAAAGGACCTGTAAAGGTAGCATATTCGATCAAGGCAAACTTTAACCCTGCAGTTCTTAAAACTTTCATGAAGGACAATATATTGTTTGATGCAACTTCTACAGGCGAGCTTTACTTCTACAACATGTGCAAGGGAAATCCGGAGAATATCATCTATACAAGTGTTACAGAAGAACTGGAAGAATACGAATATGCATTGAAGAGCGGTGTCAGAAGAATAGTAGTCAGCTCATACAACGGTCTAGTTAATTTGGAAGAAGCTGCAAGGAGGCTGAACATAAGACCATCAACAATGATAAGAATAAATCCTGAAGTAGGTGTAAAGGCAGAAGTAAGAGCATCATATAGACATGGTAAGTTCGGAGTTCCGTTTAACACGGGTGCAATTGATAGTGCAACTAATATCATCAAGAAGATTCTTGCTGATAACGTACTATCATTCGAAGGCTTCCACTTCCACCTAGGATCGCAGATAACTGACTTTGCATGTTTCACACACGCGCTTGATAAGCTTGAAGCATTCATAGCAAAGATGAAGAAAGAGTATCCAAACTTCACTGTCAATACAATAGACATTGGAGGAGGCACTCCTGTATTTTATGGAGAAGATGTCCCTAGTCCAGGAGAGATAGCATCATCCATAATTGGAAAGCTTAACCAGATAGCAGACACATACAATAACTTCTCGCTAGTAATTGAGAGCGGCAGGTATCTAACTGCAGAATCAACGATCCTAATGTCCAAGATAGTTAACACTAAAGAGTATGCAAATGACAAGTTCGTCATAGTCGATGCGGGCTACCATATACTGCTGGATTCGGCTCTCCTCAAGCAGGAGTACCCGCAGGAAGTAGTATTTACTGATGGAAAGAACAACAATGACGCAGCAAACGGCAACGGAAATGGAAATGGTAACGGTAGCAGGGTGCATTTGGCTGGTAGGCTATGCGATACATACGATGTCTTTCCAATATCGAAAGTGTCGCAGCTGAATAACGCAGATAGAAACAAGTATGTTCTATTCTATAATGTTGGAGCATATTCCATAGTGTTCAATATGCCATTCCACTGCCAGACAAAACCTCCAGTTGTGATGAAGAAGAACAACGGGCAGTTTGTAATGGTGAGAAAACCAACCAGCATTGAGCATCTGTTCTTAGAAGAAGGCGGAAACCTCTAGCGTAACAAAACGACTTATATACATTTTATTTTATTGTGTAAATGCTTGTCAGCGAAGACTAGAGCTCATGTATTTATCAAGGGAAAAGTGCAGGGAGTTTACTTTCGACAGAACTTTCGCGTAGTTGCTAAAAGACATAAGATAAATGGCTGGGTAAGAAACCTAAAGGATGGAAGGGTAGAAGCTGTTCTGGAAGGGGATGAGCGTCAAGTTAGCGAAGTTATCGAGTGGTGCCATGCAGGACCAAGCGAGGCAAGAGTGGACGATGTATCAGTTCAGCACGAACCATATACCGGTGAATTTACATCGTTCAAAGTATTATACTAATCTGTATGATTAGCAACTGGATTTTATGTAAAGAAAACTATACTGTTTTCGTTAAAGTTGATAGTATGAACTATCTACCAGCTGTAAGCACGTTCGAGAGAGCTATTCAGTAAGGTCTAGAACGGATTTTCCCTAATGCTCCAAAAAACGCACGGACGTAAAAGTCTAGAGGGGGGGGTCAATATAAAGGAACGATGAAGCCGTATATTAACATCGGATCTGCAATATTTCAGTTGTGAATATGCAAATCTTCATTCAAAACATTTGCAGTAAAAGAGGTTTCATGTCTTCATGCTCTCCGCGCATGAGATTTAGCGTATGTATCGGGACTGGATATGGTATTCTCATGGAATTCATAGGTGTTTCCATGGTCTCTTTATAAAGGCACTAGCATTTTTTTAGCTGTTTTTCAAGCTTTTCGCTGGGAAGATTTTGGATATGTATTTGGAGTGGATATGGTTTTGCATGGACCAGATTTTTTATATTTACAACTAGATTCTAGCATAGGATTGTTTAAGGAGCTCTTTAAGATCCTGTATCTGCTCCTTGGAACTAATCATGAGTTTCGTCGACTCGCCTCTGGGACCAGTCTTTACACTCACTGCCAGAACGTTAACAGCTGGTTCAATATCCAGAAATGTTCTAAAATTAAATGATTTTGCATAAACTATCCTATGGGGTCTAACCTCTTCAATTACATTTGAACCCAACGATAACACGAAATTTCTAATTTCTTGGAATATGGTTTTTGCAGGTTCTTCAAGTCTTGAAAGATGATCTTCTACAGAAATCTTCGGTCCTTCGGAGTATAATCCAAACTTGTCCATACAACACTTCTTATCGCCCTACTATTTCTTGCTTTGTAAAGGATTTATAATTCAGCGGTAAGCGGTAGTAGATCCATCAGTTCCATCATAGGCAACATGCCCAATCTCTGACCCTGCAAGATCCACCACGTAGACGTGACAGCGTGATTACTCCACCTTAGGGCTGCTCCCTCCCGGACCTCACCCCTTTCGGCGGTTCGATAATCAACACCATCCCTTCGGATAGGTTGCCACCTGCAACCACCCATCACGGCGTGGATTCATTTCAGCAAGGCCAGCAGGTACACATCACCTATGAATTTACCCGACAGTTACTGGTCCCCGCAAAGCCGGTTTCGAGTATAGGGTACGGCTAACACCCTGACCCTACCTACTACCGCGACAGTAATTTGTACTGCAATTATATTTGCATTTTGTGATTTTCGAGGTTATTGCTTCAGCGTTATCATCATGCTACATACAGAACATATTTCGTTCGTAGAGTCCCTACCGCACAAGATACATTTACCATGTTCCTTGCTTGCCGAGTCTTTAAGGCGTTTAGCAACCTTTACCATTGTGTTGTATGCATTATATTTTATGCCAGCATGTTCTTTTTCAAGCCTGTTAAGAAATTCTCTTATCTCGGTTCTTATGCCTTCGTTCATGTGAGGACATTCCTCGCCCTGAAACGGTATTTCGTTCACCAGTGCATAGAACGCTATCTCATGCTCGTAAATTTCAGTAAAAGGCTTGATCTTTCTTAGACCGTCAGCATAGCCAACGGGTTCGGGGTACGTCCAGCCTATCCTTTCAACATCCCCTGCCAGAACATTGATCATGAATGTCTGAAGAACATCATCTAGGTTGTGCGCAGTTGCGATAACGTTAGCGCCAACACTCTCAGCAGCAATATCTATAGCTCTCCTTCGAAATGTACCACAGATAGCGCATGAACTCATCTTTCTATCCTTCCTTAATTGAAGGCTATCTTCTAGGCCAACTCCATAAAGCTCTTGGTATGAAAGTATTTTATGTTCCACGTTCAGTTGCGATGCAAACTTGCGCACTATATCGAGCGACTCTTCTCTGTACCCTTCTATACCTTCGTCTATAGTAACTGCACAAACACTTGAACCATGTTTTTCACATAGCATATTCATTATATGCAGTAGTGACAAGCTGTCCTTACCGCCAGACACGGCAACGGCAACTCGATCACCATGCTTAATCATAGAATACTTTGATATAGTCTTTGCAACCTTTTCTTGTAGAGATCTTGAAAAACACTTTGCACACAACGTCTCTCCAGAATAAAATCTATGATAGGCACTTTTTGCATCACAGCGATCACAGACGCTCTTCATCTAGATCACGATAAAACCAGATTTGATTGCTGTAGCTGCTATGTTACCGCCTAGCAGTCCAAATGCTAGAACGTTGATACCTATCCTGGTAATAAACAGAGACCGTTTTGAGATTTTTTCCTCGAGCACTGAAGTCACATATTTCTCTCCGTCCAATGGAAACATTGGAAGCATGTTGAATATACCTATGAAGAAGGATAGCATCCACAACCAGAGCAGGAAAGTAAACACAGGCTGAGGCCACGGTATCCAGAATGAAGACTTGGGAGGCAATTCTGGAAATGGGCTCCTTATTATTCCGAGTCGACCCTTCGTAGAATCCTTTTCATCGCTACCTACAAGCACACTGAGATTTTCTTGTTTACCATCTCTTAATACAGTAACATTTGCACGTTCTCCCGGTGTTAATTTGATCTTCTCAAAATCAGCGGGTGTCTTAATAGGCACACCATCAACGCTTGTAATTATATCATGAATTTGCATACCAGCTGCTTGGGCACCGCTTCCTTCAGATATTTGTACAACCGAGACTCCAATAGGATCGTTGTAAAAGACACTTCTTACAGCTGGAGAAACTGATTCCAAGATATTTCCAAACGCTGGGTTGAACATGAGTAAACCAGCAATTATGAAGGAGAACAGGACGTTTGACATCGAACCC
>JBMCYV010000041.1:0-17154 GCA_049199595.1 Candidatus Nitrosomirales archaeon
ACTGTAAACTTGATCTAATGAAAGCAGATTTAATAGTGTAGGATAGACGGGAATTGGAGGAATGAAATGAACCTTCTCTCAAACTTTCCAGGTCAGCCCAGGCCAGTACAGGTCGAGGTGCTGAAACAAGTCGAGAGCTACATGAGCTCAGGGTACAAGTACATCGTTATTCAGGCACCAACTGGGAGTGGCAAATCTTACATAAACGCAACTATAGCAAGAAGCAAAGAGAGTTCCTCAATACTGACGTCAACAACAGATCTGCAGGATCAGTACAAACGTGACTTCCCATGGATGTACACTGTCAGAGGGAAATCTAACTTTTCATGCATGCAACTTGGTGACAAATTCAGTCAGATTAAAGTACAGTTACAAAATATAAGAAGAGAAGAACTTACATGTGATAAGGGCGAATGTTACAGTCGTGATCAGAAAACATGGTGCAAGTATCATCCAAAGAAAGAAGATTTTTGTGTTGAGCATAAAGGCACTTTTCAAGAAAAAATACCTTTCAAGTTAGAGGAAAATGATTTTTGCAGTTACTATATACAGAAGATTAGGGCATTGATGGCAAGTCACACCATCTTCAATTATGCCGAATATCTATCATTGCTGTTATTCACACAAGACCTACAGACCGACAGGGTACTGATATGTGATGAGGCACATGATATTGAGAATCACGTAGTTAATTTTTTTGGGTTAACTGTATGGAGAGTATGGGCAGATCTAGTAGGAGGCTCGTTCCCTGATTTGAACAGAGATAACGAGAAGGATCCAAGAAAATGGCTCGAATACATGAATGCGCTTGTAGACGAATATTCGGATTTTACGGAAAGATGCAACAATGCTATAAAATCGGAACGGCAGGACTACACCTACAATTTTAGCAATCTCGAGAAGGCCGAGAAGCGTCTAGAGAGATTGTTGTTTGTGATAAGTGAAGTGGATAAAGATTTCAACAATTATGTGGTCGCCAGAGTTGACAGAGATTCTTATGACAACATCAAATCAGTGATAATTCAGCCTATTGACATAAGCAAGCAGATTGCACAGATGTTTCAGAATACAAGGCTGAACGTTTTCACTAGCGCTACAATTGATAAAGATGTGTTCTGCAGAAGCACAGGTATAGACGGCAATGAATGTGCGTTGGTTCAAGTAAGAAATTCGCCATTTCCCGTCAAGAACAGAACCGTGAATTTTCTTAATACTGCAAGCTTACATGCAAAAAGCAACCGCGAAGAGATACAAGCCGTAATAAGAAAGATCGACGAGCTTATGACACTACATGCTGAACAGAAGGGGCTCATTCTCACGACATCATACAAACAGCTAGTTGAGATTGAAAATGGTTTATCAAAGCAAAACTTATCGAGACTGATCAAAACTGGTGATGAGGAGATAACGCGATCGGAAATACTTAAGATTCATGCAGAGAGCAAGGATCCTACAGTCCTAATCTCTCCATCACTTTGGAATGGAGCAGATCTTCATGACGATCTGTGTAGGTTCGAGATAATTGTAAAAGCTCCGTATATGGACCTTGGTGACGCAAGGATTGCGGCAAAGATGAAGCGAGACCAACAATGGTATTTAGTGCAAAGTGCAATGCGTCTTCTTCAAGGAGCCGGAAGGGGGGTAAGACATGATGAAGATTTTTGCAAGATATACGTTCTTGACAGGAATGCTACAATACTAGTAGATCGCACTAGGCCCAGTCTACCCTTATGGTTTCTTGAGGCATGTAGTATTGAGACTGATAGTGGAATTCAAAAAACTTGATAATAAGTTGCTGATAACAAGGAAGCGAGAGATGGTATTTGGAAGTTGTGTAATGCGATAACTAGTTTACACACCATGGCATTAATACGCAAAAATCTTGGGCTAGTAGATGATTGTAGAAAGTAAACAGAGACCTTACCTTTACACAGTAGGAGGTATAGGAGCGCTTTTGGCTTTCGCCTTGACGGTGCAGGGTTTTATTCCGTATCCAAATGTCGTTCACGATTCATCACTTGAGATATTGCCAGTTCCAGCGGGTGCTGAAAGGTATCCTAGCACAACTGAGCCCTCAATATGCACTCCAACATTCTCTCCAGTTTTAGATGAAAGTTCTAAGGTCAATTACCAGATCAGGACACCTCATCTTTTGCCTCTTGGATATTCACTGCAGGGAGTCGATGTGGTAAGCAGCAAAGGTGTGGAGATGGCAACTCTCTACTACTGGGACAGGTCACTATGCAATACAAGTGATCTAATGGGAGGGCCATCTTTGAATGGTGCGGTAATAGTTCGCATTGCAAACTCACTTCGAGTGCCTGATAATCATGCTGAGATGATAGATACTGTAAATAAAATGGTGCCAAAGTACAACATGCACCAATTAATGATAAATGGCAACCCAGCCATAGGATATGATTCTAGCACTGGACTATCAACAAGTGCCCTGAATGGATCTGAAGATGCATTCCCGTATCCAGCAAGGATATTCGTTGTCAGCAATAAAATATTGTACAACATTGAAGCGAATATGCCTTTAGAAGACCTTGTAAAGATCGCAGAATCAATAAACTGATTATTTCTTGTATCTTGTAATTCTATTTGCAATAGTAGCTGCAAGTGCGCCAGCGCCTATACCATTATCTATGTTCATTACTGCGAGCCCGAAGGTGCAGCTCTGCAGCATTGAGGCAAGAGCGGCAAATCCGTCTGAACCAAAACCATAACCTACAGAAGTTGGAACCCCTATTACTGGAACGTCAACAAGTGTTGTTACCACGGATGCAAGCGCGCCTTCCATCCCTGCAACGACAATTATTGCATCTACATCATTTGCAATCATGTCCTTTAACACTGGAAACATTCTATGCATTCCAGCTATGCCAACGTCATAGCTCGTCATAGCCTTGCAGCCCATTGCCTCTACCATCAGTCTAGATTCTTCTGCAACTGCAATGTCAGATGTGCCTGCAGTGATTATACCAACCTTGCCTCCAGAATTGGGTATCTTATTTCTGCTTGCTACCAATGTCCGAGCCCTTTCACTCATAGTCACCTGCGCCTTTTTCTTCAGGAACTTTTGTAATTTGTGTATGTGGTCATTGTTTATCTTGCTGATTATCACAGATCCTCTTCGCTTCAAAGCTGCATCGGCAATCTTTGTTAGATCTGAATAATCCTTGTTTTCTCCATAAACAACTTCTGGCACGCCCTTCCTCATGCTCCGTCCGATGTCCAGTTTTGCAAAATCTTCAACGTACTCTACCGTATGTAGAGAAAGCATCCTATGTGCTTCCTTAACGCTCATCTTACCTTTAGCTAATCTTTCGAGTATATCTTTCACTTGCACGCCTGCGATCACGTTACAATCAAGATAAAAGTCTAATTGTTGAGAGAAAAAGCAATTTCACTGTTTCACACATGAGCATCTGTCAGCTTCTTCGCTACAACCTATACAGATGTTGAGTGTTTTGCATCCATCAAACGTGCAAACATCTGCGTGCTTCACATCACGTCCACATGAACATTTTGCGAAATTATCCGTATTCATAAACTACGCCCTTCTCTCCCTTTGGATGCTTCCAATTGGTCTCCTTTGAACACGTCCCACATTCAATGCAACCTTCGTGCTGCAGCACAACCTGCGACTTGAAACTTTCTTTATCTATCAACTCCATTATGTAACACTGCGTTGGGCAGAGTTGAACCATGCTCTTGATGAACTTCGTATCTGGATCGATTATCTTTATGTGTGGTTCTGGGTCATCGCTGATCTTGATCCTAGCAATCCTCTCCTCTATGCTTGGAGGTTTTATTTCATAATCACGCTCTACGGTCCTTCCTATTTTTTCTGCAATCTCCATAGGGATCTTAACGTATGCCTCATTGCTCTCAATGAGAAACAGCAAGGTTCTCTGGTCAAGCATCTTAGTTATACCCTTTGCCAAGTCCTGAACAGATGCCTTTGATAAAAGTGCAAAACCGAGTCTTAGAAACAGGTTGAGCGATTCTGTAGGTATATCCCTGCATGCATTCACAAATATCCTCATGTATTCAAAATCTACATTCTTCAAATCATTCGTGTATGGACTTTCCTCAATTAATTGCCCATAATATTTGCCCATGTACTGCTCGGAGAATTCGTTTCTTTCCTTTGCCCTAGCTATTGCTCTTGCAGCTCTTACTGCATCATCGATTCCTATGTTGATGCCCTCTATTCTGGTGCCAACGAACACGCCTCTGCCAGCAGCGTCCCCAGTAAACAATACGTTGTCCTTGTATGGTTTATCCATCATTGCACGTTTCCCGTCTGGCACGATCTTTGCTGAATATTCCAGTTCTACATAATTTGTTACGAAAGAAACACCAAATTTTTCTTCCAGTTGCTTTCTTGTCTCCTGCAGCCTATTTCTTATTTCTTCATCGTCTTTGTAGAATCCTTGTTTTATCGCATTATTCCTTGCGGTTTTAGAATAGTACGTGTATCTCAACTCTTCCCATGACTTTAAGAGCTTGCTAGTACCAAATCTTATTCTAAGTTGATCTTCCTTTGGTAGATCCCTGTCGATCTCCTTTACAAAAGGCACCTCATCTTTTATGAAATTTCCTACTAATGGTATTCTAAGAAAACTATCAAGCAATGTATAAGGCTCAATGGGACTTTTTATGAGCGAGTCCAGATGGTAAACAACTCCAACAGAAAGCGTGTCTCTATTCGTATAGAGGAAACCTCCTCCATTGTGACCTCTGGAGATATCACCTGCAAACAGGTGTGCTACTCCTTCACCGTCCTTTAGATCATATCGTTCATCGATTATATCTTCGGGCAGCCTCACAACAGATTTAACACCTTGATAAAGGGATTCAGGTTCCAACTTCTGCCTTGCGCCTGTGATGAGGGCTGTTTCTGAATTAACGCCATCGGCAGCGATCACCGCGCTTACCTCAATTGGATCGAGTTCGTCGATCTCGACTATTGTCTTTCCATTCTGCTGATCTATGCTGCTAACATGCACCCCAGAAACGATTCCTCCTCCGACTCTTGCAGCTTCCTCCTCCGCCTGCTTGGCAAACCACTTGTTCATCTTAGCCATAAGTACTGAGTAAGCGAAGTTTGTGAGGTAGTTGTGTGCTTCAGTAAGATCAACCGTATAAGCCTTGTTGCCTGATACCGCATTAAGATAGTATTTTGTTATCTTTCGTTCCAGAGGCGCTTCAGAAAGGAAAGATTCTCCATACACATCTTCAACGTTATGCACTTTTGCATTTGGATAGGTTTTGGAATAAAGTATTCCACCACTGACGTTCTTGGAACCAACAGGCTTGCCAGCTTCTAGCACGACAGCCTGTAATCCAAGTTTTGAGAGTTCCTTCAGGGCAGCTAGACCGGCTGATCCGCCTCCTATGATAGCAACGTCATATTTCTCCATCACTTTGCACCTTTCAACTTCCCTATAGAGTCGATAAGTGCCGGTAGAACGTCCTCTAGCCTTCCATGAATGAACACATCGCTTTCGTCCTTGATCGGTGCATTCAGATCTGAGTTGATCGATACGACGAAATCAGATTCCTTCATTCCAACAATATGTTGCACGGCTCCACTTATACCGATTGCGACGTACAGCTTCGGGCTTATCTTCTTGCCGCTAGTACCAACTACCCTTCCAGGAATAAAGTATGTTGACTTAATTGACTCAGCCACTTTATACGGCTGCTTTGAGAGTGGGAGCGAGATCGCAACCTCTGCGCCTAACTGCTTTGCAAGCTGCTCTATCAATCTAATGTTAGTTTCTGGGTTGTCCTTTATGCCCCGACCAAATGCCACCACTGCCTTCTTGTCTTCCAACGGTATCTCACTTTTCAAAACTTCTCTTTTTGTTATCCTGATCTTTAGATCGCGCCCCGAAAAAGTTGGTTCATATTCCACAATCTTGCCTTTTCTGGACGTATCTTTCTTCAACGGCTGAAACACACCCGGAATTATGCTGCCTGCTTGTGGCGAATATTCGCGAGAAATTTCTGGATTCTTGTTGTCCAGACATAAAATCTGTGTCCAGAGAAATCCGCTAAAATCTGGTCTGTACATGAAAAGCGTTTTTTCATATTTTTCTGCCTTTCCTTTCGTCTTGTGTTCATGTGTTATCATCACGTCATCAATGACTAGCTTGTTAACATCAGATGCAAGACCGGATTCCAGTTCAGCCAGAACAGTAGATGAAAGATGCCTTCCTATGCTGTCGGCACCAAAGAACATGTACCTAGGCTTGATGTAATCTGGAGAAGTGTTTTGTGCAGCTTCGGATACAATCTTTCTATCTCTGACAATAGAACTGATGATCTTCGTATCAATAACTGTCTTGGGATATCGAAGCTCTGGGTGATCTGCGAATATTACTGCGTCTGCTCCTGCCTGTATCGCTTCGTTGCATAGCGACCTTATGTTATGCCCTAAAATTATTGCTATTAGCTTTTCGTCCAAGGAATATTTCTTGTTAAAATCATCCATCAGTCGTCTTGCTTCGCCCAGCATTTCGAAGCTTACACTTAAAGGATTACCATCATCATGTTCGAAGCAGACAAAAAGGTGCTGGTACTTCATAGCTTATCCCTTGTTGTTCACCATCTCGAGAAGTTTCTTGCCAAGATCGTTCAATTCGTCTGTATTACTGCTATCAATGACCTTGGCCTTTCTGCTTGCCTTTGCCTTCGGAATTCTCTCGACCTTATAGACTATCGTTGGAGAACCTGGCAAACCAACATATTTTGGATCTACCCCCAAATCCTTGGCTGTCCAGACTTTGAGAGACTGCTTGTAATTCTGTGCTCTATCTGCCGCTTCCTTTTGCAATCTCACATACTTCAATCGCTGCGAAACTGTAGTGTAACGTTCTTTGTAACTTGGATCTATGGAAATTAATGCTGGCAACGGACATTCGATTTCCTCAAGAACGTTGTAAAGTCCTTGCATCTCGATCAGTCGTTTTGCATGCAATGTTCTTGTTTCAGTGTCTATACTGTAGCCAATAACGTTGCCCAAGAAGTTGAATCCTAGCTTCCAGGCAGTTTGCGGTCCCGTCTGACCCGTTTCGCCATCGACAGCTCTATGACCGCTTATAACGAGATCGATAGAACCCATCCTCTCTATTCCAGTTCTGATGGCTTCAGCTGTTCCCAGCGTATCAGCACCTGCAAAAAGTCTGTCACTGTACAGATGCAGTTCATCAGCATTGCAGATCTCCATTGATTGCTTTAATGCTACATCAGCAGTTGGAGGACCCATCGTACACACCTTGATATTTGAATCATACAAAACCTTAGAGTAAAAAGCGGCTCTGGATGCAATCGCACTATGTGCGCCTAGGATGCTTCTAGTCTGCGTTCTGTTAAGCGTCCCATCTGGATTATAACTTACATTACCTTCAGAGAGATCTGGTTCTAACTTTATCATTACAACCACATTTATCGAATTGCCCATCTCAACACATACCTACCCTAAATGATCTGACACACAAAAATTGCAGAAACGGATCTGCAACTTGGAGTCGTCATTGCCTGAATATCACTCAAGAAACGATATAAATATCAATCAATTACAGTGCCAGCCCGCTTATAGCACTCTTGACACTTTCGACACCTTTCATAAACCACATCTTTTCTTCTGCATCAAGTTCAAGTTCAACAATGCGCTCAACACCATTTGCACCAATAGCTGCTGGTACTCCAATACAGATGTCCTTTACACCATATTCACCATTGAGATATGCTGCAACGGGCATCACTTCCTTGCGATCTTTTACTATCGCATCGGCCATGTGTGTTACGGCGTTTGCAGGTGCATAAATTGTAGCGCCCTTCAAGGCAATTACCTCGGCAGCGACCTTTCTTGTGTTCTCTACAACTCCTTTAGCTTTCTCATCGGACAGGAATTTTGTCAATGGGATACCAGATACTGACGAATATCTGATCAATGGAAGCATATTCTCGCCATGCTCCCCAATAACCAATGCCTGTATAGAGTTCTCAGACAATTTTGTAGCATCTGCTATGAAGCTCTTGAACCTTGACACATCGAGCATGTTACCCATGCCCATTACCTTGTTGTGTTTGAAGTTAGTGACCTTCAAGGTTACGTATGTCATTGGATCTAATGGATTGGTAACCGTGATTATCGTGCAATCCCTTGCATATTCAGCAACCTTCTTCGCTACATCCTTAACAATTGATGCGTTCGTATTAAGCAGGTCCATCCTAGTCATTCCTGGCTTTCTTCCAACGCCAGCAACTATCACAACAATGTTTGATCCTCGCATCTCGCCATAATCATTTGAACCCTTGACGTGAACATCGATTCCACGTTCTGCAAGAAGATGCGTTATGTCCATCGCTTCGCCTTGAGGCAGACCCTGCACAATGTCCAAAAGCAAAACATTTTTGTCAAGTTCCTTCATTGCGATCTGTAATGCCATGGAACTTCCAACTTTTCCAGAACCTACTATTGTTATCATGCAATGCCCCTAGATTAGGCAATTACTTATAGGTTTTTATCAAACTGTGAATTTAATAGCAAATGTAATGAGCTCTGAAACTCCTGCAGCGAGTGGTACACCAGAACCATCTAATGAGATAATTCTTGCCAAATGGATCGATAGGTTCTTTGCCTGGCTAATTGACTTTATAATAGTTAATCTTGCTGTTGCAGGCATCTTTAGTGCAGCCGCCTTTCCGCTCTGGTTTGAAACAAATCCTGAGAGATGGTTCGGAAACATGTGGGATGGATCATTACACTACGGTGTTACAAGTTTGATATTCTTCGCATACTGGGCATATCTTGAATCCACAAGGGGGCAATCAATAGGAAAAATGGCCCTGCATATCAAAACTACAGATCTTGTGGGTAAAACTGCAGATACTGGAAGCGTTGTATTACAGAGTTTCGGAAGTCATTTCTGCTTCCTATTGATGTGATCCTTGGTTGGATCTTCACAAATGACAAAAGACAGAGGATATTTAATAGAGCCAGTAATACCATTGTAATTAAAGTACAAAGTAGTGGAGAGAAGAGTGCTGAAAACATGCAATATAAGAAAGATTAGAGAATATCTGCCCATAAAATAAATTTATATTCACAGATAAAGTTACATTTGGCATGTTAGCTGTATTTGACTGTCAGATCGCGGGAATATCTGGTGATATGCTATTATCATCGTTGATCGATCTTGGTGCCGATAGGAAGAAAGTTATTGATGCTATAATGTCATGTCAGAATTTTGTTAAAGGAAGCAGGATAGTCAATGCGTCTTTTGAAGACGTAAGGAGATCTGGTTTCAGGGCAACTGCACTGAACATAAAGTATGATGAGAAGGTACGTGAACGGAAGGGCATAGAGGTTTATGATGCAGTGGTTAGATGTTGTGATTCGCTCGATCTAGAGAAGAAAACCACAGCTTTTGCGCTCGGAAGCGTAAAGACACTCATAGAAGCTGAATCAAAGGTCCATGGAGAAAAGTATAGCGATGTACACCTTCATGAAGCGTCCAGTATAGATACGCTTGTTGATATTGTTGGCTCTGCCGTAGCCATACAGGATTTAGGACTTTTCAGTGCAGACATTTACTCAAGTAAGGTTGCTGTTGGTGGTGGCTTGCTCACATTCTCACATGGTACCATAACAAATCCTGGAAGTGCAATACTGGAGATATTCAAGAATAGGAAATTTACGCTTTTTGGAGGTCCTATTGATAGTGAGCTTACAACTCCCACTGGAGCATCTATGTTGGTGAACTTGGCCAAAGAATCGCTGGAGTTCTATCCACCGCTGCAGCCGATAAATGTTGGATACGGTGCTGGGAGCAAGAATTTCGAAGGCTTCCCTACCGTGCTCAAGGTAGTTCTCGGCAAGCAGATTCAGAAAATGGAAATGGACTCTGTTTACATGCTTGAGGCGAATATTGATGATGCAAAGAAAATTTAATGATCTAGTGAGTTGGTTCTCTGACAAGGATAGGGTTATTGTTGCCCTGTCTGGAGGCGTAGACAGTGCTGTGGTCGCGTATGCTGCAAAGAAAGCGCTCGATGGTAATGCGATAGCTGTAACTGCAGATTACAAGACATTGTCAGATGAAGAGCTAGAGAGTGCTAGGAAGATTGCTATGGAGATTGGGATCAAGCATCAAGTTATAGAGTATAGCGAGCTTGATAACAAAGATTTTGTTAAGAATGACGAGCATAGATGCTTTCACTGCAGGAACGAACTTGCTGAGCACTTGCTAGAGGTTGCAGAAAGAGAGAAAGCAAGGTTAATTGTGGACGGCACAAACGCTGATGATCTTGATGACTTTAGACCAGGAATACAGGCGCTGAAACAGCATGGCGTTAAGAGTCCTCTGGTAGAATTGTCGATAACAAAGAACGAAGTCAGACAGATAGCTAGCATGTTAAGTTTATCTATCTTTGACAAGCCATCTAATGCCTGTTTGGCATCTAGAATTCCACATGGAACAGAAGTCACTGCGGATAAGTTGCGAAGGATAGAACAAGCAGAAATTATAGTGAAAAAACTTTTCCACGTAAAACAGGTTAGAGTTAGAGACCATGACGAGATTGCTAGGATTGAGGTTGGTAGAGATGAGCGTAGTTTGTTGTTCGATCAGGTGAAATTAGATGAGCTTGATTCTGAATTGAAAAAATTAGGTTTCAGGTTTGTTGCGATAGAAGCAAGCGGTTATAAAAGTGGCAACCTGAACGTGGTTTAATGATCTATCTGGATAACGCAGCTACCACACCGTTGCTAGGTGAGGTTCTGGATGAAATGCTTCCCTATATGAAGGAAAGTTACGGGAACCCGTCATCGCTGCACAAACTTGGAAGACAGGCAAACAATGCCCTCGAATTGGCACGAAAGAGAATTGCCCGACTCATAAATTCGCAGGGTAAGGTCGTTTTTACATCAGGTGCCACTGAAGCTAATAATTTGGCATTAAAGGGTCTTGCGTATGCAATGCGAGACAAGGGTAATCATATAATCACGAGCACTGTTGAGCACGAAGCTGTCTTGGAACCTTGCAGGGAGCTTGAACGCGAAGGTTTCAAGGTAACATATCTTCCTGTTGATAGAAATTGTGTAGTTGATCTCGATGCGCTTGAACGTTCAATTGATGAAAAAACGATCTTGGTAAGCATAATGTTTGCCAATAACGAAGTTGGAACCATGCAGCCTGTAAAAAACATTGCAGAAATTGCTCATAAACATGGTGTGTCATTCCATACTGATGCTGTACAAGTCGTCGGCAAGATTCCCGTTGATGTCAGGCAACTTGACGTAGATCTTATCACACTTTCTGCTCACAAGATGTACGGACCTAAAGGTGTTGGTGCTTTATGCATTAACGACGACTTGAAAATAGAATCAATAATGCATGGGGGAGGTCAAGAAAATGAAATTAGATCTGGTACGCAGAATGTTGCAGGAATAGTTGGAATGGGCAAAGCAGCCGATATTGCAATTCAGAAAATTGATACGTATTCCAGCCAAGTTAAGAATTTGCGTGATAGTTTGGTTGCCAGTGTGTTGAAAGACATACAACACTCAAAGCTGAATGGACATACAACTCAAAGGTTGCCCAATAATGCACATTTTACATTCTTAGGTGTTAACGGAGAAGATCTAATAATAAAACTGGACGAAAATGGTATTGCAGCTTCAACTGGTTCTGCATGCTCGGTACAAAAACAGAAGGCATCGCATGTTCTCAAGGCCATGGGTTTCAACCATGAAGAAATAACAGGTTCGTTAAGGTTAACGTTGGGTATTCAGAACACAGAACATGAAATTGAACAAACCATGGCTAATTTGAGCAAAGTTGTGCATGAATTAAGAGAGTTCTCGCCTTACAAGTTCAAGTATGCTATGAATCAATGAGGCATTATCTGCTTAAGAGTATCTTTGAATATTCCAAACGTTTCATCATCATAAAGACAGAAAACTATCTTCTCAATACCAGTATCTTCGTTTGCGTATTCTACAACTGTGTTCAGCATTATATTTGCGCATCTATCAGTTGGGAAACGATATATCCCAGTTGAAATCGCTGGAAATGCAATACTCTTGAGTTTATGCTTGTCAGCAAGTTTCAATGCACTTAGAGTTGCGTTCTTCAGCTTTGAATCTTCATTGCCTTCTCCATTAACAGGACCTACTGCGTGAATAACGTATTTTGCCTTTAGCTTCCCCGCAGTAGTTATCACAGCATTTCCAACAGCACAGAATCGCAGTTTATCTGACTCTCGTTGAATTGCGTACCCGCCTTTGTTCACAATTGCCCACGCCACTCCGCCACCATGTTGTAGCTTTGAATTTGCAGCGTTCACAATCGCGTCGGTATTAAGTTCAGTGATATCACCTTTAACAAGTTCGATTGAAAGCCTGCCTGCTTTGACCATAACAATGTTTTTGTACAAAAGTTAATAGCATTTTCGATCCCCGAAACTCTTTTATAATCTACATGCAATTTTCCCAACGATGGCCAAAAAAGTTATGAAGAAAGCAGGAAAGAAAATGAAGGCATCTTCAAAACCAAAGCAAAAACCAGCAAAGGTTCCAGAGGTTGGCAGCAAAGCGCCAGATTTCACGCTTCCAGATCCAGGATTGAATATGAAGAGCTTGCAGGACTTTAGGGGCAAGAAGGTTGTATTGGCATTCTTCCCTGCAGCAATGTCTCCTGTATGTACTAAAGAGATGTGTTCCTTCAGGGATTCGTTTGCCGAGCTAAGTCAAGCGGGAGCACAGGTAGTTGCTGTAAGCATTGACGGACCGTTTGCAAACAAGCAGTTCACAGAGATGCATGGCTTGAACTTCCCTGTATTGAGCGATTATGCTAGGGATGCTGTGAGAAAATATGGTGTAGTCATGCCAGATCTACTGCATGTAAAGCAGTACAATGCCGCCAAAAGATCCGTGTTTGTAATCGATCCAAACGGTACGGTGAAGTACAAGTGGGTATCTGATAATCCGTTGATAGAACCTAACTATGATGAGATCAAGCACGTAATAAAGTCCATCTAAACTACTTTTTATTCTATTATAGCAACAACATCGTTCCTTGCAACACTGGAACCTTCCTTGATCTTCAGCTCTTTAACTACGCCATCCTTGTGAGCTTTGATCGCGACCTGCATCTTCATTGATTCCAGAACCACAATAACATCGCCTTTCTTTACCTCCAGGTTTGGCTTTGCAACGACAGATACTACTCTTCCTGGGATTGAGCTTGTGAGAAATCTCTGCCCTGCACTGGAAGAAGAACCGCCAGATGATTTCTGTGCGAAAGCGCGAAGTTCTGCAAACTTGCTTACCGTAACGCTGTTGCCATCTACCATCAATTTCATATCAGCGCTATTCACGTGCATGTACTTGGCATAATGATAAGAATTGTCAAGTATGAATTCTACACTGTTGCTGTTGCAGCAAATAATCTTAAGCTTATGTTCCTTGTCGCCTATCTTGATAACCATCTCTTCCCCGCTAATTCTCGTCACGATTTCCGCACTAAGTGTGAGAGCCAGATCCTCGATCTTAAATTCCATAGCTAAAACTCCTCTCGAACCTTCCAGTTTCTTTCCACCTAGATTGCTTATTTGTCTTTTGTTCTGCAGAATTGCCTCCTCTTACTAGAACTGAATGCAGCAACGCAGCCGCAATAATTGCATCAACATTATCTTTGGCACTTGCCTTTGCCACGGATTCAGCTTTCTCTAGTATCTTGAACCGATCAATATAGTCTGTAGATAGATCGCCTGCAATGAATGCTGGATCGTCCATTATTGTCTTATGCAAAGGTATGGTCGTCTGTATGCCCTCTATGTAAAATTCGTTTAGTGCATTCTTCACCCTTAGCCTTGCTTCATTAAAATCTCTACCCCATGCAAGCAGCTTTGCAACCAGAGAATCGTAGTAGCCAGATACTGTGCATCCAGGATATAGGTAAGTGTCTACCCTTATTCCAGGACCATATGGTATGATGCAGGATGGAACAGGACCAGAGTACGGCGCAAAATCATTCAACGGATCTTCTGCGTTGATTCTGCACTCTATTGCGCAGCCGTTAAGCTTAAGATCGCTCTGCTTGAACGGTATTGGTTCTCCCGAAGCGATATGGATCTGCAATTTCAACAGATCCACTCCTGTAACCAGCTCTGTTACAGGATGTTCTACTTGCAATCGGGAATTGATCTCTATAAGGTAGAAGTTTTTCTTTTCGTCACATATGAATTCAACCGTACCAGCGTTAAGATAATTAATTTCATTTCCAAGTTTCACAACCATATTGCCTAAAGTATGTCTTGCCTTTTCATCAACAGCTGAAGATGGAGCCATCTCAACAAGCTTCTGGTACCTTCGTTGGATGGAGCACTCTCTTTCAAAAAGATAGACGGCATTGCCGTGCGAGTCTCTTACCAGCTGAAATTCTATATGCCTTATTCTCGGCAAAAACTTTTCCACAAACATAGCCGCTCTGCCGTAGGCTGCTTTTGCTTCGTTAGATGACATTTCGAATTCCTGTCTTAGCTGCTTCTCATCCTGAGCAAGTCTTATACCCCTTCCACCGCCACCAAATGCTGATTTGATTAGAACAGGATACCCTACTTTTTCCGCTACATCTACTGCTTTCTCAACATCGTCCAGAATTCCATCGCTCGCAGGTACTACAGGTATCTTGATCTTTTTCGCAACAGTCTTTACCGCCATCTTGTCACCTGAAAATCTCATCGTTTCACTTTTTGGCCCGATGAATATAATACCGGCCTTTTCACATAAATCAATAAAATCAGCATTCTCCGACAGAAACCCATAGCCTGGGTGCACAGCATCTGCACCAGCTTTCTTTGCAGTATCAACTATCTTCTCCATGTTGAGGTAACTTTCACGCGGGCTTGGAGGACCAATATGGTAAGCTTCGTCAGCAAGCCTTACATGCATTGCCTGCGCGTCTTCATCAGAATAAATTGCTACATTCTTTATACCAAGCTCCCTGCATGCCCTGATTATCCTTATTGCTATTTCTCCCCTGTTTGCGATAAGAATCTTTTTTATCATACTGATCAAAGGTTTATGTTTCCGTGCTTCTTTGCAGGTCTGCTCTCTCTCTTGTTGGCCATAGCCTCTAACGCTCTTATCAGCATGGGCCTAGTCTCTATGGGATCTATTACAGCATCTATGAATCCCTTTTCTGCAGCTATGTATGGATTTGCAAACTTTTCTCGATAGTCTTTGATTATCTCCTTTCGCGTTTCATCTCGGTTATTTGATTCAGCAAGCTCTTTCCTGAAGATTATGTCTATGGCAGCTTCAGGTCCCAATACTGCAATCTCGGCTGTTGGCCATGCATAGTTGATATCTGATCGCAAGTGCTTGCTGCTCATTGCTATGTAAGCACCTCCGTAGGCTTTACCCACGATAATAGCAAGTTTTGGCACCGTTGCCTCACAGTATGCAAATAACAACTTGCTGCCATGCCTTATGATGCCAAGCCGCTCCTGCTCCAGACCGGGCAAGTATCCTGGAGTATCTATTATCGATACAATAGGGATATTGAAGCAATCGCAAGTTCTTATGAACCGTGCTGCCTTGTTAGATGAATCTATATCAAGAGTGCCAGCAAGATGCAATGGTTGGTTTGCAATTATGCCAACTGGCCTTCCGTTCAACCTTCCAAAGCCAACTACTACGTTTGCGGCCCAAAGCTCATGAACCTCAAAGAACTCGTTGTTGTCCAAAACTGATGTAACTATTTGCTTGATATCGTAAGGTTCGGGATTTTCTGGCACCACGCTTGCCAACTTGCTGTCAGTTCTGTTAGGATCGTCGGTAGGTGTAAGAACAGGAGGATCTTCGGTATTATTCTGTGGTAAATATGATAGCAGTTTCTTGACAATATCCATGCATTCATATTCATCCTTAGCAACAAAGTGCGCCACGCCACTGTACTTGCCATGTGTATAGGCACCTCCAAGTTCTTCGGAGGTTACATCCTCTCCCAATGCTGTCTTCACAACTTCAGGACCGGTAACGAACATGTGGCTTATCTTGTCAACCATTATAACAAAGTCAGTAATTGCTGGGGAGTAAACAGCGCCGCCAGCACATGGACCATTGCTGATGGTTATCTGTGGTATCACGCCAGATGCTAGAGTGTTTCGGTAGAATATCTCGCCATAGCCAGAAAGACTCATGACGCCTTCCTGTATCCTAGCTCCCCCGGAATCGATTATGCCTACTACCGGACATCCTACTTTCATGGCATGATCCATTACCTTTGAAATCTTCTTGCCAGACATTTCCCCCAACGAACCTCCTAATACTGTAAAATCCTGTGAAAATACATAGACCTGCTTGCCATGTATGCTACCATAACCGGTCACAACGCCATCTCCATAGTTCTTCTTCTTATCCAGACCAAAGTCAGTTGCTCTGGTTGTAACCAATTTGTCAATTTCAACAAAAGTACCTGCGTCAAGCAAAAGGGCAAGTCTTTCCCTCGCTGTAAGCTTCCCCTTACCGTGCTGGTCCTTTATTCTCTCTTCTCCTCCACCATGCTCTGCGCTCTTGTCTATCTGGGATAGTTTTTTGACCTTATCTGAATGCATAGCTGTAATTATAAAATCTTCTGAAGCGATATATAAACAGATGTGTAACAACAGTTATGATCGCTTTTGGATCAGTGATGTCCTCTAGAACCCTTCACCCTTCTGAAAGCACCCATGCCGCTTTGGTAGTTCTCGTAAAGCATGGTTAGTATTCTTATCTCTTCCTCAAGTTTTTCGATTTCATACTTGGCTGTCTTGGGATCCTGCTGCAGCTCTTCCAGTTTCTTCTTCTTTTCGTCCACCAATCTCTTGACAGTGTCTTCGTACAAAGTTGCCATATCTATCCCTCAAATGAGATCAGATTTTAATCTTTGCTGCAGCCAGTTTTTCCACAAAAGTATCGCAATAATGCTTGTAAGCATCTTCTTCAGAGCAGCTCTTGCATATGCACTGATCTGATACGCTGGTTCTGTCACAGACATCGACGAACTCGCATTCTGAGCAACCGGCGCTCTTGCCGCACACGAAGCACGGCAGCTCTATAATTACATCATCTTTCAAGGCTTCCTT
>JBMCYV010000042.1:0-17103 GCA_049199595.1 Candidatus Nitrosomirales archaeon
AGTGTAGCATTATTCAGCGTCAAGGACAACGGAATAGGTATTCCAAAGAATATGCAGGGAGGACTGTTCAGCAAGTTTTATCAGTTAGATACGAGCGCACGTAGAAAGACCGAAGGTTCTGGATTGGGATTGGCTATCTGCAAGGGAATCATTGATGGACATGGCGGGAAGATCTATGTTGAAAGCGATACTGGTAAGGGAGCTATTTTCTACTTTACCTTGCCATTGAAGTGATGTAAATGAAGAAGATATTGATTGTTGACGACTCCAAGGTCATAACAGACCTGGTAAGGTTGATGCTCGCAAAGTCAGAGTATGGATGTGCGGTAGCCAACAGTGCTAATGAATGTGTGCGGTTGCTACGGAAGGAAAAGTTCGATCTGGTTCTCTTGGATATAGCCATGCCTGTGGTCTCGGGACTTGATGTTCTAGACATGATAAAGAATGATGATACACAAAGAAGCACAAGAGTAGTGCTTTTTACGGCCTCATCGCCCACAGATGCGGAGTTGCAAGCTTACGTCGCAAGGGGCGCCCTAGGCGTGATAAAGAAACCAGTAAGGAAGGACTCCCTGATAGCGCAGGTGGATACATATCTGTCAGTGAACTAATGCGATTTTCACAAACGATTCAAAGCTCCTTATTGCTGTTCTGAAGAGAAAAGAAAGCGAATAATCTGCATTTTTTCATAGTAAGAGTAAAAAACATGTACTTAGCAACGGTAATCGTGGCAGGGACAGAATTTTCCGAGCTGGATAAGACTGATAAACTCATACTTGAGATGCTGAACAAGAATGCTCGCGCACCTTCTAAGGACATTGCCAATAAACTGAAATCCATTGGCATTGATATCACTGATAGAGGTGTTAGGAAGAGAATCGAAAGACTGGAAGGCAAGGGCATAATACGAGGTTACACCGCAGTTCTAGCAGAAGAAAAGCTTACAGACCATTTAGATCTGATTCTACTGCGATTAAAAGCCACAAAGGACTTTAGTTCTACACTAGAACGTTTGAAGGAGCATGCAAAGAAGTTGCCAACATGCATTTTGGTAGCAGGTCTTAGTGGTGAATGGCATATAGCAGTATTGATGGGGCATGATTCAAGCGGTACCAGCCTCAGAACCGAGTCACAGTTGGTCGAGAAATTCGCAGATGATATAGCTGATTTCAGGATAAGCGACTTTAAACTCGAACATGTAAATGCGTTATACCTGCCTATTTTGTTCTTGTAGATTGCTTAGCTTCAGGCGACCCTTTCTTCATACTGCATTGTTTCCAGAAGTTCCCTTATCTCATCATACCTGAAGGGCTTTTGCAAAAAGTATCCCACACCATTGGCAAGAGCCTCTCTAACCCTGTCAGAATCAATACCGTCCGCAGTAATTAATGCAATCGTCGTTTCTGGTCTGATCGCGAGCATCTGCGAAGCTACCTCCTTTCCAGTGATATCTGGCATGCTCATGTCTAAGAGAACTATTGGAAATTGATTATTGCTTATTAACTTGTTAAATTTTTCTATCCCTTCTTTCCCGCTGTTGCAGACTGTTATATTTTGAAAACCAAATTCTGTTACATACTTTTTTAGTTTTAGGGTGACGACCTTGCTGTCATCGACTATCATTATTGGTTGCTTTATTTGATCTTCAGGGCCGCTAACCTTCTTTATTGAATATGCAAACTGCTGGGCCTCTCTAGCTCTATCGTAAAGCTCGGCTCTCAAGAAACACTTTGCAGCACATCTATATGCCATCCTGGAGTTCGATGGCGAAGTGTCCTTGATTCTGTCGGCGATTTCAAGATATATCGTTCCAGCTTTTTCGAACTCTTCCCTAGCGTTTTTTTCAGCCCGCCGTTTGGACTGACCTGCCAACATGAAGCAAAAAGCAGAACCTTCAAGGTCCTTCTTCTCCTGCAGATTGGCTGCCTCCTTCAGGTACAATCCTGATGCCACTTCATATTTCTGGTTCCTTTCTGACCTTATTGCATCCAGAAATGGCTGCGAGAACCTTCTTTGGCGTTCATTGGGCATCATACTATCAGGGTGTTATGAATGAATAATTAATAACCTCTACGGAACTCTAAAAATATCGATTTTTCCAGTCCGGAACACCAGCAGACCCTGTATTTCCGCCTTGCTTTTATCGCTAATTGGTAGCACTTTCTCTATGATGACAAGTACCAAGGTGATAGATCTTGGCTAGCACCTACGAGTTCGTGGAACATAATTACATACATTCGGGAAAACCTCAATCAAATGTCCGCCCAGATCTAGAGCTTCTTAACAGCAGGATCGCTCATACCTTGCTGGATCTGGGGTTGAACGAGGAAGAAGCCAAGGTTGTACTTTTCCTGAGCAAGAAGGGAGAGATGAAGGCTTCGGAGATAGCTAAGAATGTTGGAATCGCAAGGACACGTCTTTACTTTATTCTGGAAACCCTCCAGGGTAAGGGTCTGATCGTAAGCACTGTAGAAAGGCCAGCAAAGTATAGGGCTTTACCGCTAGAAAAGGCTGTAGATCTTCTAATCGAGAGCTATAAGCACAAACTGCATACATTGGAAAAGACAAAGAAGGCTATCTCTCATGACTGGGCCTCGCTTCAGGAATACGAGGTGGTAAGAAATCCAGAACCAGAAGATGAAGATAACCTTCAATTTATTTCTGGAGAGCATAGGATATACAACAAAGCAGAGAGGATGATAATCGATGCTGCGAAGCAGGTTGATGTTTTTGTTAATGCTAGGAATCTTTCAAGGATTTCATACGAGGAGATTACCGATAAACTGCAATTGCTTGCTTCCAATGGTATATCAGTCAGGATCCTGACCAATGCAGCTTTATGTGAAAGGTCATTGCTGGAAGAAATAGACAGATGTAGCATAAGAGAGATACCACATGATCTCAACGACAGGGCGCATTTTATCATAGTGGATAACAAAGAACTCTTGCTGCTTAATTTGGACAGAGCGAAGGAAGCCTCTGCTTTATTGACGAATTCCAGTTCGCTCGTTGATGCAATGAGCTTCCTATTTGGAGTTGGCTGGCGTACCGCTTGTGTACATCCAACAACAAAGTAAAAGAGATTATGCTATAGCTACATCATTTATTTGTAGTTTTACCTTACCTTTACCATCTTTGTCTGCAATAGTGTTTTATTCATTGCCTGCTTACCTAATTCTGCATCCAGAGCCATTACCTTCTCGATCAAAGGATTATTTTCGTTCAGGGTGTATAGTCGTGCCTTGCCATACCTGCGCGTTTCCTTTACTATGTCGAACTTTGCCAGCTCCTTCCACACTTTGTAGAAAGTGGTTTTCGATATGCCTATGTTTTCTATGATCTCCTTCTTCGAATAGTCGCTC
Source organism: Candidatus Nitrosomirales archaeon (assembly GCA_049199595.1). Classification (GTDB taxonomy): domain Archaea; phylum Thermoproteota; class Nitrososphaeria; order Nitrososphaerales; family UBA213; genus JBMCYV01. The sequence goes on from JBMCYV010000042.1 coordinate 3,363, forward strand.
CTGTTTTCCAGAAAGAAATCTATGATTCTTAGTTTCGTGGTATCTCCCAAATATTGTATAAGTAACGATTTCTCCATACCTTGATCAAGGATTAATTACGCATAAGTAATTAAAGTTGACTTAGGAAGGTACTATAAGTTGACCTATGTTTAGCGATGAGGAAATAATGGCTAGAATTATCCTGAAACTGTTTAAACATAGTAAGTGGGGTGCTCGAATTAGGGTTATGGTATAAGATATATTCAAGATATTAATAATTATGTATTATATAATTATGTATTACATACAAGTGTATAGACTTATATAGGATGGCTACATCTTAACATGGTGTAGGAAAATGAGCAAGACAATTCACTCACCAACATTGGATACAATCAAGATGGTAGAAAGTGCCATAAAAGAAGCGAAAACATACCCCTCGAAAAACCAACTTTGGCGAAGCCTAGAAAAACAAGTGCAATATCCTACGTTCAAGACGGTATTAGATTATTTGGAAGCAAGCAATAAAATAATGTATGATAAAGACGGCTCAATTATCTGGATATTCGCAGACACTCCAAAACTGAAGAAATTATTAGTAGGAACCAGATTTCGATAGCTAACTAGTCGCATAACCAAAAATCTTATCATAAGTTTTATGATCTAAAACTTCTAGTATAGAACAAACCGTTTCATTTTCATCACTTACAATCGTATAAATCATTCTATGCTTAGAGCCTAAACGATATCTATACAAGTTATTAATTGTATATTTCTTCTTGTATTGTTTTGGCCATAGTTTCTTTTCTATTCTATTTCCTGTAAGAGGGTTGGTTTTCAATAAATCCATTGCATTATCAATAAGTTGCTTTAACTCGTTGGTTGATACCAATGATTCATAGAACTGCACAAAGTCCTTAGAGCCACGAACACTGATTTTCTTACTCGACAATCGATATTAGTTCGCTAATTTGCTTATAGGATTAACGCTTTTGCGTCTCGTAGCATTAAATAACAATTCAAATCTGTCTGTAGTTTAATAATCATAAACTAGTCGGTCAGGCAACCTGAAAGATACATGTGGATATTACCATAGCAAGAGACACATATTATAGAAAATTTCATTTTGTTTATACAGTTCATCTGTAACCTAATTTTGAGTCTGTTGTTACGATAGTTTAGCTGATCATAAACCGTAGATCATAGCATAGAAAATTCTTGACGAAAACACATGTGATTTTCTAGTCATTTTTCATGGTGTCTTATAATTCTGAAAATATAGACTTTAGAACAGAACTGAAAATGAACCAGCATCTTAGATCTAGAAAGCTAACGCGCTGTATCATTGGATGCCTGATTCTTGTACTAGTGTTACTGGGCTCTACCAAGTTGACATACATCTATGCTTATCCTGCTTCAGCAAGCTATATTGTTCCTGCAAAATGGGCGGACCTCTACTTCTCTATCTGCATATTCAATAGCGGCGATTCTAGATACGAGAAACTGTTTGTCGATGCCGTTGAGACGTGGAAGAATGTATGGCCGCACTTTAGTTACAAAGTTAGTGAAGGTCGCACAGGCTGTGACATAGATCTGAATATTGTAAAATATCCTGTAGGACTTGCCAAGGAAAGAGGCAGCTATGGCACAACTAAAGTTGAGTATTTGGAGAGTCGGGGAAGCATAACAAGCGTTGACATGATCATTCCTACGCAGACAAAGAAAGAAGTCTATCAAGGCGATTATTGTTGCAAGGAAGTGATAGACAACATATCAGAGAAAGTGTTCTACATTACGGCACTCCATGAGTTTGGACATGCGTTGGGCTTGGGTCATACGAAGGACGATGGCACAGGAAGCCTAGACATCATGCACCCAAATCTGTACCAGCAAAGCGACTATCTAATCTCGTCAGTTACTATCAAGGGTCTGGATGAGCTTTATGGAACCTCTACGGAAGCAGTGGATCATGCCATAACAATAAAGCCAGACGTTGTGCTTGAAGCGAAAACAAACAAAGACAGGTATGTTTCAGGCGAGACTGTAAATGTTCATGGCAAGGTTTCAAAGCTGGGAGGAAAAGGTATTGTTATGCTGTTCAAGGCGGGTCCGGAGGTGTCGATTGACATGTTGCTTTACAATCCCAGCTACATGCTCGAGCTTTGCCGCCCAGATTTCTGCTACAACTTTGAGCCCAGTAACGATGGTTCCCTCGATCTGGATATTGACATTGACAAGAGCGGCAGATTTGGACTCCTAATACAGTACCAGGATGTATCGAAGATCTTGATGTTTGATGTTGATGATTCTATCATTCCAGAAGAGATGAGGGAAGCAATGATGAGGTTGCAACTAAATGCATGGCAGAGAGCCGAGCTTGAAAGCGCTTTCAGCAACATGGATAATCTCACGACTGTACAGAAACTATTACTGGAAATGGTTCTCAGCAGAATAGAGAAGTGATTTGCTGATAGGCTTGCATTGGTTCCTTGAGAGAACTGTGCAGTGGGATGGTGCTCTCCTACCATATGTATAACGCCGAAGCAACATTGGTGATAGATTAGTAATTCTATTTCCGTTACCTCTACGCGTAATAATATTTATATGCATGTGCATGCACATATGCATTGATTGACCACAACGATCTCGCTTACCAAAGAGGCATACAAAGCACTGGTTAGGCTTAAACGAAACGGCGAATCATTTAGTGAGCTGATACTCAGAATTACAAAAGAAAAAGAAAGGGTGTGGGACTATTTCGGTTCAGTTCCTTTGACCCAGAAGGAAGAGAACGACATTATGGAATCTATTGATAGACTTAAGAAACAAATGAACGTGAAAGTTGAGCATTGATGTTGGTATTTGATACTAATTTTCTAATCAGTTTTCTGAAAGGCGATGAGGCTGCCAAACGCAAATTGGAGTCTTATAATGAGCCAATCACAACCACAGCGATAAATGCGTTTGAGTTGTTGTACGGCTACCATTTTGTGAAGGATAGAAAGGCAGTAGAGAAAGCTATGGGTTTGTTGAATTCAATCAGTACTCTTACATTTGATCTTGAATCATCTGAAATAGCAGCCAGTATTGCTGCCGATCTAGCTCGTGGTGGCAAGATGCTGGAACATATGGATATCCTTATGGCAGCAATTGCTTTGAAGCATGGTGCAGGACTTGTGACAAGGAATGTAAGACATTTGTCAAGGATATCGAAACTCACAATTGAATCATGGTAAGTTGAAATCAGAACTAGTTGTTCTAAGAGCAAACCTCTAACATCTTGTGCAAATTTGAATTTATGAGGTTATAATGGAATTGTACGCGCATGTTAGGTATGAAGGGCAGAAATTTTTCGATAGTCACTAGCTTAATCAAGAATTGCCCCTATGGAACTAGCTTTACAGTTTACAAATCAATATTCATAATTTAGATAATTGTTATCGATGTATCATATATGTTAATAATCCTAAATCGTTAAATCGTTATTGAGACATAGAGATGGAAACTGGGCCAGAGGAGAGATTAGGGGCACCAAGAGACAATCATCCTAAACCGTCGGGCATGTGGCTTTTTGACCTGACGCTCTTGATAACAATCCTAGTAGCATCGCTGTTGATGATAGCTTGGGTTGTAAATGTAAATTCTGCAAATGCTTACGTATACTGTGACTTGCAACTGCACCTAGACGTAAACGAACATGTCTTCTATGCAAATGATAAATTGATAATCAAAGGCAATGTGGCTCACGGTGTTGATCTTCAGGGATTGCTAATTCCGTTGGATGGCAAGACTCCTGGAAAGCGTATAGACATTCCAGTAAAAGGATCTTATTTTGAATATGTATTGCATCAGTTTGGTCCAGATGATAAAGAGATGGATCATGCGGTGATAGTTAATGCGGTCAAAGAAATGCATGATGGCACGTGTCTTGTAGGCGATTATGAAATCATACAATACAAAGGTATGAAGGAGTAATGATTTACGTTCTCAATCTATATGTTGTAATCATCTTCTCTGAAATCATCGCTGATTCGTTTCTTATGCATCATGATTCCATTTTGAAACTTATGGGAGAGTCAAAAGTATGGAACTGGATGTGAGTCATTATTCCAGGGGATGCGTGACCGTTACAGGTATCGTCTTTTGCGGCGCCAACGGTGATGGATTCTCAATACTTGCCCAAAGGAATACCTCTATGGTGAATTTACCCGTATCTTCGGGTAGCCAGGACTGGCTAGCTTTGAAGGTAGTTGATGGCTGCAGTTCACCTGTTATCCATGAGAGTGATATCGTTATCCCATCCTTATCCTTTATCAGAACTATGTAGGCAAACTTCTGGCTTGTATCACGATCGTTCACCACATCGTCCTGTATGATTGCCATCTGTCCAAGGTAGATTTGGGTAAGCTTATTTCCGAACTGATCCACGAGTTCCGGTCCGGAAGGTGGCCTGAACCCTGGTTCTGTCTTCTTCTGTCCTACCAAGGCTGCTGCAAACAGATCCTTGGTTGCAGGTTGGGACTCGTCCTTCTTTGCCGGAGGAGGTAATGTCTTGTCTGTGTATTTGGCTGTAATAACATCACTACCTGTTACCTTCAAGGTCGTGCCAGAAGTTTGTTGATCTTTTGTTAGAGATAACGTTCCAGCGAATACACCAATATCAGTACCGATCTCCTTCAATGTTAACTTCAGTCCTTTAACATCTGTAGTTGACCATACCATGATCTCTACAGTATCTGTTGCACTTGAAACCTTATTTTCCTCCACATCTAGAACGAATATCTTAGCATCTTCGCCGGTATATTCAACCTTGTCAAACGTTACCATACTGGTAGCAAAGTCTGTTGCAACGCCACTTGTCGAAGAGCCGCTCTTTGAACTGAAATCAACAAAGAGTTCATCGTCCTTATTCACAACCAAGTCTCCAGGCCACTCGTTCTGATTGGGCGTTAACTTGACTCTAGTTTCAAATACTCCTGCATCTGGCGATACTTCCTTGAACTCGAAGACATTACCAACGTTAGATTTTGTATATACAACGGCTTGGACAACGTCTTCTTTATCTCTGTCAAGATTAGATCCTTGATCGACTATCAATATCTTCACACTGGCAAACGGGCTGTATGCAGGTTTGTCAAAGATAATCAAGGGCTTTGCCGAATAAGCATCCTCGAACGGAACCACAACGCTGGTTAAGAACATTGCAAGAATTGTTAAGGTCAAAATTTGTTTGAACATGGCTATTCTAACCTCCTGACTGTGACAACAAACTTGTCACCACGTTTTTCGACTACCCAAGCAAGAACATCGCCATCAAGCCAGCCCAGGATCTCGGTTATGTCATGCGGAATTGTAGTTCTAACTGAAAAGCTTCTAGGATGTGCCTTTGTTACTGTGGATTTTAAGGTCTTATTTTTCCTTGTAGGTAGATTATGTCTATTTGACCCATTGTACCGTTTTGATGTTTTGTGTTTAAGCGACACAATCGATAGAATCTGCTTATTTAGGCGATATTACCAAGTGTGTGTTATACTTTGGAAATACAAGTTCTTAGAGTGCTCCATAATTAGGTACCAATTTGATCTATGTGCTGGCAAGATCAGAAAAATTCTGAATTATTTCCAAAACATAGTACTTTAACTCAATACCATTCTAGGGCTCTTAAGATAAGAAACTCACAACGTTAAACTATTCAGGTATACGTTGATTTATTGGTAAAGCAAGGAAATAATATCTGAATATTGACATTACTAAGTCTAATAGCAATCTAACTTTTTGGTGAATTGATAACAGCTTTTTCTGCTATTTGGCATAACGAACTTAAATTTAGCTCTCAAGAATTATAACATTATCTTCATGTTTTGAACAAGTATCCTTGCTCCAGAATGCATAAATCTCATAGTTCTTGTGAAATCCTGTCCATGAATAAAACTTTGTTGTTGATTGGGGCACTCGCAATAGCAGCTCTCATGACTCCACTCTTAATGCAAATACAGGATGTGTTCGCAGATGGTAATAACGACGACAAAGGAAAAGATGCTGGTAAGGGCAATCCACAACAGGGTAAGAAGTCCTGCGGTAACGGTTCGTCCAGCGCGAACAACCCTCATTGCAAGTAATTAAGTCTTATATTTGCAACTTCAAAGGCAATCTAATTAAAACTTCTTCAATTCGCATATATGTAATTTGGATTCATAACAAGGTTATGGATAAGAGAGAAGACTCTAAACAAGTTGAAACAACGTAGTAACCTAAGCATAGTTTGTTAGGTCTCAGTTTAATTATCATCTTCAATTACAGTAGCATATCGTTCTTTCACAGCCTACCCATTCATTTACGTGTCTTAAAGTCGGGCAAATCTCTTTTCGTTTATATCCACTCCATTCAACTACCAGAAAAGTAGGTTTGTGAACTTTCCATCCTGGTTTGGTATAGCATTGTACTCTTTCCGAGACTTTTTGATCTAGCCTTGTGTCAAGCTGAAGTTGGCTCTAAGCGTTTCGAATTGCTTGATTGTCAGAATTATTGATGTATTATCCGCTGTGTAACTTGGCGGTACAACAATCTCGACTGTGTAGGTGCCTGGCTGAGTGAAGCGAAAGCCGTACCAGCCGCCTGCGCTGGTAGTCGTCGATGTCATGAGTTGGCTCACACTACCGGTAACTCTGTACAGATTTACAGTAACATCAGCGACTCCTTGTGCGGAGTCGAAGACGAAGCCCTCTATATAGGGATCAGCTGGGTTAAGGTTAAAGAAGTCCACCTGTACATACTGATCGTTTGCTACACTAGCCGTTGTTGTCTGCACTACGCTTGAGGTTGTGGGGTTGAACAGCTGAACTGTGTATGGTCCTCCTGCTGGAACCTCTACAAAGTAGAATCCATCCGGAAAAGTTACTGGAGACGTGCCTATTACGGTTGAACCGCTGGTAACATTCACCCTCAAGGCACTCTTTGCGACGAGGTCAGTGTCGATAGCAAAACCACCAATCGCGGTAGCCCTCTTACCAACAGCTGTAAAGCTCCTTGCATCTTGAATGGTACCTGGAATACCTCCTATCGCTATAGTCTCTTTGAACTTGAAGCCCTGATTATATGAAGTAGCAGCATCATTGGTGAAACCGGTAGAGCCCTTGCCGTTGAAGTCTAGGTGCGCTGTTATGTAACGAAGTTCACCAGCTAGAATAGTGAATTCTATGGATACATTCGGGACGCAGGTAAAGGACTGCGAATTAGTGTTAGCGATGGGTTGTGAAGGCGATATACTAGCTAGTGATGTAAGCTCGATTGTTCTACCTTGATCGCCATAAACATGTACTGGATTGGAGCCCTTGAGGCAAAAGGCCTGTGTAGTGGAAGGACCTGGAAGAGAGAGACTTGCAGTCATGTTCAGTGTGAAAGTGACAGTGATTGTAGATGTTCCAGTGTTTCTGATGATCTTGTTGTAGAAGTAGGTGCCAGGATTGGTGGCCGCGAGTTTCAAGCTTGAAGTGCTCTGATCCGCTGTGAAGATTGTGTCGAAGCTGTTTATTTGCCCAAACTGGCTATCTGTCATGAAGGATTCCTTTGTTATGGGTGCCACAACTAAATCGACCGTAGCAGACTTGGTAACTCCTCCACCTGTTGCTGTTATGTTAAGGATGTGGGTGCCTGAAGGGGCTGTTGTTGAGACGAAGAGTGTTGACGTACCATTGGGCGTGACGCTGCTGGGTGTGAACGTTGCAGTGGTCCCACTGGGAAGACCTGAGATGCTTAGAGAAACTGGCTGGGTTGTACCACTCACAAGATTAACAGTAACGTCGTAAGATGTAGACTGTCCTTGGGCTACAGTCCTGCTCGATGGTTCGATATTTATACTAAAACTGAAAGATGTGAGTGTAATTGTGATTGTCTGACCGGGAGCTATGGAAAATTGCTCTCCTTCTATAGTGACAACTACAGTCTCAGAATTAGTAGATGGAGCAGTGAAAGATGAGGTCGTGGCTTCAAATGTCATGGCATTGCCTTGATTCAAGCTCACATTTGCTTGCGTACCATCAGAGGCTACAAATGTAATCTCTATTGTGCCGCTAATCACTTGTGCAGTGACGCTACCACAAGTAATTACCAATTCATCATCAGGGGTTAGAGTGAATAGTCCAATACCACCGCAGGCACTGATAACTGCTGGTAAAGGTCCACCAGAAGGATCAGCCTTGGCCCTGACTCCAGCAGGACTTGGCTCCTCTCTTACTGTCAGAATCTGATCTCCTCTAGTAGTGATTGTCCCAGTAGTTGTTCCACTAAGACCGACATCGCTAAAGTCATTGGAGAAAGTAGTAGGTAAGGTATCGACGTTATCGAAGATACCATCGACATCTTTGTCTTCTACACTTGCGCTGAAGAATACGTCGTCGTTTCCAGAAACAATACCAAACCATACTACATACACATTGTTTCCTGATGTTGCCATATCTCCTAAGCTTAAGTTTGAACTCCCAGCACCGTTGCTTAGATTAAGTGGAGCGCTAAAGGTAGCTCCACTATCTGTACTTCTGCTGAAGAATACGTCAAAAGTGTTTGTCACATAAACATTAATCCATACTACATATACATTGGTGCCAGATGCAACTATCTGTGGAACTACTGAGCTATCAGCATCGTTGCTTAGATTAACTGGAGTGCTGAAGGTAGCTCCGCTATCTGTACTTCTGCTGAAGAATATTTCACTACCTTCCCCGGGAACAGTATCATGCCATACTACATGCACCTTGCTGCCAGATACAGCTATCTGCGGAAATTCCGAGTCTCCAGTATTGTTGCTTAGCTTAACTGGAGTGCTGAAGGTAGCTCCACTATCTGTACTTCTGCTGAAGAGTATCTCCTGTTTTCCGGTACTAGTAGCGGGATCATTCTGCCATACTACATACACATTGTTCCCAGATGCAACTATCTGTGGAGGTTTTGAGAATCCAGTATTGTTGCTTAGCTTAACTGGAGTGCTAAAGGTAGCTCCACTATCCGTACTTCTGCTGAAGAATACGTCATTACCGCTGAGGTCCTCTGTCCATACTACATACACATTGTTTCCTGATACAGCTAACTGCTGGTCAGTTGATAGATCAACAGTGTTGCTTAGATTAACTGGAGTGCTAAAGGTAGCTCCACTATCTGTACTTCTGCTGAAGAATACGTCAAAAGTTCCGGAAATAGCTTCCAACCATACTACATACACATTGGTGCCAGATACAGCTATCTGTGGCAAATCTGTGCTTCCAGTGTTGCTTAGATTAACTGGAGCGCTAAAGGTAGCTCCACTATCTATACTTCTGCTGAAGAATATGTCGCCAGTAACCCATACTACATACACATTGGTGCCAGATGCAACTATCTGTGGCAAGAATCCTGTAACATCGTTGCTCAAATTAACTGGAGTGCTAAAGGTAGCTCCACTATCTGTACTTCTGCTGAGTAATATGTTGTTATCATCCGCCCATACTACATACACATTGGTGCCAGATACAGCTACTTGCGAGTCTTTTGAGATTGTAGTATTGTTGCTTAGATTGATTACAGGGCCGAAGCTAGGATTTTGTGCAGATACCGGCTGCGCAGGAGTTGAAAATGTAAAGATAGAAGTCACAAGTCCTAGCATTGCCATGATTGAAATTGTCTTTTCCCATCTATTGCCCAAGTGTAGATTAAATATCTTCTATGGGCATATAAAGATAATCATTCCTGCATTCTGTAATTTTAATAGAAACATCAATTATAATGTAAGTTGATTAGAATTAACATATATTACATGTATTTTCCACATGTTTCTTCCACGTGTTGTTTCACACATTCTTGATATATCCTATTTAACTGTCTCCCAAGTTCTGTACTGTTTCCACGTTGCTGTGACTTATTTTTGATCGTGCTTTGGTATAGTAACGCTGTAATGCTTCCATGACATAATCTTCCCATTCGGTTCACACGGTGTCTGTCCATTCAATGCCATATGTGAACCGAAAAATAGCAATTTAGTATTTCTCTACTTTAACATTCGGAATTCTCTTGAAGTGTTCTGTATCCTTGGTAACTAGGTCAAATTGAAATGAAGCGCCGTGGGTGCAATGATTGTGTCTGCCAACCCAATGGTGATGCCTGCTCTGGCCAATTCGGATTCCATAAACGCACTTCTCTTAGCTACATCGTAGGTGTAAGGAATGATCTCAAAGTGCTGCAGCTCCGATTCTGCAGATGCAAGTTTTGATTGTGATAGTTCATGGTTCTGTCGGAAAAGTTGATAAATTCCTCCCCGGTATTCATGCGCCGTAACTACAGAAACTGCTCCGCCATATGAACAGAAAAGGTAACAAATTCTATGAACTCCCAGTCTGAGTCACTAATATGGAATCTAGAGTCACTAATATGGAATCTAGAGTCACTAATATGGAATCTAGAGTCACTAATATGGAATCTAGAGTCACTAATATGGAATCTAGAGTCACTAATATGGAATCTAGAGTCACTAACATGAGACAGAAGCTTAGTATGCACTCCTGAAAAGGGTAAGCTTATCAGCAAAGTGGATATTAGAACTAAAATCTTGCTTACTACAACTTTGAATAATCATATCAGAAAGTAAAATAGTTTGTTTGGAGCCAAGTTTTCTATAGTTTCACATCCCCCTGAAAGTTTAACGATCGTGAGGGTGCTAGGGAATGGGCTCAATAACAACACTATATTGCTCCATTACATAATCTTCCCATTCGCTTACCAAGCTCTCAACATCTAGAGTATTGCGGCTCTTCTTCATGTCTAATCCGCTAATATCATAGACAGCTCTCAGCATAGCGCATTCTTCCAAGGTATCGCATCTGTGGTTGCTTGTCATGCCTGACCCTAGGTAGTAAAGTGTCTTGTCTATCACGTCTTCGCCATACCTCTCGTGTAGATACTCGAAGAAGGTGTATGTAGCACCATACTGCTCTTCGCTGCCTGATCCATACCAGACTAAGGATGTCGGATTCTCCTTGAATGCTTCAATCTGGGTATTTACAGCGGTCTTGCCATCAGTCATGTTGGCTGCTACGTAGCTAGCAATACCATCCATCAACCAGTTCTGGCCATCTAACATGAACTTCTCCTTGTTTGAATAGTTTGGATACTTGTTGAAGGTTATCCTGTAGACAACCTCCTTCAATCCTAGACTCTTTACATCTTCGCTGCAACCGCATATGAAGATGACATCATCACTAAATGCATAGTCTGATTGATCAGAATCTGAAATCATTCTGAACTCTTCCAATGTGCTGGTCATGTATATCTTGGTCTTTGCCTCCATCTCTCCAAACCTTGCAGTTATGTTCTCATACTTAGATTCTAGGAAGCTCATCAGATCCTTTGCCTTCGCAATCTCAGACTCGCTGTTCCTGGAGTAGATAAGGAAGTGGTCGCTAGAAACTTCGTTCCATGAGATGTTTATTGGGATAACCTTAGCTCTATGGTGCTCAGAGACTACTGTCAACTCACCTTGGTAGTTGTACTGTATACCCATCTTATGTTCGCCTCGTTCCTCTCTGAACTTCAGATCCACAATGACCTCACTGTTTGGTTCAATATTCTTGAACGAGTCATTGCTTAGCATTAATACCCTGGCCAGATTAACTGGCAGCATCAGTCTTACGCTATCAAGCGTCCTGCTGCCAAGGTTCTTTATGATTATCTTATCGTCTGCTGTGAATATACCATCGTTTCCTAACAGCGTCCTTACCTCAAACTCATCAGCGCTGTCCTTCCTCTCCTCTGCAATTATATCAATAGGTATCTGAATTGGCCTGTCGTTTGATGGAACAATCAGCAGTTCACCCTTGATGTCCTTAGGTGAATATTTTTCAATATCCATCCTTGGAATCAGCTTTATGCTTACTTGGCCATTGGCTTCTAGAGATTGGATGTTCTTCTGCTCTAGCAAAAATGCATTTCCAGCGTTGGACAGGTATATTCTAACGTTCTTAAGTTCCTTCTCGCTAAGGTTCCTGATCACTATCTCGTCAGATGGGCTTGTTATTACGTTATCTCCGTTAGCAGTTGTTACCTCATAACTATACTGCGTCCTTTCCAGCTTCGAGAGTATTCCGTTGAGCAAGGATATCTTGCTGTACCTCTGTTCTGCTATTGCCGCAACCTTGTCCATGTATTCGTCCTTGTATGTCGATTCTTCTGCTCCTATATTCACTGGTAGGGTTATTGGGCTAAGGTGCTCGGCCATCACTATCAATGCACCATTGTAGCCTACCAAGCCTCCTAGCATGTCTCTGTTTGGATTTCCGTTTACTTCTAGTGTTATTGTAATATTACTATTAGGTTCTATGGACTTGATTGCTGGATCGCTCAACTTGAAGCTCTTGGAGATTTCTGGGGAGAGCATTATGCGTATATTATCTGCAGTACGATTACCAGTGTTCTTGATTATGATTTTATCTGTAAATGTTGTGATTTCGTTACCGCTATTCATGGACAATATCTCCAGTTTTCCAACCGGTTCTACGATCTTCGGCTTTATAGCTTCCAAGACATGTGCAGGTAGGTTCTGTAGAGTCGGCTTCGGTGCTGGCAATGAGGGGGCCTGTTGAACATCTACCTTCTGAACAGCTGACTGCGCATTATTACCTCCGAAGTCCTGCACGAAGATCCAGTATGTTAGACCTACAGTTCTAATATCTGAAGGAGGTATCTTACCTGTGAAGACTCCCGGCTTGCTCTGTTGCTCCATCGTTACCTGATGGAACTCGGGTCCCTCTCCTCTGTTAACGAAGTAGAGCAGGTATGCCTTTGTAACTGCTACATCATCGGTCATCTCTGCTAGTACGGTTAATTCCTGTCCTTCGATGGGTACCTTTGGTTCGTAATATTGGCTATGTATTTCTGGAGACCGCGTATCGACTACCTCATATCCAGGTGCTCCACCTCCTCTACCTCCCACTCGTGCTGGATTAAACATAACTCCAAATGGTGACAAGGAGTCTGTCTGTCCGGAAACAACGTTAGTGTCAGGGTCAACTGATGTAGTTATGTCCTGCCAACTTACTCCATTGAAGTGTTGTAAGGTAATGGCAACCTCCTGACGAAACGTAAGCCCAGTGTCATCGTATGTTACAAAGACCTGCACTGGTCCAGTAAATGTTGCAGTAGTACTAATGTCCAAGTATAGTGTAGAGCCACCCAGTCCGACTAGTATGAATTCTGGCGGAGGAGCAGGCCCGGTGCTCAGTATAGATACAGATATCGAACCTGGAGTAGAAACACTGGAGAATGTCATCGTTCCTCCTCCTACTAATCCTTGGCCGCCAAGGAAGTTACAAGAAACTGGAGTAGATGATGCGGATGGACAGGAAGTACCATACGTTAATGCAACATTGTCTGACAGACCCATCGTTTCCGCGCGAGTGTTAGAAGTTGTACCTGAGAAAGCTATCATATCTGCAAGCCCGACTGTTTCAACCAAACTTACTGTATTAGATGACAAAACTGTCAAAACGTCCGTCAAGCCTAGTGACTCTGATAGGTTCTTGATCACGCCAGAAGGTGTAGCAAGTATGTCAGTCAAGCCTAGCGTCTCTGATAGGTTCTTGATCACGCCAGAAGGTGTAGCAAGTATGTCAGTCAAGCCTAGTGACTCTGATAGGTTCTTGATCACGCCAGAAGGTGTAGCAAGTATGTCAGTCAAGCCTAGCGTCTCTGATAGGTTCCTGACAGTTATTCTAGCGTTGACTGTATCTGATAACGCTAGTGA
>JBMCYV010000043.1:0-16644 GCA_049199595.1 Candidatus Nitrosomirales archaeon
TCATCGACCTGCCTTTCCAGCTTTTGGACAGCAGGCGCGATTTCAATTGCTGACAAGGGAGTCATGCTTAGCGCCCTCGCCATTTCGTTTAACCTGAACAACATTTCAACAACCATGTCTATCAGCGATTGAATTCCTGAATCTAACTCCTTCTTTAAGACTGCTGGCTTGATAGTAGATAATCTGAACGCAACACCGCTCATATAACCAGCAATTTCGTCCATCATGTAAGCAGTTCTAAGAATGTCTTCTCTATTCATCATCAGGCTTCCGATTTCAGAAACGTCCCTAGTTATCTTTCTCCTAAGATTTTCTACCTCCTCTTCAGAGTTTCGCATCCTTTCAAGGTATACCTGAAGACCCTTTGAATCGCCTTTGATCAAAAGAGCATAAACCGATGAAAGATCCCTTGCAGAGTTCAGAAGTTTGGTAATTTCGTCCTGGATAATAGCCAGCGCCTTCCTCTTAGCCTGAACCTCAAGCTCCCCGCTATACATAACGCATACCAAAGTGCTAATCTATTTAATAATCCTTCCTATATTTTTGATAAAATTTTTTGGTAACTAACGTTCTTCAGCAATAATAGTATCTTCTTTCACTACTTTTAGTTGTTTCCTGTAAAGATTTACTACTTCACTGACTGTAGTTGCGTCCTCAGGACTCTTCTCTTCTCGTATTTTGCCAGTGAATTTTGGAAACCTCAACGCCAGACCACTTCCTTCCCTTACAGCATTCAATCCACAAGTATGCAACGGGCTGAGCGTTATTTCGGATGCAATTATTTCGATAACAACATTCGGTTCAAACCAGACATCAGCTTCTAGTTTAGAATCAACCCTAGCATGTCTGTGTGCGATCAAGTGCTGCTTTAAGATCGAATGAAAGTTCGCAAGGTCTTCATCTGTGAAGCCAGTTCCAACTTTGCAGATGCTTCGAAAGATATCGTTCTCTTTGTCGTATGCTGCCAAAAGAAGTGCACCGTATCTTCCTACTCTCCTTCCTCTACCATGAAAAGCGCCAACGATCACGAGATCTAGAGTGTCCGCGAGTTCACTCCTGTACTCCCTCTTGAGTTTTACCCATGCAAATTCTCTTGCACCAGCTCTGTAGTTGCTTGCAAGATGTTTTATCATCAAACCTTCGCACCCATCGCTTATTGCCTCTTCCATGAACTTTTCTATCTCTTTTTCGTCGCTGGTAGTTATCATTCGTACCACTTTTACCATTGAATCATGTTTTATCACACCTTCAAGCAGTTCTCTTCTTTTTGCGTAGGGTAATTGTGTACGATCTTTCTTGTTCATGAACAAGATGTCAAAGAAGTTCAATGATATCGGGTATTCTTTAACGGCTTGTTCTATTCCATACTTTCTCCTTCTGTGCATAAGTTCCTGAAATGGCAAGTATTCTCCAGTATCCTGATTAATTGCAACGGCTTCTGCCTCTAGTATTCCATCCTTCATTTCCACGAATTTATTGACGGCCTCGATGGCATCAGGATAATGGCTTGTTATGTTTTCTAGACGCCTTGAAAACATCATCACTTTTTCGCCGTCCTTGTGTATCTGCAACCTTTCACCATCAAGTTTGTATTCGGCAGCACACTTGCCTTCAGTTCTCTTTAGGGCTTCTTCAGCACTGGAAACCCTTTCAGCCAGCATAGGTCTGATTGGCTTGAACACTTCGATCTTTATGGTTCTGACTGCTTCGAGACCTTTTGTCGCAAGTGTCTTTGCAACTAGACCGAGATCGCTGGTTATGTTGTAGGATCTCTCAAGTATAGCTCGGTTTTCTTTTTCACCAGTAAATGCAACTGACAGAGCATCAAGAACTGTATAATCTGCAATACCCAATCTCAATTTTCCAGTTATTATCTTGAGTATGTACCTAGCTTCTTTAGGCGTTGCATCGTTGAGCAAGCTTCCTATGTACCTCAATTTCATCTCCTGAGAACCTTCACCAACAAGACCCGCTATTTTTTCTAATGTTGAATAAACTCTCTCAACAGTGATGAGTGCAGAAAATAACGTTGTCTGTGTCTTTGTCTGAAGCGCAAGTTCGCCTGCGCCGCCAATATCTCCGGTTTTTCTATACATCTCCTCAATCTTTTCTGTACTCAAACCTGATGATGCAGATATCGCGCGAAGTGCAAGCTTATCGGCAACACCTAGCTCAATACCTTCATAGTCGGGATACAATTTGCCCTGCATAAGATAGACAACTTTATCGATTAATTCCGAAGGTGTTGATTTTAGGAGTTTAACAAGATAATCAGTAAGTTCTAATCGCTTCGTTGTCTTCTCCATCATCTCGAAGGTATCAGCTATTATAGAGTAGTCCATTCGCTAATGATCCATTAGGCTCAAATAAAAGCAAAGTGGGAACTAGTTTAGTAACAGCACAATGGTTGAAGGTTAATAAGCTGGTTTTGCATGGGTGTGAGTCATGGGTGGAACAAAGAAGAAATCACTTTCATCATCGAAATCACAGGACGGATCATCGCCCCAAGTCCAGACGGAAAAGAAGGATGAGAAAAAACCAAAGGGGAAGGGGTCGCAGAAATCCAAGGTAACTGTCTTGCTGGATGAAAAGCAAGGTCTCAAAGCATTGGCGGGACTCAAAGCAGTAACACCGCAAGCATTGGCTAGAAACCTTGGAGTCAAGATATCGGTTGCTAACGCGTATATAAGATCACTAGAGTCTCAGGGTTCTGTCAAACAGATAGGTGGTTACAGCGGCCACAGAGTCTATCAATTGTTGCTAGAAGTAAAACCCGACACCAAGCCTGATACAAAACCTGACAAGTCTGATGCAAAATCTGACGCTGGGGAAAAGAAACAATAAGCAAGTTAAGGCTGTTTTAGCACAAGCACATCTCCAGGCGCTGAAGTTTCCAGTAATTCAAGGTTCGATGTCACCTTTCCTATTGGATTGAGTCCAGAACTTGTCGCATCCTTTACAAATACGCATATCGAACCATTTGCTGCCATGAAAGCAAGTTCTCCTCTTTTGAACGAAGTTCTCTGCTTCTCAGTCCCAATTGTTAGCCCAGTTTCAAAATATACAAACTTGTCCTCGAATTTATGGGTCCTGCCCTCAACAGGTATCGCCCTAAGCAAGCTCCCAACCGTGTGTGGTGCAAGATGTCTCGCCAGTTCGCATTCAGATGTACCCTTACCCTTGAGCTCTAACAACAGTTTTGTCCTTGATACGGATCCAGCCTGCATGTGAATCATTGTCAATGCAATTATTTAAGCAAAATTCCGTGTAGAATCGAGAATTTTTTCGTAACATTTATTTAGATTACGTTTGCTTCAGCAGATATTCTTGGCTGCTAAAAGTAAGTCTTCTAAAAAGGTTAAGGAAAAAGAATCAGCGAAAGCTAGGGTAGAGACTGAGACTAAATCAAAGAAGGAGAAAGTTGGAGCAGTAATTGTTGCAGAAGTAGCAGAGGTAACCGAACCTTTAGAGGTTGTTGAGACAGAAAAAGTTGAAAGGGTAGCAGCTCCAGTTGAAGAGGTAAGACCAGAAGAGATTGAGCAAGAGCTAAGAGAGCTGAAACCAAAGGAAGCTATGAAGATAGTTGTGGGCCCACCAAGGCTTACACGGTTTGAAAGGGCTAGGATCATAGGCGCAAGAGCATTGCAACTTTCCTTGGGTGCTCCGCCATTGGTTGCCATAGCAGAGGGTGTAACTAACGCGATCATGATGGCCGCACACGAGCTTGAGCAAAAAGCACTGCCAATTTCGTTGAGACGAGTTTTGCCCAACGGTCAGTATCAGGATATCCCGCTGAAATGGCTGCTAGAAAATTAATCAATGCTTACAGTACTTACAAAAACTTAATTTATTCAGGGTTATTATAGAAAGAGTTTAGTTCGGCTTCAAAAGATTACTTTCGCACGTTTTGCAGACACCTTCATCGATATCCTTTTCCAGAGCATGATGAACATCGCAGATGAGCAGACTCTGTCTAATGTAATTAAACAACGCGATATACTTCGCCATACTCGATGCACCAAATGTATTACTCACAGCTACATCGTTGGTAATATCATCTATCATCCTCATAACTTCAGGAACCGCGTTTAATTTCTCGACAAGTTGGGTATCACCTCTTGTACCTCGCACATAATTGCTAACAGCAGCTTGAGTAACTCCGAGTATACTTGCAATCTCGTCTTCCTTGAGAGAATGCTCGTTAGACAATTTCTTTGCAAGGATCGCACGGACGGCAGGTATCAAGGACTTGGATTCAATTTCTGAAGGCAGTAACACATCATAATTTCCACGCGCAATTTATATAAACCTTGTTTCTTTAGAGCGAAAACTTACTTTTCCTTAAGAGCAGAGCTCAGTTTCCTAACATTTTCCTCGTGTTTAGTTCTTCTTAATCTATCTACTTGGATACCCTTTTCCATAGCCTTAAAACGATCAAGACCAACTTCCCGAAGTTCTGCAAGAGAATATCCTCTTGCTTCCCTAACTTTGACCGCGCCTTTTACTTGTCTTTTCACTATCCCCTTTTCCATACGTTGCATTCAAGATATCTATTATAAAACTTTTAATCAAATGACCATTATCGTAAAATAAAGGTAGAAGGATTTAGTCAGCATGTCAAATAATGAGTGTGTTGAATTAAGAGCGGCGCTCACAGCAAGTGTTCAGAGAAACTTGTCTGAGGCAGTTTTGTTATCTGGGGGTCTTGATAGCAGCATACTCGCGAGTATAGCGTCAAAATTTGCTAGTTTGACAGGGATAACTGTTACATATGACAATGCACCAGATCTGAAATTTGCTAAGATAATAGCGGAAAAGTACTCGATCAAACATCTTGAAAAACATCTTACAATCCAAGATTTGGAAAACGCAGTGGAAAACGTGATCATGATAATGCACTCATTCGACCCTATGGAAGTAAGGAATACAGCTGTTCTGTATAGCTCTATGAAGACGTTAAAGCAGAACGGTTTCAGCAGTGTTATGACTGGCGATGGAGGCGACGAACTATTTGCTGGTTACAATTACCTGCTTCGGTTAGATGAGAAAAAACTTGATGAAGAATTGAACAGACTCTGGAAAATAATGCATTTTTCTTCAGCTGTAATGGGGCAGGAACTAGGTATTAACGTGAAATACCCATATCTTGATCGTGAATTTATCGAGATTGCCAAGAAGATACCAGTATCGTTGAAGGTGAAGGAGCAGAACGGTACAAGATGGGGAAAGTGGATTCTGCGTTCATGCTTTCAGGATGAACTAACTATGGACATTGCTTGGAGACAGAAGATGCCATTGGAGCAGGGTTCTGGATCAAGTGCGTTAACACAACATTTCAACGCCAGCATAAGCGACGATGAATTTAGTAGTAAAGTCAAGCACTACTTCCAGAAAGACTTTGTAAAAATACGCGATAAGGAACATCTGCACTACTACGAGGTCTACAGCAAGTTTTATGATGCTCCCAAGAATGATGATGATTGCGAAACCAGATGTCCTGACTGTCAAGCATGTGTCAAACAGGATGCAAGATTCTGCAACACATGTGGGGCATTTCCAATAAAAAGCATTTGATCGCTGCATATTCTTGAGCAGAGTGCTAATCTTTCAAGATTCGACGTAATCATACATTATGTCACGAACCCCATACGTAAAGCACTTCTGCATTTGTATTAATCTGAATGGGGTTCTGCTTTACAAAGAAGAGAGGTAAGTAAAACATCATGATATGTGTGCGAAACCTTTTGGTCTTCTATTCATGAGCCACATCCCCACTAGACCTATGTTAAATCATGTTAGGTATATTCGATTAGTAACACATGATACTGAATATCTCCTTACATAATTCATACCTGTTTATAACTCGTGAAATAATATCTACTCAAAGAGATGGAAACCAAAGGTAAGAGACTTCAGTACTCAGGAATAAGCTTAGGAGCGGTATTAGTTATGGCGTTTGTTCTAGCTCAACCTACAATGAATCATGCATACGCTGTTGGTATAGAAGGACTACCAGCCTATGATGACTGTGAGTTGAGAGGAGTAACCGAACTGCAGTTTGACCATGAATTGCTTACAGCAGGACAACAACCTGAAGATCCAATATCAATGAATACCGTCAGGAATGGTAACATAGTGAAGACCATACACGCAGAGAAGGAAATCTTTGACTGCAGACTAAACCAAGGAAATCTACGTGTAATTGTTGATGTTACTACGTATATAGAATTATACGAAAATATTGCAGACAGAGAAGTTATAGCTTCCAATGCTGTAGCAGTAACCTGTATAAAAGATGAACGTACTTCCACGGCAATTGATTGCGAGTCAAAACCAATTTCATCGAGCCCAGTACCCGTAGGGAGTGACTGCAGAGAACTGAATTATATCACACATCCTCAAGAAATGAACACAGTAAATAAAGGTGCTACAGCAAAGACCATAGAGGCACAGAAGGAAGTATTTATTTGTGCGCTAGGGGAACCACGAATAATAGTAGATAGCGAGCCTGAAGGATGCATAATAGATGGCCAAGAACCCGAAGCGTTGAACGGAGATAGCGTTCCTTTCGTATGTTTCCCAACACTTAAGAAAGTAGAGATAATCTTATTCACAGAAGTGTATGAGAACTTGGCAACACAAACAGTTACTGATGTTCAATTCCATTCAATGCGATGTGTGGTCTTGATAACTAACGATCACTTTGATGAGGATCCAGAGGACGATGTGCAAGACGCTACCGTAGAAACCTGCCAGTTCTCAAGTATCGAAAACTAGCATGAACGCTCCTTTTCTATTATTTATGATTCGTGAAATATCCTATTGGGAGAGCTAACAGGCAAGGCAAAAAACGGAGCCTCGCCCGAGATGTAGGAAACGATCCAAGAGACTTTCTGCCGTCATGGATATTTACCATCATTGACTATTAAGGCTCGTGGACTTCGGGAGAGTATTACAAGATACTCTCGGATTATCTATGGATAATGTCTATTGAGAGAGGGTTTTAGAAGTAGTTCGTAAAATTGAAAGAGTTGATTCATTCTCTTCACAAATGATGATGTTCTAATTTTGATCATTAGATGTTAGGTTCAAAATCTTAACCCCCATTCTGCATTGATTATCAAAAAGCAAGGTAGGGGAGGGTAGGGTTGGTTGAAAAGTTTTATTGCTTTTGTATGTCTGGGAACAACAGAGAAGGAAGAGACCAATAGAGATGGGTTTCCCTCTCTGGCGTTATACATAACGACTGGCGTATCAAATTAAGATAGATTTGCGGGATAATAAAAGCTAAGTATCGCTAGTTATAGACTTAAAATAAAAAGAAAAGGGGAGGTGTTTACGTTATTTTGTACCTAGTTCTCGATTTCTGTGAATATGCAGGACTCTACGAAAGCGTCTTGTAGGTCACCCTGATCGTCATCTGAGAGTACTACACATCTTGCTGAAAGGAATTGTACAGATGTTGTTTCTTGGGTGTTCAGATCTTCATATATCTCTGTGAATAATACGATGTCTACCTTCTTGAATGTACCATTTAGGTAACAGATGAATACTTCCTTCTGTGATTCCATAGTCTTTGCGATCTTGCCCTTTGTCACTGTGTTCATTTCCTGTGGGAATTCAAGCTGTAGTTCTGTACACTCACTTCCTACAAAGACTGGACTTGTCGAGATTTCTTCAGATTTGCAGTCAATCACTGTAGCTGTTGATGAACTAGTTGGTCCATCCTTCAGACAGGTTGTCGAGAATGCGTTAGTCTCTATCACTTCTTGTGAAGTAATGTTCTCGTATACTTCCAAGTATGTGGTCAAGTCTACTATAACTTCAAGGCCGCCCTGTTCCAAGAAACAATGGAAGATCTCTTTCTCTGCATGTATGGTCTTAACTATGTCTTTGTTCCTGACAGTGTTCATTGATATTCCATCGTCCGGAGAGTCTTCGCCCTCGTCACCTTGATGGTTGCAGTCGTCGTAGGCTGGAACTTCATTCTGCGCCAAGCCAACAGCGTATGCTGTCTGCATTGTTGGTTGTACTAGAACGAATGCCATCACTAGCATTGCGCCCAAGCCTATGGTTGAGTACTTTCTCAGTCTCTTCGCTTTGGTTTCCATCTCTTTGAGTAGATATTATTTCACGAGTTATAAACAGGTATGAATTATGTAAGGAGATATTCAGTATCATGTGTTACTAATCGAATATACCTAACATGATTTAACATAGGTCTAGTGGGGATGTGGCTCATGAATAGAAGACCAAAAGGTTTCGCACACATATCATGATGTTTTACTGACGCCTTTTCATTATACGGCAGAACCCTCTACGGATTTATACAAACGCGAAGATGTCTTGCAGAGGGGGTTCACAGTATACTTATGACACTCATCCATTAAGATTAGCACGTTGGGATTCTCTGGTGATAACATTAGCATTGATCTAATCTTAGAACCATGTTTCTTTATAAGCAAAACCAGTAAAACCACCACAACACAACTTGATTTTCCAATACAGCCTATTCACCTACAACAAAAAGAGGAAAAGTGAGTTACCTGTACTTCTTCGGATTCTTCGCGAATATTCTTTTACAGCCGTCACAGCAGAACCAGTAGGTCTTTCCTTCGTGAGACATCGTTACAGCATCGTCTTCTTCCATTTCAATTCCGCAGACTGGATCTATCGGCATGGCGAGCCTATCTTGAATTTTCTATTTAAGCGTTCGCAAAGTTGTTTTCAAATAAGATTTTATAACTAGTAAACACAGGAGATGCCATGGCAGAGCAGGAAGGACAGGAAGATCTGATTAAAAAGTTCGAGGGTCTTGTTGCTAAATATGGCACTACAGAATCATTAAAGATGTTCAAGTATTTCCACGGCCCAGGCTTCACCGTGAAGCATCCAATCGAAATTACTGATAATATAGAATATGTTATGGATGGTAACAGAGTAAAGGTTCGCTGCAGATGCGGCACGTCACTCGATCTAACCGATTATGCAAAATTAGAGAGCGCCTAGGTCCGCGTACTTATATATAATGAAGAGAAAAGTAAAATTGATTCGAGACGTCTGCAAGATATTCATAAACTTTATACTAAACTTTCACGTTATTCCAGTTGTGCACAAAGGGAAACGGTTAACAGGTTTGATATCAATCCCTGCTGTTTTCGCATCGATTGTTTTGAGCGTGACGCTTCTTTCAAGCGCATATGCTTATGGCATAAGTGGAGTAATAGTGTACGAAAACCCTACAGATATAAAGCAACTAGCCAATTCACCGCTACAGTTGTTCATTGGGTTAGGTGTTGCGCTGGCCGCTATAGCAATACTTGTGATATACAGAGCTAGAAAGTAACATCAATTCGTTTTAGCTAGTTTTGCAATCATTTCCTTGAATTCCTGTTCGTTAATTGGTGGTATCTTCGCTACTTGAATATTCTCCTGTACGTGCTCCACGCGTTTATGTCCAACCAATGGAGCAGTAACGCCAGCAGATCTCACGAACTGTAAGCATCTTACAGCTAAAGAATCTATGTTTCCGAACTTTGGCACAACTTTATCGCTTAGCAGCTTTCTCTGCATGAGAGGTACACTTGTAAATACACCGATCTTTAATTTTGAAGCGACTTCAATGAGCGAAAGCGTTTCGCCATCGATACTCTGGTTATTAAGCATCAATGCTTCGCTCATCATCATGTTGAACGGTAGCTGAACAAACCTGAAACCATGGTTTTCGCCTCCAACTTCTTTTGCCAGATTTACAACATCGTTAAGATTGAGATATTCCATATTGCCTGGCATTACTCTGAAGCAGTTCCACGTTGCCATCCCATAGTACCTTATCTTGTCTTCCTTCCTTTTCCCCTCGTAGAACTGGAAAACATCTTTCAGCATGGTCATAAACTGCTGCATTCCAACGTCCTGCACCTGACCCTCTACAGCATTATGCAAATACATTAAATCTATGCAGTCAAGTCCAAGGTTTCTCCGGCTTCGATCCAACTGGTCATTCAAATAAGGAATGGTCATGCAGTGATATCCAGATGATATATCGTCAGCCTTGATTACTCCATTCTTGATCAACGTGTTGTGAATGTAGGTCCAGAACTCCATCCTAATGTCGGCGTCGTCAGTTACATAGCCATTCTTCGTGCTGACGAATACCTCATCACGGTTGATTGCACCTTGGTCAATCAATTCCTTGAGCGCTCTTCCTATAGCTCGCTCAGATTTTTGCGATCTGTAGTTTACTGCAGTATCTATCACGTTAATCGCTCCAGACTGTAATGAAAGCTTTACAGCATCAGTAACCATCTGATCCGTTGCAGAATCAGGTTCACCAAGATAAGTTCCCATGCCCAAGCTTGTTAGAGAAAGATCGTTTACAGATCTGAAATGCCCGTTCGCAACTGATTTACCCTCATGTTTTTCTCTAAATCTTGATGTTCCATCCGTAGTAGCAAAGCCCTGAATCAATTCATTATACTGAAAGTATGATGTCTTAAATACTTAGCAGGAAGCTCAACGCCAGCAGCGTCCCAGTCAATCTTGAGAACTTTACCGTCGAGCTCATTGCCGGAATGATTGTGTTACCCTCTTCATGATTTCGCCTCAAAGACATTTCTGCCTTTATTGCCAGAGGAATGGCTGCCAAGCAAATCAAAGAGTAAATTGTCGTCATGTTGAGAATAATACCCAAGCCAATTAAAGCGTAAACTGCAAAGGGGAAGAATGCAAAGAACCTTGACGCTCTTCTCTTGCCCATTATTATTACCAGTGTCCTTCTCCCCTTTGCCTTGTCAGCATCATGATCTGGGAAAGAGTTGATGAAGAGCACTGAGGCAGATAACAGTCCAACTATCGCGCCTGAATACAATGGTTCTGCCGTGATTTGCGCCGTCTGCACGAAGAATGTGCCTAACACGATCATGGTACCCTTTATTGCCACAAACAACTCACCCAGACCAGCATTAACTATGCTTGTAGAATAGAAGTATATTGCGAGAACGGCAAAGGCAAGTATGACGGCAATAGTAATTCCTCTAACAAGAACGAAGTATATTCCAATGGATGAGCCTATTATCAAAAATGCCATGCCAGCTCTGTACACGCTAGACGGCGTCAGCAGATTTTCAGGCAATACTCCAGTACCACCGCTGAAAGGCGTTCTCTTTGTCAACTTGTCTATCCCACGCTTGTAGTCCCAGTAATCATTCAATAGATCAACACTTGCGTGCAGGCAAGCAACTCCTGCATATGTCAACAAAGCATAAAACAGATCAAACTGTTGGAACTTCCACCATGCAATTGCTAAACCAG
This sequence comes from Candidatus Nitrosomirales archaeon, assembly GCA_049199595.1. Lineage (GTDB taxonomy): Archaea > Thermoproteota > Nitrososphaeria > Nitrososphaerales > UBA213 > JBMCYV01. The sequence continues at coordinate 11,311 of JBMCYV010000043.1, forward strand.
TACTTACTGCTATAATTGAAGCGAGTAGAAACCTTACACGAATTGCTTTCAGCCAGATGGACATCAAACTAAGGATTCATCACTTATAGGTTGAAATAAGTTTTTAGCCCAATCACAGGTAAAAAAGAGAAGGAGAGATGGAGTCCTTCCTTCTCGAGCGGTATCTGCATCGGTCTGGTTAATGTAACGTCATAAGAGCTTACGCTGTCCTCTGTAATAAGAATTGAGTAATACCACTTACACACTCTAAAAAAGAAAATGAAGGGCGATTGTAATGTTGTTCTATGGCGTGAATGTTCCAAGCCATTGGAATGTGTATGATTCAACTCTGGCTGGTAAGTCTTCTGGATCTTTATCAGATGTCGTTCCGTTATCGTTTCCATCTTCAGCCAACACTATCACACAGACGAAGCCTAGAAACTCCTTCTTTACTACTGGATCGTTTGGAAGTAGACCAAGATCCTCCCATATTTCGGTGAATAAAACCCGCTCTACTTTCTTTTCAATACCGCAAGGCTCGTTGCCTTGCTCTTCGCATGCAAAACGGAATGGGCTTGTGCCTGTATCGTCATTGTCATCTAAATCACAGAAGTAGATTTGCTTCTCTGCCTCTATTGTCTTCACAATCTTGCCTTTGCTTACTGTATTCACCCGTAGACTCGTATCGGTATCGATGAACCTGTCCTCCCTGGTCTGGTTACAATTAACAACAAATATCGGATCACTAGATGGAGTTTCTACATCACATCCAAACATCTTTCCGGTATCCAACTCTGTAGGCAGGTTATCACTTCAGCTTGTGTTCTTATTATCTTCTTGCTCGTAGTATTTTCGTAAATCTCTGCGACTATTGCTTGTTACACTATGATAGGTACGCCACCTTGGGCTGAAGCACATACATAGACTTGCTTTTCCACATGCGCTATCTTGGCTACATCTCTAGATCTGACGGTCTCCATCTGTTGCAAGTTGAAGGAGCCTCTCTCAGTTAGCTGACAATCATTAAAGACTGATATTCTTTCTTCTGGGGATTTAATTCCTATATTCTTATATGCATCCATCATGCATACATTTTTTCTATTTCATGAATATGATTGATCTAAAATTAACATTTCATGAAGCTAGTTAATACCACTAGCTAAAGTCTGCATGCGAAAATAAAAAGAAGGGGAGATATTTATTCCTCAGCTAATGGGAGCGTTCTGAATATGCAGGATTCTACTTGAGCGTCTCTTTGGTCGTCATCAGGGTCGTCGTCGTTATCGTCGTTGGTAAGTAACACTACACATCGCATCTCGTGGGTCTGTACATCTAATACTTCATGTGTCGCTATGTTCTCGTATATCTCTGTGAATATTATGATATCGACCTTCTTGTCTGTATCATCATTGTTGAGGGGACAGTCGAACCACTCCTTCTGTGACTGTATGGTCTTTACTATGTTGCCTTTCTTTACCGTATTCATTTCCTGCGGATGTTTAACAGCCTCGTTATCACTGGCTTCCATTTCTTCACAGTCGCTGCCTACAAATACCGTAGTTGTCGAAGGTGTGTACGTTAGACATCCAATTGTTGTGGCAGTCTTCGGTTCCTTTACACAAGTTACCACCAGCGATGATGCCTCTATAACCTCTCTTGCCGTTATGTTCTCAAATACTTCTACATATGTGTCGACATCCACGGCCACTTGTATATCGCCCTGAGTCAGGAAACATGTGAACTTTTCCTTCTCCACATGTATGGTCTTCACAATATCACTTTTGATGACCGTATTCATTGATATCGCGTCTTCAGGGGTATCACCCACACCATCTTCATGATCGTCAAGCTCACAGTCATCAAAATCTGTCTGATCCTCTGCACTGACTGCATACGATGCTTGCATTGTTGGTTGCACTAGAACGAATGCCATCACTAGAACTACGCCTAAGCTTATTGTTGAGTACTTTCTTAGTCTCTTTGCGTTGGTTTCCATCTCTTTTAATGGTAAAACATTCAAAGATTATAAACAGGTATGAAAGATGAAGCGTGATATTCAGTATCCTGAGTTACTAATTCAAGGTTCTTTATCAAACTAAGGATTCATCACTTATAGGTAAAGGCTTTCTTCCAGCGAATCCCTCATCCTTGCCGTGCCAGAACTTTACCTCGTCTTCTCCAGCCTTCCAGCAAAGCCACACTTCTTCATTGAAACGCATAGAGGGAAAGTCTAGTAGTCCTTCATCAACACTCTTAATCATTATGCCCATTGATTCTATGTCTTCGATTGCCTTGTAAAGATTAGAAACAGCCATGTTCAACTTTTGTTTCTCCTCCATATACAAATCAAGTTTTGCATTGGAGTCAATCATTCTTTGCAATCCTTCCTGCATCTGCACGATCTGATCTCGAACAGAAAGAATCAGACTAAACTTTCGCTTAACGTCGGGTAGGGCCTTGTTGGCTTCTTGCGGTGTATAATATTTGAACATGCAGCTCACATTAGTATTATGTAATTTAATCATTGCTGTTAATAATCATACTGCATTATGATTTTGTCTTGGCCATTCTAACATAAACATCTCCTGCCACTATTCGTTTAATGTTGCCATCGGCGAGTTTCACAAGCAACGCACCATCATAATCTATATCGATAGCCTTACCGACAAAACACATTTCGTTTAACGCAACAGTAACGTTAGTGCCAAGCGTTGCAGAGTGTTCCTTCCATTTCCTTATGATTATATCTGAACCTTCCTCTTCTAGCTCCAGATATGTTTCTTCCAGTTCATCAAGTATGCGTCGCATGAGCTTCACTCTATCAACTTCCTTTCCAAGCTCCTTCATTAGTGAAGTTGCACCATAATATCCTTCAGTGCCCTTGATCGACGCTTCAAGTTTCTTGACATTAACATTGGCATTGACACCTATTCCAATCACAACGTAATTTATCCTGTCAGCTTCACAGCTCATTTCTGCAAGTATGCCAGAGACCTTCTTGCCGTTTATGATGATGTCGTTTGGCCATTTCAGCTTCGCATCTAGCTTGCATTCTTTTCTTATTGCGTTACCCACAGCTAGTGAAACTGCCAGTGGCAGTATCGTACTCTCGGCTGTGGGAATCTTAGGTCTTAATATCGTAGATATCCATATACCGCCTTCAGGTGCAGCCCATCTCCTCCCAACTCTCGCTCTTCCCTTCTTCTGCTTTTCAGCAACCACAACTGTACCTTCCTGCGCATTGTTTTCGGCAAGCCTTATCGCAAGATCCTGCGTCGAATCAATTAAAGCGTAATGATGTATCTGCTTTCCAACGAATTTTGTCTTTAGACCTTGTTTTATCTCCCATGGCAGTAACTGATTAGTTGATTTGATGAGTTTGTAACCAGAACCTTCCTTCGATTCAATTCTATAACCATATTTGCGTAACGCAGAAACATGTTTCCATATAGCTACTCGCGATACTTTTACATCCTTGCTTATCCTCTCACCAGAAACGTATCTACCGTTGGCTTTCTTGAGCAATTTCAATATCTCTAGATGCTTTGCATCTACGATTGACTCCTGCATACCAACCATAAGAAAAACCAGCCTATAATTAGTATCAATATTTAATAGTGCGTAACCTCATTGTTGTCGCACATGGAAAGAGACAGTTACTCTGATGCAGAGATCAAGCAGATACTCTCCATGAAGAATGTGGCAGTGGTAGGGATGTCGAAGGATCCGAATAAGGATGCGCACCATGTTCCGAAGTATCTAATTGAAAATGGTTACAATGTCATACCTGTAAATCCAACAGCCGAAGAAATTCTGGGAAGAAAGTGTTACAAGAGCTTGCTTGACGTTCCTGACAAGATAGACATAGTTGATGTCTTCAGGCCTTCTGAGCATGTACCTCCAGTAGTAAAGGACGCAATAACAAAGGGAGTGAAGGTGGTCTGGATGCAGCTTGGTATAAGTAACAACGAAGCCGCACAGGAGGCATCCAAGCATGGAATAAAGGTTGTTTATAATAGGTGCATGCTTGTAGAACACGGAAGACTTTCTCATTGATGTTAGCTTAATGAGGCTTGGGCATAAATACCTGAATAACCAAAGCTGTGCAATCTTAAATAGTTCAACGCTTGCCCCGCACACTCATGTTGATGAACTTAAGTCTTTCTATTTTTAATTTTCATGGTGTTTAAGAAGGAGTTTGTGTAATAATAACTGGCAGCTTGCACTAAGAGTATGCAATAGATCAGATGCAAGACGTGCCAAGTCAATGATATGAACTTCACTAGCAGAATGCTATTGGAGGGATACGTGAGCATACGGCTGATAACAGTTGCTACGTGCTGTGATCGTGGAAGTTGGGAAGTTGTGGCCGCTCAAAACCGCAACTTTTGGAATCGCAACCGCAACTTTTGAACCTGAAAAGTGCAATTTCGTGGCAACAACCGCAACCGCAACCATAGGGAACGGGAGATGTAGAAGCATTGAAGCGTATGCTGGTTATTTATGTAAGAGATCTTCAAAAAGAGCTATTGTGCAATTTATGGCCAGCACTCAGCTTAATAAGAAGACATTCTTTAGGCAACGCATGTCGAGCATGGAGAAAGTTATTGATGAGATCAAGAAATTGGCAGATGACCTGCATAATAATGGAGTGACTCTTCAGGTTAAAGCCGACAAAGAATCAGGAATAATAAAGATCTATGGAGAAGGATCAGATGCTCTCAAGAGAGCTATTGCAGGTCTTCACGACGTTTCCGAACTTGCTTATACAACGGCAGAACATCATCCATACTGGGGCATAGTTTACCATGCAGGAGAGATTTCTAGGATTACATTGGAGAAGTGGAACGATGAGTTAAACAATGATGAGTTGGGTGAGATTGAATGGAGAGTTGAAGAGATCAAGGGCACGTTGGAAAGACTAAAACACAGACAGGCTGAATAACCATCTACGTAGGAAGTAATGTGATCGGATCTGGTCATTGCATTAGTATTTCCAAATTCTGGAATGTGGACGTGGGTGAAACAATATAAATAACGATGCTATACCAAAAGTTCCATGCCAGTCAAGATAGGCTTGATAGGTAAAACCAATACTGGCAAAACCACCTTCTTCAACGCCGCAACACTGTTGTTTGCGGAGGTGTCAACGTATCCTTTCACTACAAAGCAGCCTAATGTGGGCATGGGTCACGCTATAACATTGTGTGTGCATAAGGAGTTCGGCGTAGCTGATAACCCAAAGAATTCCTCTTGTTTAGACGGTTGGAGATTCATACCAGTTGAACTAATTGATCTTCCAGGCTTGATAAAAGGCGCGTGGGAGGGCAAGGGTCTGGGTAATCAATTCATATC
>JBMCYV010000044.1:0-16607 GCA_049199595.1 Candidatus Nitrosomirales archaeon
GCTGGTTAAGGTTCTTTGTCGGTGTCACGGCATTGCCTACACCGTCTCCATAAACAGAATGCAGTAACATCGTCAGACCATGCTTGAACGTATAGTCATGCAGTGGCTTGATCAACACCTTGTATTCATCAGAAAGCTCACGCAAGGTCTCTGCCATCCTCTGGGAAACGAGAATATGACCTGCCTCACCAACATCCATCACTCTTCTAGCGATTATTATTCCAGGTCCCCATACGTTCTGGTTGCCCATCACGTCCCTAACCAAGTAGACAGGACCGTCGTTCAATCCAATGCGTATTCTCAGTACTTCTTCTGGAGGTTTATCTTTGTTGTATTCGTCAAGTTTTCTATGCAACTCCATGGCAAGCATCAAGGGCAGTTCAGGACCCTGAAGAAAACCTATGCATATCCCGTCCCCAGAAGGCAGAACAATCATCGCGCTTGGTTCCGTGTTCTGGACTATTTCGCATGAGGCCATGATTCTGTTGAGTTTTTTGATCTTTTCAATCTGTTCCCTAATATCAATCGGACCCGTAAGTCCCACAATGTCTACGAAGATGAAATGTGCATAGATTAGGTTAATCGGGAGTTTGGTTTTTTGCACAATAAGAATTAGGATTGCATTTATAATTAAGCTCTTCCCCAATATTGCATTCCGAAATTCATCAAATGTAGATTCATACCATACAACAGGTTACAGAACAGCGTGGTTGACGATCTAGGCATTGAAAACTTATGAATCAGCTAGATGTTTAGTATCCACCTATGGTAGAACTTGCAATAATCGAGGAATGGGTCTCCATAGGCGCCGGAGTGGCTACTGTTCTGGTTGTGTATCTTCTATGGAAGACAGTTAGACACATGGAGGAAACTTCTAAGTTGAGCAAGGTGCAGGTAGCTCACAGGTTCAGGCCGTGGGTAGGCCCTTCAAGTGGGATATCGTTCATACGCACTGCGGAGGGCAAGGATCAGTACAGTATTACGCTCAAGAATTTCGGCGAGCTGCCCGCGTCAAACATCTTGGTGACGTTCGCCATGAAAAATGAAAAACCGAATAAGGATATCTTCAGCTCCGAAGGCATCGATAGGTTCAGCCTCGGGCCTCTGCTGCCAAACATGGAGAAGCGTTACTGGTTTTTCATAGACTCTGATTTGATGCGGAAAACCAAGGATGGTGGTGCACAGGTATTTGTCGCTATGTATTTTGCGTATGAGTTCCCTGGGGGCAAGAGCGGGTATGGCATGATCAGCCAGTTCGATCCTCCGGCAGAAACATTTGTACATAAAGATATGTGGGTAGACTAAATCTTGAAATATATTCACTCTAAATATCGCGCCTCAAGAAGTTAAGTATTACTGAATTTTAGGTAAGGAAAAAGGTCTTCGTTAGATCTTCAGTGAATCGAATTCCTTTCTCATATCAACATTTACGCAGACCTTCCTTCTTAATGAAGGGCAAGATTTTCTTCATAATTACCGTGTCGTGATCTGCCTTTGTATCGAAAGATATTGTTAGAAAATTCTGGTTGGCCAATGGAACGTTTGCCAGAACAACTTTTTCATACAACGTCACAGAATAAACTATCTTGCCCAGAGCTGGTTGCAGTGTCTTTCTAGTGCCAATCCTTATCGATGATTGTATAATGGATAGTGCTGACTCCTCGTCTGACAATAACGGAACAACGCCTTTCCTGTATTCTGCCATAACTATCTTCCCAAACTTGTCCGCAACGCCCGCAAATCTAACATTCTTATCAAACCCAAGTATTCGGCTGCAAAAATCCCCTGGGATCTGCGTACTGTCCATACATTTACGAATGCGCACATATAGATAATAGTTTCTAACAAGAAACTTGGCATTGTCACCCTAGAACAACTGCAGACAAATTATCCTCAGATTTTACTGGCAAATGTGTTCGATTACAAAACCTTGATCGTTGTTTGCAAAGATTCTATCGTTAACGGCGATGGGTCTAGCGCACTCTTCCAGACAAACGCCTGAACCGTAAACCTGCCTTCGGAGTCTGGCGTCCATGACTGCGCGACCTTAACTGTTTGCTTCGCATTCAATGTGCTCTCGAACCATGATAACATCACAACAACACCATCGGAATCCTTTACCTGCACTATGAAAGCAAATTCCTGCTGTATGCCAAGTGTATTGGATAGTTTCGACTTGACCAGCACCTGTTCGCCAACTCCAAGCGAGTTTTTCTCCGAACCCGTTACATCAACAAACGAGACTCTCTCAGCAGCTATCTTAGAAACGGCTTTTGGCGGTTCTGGATCGGGTTGTGGCTGCGGTGCAGGGATTGGAATCTCCTCTACTATTATAACTGATGAAATAGTTTTGTTAAGGTAGGTAGCCATGATCGTGTAGTTCCCGGCAACAGCAAGGTCGCCTTTCAACGGAAATGAATGTGAAAACTTACCGTCATCTAACAGTTTGAGCTCTTCTAAGGCGAACTGGGCATCGACAGGATTGAAGACACGCATTACTACATCTTCCTCCTGCACAGGGTGGGCAGTACCTGTTACCTTGACTGTATCTCCTAGCTTGTACTTTGGCTTTTCAGTAGACATTGATAGCTCCACTATGATTGGAACCTGCACATCCTCAGCAACAATTATCCTTCCCGTCATCCATGAATGTATCTTGCAAAAGTACGGATAATCACCAGTATCTGTGAATGAATGACTGTAGACTGTGTTGGATCTGATCATTCCAGAATCAAAGACCGAACCAGCATCAGAACTACCCTTCTGCCCATAGATTATTGTATGTGCCGTAACGTCTTTGTTGTGCCAAACAACCTCGATTCCTTTCTTTATCGTTATCTCCTTTGGATCGAAAAACTTGCCGTTATTTTGATTTGTTGAACCTATCGTTATATCAACATCCACCACTAACAGTTCTTGGGCCAAAACTGTAAAGTTTGTAATCGCATTATTGCCCTGATAACTTACTCTCGCCGTCCAAATGCCTTCTTCAAGAAAAGTGCCCTCGAGCTTGAATGCATAAGAAAAAGTTCTATCAGGCTTTGGCGTAAAAGTAGTTTCCAGGAATACGTTGTTCTTTGAAGTTAATATCTTGAGCGAACCCTTTGCTCCTTCGACATATGAGGGAACATTACCAGTAATAGATACGGTACCACCATAGACATAATTTTCTTTGCCAGCTGTAACACTCAATGCTTGCTGAGCGTTTATGCTGCAAAGCAGCAGAGATGCTGCAATTGTTATTGCAAGTATCGTCTGGAAAATATACACCATCATTAATTCAACTATGTGGTATTTATTTGATGAGAACGTGATTGGTTTGACTTTTGGAGTAACAAAGTTGATCGATGAACTTATCAAATATGCCCTGAACTGACTTTTTATCGTGTGAGTAAGACTATCAGGATTTGCTAAAGTTGGAGTTTTGGCCAGATTAACTATGAACTTTGTAAACCTTTACCCCTGGAGTTTGGAAGGCCAGCTGGAAATGTTTCAAACCTTCGCCGTTGTTGAAGAACAGCTTGCTGAGCATCGTATCCTTCAGTTCGTCCTGCACGAAAACTACATAGCTCCAGTCTTCTGAAACCCACAACAACCCGTTCATTATATCATTGTCCGCCGACTCTGAAAAACTTGATCTTTTCTCAATACCTTGGTTATCAAAATATACCATATCACGGAAAACCCGATTCTTGACGCCCTCCTCCGCTAGACCAACATACGCAATCGGTTCTCCATTCACACGTTCGATTCTTACTTTGCCTCCATCGTACAGGAGAGCATCATTCTTATCTTTACCATCGAGCCAGTACCATCCATAATTCTCACCCTTACCAGATTTGGACTGAAAATCATAGGAACCAAAATAACTTATCGAGTAATACTTGTAGACCATTTCTCTACTTATGATCACATACGCATCTGTTACACTTTTGCACGCATCGTCTGGAACAATAGCACCATACTTATCGTTGACTTTCTGACAACCGTCAGGCGATAACGATGTATACTTTCTTACTAAATCCACTGATTCATCTTCATTACTTGTTGAAAGCATGCGACCCATATCGATCATTCTAGTATTATGACCGTACGGAATGCAGGAACCGCAATGCGCGCCATCTGTGTGAACCTTTAAACCCGTGAATCCTGCTATCTGATGACCTTGATCCCACCACGCCATTACTAGAGAATCCGTATTAGCATTTTCTTTTAGCCAGATCAGGGAATCCAGCCAGTCTTGAGGAATAGTAGACTTTTCACTTATGACATCAGCATGACTTACATTATCGGCAACTAGAAGCAGGATACCAAAGATAATCAAGCCGTATATTTGAGGTGCTAGTCCAGATCGTTTCTTACCCTTCAACATTTCAACAAGATTGCCTATCACACACCCTGAACCTGCTGCTAAAGCCATTGCAAGCATAAGCGAATATCGTTCTCCAGTACTGACCAGAACTAGTGACGCAGCAATCCAGAACAGTATGAAATATTCGAAAGTAGTAATTTCTCTCTTTTTGAACAGTTTGACGAGCAGCATGCCTATGATACCGACTCCACCAAGTATGATGGGAGCACTGCCCATGCTGCTTGTAATTATTCCAAATCCAGACTGCGAAAGAAGATTTATTGGCTGTAATTCGGAAATAGACTGATTCACGAGTGAATTTCCTCCAGGTACACCCAAAGGAATTAGCAAAAACAGAAAAATAGAACCGACAGCTCCCCCTGCAGCCAGACCTTTTACTCTACTCACTGACAATCCAGCAATCACAGCTAACACTATGAACAAAATCGCGAGTAGAGTGAGCTGTAGTACTCCTGCTCGTAAGAAATCCATGCCGTGTATCAATTGCAGGTGTGGCGGCAACGTAAAGAACGGCCAACGATAGGTAAGCAGAGAAATTATCTCCCCGAAAACACCTATTAAAATAACGGGTATTGTGACATTTCTACTCTGTCTTATCTTCTGCAATACTAAATTGGAACGTCCCGCTTCGTGACGGAATATTTTGCCTTCAAATAACCTGAACAAAATCAAAGCAGGGATGAACAACAAGAATATGAAGTAGATATACCAACCGAAACTCCAATTCACTGCGAATAGCCAATAGGCCACCAATGCTGGAATTAGGTGAGGAAGGTATCTGAACAATGATTTGTAAAAGTTATTGAAATCTTCGAAGTGTAATTTATCAGCTTTCTTGATAGCATAAATTGTTCCTAAAACAGATACAAAAGTGTAGAAGACAACGGCAATACCGCTGTCCGGATACCCTGCCATTGACACAGCAAGAAATTTTGGTGATATCACAATGAATAAAGCTGTCAGCAACCCTCCCCATCTATTAGTAATCGCTCTTCCAACGAAATATGCGGGAATGGCAGCTAATGATGCAAACACGGCGGCAAACAATCCAGAAAATTTCATCAAGGTTAGATCTGGGGAGAATGGTTGTACCATGGCATAAAATATAGCGATAGTATAAGACCATCCGCTATAATAATCCACAGGTCTGCCCGGAGGACCATAGCTCAGGTTGTCCCATTTAGGAAGTTCAAAGTTATTGTTGTAAATTTCTCCGGCATGCCTATAAAACCACCATGAATCGGCGCCAAAAATGAATTGAAAGTCAGCAGATATCCATCTTACAGCTAATGCAGTAAATATTATCCCAGCCAAAATAAAGTATTGAATATACTTCTGTAGAAAATTCTGGGATGGGGCAATTTGTTTATCTTTTATTACTGTCTTTCTTGCCTTCGTATGCATAGGAATACAAACGAAGATGTCCTAATTAGCAATAATATTTTATGTAACTGCTTACATACAGCACATAATCTGTAACACATAATACAGTGCGAAGGTTACATACATCTTAAGATTATGCTCCAGTCATAAATGTGCAGATCTCTTTCATGGAAACTTTTGAAACTTCAACTGATAGAGAAAATCACAAAAGGCGAAGCCCAAAGGTCTTTGCATGCATACCGGCATACAATCAAGAGAAGAGCATCGAAAGAGTTGTTAGAACTTCACTGAAGTATGTGGAACGTGTCATAGTAATCGACGATGGTTCATTTGACAGAACTGCTGAACTTGCAGAACAAGCCGGTGCAATTGTAATAAGACATGCAATGAACATGGGCTATGGAGCTGCGATAAAATCTGGGTTTAGAATTGCCCTGAAGGAAAGGGCGGATATTATCGTAACGCTTGATGCTGATATGCAGCATAACCCTGAGGACATTCCATCCCTGCTGGCTCCTATAGTTGATGGTAATGCCGAGATAGTCATCGGTTCAAGGATCATTGAAAATAACAATGAGATGCCTGCTTATAGGAAGGCTGGAGTGCGTTTTATTACAAAACTCATGCAGTACAATGGCGTTTCTGTAAAGGACGCCCAAAGTGGGTTCAGGGCATATTCATTAAAAGCACTTCAGGCTATCCTTCCAAATCTAACTGATTCTGGTTATGGTTTGATTACGGAATCACTCACAGAAGCGAGCAGGTACAAGTTGCCCATTGTAGAGGTACCAGTTGTAATAAGATATGATACGGGTATGCCCACATCGAAAAGGCATCCTTTTTCACATGGAGCTGGCGTAGTCTACTCGATAGTGTACTATGTTGCCGAGCGAAGACCTTTGCTCACTCTTGGTCTGCCTGGGATAGTTTCGTTAGCGTTGGGAATGTGGTGGCTCGTTACGGTTCTGGACATTTTTAATAGGACCAATCAGTTCGCTATTGGAACAGGAATATTTTCGATCGGTGCAATTGTTCTGGGCGTTCTACTCATGGTTGTTTCTGTAATTCTTACAGTGCTATCTAGACTATCAAGAAGCATCAACTATAGAGCTGGCGAAGCTGACTGGTGAGGTTGAGATGCTCCATACGATCTCAAGAATACCTAATAAAATTGCCGTCATAGACAAGTGCCAAGGAATTAACTGGTATTCATGGAAGTTATGTGAAGAAATCTCAGAATTACTGGGTCAAGAAGGAAAATTACTTTATTATGTACCAAAAAGATGTGCAGTGCAAGGTCAACCAGGTCATACAGAGCTAAAGAAGATATGGTCACCATATCTTTATCCACTGCAGTTGCTTAGGCAACTCATTAAAGACAGACCGGAGATAGTACATATTCAATACGAGTTTAATACATTTGGTTCACTCTATTCCAGTTTCTTAGTTCTGCCTCTCTTGATTTTCGTAAAGGCTTTAGGCATCAAGTCTGTCGTCACATTACATGGTCCTGTGTTCAAATTAGATTCCTCGAGGGAAACCATGAGATATTTGCTACCACCTCGTTCAATTGTTCCTGCGAGCCTGGTGGTATTTTACATGATCACCATGTATAGACTCATAAGCAATCTCTCCGAGAAGATTATAACACATTCTAATTTTTTTAAACGAGTCATGATACACGAGTACAAAATAGATGAATCTAAGGTTGCAGTAATACCGCATGGGATATCGTCAGGGTATCAACAATGTATTGATTCTAGTTCTGTATCAGACAAGAAGATTATACTATATTTCGGATACATAGCTCCTCGGAAGGGATTGGAGGATCTTATTAGCGCCTACAAGCAAATTCAGAACATTTGTCCAGACTATCTGCTTGTCATTGCTGGTGCTGAACCGTCCTATTATAAGGGATATGCAGATCAAATCAAATCTCTAGTTAGCGAAAGTGATAGAATAATTTTTACTGGATTCGTCAATGATAAAGAACTTGGCTCGCTTATCTCGAAAGCCGAAGCCGTGGTACTTCCTTATACTATCTCCATCTCAGCCAGTGGCCCTCTAACTCTTGCTATTGAATGCGGAAAACCTATAGTTGCCACAAGGACTGAATTCTTTGACGAAACACTTTCAGATGGTTATGACGCAATATTGGCTCAACCTGGAAATTCCGCTGATTTGGAGCAAAAATTACTACAGATAATAAATGATAGAGATTGCCGTCTGCGTTTATCAAGAAACATTAAACATAAAGCTGAAAAATTTAGCTGGAAAAAAATTGCTGAACTCACCATCAATATGTATGCAAGAGTTAGCAAGCATACAAACAAACATAGTGAGACCCACTTGAATACTCCTCTATACCATACGGAAAGTGAATGATTCGATTTGAAGTCCAGTACCTTATTCAACAATGAAACAGTAGATGTCAAGAGGATTGCTGCTTTTGGATATTATGGAAGAGGAAATATTGGTGACGAAATCTTCTTGCGGACCTTGCAAGACAATAGACATGACATCAGGTTTGAAGGAGTCTTAAATGCTAGCAAGAGTAGCACTAGATTGAGTCGATTTGCTCTAGCAGCAGATGATTATATTAAGCGCAAGACGAAACTTGACGTTTCCTTATCTGATTACGGTAGACTTTTGCCCATACAACTAAGAACTAGACATCTTGAAAACATACTGCAGAATTTTGATTCTGTGCTGTTAGGGCCTGGAGGATTCGTCTGGCTTTCTAGATTTCATCCATGGTTTGATGCCCTTTATCGAGTTTTAAGCCAAAGAAAACTGCCCTTCCATTGTTATGGGTTGGGAGTTGACCCTGCTAATTTGAATGGGGAATCTGGACATTTTGAAAATAAAATTGTAGAGAAATGGACAAAATTATTAAGATTGAGTGATACTATATATGTTCGCGATCATTTTTCAAAAGATCTTCTACAAAGAAATGCTATTCATGAGCATGTGGTGGTAGTTAATGACATTGCATTCGCCTATCCATTGCCGCCTCCAGCAAGCAAAACACAGGAGAAAATTGTTGGGATAAATCTACGAACCAAGTTTGTTAAGGAGAGTGAAATATTTAATGACAAACAGCAATTACTGGGCATAATAGAATTTTTCGTGGGCCTTGGTTACAAGATTGTGCTAATACCATTTCAAAACAGAGGATCGAACAACGGAACAGAAAATGACAATATTGTAATGAAAGAGATCTTACGATTGACTAAACACAAGGCTAGTATAAGAATTCTAAAGGGCGCGTCGCCCAATGAGACCATACGGCATATAAGCTGTTTAGATTTCTTTATCGGGACACGCTATCATTCGGTCCTTTTCGCATTAAGGTATGGTATTCCTACATGTGCCATTGCATACAGACCTAAGGTAAGGTCACTGATGGAAGAGTACTATGATCTAGGCGAATATGTTGTGAAGCCAGATCAGGTTTCGATGATAAAAGAACTGTTCATGGATAGAGAAAAGATGCGTTCTAAAGCGGTAGCAAAAACGTCAGACATTGAGAGAACTACCATGGAACAGGTGGACTGTTTCTTAAGCTCCTTATTATCATACTAATGGTGTAGTATAATCCTCTGTATCTCATCAATGAATACGTCCAGAAGAGCAAACTCAGTTTATCATTGCTATGTTTTTTGTAGCTTGAGATATCATAATTCTTAAACCATTCAAAGAATTTCTTTGTTTTGTACTGTTGATTTAATCCAGCATCACAAATAGTGTCCGAAATATATCTTTGAATATCTTTGTAGAATTCGGGTGCTTCTCCACCCATACTTCTTAATGAACGGGTCTTGAATAGACGCTTGACATAATCAAGGATATTTTTATCGATATCAAAGTTACACTGCGCAGGATCTATATCCTCGAGCACTAATGCAATTATGTTTTCTACGCATTTTTGACAAATACCGCAGTTTTTAGGATAAGACTCCAAGTTCCTATTCTTGTAATAACCTGGGTTCGTGAGAGGACTGCAAACACGCAAGTTCTTACAATAACCTTGATTCTCCTTTAGAATACGCTTTATTTTTGCTTGCCTAGTGAGCTCTGCTACATCATAAATCACTTTGACGTCAGCCCAAGAAATATCAGTATGAGCCAGAAAATGTGAACCGTTACCCGTACGCGCTTTGTAGTCTCTTGCAAATGTCGAAGCAATATACACTGTTCCTATGTTCTTGATTGTCAAGGGCGCGGAAAGGCCAAGTATCATCAGACCATGGCTAACTTTCATCCACCAGTCAAGGACGCCAAAGTGCCTTGTTAATAATTTGTTGTTAAGAACATTACTGTGCGTGTCCCAAAGATCTGTCATTATAAAATGAATCTTCACTCCTTCGTCCTTAGCAAACTTTAGAAAAGTATTCTTTACATTGTTGTAATATGCATCTTCATAAGAATATGTTTCTCCTCTTAGTAGTGTGATCAATGTAGGATTCTCCTCCTTATGTCTTAAGTAAGAAGCTGTAGAATCTAATCCACCACTGAAGAGTAATGCTGTTTGTTTGTTGTTGAACTTGTTTTCAACTAAATCCTTAACAATTACCGCGCCTGAAGACGAGAAATTATACCATTCTCTGAATACCGGTCTTACTCTGAGAAGAGAGTTTAGAGAAGATTGATCTAATCGGTCGACGTATACATTTGCACCTGCGGCCCATGCTATTGGTGCTACGACAAACACCGGAGGGATAGTTAAGATACTTTCATCAATGTCATCAATGCGTGTATCGTATTGTATAACAAAATTGTCTCTTAGAAAGAATTTCCTGATATCATCTGATAAATCCAGCTTAATTATGAGTTTATTATAGACAGCTTTTACTTGAGATATTCTAATATACCTAGTGCCTTGTTTTGTGCTTTTATCCTCATAAATCTCGAGCATTGATTAACACTAACAGAAAACTAACCTTTGTTTGATGTTTAATATATTATGTAGGACATATTATAGGTCTACATTATTGATCAGTTCTAGTCGTAAACATTCATTGTGAGTCATTAGCATCAGCCCGTTTACTATCTCCTTACAGATAGTGATAATACCTGCAGATCTCTTAGATACTCTACAAAGCTAAATTTCCAGAACTAAAGGTTCTCCTGATATATTATCAAAATTTCCTTTTCTTCTAATAAGATAATCTTGCCCGTCGAGGATTAAGACCTCGGCTGGACACGGGTGACTCAAGAATTCAACCATACTCATGCTGTGGCCATATGCACCGGTCTTAAAGATACCTATAATATCTCCTATCTGGACAGGAGGTAATTCTATGTCGGTAGCTAGCTGATCGAACGGCGTACAAAGTGGACCGACTACTGTACATTTCCGACTTGGTTTTTCTTTAATTTTGTTAACTACAAAAGTTGGATAATTCAACTTGTAAAAAGCAGGTCTCATAAGAAAATTAATACCTCCATCAGTAATCACAAAAGTCTTTTTCCTTGATTCTTTTACGTCTATTACTTTAGTCAGAAAGATTCCTGCACGCCCTACCAGAAACCTGCCCAATTCAAGTGCGAGAGATGTCCTTCGCATATCAATACCATGTCTTATAATAGCTTCGTGAACTTGAGCTCCTAACTTGGATATGTCCAATGCCTTTTCGTCTTGACTATACGAAATACCAAATCCTCCTCCCATGTCTATGATTTTTAAGTCCAAGCCAACTTCGTTAGAGATTCTCTTAGCCGTATCTAGAATACTTTCAAACATGCGAAATAAAGCAGAGGCATCCAGTATCTGACTCGCAGAATATACATGTATGCCAACTAAAATAACATGACTCGAGTGGAAGTCCTTAAGTTGAGCAATGGCATCTTCCTCATCAATACCAAACTGGCTTGGTCCTCCTACCATTCTCACAGGTGAACAATCGATTTTGGTTGATGTGTTTATTCGTACCATGACATCAACAACCTTGGACATCTTAGTAGCGATCTTTTCTATTCTTTTCAATTCATTCGTAGATTCAGCAACAATAGTTCCTATACTACAGCTAAGAGCGTACTCTATCTCCTTATCTGTCTTCCCAGGGCCAACGAAGATTATATCTTTAGGTTTGAAACCTGTCTTCAGGGCAAGGCTTAATTCGCCTCCTGATGACACATCAGCACCGCATTGATTATGAGCGAGCAGTTTACAAATTGTAGGATTGGGATTTGCCTTTATGGAGTAGAAGATCTTAAAGCCATTAAAAGCTGTTCTTACAGCACTGAGATTTTGCTGAACGATATTTCCGTCATAAACGTAAAGCGGAGTTTCGTATTTTGAAGCTAGTTCTGTTACCAAGTGGCCTTGTATACTAAGTTCATTATTCACTATATCGAACTCTGGTAAATTAGCCAAAAGTTCTCCAAAACTATGACTCATGCAAAAATTGCATTCGCAAATAGTAAATACATTATGTAATGCCTAAAATTGATTTCAAACCTGAAACTTGTGATATAATTGAATATAATTATAAGGATATTCTCTAAAGATTAAAGATCATAACATGAAGATACTGATAATATCTGATCTGGCACCGCCATACATGGGCGGAATAGAAACTTATGTTACTCAACTGGGCAAACATCTAACAAAATTAGGACATGAAATTCACTGGTTGACTTCCAGAATACCAGGCACGGGTGAATATGAGAACTATCACGGCATCTATATTCATAGAATTCCGATACTATTCAGCAGTAAATTTGTATTTCCGGGGAGGCAGACATTTCCATTCATGGCCACTTTGCAGAAATTAGATTTTGTAAAAGATATGGATATTGTGCATGCAAATACTCTTACGGCAGGGTATTCAGGGTGGAGAATTGCTAGGAAGTACAATAAACCATCACTATTATTCTGTCATGAGTTCCTTGGAGATCTTTGGAAAACCATTGGCCAAAACGTTTTAGAGAAGAAAATCTATCCTATGATGGAGAAAAGAATGGCAAGAGCGCCATATGATTGGTACGCATGCCCATCAGAATACTCAAAGTCAACTCTTGTTAAAGCTGGAGCGCCCACGAATAAGATTACGGTAATACCTCATGGGATAAATCATGATCTGTATAATACTAGTGGTGATGGCTCATATTTAAAAAATAAGCTTAAACTGGAAAGATTCAAGCTTTTTGGATATCTTGGTAGATTAAGAGTGAAGAAGACAGCACAGTCAAAGAACTTGTTGATGCTTCTGGAAGCTACAAGAATTGTAACGAAGGAAATTCCCGATGCTAGACTAGTTCTAGCTGGCTCTGGCTATGAAGAAATAGAACCATTTGTAAAAAAGATGAATCTACAGAAACACGTAATCTATGTAGGCAATATACCTTATCAAGATAATCCAAAGTTCCTGACTATGTGCGATCTGGTAGTTTGTCCATCGCTCTCCGATGGTTTTTGCTTTTTGCTCGCAGAAGCTTCAGTGTGCGGTAAACCAGTTGTCGCTACCAGATTAGGTGCACACGTAGATAGAGTTGTAGACGGAAAAACTGGAATACTTGCTGATCCTTCTGCTGAAGGAATCGCGGGTGCAATAATTCAGATTCTTACCAATGAACAGAAAATCACCGAATTTGGTAAGGGGGCCAAGAATTATGTGGAAGCTCTAACATGGGAGGAAACGGCCAGAAAACATATGTGGATATATGAAATGCTTCGTTCCAAAAATTAATCATAGTACACATGTTGATTTGGGTTATTTCTTCTGTCCCTTGATGATGAGATATCTCAGAAATTCAACAGCTAATCTCCTAACTCCATGACGTTTTGCTAGATTATTTGCAATCCGCATGTACCTTCCAGGTTTTCGAAGCATCCCCAGTTCTGATTCTTCAAATAGACCAAAGTCAGTGAGTACGAACCGCTCTTGCTTAATCTTCGGACTATAGTCGGGTCTTAACCTAGACAGATTACGATCATAGTACGGATCTCCTTCCAATATCATGTTGCGCCAGCGTTCGATAAAATATCTGATTTCTTCAGAATGATCAGTATAAGGTCTTGTGGAAGTCGCATAATGATACAATTCAGCATGCGGTGTGTAGATTATAGAATATCCCATCTTTCCAAGTCTTAAGCATAAATCCACATCGTTGAATGCATACGCTAAATTTTCATCAAAACCTCCAATTTCTTCAAATAGTTTTTTTCTGGTCATCATGCAAGCACCTGTAACGGCAGAACAGTTGTGCACCCTCTGTAAAAGGCCTTGATAACCTGGGTGATCTCTAGGAAACCCTTCGAAGGCATGAGCAGTCATACCACCAACTCCCATAAGAACGCCTGCATGCTGTATTGTGTTGTCAGGGTAGAGTAACTTGACACCTACTGCGCCGGCAGCAGGCCTCTGCGAATGTTCTAGCATACGTTCTATCCAGTCTGGAGATATTACTTCTGTATCATTGTTAAGGAAAATTATGTACTCACCTTTAGCTTTTGTCACTACAAAATTATTTATTTTGGAGAAATTAAATGGTTCATTGTAAGAAATTACCTTGTGTTTTAGGACTGACAAATAAGATTTTGACTCTAGTTTTTTGCTATTGTTATCAACTATGATGATTTCATAATTCTTGTATGTTGATTTGCTTTCAATACTGTCTAAGCATTGTTTTAACAGACTGGTATTATCTTTAGTAGGGATAATTATACTGACCAATGGTTGATTGTTCTTGTCAGTCATTTTGCATACACCATCTATAATCTCATCACATCAGTCTTCTTATGATCCGGATATGATGGCAAGACTTTCATGTATGCATCGACAACTGTAGTAGGCGACCCTATGCTCTGTATGCTACCTTTATGCAACAACAATGCTCGATCGCACAGTTCTTTGATGGATTCTAGGTTGTGTGAAACATAGAGTATTGTTTTCCCTTTCTTTCTGAAAGACATGAATGCCTCAAAACTCTTCTGCTTGAACGATTCATCTCCGACAGCCAGTACTTCATCGACTAGCAGTATGTCAGGGTCTACTTGGATCGCTGTAGAGAATGCCAGTCTAGAATACATTCCTGAAGAGAAATTCTTGATCTTTGTATCTGCGAATTTCTCAAGTTCGGCAAACTTCAGTATATCCTCAACTTTCTCTGTAATCTCCTTCCTTGAAAATCCTAGAATCACCCCATACAATATTATATTATCACTAGTTGTTAGATCGGGTTCAAAACCTGCTCCTAGCTGAATAAGAGGTATAATACTACCATTTGTTCTAACAATACCCTTATCAGCCTTGAAGATATTGGCGATAAGTCTAAGAAGCGTAGTCTTTCCAACTCCATTGCGACCAATAATTCCAAACATCTCGCCCTGCTTAACGGTGAACGAAACATCGTTCAATACTGTCAATCTTTCGAATTGGTTTTGCCTGTTGAAAATATTACTCACATGTTCGAAAACACTGTTTATTTTCTCATGATGTATTCTAAAGCTCTTCGTCACATTCTCGAATTCTATAGCGTTAGCATCCATACTACAGTTCTTCACCTACTCTTGCCTCGAATCTCTTGAAAATGAGGTATCCGACAAAAAGAATTGTTAACGACGATGCAATTATGTACGCCCAATCTGTTGCTGAAGGAATTTTGTTGTAAAGAGTTACGTCATGTGCCATATCTAGAATTCTGGTCATCGGAATCAGCGAAAGTATCGTTTGTAATCTTTCTGGAAAAATTTCTACCCTGTAAATTATTGGCATAAGAAAGAAACCCGCATGAACTATTAGGGCCCAAATGTATTGTACATCTCTAAAATATACATTAAGAACGGATAACGGTAGTGAGAGACCTAGTACCAAAATAAACTGTATTATCAAAATTATCGGAAGTAAGGCTATAGTTGATGGTGGTACAAACTGGAAAGCTAGTAGGAAGATAGAAAATACTACTAATTCTAGTAACATCATTATAGAAGCTGTTATACATGAACTTATCGCAGGTATTTCCCTAGGAAAATAAATTTTTGTTATTATACCACCTCTGCTCATTATACTATGCAAGCTTGTGCTTGTAGCTCTAGTAACCATATTCCACATGATGAGTCCTAGAAGAAGGTAGAGAGGATAGTATGGAATGTCTGATTTTGCTACATTTGTGAATATGATATAGAGCACAGACAACATCAGCAGAGGCTCAAGAACTGACCAAAAGAAACCTAGTACGGAGTTTCTGTATCTTAGCTTCAAATCGTTTATGGCGAAAATTCGTATTAATGACCTACGACTCCATATATTACGCAGATGAGAAACTCTAGTTGACATTTCTTACTCATTCCTACTAGCACTTTGATGTTAACAAGGATAATATTCCATGTGTAACATCAAATATAGAGCAAGAGTTTCATAGTTATACACATGAGGTCAAGAAAACCTTCTGATTCAAGGTATCTTGAGGATGGTTTCTAAAGGTTTGATGTGAATTAGGAAACCAAATGACTAAAGTCGATGTTCGTCAGAATAAAATCTAACACGGTAACATCAGAGTTTCCATTGTACAATACTCATTCTGTAACTTAAAATAGAGCTAAATTTCGTAACCCATTTGAGTCAAAGTTCCGCCCATGATTGAATTCATCAATTCTTGCTCCTCTTTACTGAAATTCTTCTTCCATCCTCCTGGCGTGGCAGACCTGTTAAATTTTCCTGGACCCTTTTCTGATTCAGGTATATTCTTGAAGTCGTAACGGTCTACTATCTTCTTCAATTCATCATCACTGATGCTAATGTGTAGGAAGTTGTAGATCTTTCTCAACTCTGCAAAGGTATCCATTCTTAGATCCTCATACCTCACCAAAAGACGCAAATCTGGATTATGCTTTTGATATGCTTTC
>JBMCYV010000045.1:0-14823 GCA_049199595.1 Candidatus Nitrosomirales archaeon
AAAAGATCGCTATGCTGTGAACCTTAAATCCGTTATACGCGAATTTCCAGACTTTCCAAAAAAAGGAATACTATTCAGGGACATAAGCCCGGTTTTAAAGGATCCTGATGCTATAAAGTTCGTAATCGATCAGTTTTACGGGCTCTACAAGAACAAGGACATTGATCTGATTGCTGGTATAGAGTCTAGGGGGTTCATATTTGCATCAGTACTTGCGGTTAGGTTCGGCAAGGGATGTGTAATGATACGGAAGCAGGGCAAGTTACCTGGTAAGACAGTTTCTCTTGAATACGATATTGAATATGGAAGTGCAACAATGGAGATCCAGCAAGATGCTGTGAGCAAGGGGCAGAATATTCTGATAGCTGACGATCTTCTTGCAACTGGCGGAACTGCAAGGGCAGCAGCACAGCTTATTGAGAGACTGGGAGGCAAGGTATCTGGCTTTGCATTCGTTGTCGAACTTGCGGCTTTGAAGGGCAGAGATTTGATCAAGGGATACGAAGTTCATTCGTTGGTGACCTATACATGAGCAAGCATGCAGACATTGCAATAATTGGTGGAACAGGCGTCTACGATCCGGGTTTGCTGAATGATAAGGAGGAGATCAAGGTTTACACACCTTATGGAGATCCATCAGACCTGATAACAGTTGGAAAGTATGCGGACAGAAGTGTAGCATTTATACCGAGACACGGCAGGGGACACAGAATTCCTCCGCACAAGATACCCGCGAGAGCAAACATCTGGGCGCTCAAGCAGTTGGGCGTTACAAGGATACTTGCACCAGCTGCGGTTGGGAGCATGAAGATGGAACTGAAACCAGGAGATATAGCTATACCAGATCAGTTTGTTGATTTCACAAAATCAAGACAGTACTCGTTTTACGACGGAGGTGAGGTATGTCATGTATCAACAGCAGATCCTTTCTGCACCGAGTTGAGGGAATTGGCAGTCAAGACGGCACGAGGTATCAACCTCAGCGTGCATGATAGAGCAACGTATGTGTGCATTGAAGGGCCAAGATATTCCACAAGAGCAGAATCTAGGTTCTTCAAGGATTACGTTAAGGCAGATATTATTGGCATGACACTGGTGCCAGAGTGTGTTTTGGCGAGAGAAGCTGAAATATGCTATCTATCGGTCGCATCAGTAACAGATTACGACGTTTGGGCAGAAAAACCTGTGAGCACTAAAGAGGTCATAGAGACTTTGGGCAAGAACGTACAGAATACAAGGAAGCTGCTTGCGGAACTTATACCGAAGATACCATTAACAAGGCAGAAATGCGATTGTGGTAAGGCTCTGGAAGGAGCGAAACTATAACTCTTCGCGGTTCTGTTGAATCTTCGGGCGTTGTATTTGATTGTTGATTTTGGTTGGCGAGCAAGAGCCATTCAGTAAGGTTCAGAACAGATTTTCCCTCGTCAATCATAGATACATACCACGATCTCATATCTGGACATGATGATTTTTCCCTAATGCGCCAAAAAACGCACGGATGTAAAAGCTACTAGAGGGGGGGTTCTATATAAGGCTAGGAATTTTAGCCTCAGCTGATTCTGGGGGAATGTACATTCGGGGTACAATGGGAATGTTGTTAACCTATAAAACTAAAATGTGCCAACCCATTTTCAACATCATTTTACCCGACGAATCAACAGAACCCTCTTCGCGCATTATTCTGTCGTGGGGGGTTTAGAATCTGGCATTATCATATCGCCCTCGACCATCATCCTCTGCACCTTTATTATCAATTGATCGGGATCTACGCCCATCTTCCTTAGCTTCTCCATGTTGCTCTTTGAGATCTTTACATTAACGTTATGCCCTCCTATTCTACCAAAAGCAACTGCCTTGAACTTTATCTTCTCTCCTTGTATGGTAAAGTAGCCGTTTACCATGCTAGCAATTTCACTGGGAGTTGCGTTTGTAATATATATAGTCACGTCTTCATCGCTCAATCGATCTCGACCTCTTTGTTTATCGATTGATCAATCATAAACATCCAATGCCTATCTTCAAGCACCTTGTAATCAGCAACTTTCATCGTCATCTCTCTGTCAACGCACGTGTGTTTTATTTCTCCATCCCTCTTTACTCCGATCAAGTTCCATCGTTCTTTATCCTTCTTTAGCTTGCAGACCAAGACGGCCCATCTTTCGTCAGGCTCTATATGCGGCATACCGATTTCGGATGAAATGTCAAGAATGCCCAGCTGTTTTTCCTCTGAAAACATCTTCATGCATTTCGTGCATCTCCAAACATCAACCGCACCTATAGTTCGGTTCTGGTATCGTATGTTCACAACACCAAAGTAAACATTCTGATGCGTGCATTGTTGCATATCGATCCACATAACTATGTTCTATTTAGTTCTTGCATCTTCATACGGCTTCTCCAACATAGTGGCCAGTTGATCAATGACAACATTTCGCTTGACTTCAATATTGTTTGCATAACACATCATTCTATACATGTTGGTTATTGCAAATCTTGGATTCAATGCTTCATACTCTCCTCCAAGCTCAATGCATGCACCCTTTTCAATCAAACCTACCAATGATTTTTCTAAATTCCTTTGCCCCAACTTCAATTCCTCAACAATTCCGGTTTTTGACATCTTGCCTTTGTTCAGCAAAAGTAGGTACACTTTAGCTTCGTCTAGTGATACCTTTAGCTCCGATACCATGGAATCTTCTGCATCGTGAAGAGAAACCACAAAATAACGTCCACTTTTCAATAATTAAACATTGACACAGGATGCCGAGGCATATTGAATTAAATACTAATGAAAGTTTACGAGATACATGCGGTTGCTCGTAGGCATAAGCGGAAGTTCTGGGGTAGCCTATGGGATAAGATTGCTTGAAGTATTAAAGACGCTGAAGATCGAAACACATCTCATAATTAGCAGATGGGCAGAGGAATGCATAAAATTGGAGACTGATAAGAAGCCATCTTACGTCAAATCACTCGCAAAGTATGTTTACAACAATGATAACCTTGGTGCGAAACCTTCCAGCGGTTCATACAAGATGGACGGTATGGTTGTCATACCATGCAGCATGAAAACATTAGCAAGCATAGCAACTGGTTACGAAGATACACTGATCTCCAGAGCTGCATCAGTGGTGCTTAAGGAATCTAGGAAACTAGTTCTGGTGCCTAGAGAAACACCGCTTACCGCTATACATTTGTCAAATATGTTGAAACTGGCAAGAATGGGGACTATAATCCTGCCAGCAATGCCTGGTTTCTACCACAAACCAAAGGGTATTGATGAGCTACTGAACCATATAGCAGGAAAGGTTCTGGATCAGTTTGGCATAGAGCACGAAGTGTTCAAGAGATGGGCTGGCATAGAAGTGGAATAATTAGTCTTCGCTTACTACCTTCATCTTCTTTGATATCTTGACCGAAAAGCCCATGGAGATGAAATACACAATTGCACTAATTATCAAAGCGGTGAACATGTTACCGCCAACCTTCCAAGCAACAACGAAAGCAATTATCCCAGGTACGCTTATGATAATGGCAATGACTGTTCCAGCTGCATAGACGTTCTTTTTAGAAATTTTTGTGGTCAGAATCTTTTGGCTCATAGCTCATAAGCAGATAACTTTGCGCAGTTGATATAAACATTGATGGAAGCAGTATACAAAAATTAGCAAACTGTATCAGTTAATTATGATCACATTCGGCAATGCTTTTAATAGTAAACAGGAGGTAGTAGGGAAGATTGAGTGTTAGTCACGTTCGCTGGTGGCTAGACAGGCTTGGAGATAGGATACGACTTGCAATAATCATCGGTTTTTCAGTTCTGCTAGCATTAGCAATAGGCGAGAGGGCTATATGGTTCTGGCTCAACTCAGTAGAATTTGGCGACATATTCCTGAAACCAGTTGAGTTTGAGATCTACAGCGGGATAATTCTTGCTGCGTTTGCACTAGTGAGAATAGACTTCCGAAAGAAACGCTCCATGATATGGTGGGGTATACACCTGATCGTGAATGCACTTCGTGGAAGAAACACGATGGGATACTCGGCTGAATATGTAGAATTCTCCTCTTACAAGATGTCTAATACAACATTCATTGCCTGGCAGTTCACAAAGATTCTTTTTGGTATGATGCTATTGTCTAACATATTCTTTGGTCTGGCATTGGTTGGCGCTGCCAACGGTATTGATCTGCATGTTGATAAGGTACCCATACTGTTTGGTTTGCCGTTCGTCACCCCGCCTTCTGATATGTCCTTTGCACAGGAACACGTAGTTCCTGCAATACCTTTGCTATCTTGGATAATTGCACCCATACTTGGCGCTATCGGGATAAGGATACTTTTGCTCTACGGCATAACGCAACTGCTTTTGATAGTAGTACCAAAGTCCGGTGCTGAAGATCTGAAGACTGACATAGAGTCAAGGATTTCTCGAGGTTTGAAGGTAATAGGAGCTCTGCTAATATGGTTGGGAGCCACTACACCTTTTACATCAAACATAGATTACAACACGCGTTACATAATTGCAGCATTATTGATTTCTGGAGCATTACTAATCATTTATTCACATAGAAAAATAATCATACAACCAAACGCCTACAGGATGACTACATATCTTCTGAGAAGGTTCATGCCTTTGGTTGCTATAGCGATCATAACAGGTTCAATATTAGCTGTTAATAACAGCATAGCAGACGCACGAAAAGTAGAATGGCTCGGGCCATATGTTACGCAGCAGATAGCCGTAAACAGGTACATGGCGCAGCTTGATGACATCAAGGAGCTTGATTACAATTTTGGCTTGCTTAGTGTACGGCAAACGGATGTTAATACTGTAATAAAGAACAATACAGCAATCCTAAATCAGGTAAGGTTATGGGACAATAGGGCAGCCTCTGACAAACTAAGACCAGAAATCGGTCTCATATCCTTCGTTGATTTTCATGATACCGATGTAATACGGTTCAACGATACGCTTTACTGGAGCGCCTCGATGACACCAAAACTTCCGTCATCTGTGAGAGCTGGCGATGTGTGGTATGCGCAACATCTTGTCTATACGCATGTTCCAAACGGCTTCTTGCTTCTAAACGCGTTTAACGGAACGACAGTTGAGCCCAGTAACGTGTTCAAGAACAGGCAGATCTACTATGGGGAAGGAGGGTTGTTTCATGACGTTTGGGTTGCATATCCTAAGAACAGATCTGTAAGTGATGAGCTTGAGGGCGCATTATATCAGGGGAAGGGCGGAGTTGATATAAGCCCGCCGTTGAGCTGGTTTGTAGACTCGAATTTCTTCTGGGCATTCAGGGACCAGATGGTTCACATAATGCGTTACAGAGATGTGCATGATCGAATGGACGCATTTCTGCCGTTCTTTGCGTATGGTTTGGATTCTAGTATTTCAAAGATAAACGTAGTCCCGGTTACAGACGGTCAGAGAACATACTGGTTAATGCCATTGATAGCGCGTCTAGATACGTTCAACGTGCCTTGGAGTGCAGAAAATCCAATGTTTAGATTGGTCGGATATGCATTGATAGATACGTACGACGGAACTGCTGATCTAATAGCAACTGGCGACGATGTTGTGACGCAGATATTCTTGGCATCGTACAAGGATTATTTCGCAACAGAAATACCGCAGTGGCTCAACAAACAGCTTAGGTACCCTGACGAACTCTTCATATGGCGGGTTGAAATGTACGACAGTTACCATGTCACAGATCCAGCAATATTCATAGTTGGCAAGGAGTTCTACGAAATACCTTCTGGTCTGGGTGCCTATTACGTAATGGCCAAACCGTTAGGGTTTGAAAAGAGCGAATTCCTAGGATTGTTGTCATTGGAGATCAGGGGCGGAGGTGGCAAAAACCTAGCAGGTTACATGGTAGTTAGAAACGACCAACCATACAATGGAGATCTGATCTTTTACAGGGTACCTTTGGAGGCAGAAACAAAGTTGCTAGGTCCATCTGCTGTAAGAGAAGCACTCGAAAAGGATTCAGAATTTGCTCAGCTTAGAACGTTGCTGAGGCAACCAAGGGTGGGTGATAATGTGATCTATAGGGTTGGAGATATTGATGCCTACATCATTCCTGTTTACACAGCTGGAGGCGGAGGTGTAGTCTCAGAATTAGGTGTAGTTGCTGTTGTCGGTGCAGGATTCACTGGAGAGTACAAGGTAGGACTGAGCAAGGAGGGCCTAAACGATGCTTTCAAGGATTTTCTGTTACAGCTTGGAGGAGCAGCTGGACCTGTGGAAGATTCAGAGGGTTTGGAACTCAACGAGCTTGTAGACAGGGCAAACTCAAGTCTCAACGCATATCTTGATGCTTGGTCGAAAGGTAATTTTGAAGAAGCTGGCAAGCATCTGCAAGAGTTTACCGAGCTATGGAAGTTGATACTCGAGAAAACGGGGCAGGGCTGATCAAAAATAATTTTGTAACAAACAAAATTACGTAAGGGTTTATAAGTATGAGTGAGGACAAGGAAACCATTGGAGGCTGATTAAGTTAGCCAGATCATACAAGAAACGTTACAGTTATGACAAGTCGATGGAGTTTGTAATTCCACTTTTAGCGTTACTATTTCTAGGCGTGATGTACGTTCTTGTCATCAGGATGAAGCAGGGATATGTCGGTTTCATTCTTCTGGCAGTTGCTTCTGTGTTAATGATCTACTGGGTGCGAGAATTGAAGAAGATGGTCAGAACTGAAGAACCAAGAGAGATGCCAAAACAGGTGGAACAGAAGAGCTGGGTTTACGACCTGATCAAGGGTAACGAGGAGCTGGTCTTTGTTGCAGAAGTGCCCGGGCCAGAAGACGAAGTAAATGTCAGGCTAATCAACGGCATATTGCATCTGCGCGGAGGACAGAACTTTGCTAGAGACGTGCAGTTAGATGTTACAGAAGATATGGGAATTGCCGAGTTCAAGTACAGAAACGGCGTGCTCACTCTAAAGATAAGAAGAATTTAGAACAATTACATACTCTTTGCCATTTCCAACTTTTCTGGCAAATAATCATCAGTAATTTTCGTTAACCCATACTTTGAGAAGGCTTCGAGCTCACTCTTCCTCTTCATCTTCAGGAATATGTCAAGTTCTCTCTGCCATATATCAGATTGGTACCTTGGATCTTGCTTCAACTCGTGGCAGCGCTTTATGTCAGCTTCTGTCATCGGGTCTGTTGGAAGTTTGTATTTTTGTATGTCACTGGCCCAGACCCCTATCCACTTTGCGTCAGGAACAGTTAATTCACGAAGATGAGCAGCGTTAGCAGAGCCAGACTTGATCACCATCGCTATGTGCTCGCCATACACATCGCCATCTGCTAAAATGTAAACGTCGAGGTCAAGCTCCTGATTCAACCTTTTCAACAGATAACGGGTGGATCTTGGTGGCTGCCCGGCAGTATCAACCACTATCGCCTTGAATTTTTTATGCACTTTTTCTTCAACAAATCTGGTAAAGATACCACCCTTCTCGACAGCAATAACCATGTTCGCACTTGTCTTGACAAACTCTGCGGAGCTTAAACTCGGGCCAATAAGGTAACCATCTGGATGATCCGATAAATTCAATCTTTTTCCCTCATAACCAGGCACAGTGTATTCTATTGTCAGATCGCCAAAGACGCTACTCCTTTCTTCAGGGTAAATGTTCATGTCCTCCCTTGCTATAGTAAGGACAGCTTCCAAATCTGTGATGATGTGATCTGATTCGGGCTGGTCTTCAAAGTCCATGTTGAAGGCTTGCGAGGAATAATAGATGTCTCTTAGTGTTGATGTCTTTCCCTGATTGGTCAATTTATCGACAAAAAACGCTAGCCATACAAGCTGCGTGAAGGAGCGCAAATGCCGCATGTTTTTGGCGGATCTGCTTATGGCTGCGCTGCCGAGTATGTATTGTCTTAACTTTTTGTCGTAAACTATGTTGCTCACAGACCTGCTGGGTATGGACACCTCTGGGAAGACACTATTGTCAAGATCCCTGTAGACCTTGGTTCCAAGGCCCGTCAGGAGATCCTTAACTTTCTGCTTCCTGAGCTTTGTCGTCTCCTTCTCCTTCTTGCCCTTCTCCTTCAAATTTTTCACCTAGCGCTAACAACGGCTTGTAATTTGGAGCCTTTTTGGATCTTGACAGATCGGTTGAAAACTGCGCAAGCATCGGAATATACTTTGAGTAAATACCTGCTCGCTTCTTGGCCATTTCCAGACTTCCTTTCTTTGACAGAAAAGCTGACAACTTTCTTGCGAGGAACCTAATTCCATTTCTTAACTCATACTCAATTTCAGGCCTGTCGGCTATGTACTCTTTACCTACTGTTTTGTAAGGCACCCTTGTTGAACATATATGCGTCACAATTATCAGCGGTGATTCCTGACTGACTTTGTACCTTGGCCAGTCAACTTCTTCTGTCACTTTCATGGCAACATCGCTACCCTCATCATAAAGCAACGGGATCCTGTTGGCAAATCTGTAGAGGCTTATCGCTTTGGCCTGTATTGCGCCTCCGTATGCTATGCCCATCTCGATAATGAAGGGAAAACCAGAGTATGCAGATGGCGGTCTCTGTACAACCGCAACAAACTCTGGATTGAATATGGTCTTTATACCAGCTTCCAGAGACTTCTCTCCCAACGGTGATAGGCAACCAGCGTCAGGTGCTAGAAATCCTGCGTATCTCTGCATCCCTTCTGCAAGCTTGACAATCTCTTCGTTGTTAAGCGTTCCGATCTTCTTTTTTGATTCAATCTTTGCAAACTCCAGGAACTTTTGGGCAGTACCACTTCCAACCCTCTGAAAGTTCTTCGTCATGAACGTTGCTACAGTATCACCCTCCACTAGAGATGAAAGATGCTTGAAGAACGGGTTTATCTTCTTGAGTTTGACGGTATGATAATTTTCGTCTAGCAAAGTTATGTACGATATCTTGGAATTTGGAATATCTACGTTATCAACTCTGACCTTGTCAAGATCATCCAGATTGATCTCTAGCAGAACTGCAATAGATACTGCAGTCTTCACGTTTCTGGATAACTTTGGCCATCTGCTCTTCGCAAGATCGTTCAGCGTTTCAGCGCTCTGGTTTGACCTTGCGCCACCAAGTTCTTTCTTTATCTTTTCCTTCATCTCCTCGCCAAACGATGGCGGCGTATTGTACTCCTTGCTGATGAGCCTGCGAAGCGTCTCCACATCTACGCCAGTAGGATGTGGTTTGACCTCAAGTGGGGGTTCAGGAATCGAATGTGTTATTCGCTTGTACTTTGCCTTGTTGCCTGAAGGGTCTTCTAACGTTATGTTAGAATATGGAGTAATTAGGGCTGTCTGCGCAATATAATCACGTATCTTCTGTTGTGCTTTGCCAAAATCGCCCTCAAGCGTTATGCTTAGCTGTAGTCCCTTGAAGGCATCAGCATTCTGCCTTGTCTTGTTCAGTATAGTCGGTCTGTTTCTCTGTATATCCAGCATCAGGGTATACTCGTACATCTTGCTGTTCTGCGATGTCTTGATGGTAACTGGTTTGTTTGTTGTTATCTGCCCGTAAAGGATCGCCATCGTTGCACCCAAACCAAACATTCCTCTTGCCTGTCTCAAGGTAAACTTGGTTCCATACAGCACTTTTCCAAATGCCATTGGCACATATTCAGGTGTTATACCAGGACCGTTGTCTGTCACAGTAACAGTATACTGTTTTGGATCACCAGCGTCTTTGTCAACAGCTTTGATTGCTACTCGTATATGCGGAAGAATCTTGTTTTGGTCGCATGCATCCAGTGAGTTTTCTACCAACTCCCTGACAGTCATATACAATCCTCTCGAAGGGTTGCTGAAACCCGCAAGGTCTCTATTTCTATAGAAGAATTCACTTGGAGAAATCTCGCTGAACGCTACCTGTTCACTCATATTCTTTATCCTCCCAGAGTTTTATTCTCTCCATCTTTGTTTTTCTCCTTGCTTCCTGCAACATATTGTAAACCGATTTATGCATACTACCTCTTGCAAGCATCGCAATAGCTTCGTTTGCAAGATGGATTTCATCAGAATTACCGATGATAGCAACCGAGTGCCCATATATGGATATGTATGTACCTGTCAGCTGCTCTATGGTCTTTCTTGCTTTGCCATCTACTCCAATTATCCTCCCTTTTATTCTTTCCAATGCGCTTTCTGACTTGCCAACAAACTCCTTAAGTTCGATCACGGTCAACGCGTTTTCACCATCCAGCAGTCTATTTGCCCTTTGTGGCGAAAATCCCTTCGCAATAGCCGTAACAATTTCTACTGCCTTGAAGGGCTGCATGTCCTCAGGGTTGGCAGTGTTTCTTACCGTAACGTCGCCGTATTCACTGTCGATCTCTAGCTTTACCCCGCATTTTTCCTCGATCATCGTCTTGACCTTCCCGCTCTTTCCGATCAGAACTCCTATACGCTCCTTTGGAACCTTGGTAGTCTGTTCGAAACTCATGCTTTCTTCACCATCTTCAGTGCCTTATCAAGTTCGTAAACCTTGATCCCCCTCTTGCTAAAGAACCTGTTTATGTTGGAAATGTCCCGGACAAGGAATGCCTCTGAATTTGGATGCCTAATATCAACAGCGGACCCGAAGTCAAAGAGCATTATTTTCTTTCCGTGCAGGAATACGTTATACTCGGAGAGGTCCGCATGTACCAACTTCGCCTTGTATAGCTTGGACGCAGCCTTCAGAACCTCGGTATAATGCTTCTGTGTTACATCACATTTATTCAGTGTAGGAGCAGGCACACCATTTTCACCTATGAACTCCATAACCAGAACATTGCCCTTCATATGTATAGGTTCGGGCACTGGCACTTTGGCTTCATACGCAGTTTTTAGGTTCTTGAACTCCTTCCTAGCCCACAAGTTCACGATATTTCTCATGCCCTTCTTTATGTTCCCGAACCTTGGATCACCTGCTATGTATTGCATTCTGTGTCTGAATTCTGCGCTTGCGACAAGGTAGATTTTTACTGCAACGCTGCTGTTATCACTTCGCACGCCCCAGTAAACCCTTGACTCTTTCCCACTTGCAACAACACCATTAAGGTATCTGAATACATTAGCATTCATGATATCGTAAAGTGTCATGCGCGTTGATCTGTCAAAGACTTCCTCAAAGACAGCAGTATCAGAATCGTCATGCCTTAAGATCCTTTGCTGCTTCTCTAGATTATCAAGGTCGTACAAGACCTTTTCGCTAATCTTCTTGGGAATTTCGTCATCGCTCATAATGACACCATCACACAACATGTTAAAGAATTATAGCATGTCAAAACTGTTCTATACCTCCGTTATTTGATATTTCATAAGAATCACCATAACTAGAAGTCTTTAGGCAGATGGTTATTCGCTTGTAACCACTCTATCTGCCCAAAAGTATATCTCCAAACTATGTCCCCACGTTCTTCGGTCTTAAATTCCCATGGAGCAACCAACACAATGTCATTATCCCTGAGCCATATCTTACGCTTCAACTTGCCTCGAATACGTCCGACTCTTGTTTTACCGTCAACACATTTGACAAGTATATGATCGCTACCAAGCAACTTGATCACTCTACCCAATACCTCCCCCCCTGCAGGCAATACAAGTTCCTTTAACTCGGCTTCGCTGATGACTTTGCGCTTACCCATCGAGTGTTCTACATTCATAACAAATATTAGTATTTCCTATAAACTCCAGCAACAAATTTTATTTTTTCAGCGTCAATGCTAAAACTTGAAGATCATCAAGAAAGGCACGCCAGCAATCAATCTAATGCTCAAGTTTGACGCTAGTTTCATTCCCACTGCTTTGTTAACAATCCTTTCGCCTATGAGGTTTGCTACAGAACACGCGTGTAACAATTCTATTGCTTCGCTTTCACCCACGATCTGCTGCCCAAAATAATCCTTCGATATGCTGACTTCTAACTTTCCCTCGCTGACTTTGCTTCCCATCAACTCTTCATCGCAGATATTGACCATAACAGAACCTTGATAATCTGTTCTTCGCACTGCGAATCTGTTGTTCAAGCAAATATTCCCTTTATCGATGACCTGGCACCGCAGGCTTCGCAGACGAGAAAACCCATTCGCTTCACCCTTTCTATCTTCGTGTCTGGACTGTTGCATACTGGGCACATCACATAATCTTTCATGTATCTTTCAAATAGTGATAGAAACTGAGAAGGCTCCTTCTTTCCTACGAATATGCCCTTCTCGCCTGCAATATAGGCAGCGGAACCAAACTCCTTTGCTAGGTAGAGAAGAACCTTCTCTGGGTCTCTTCTCATTACTTTAGGGAAGTCGCCAAAGTTCCTGAATATTGTCTTGTTTTTTCCTACCCACATTACATCCGGATTAGGAAGCTCTATCCTAGAGGTACTCTTTTTCGTCTGGTTACCTGTCTTGTCCTGCAAACGCTTGAGCAGACTTTCGTAGGTAGATTTAGTCACGCGGTAACTTTACACGTACCAAATATAACACTTATCATAAAAAGGAAAGGGTTGAGTTTATGCCTTGCCTATCTTGAATACCTTAGTTCCACAGATGGGACATACGCCAGACATAGCGGGTCTCTTGTTCTTGAGTGTGACTGCTTTAGGATTCTTCATCTCAACTTTCTTCCTGCATTTAACGCAATAAGCTGTCGTCATATTGCTTCGCAATGCCCTCCGTAGCACCTGTATTTAAAATTTTGTAATTTTTCTAGCTATCCACGAGGTGAACAATATATAATATAGATCGAGCATGCGTACTCAAATACATTTATTGTATGATTTTTGTGAATTATTGAATTTTTTTCACGAATATCAGATTGCTGAAATATATTACACAAGAAGCGCATGCGACAACTTTAACAATTAAAATATTTGATCGTATTACTAAACAATATGAAGTGTGCAGATTGTGGTTGCGATCCAAAGGACTGCGAAAGTGTTAGAGTGGGATTAAGCAATAGATGTCCTTACTGCAAGTATGATCAGTGTTGCTGTTTGTTAAAGTATTGAAAAGATACTAATACCATGCTTTTTCATAAGAGATCAATGAGCCAGAGTGAACAGTTTCCTGTG
Source organism: Candidatus Nitrosomirales archaeon (assembly GCA_049199595.1). Classification (GTDB taxonomy): domain Archaea; phylum Thermoproteota; class Nitrososphaeria; order Nitrososphaerales; family UBA213; genus JBMCYV01. Next base: position 13,084 of record JBMCYV010000045.1, read on the forward strand.
AAGAGTTACGAAGAGTTTGAGCAGAAGGTGCTTGATGGTCACACAATTTACAAGAGCAGCAAGAGATGGGTGGCTTTGGTCGTCGTAGAAACGAGCAGCAGGAAGGAATTAAGACTGTATGCATGGGAGTTCAGAAAAGACGCATGGAAGGTCGCTTTGGCAAGCCAGAACGTTGGTTTCTGGAAGTGGGACGAAATAGCAAGCAAGGTCAGCGAATTCAAGCAAAAGTATGACATAAAGTAGTCATGAACAGCAACAATGCGGCTTATCTCCATGACAACCCTTACAGCTCGGACAACTTGTTGCCCCTGTCATGTGGCATTTGCACTTGCATTCTATTTCCGGTTCCATTCTATTCCACCGCCAGTATTGCGTTGCGAATTTCTGAAGCTCTATTCCTTATTACATGGTACATTTCTACCAGTTCCTCATCGCTCATGGGTCTCTTGCTTACTACAGTAAAATAGTTGTAAAAACCTCCATGTATCTCGCCAACTGCAATGCCTAGAGCAAAATCAACCTCCTCGCTTATTAGCGGTTTGAACGATTGTGCAGAAACGCGAAACATCTTCGCTTGATGTATGGTATCATCTATGAGTTGTTCAAGAGTCTCTCTAAGCTGTCTGTTTAGACCCATCAATAGAGGTATAGTATGTAGATATAAAAATCGTACTTGATAATTTGTATATAATGCAAGAAATATGGTACGGAAAAGCTCCGGTGAAAAAGGAGAGAGGGGCTTAACGATCTACCAACATTTTCCAGCCTCACTATATGTAGCTGTGATTGATATAACAAGTAGAGGTCAAATACGACTGGAGTACGCGCCCTCGCGTGACACCGTAGGAAAAAAATCAAGTGTAAAATCAAGGATTCCTATAGACCCTTATGACACACTAGGAGATCTTGAGGAAGACTCTATGGGGATATGAAGAATTGCAACGAATATTGGTACAGATTGCAAAACTTTCCCAAGTATGAACTGCACAACCTTGCAAGGGACATATGGGTAGACAGAACAGAAAAAGGAGAGGGGGTAGGGGAGAATATTTTAGGCCAGCACGTTTCATTATACCCAACACTGTATTTGGCATACGAATAGCAAAATCATATCGGAGACTGATTTTGTAAGGTGGGGATGGGATTCGAACCCATATATACTCGCTCTGCAGGCGAGCGCATAGCCGCTCTGCCACCCCACCACGAGCGAAACTCTATCTTACAATGATTTAAAGCTAGGTCAGGAAATCTTCAGACTAGATTTTGCAGCCAGCTTGATATCTTCCGCTCTAACAGTTTTCCTGCCAGCATGTGATGCTAACTCAACTGCCTGCTTTGATATCGCTATACCAGCTTCCTCCAAAACTCGCCTCAACTCATCAGCTGCATCATCGCCAACCCTATCAGCTCCAGCTTTCTTGATTATCCTGTACATAGTTGCCAGACCAAATTCAGACTCAGACATATCATGCAGATGAATGTACAGGTTAAAAAGTTTAAAAGTAAAATTTGTTGACTCGCACGTATGCATGCCAAACTTCTGGACGCGCACGTTCATTTGACAGACGATGAATTTTCTCCTATGTTAGAAGACATAATGAATATGCTGAGATCGCTCAGCATGAAAGCTGTATCTGTATCTATGGATCTTACAACAGCAAGGAAGAACCTCGAGTTGGTCAGTTCGTATGGCGATGTTGTAATACCATTTCTGGGTATACATCCTTGGTCTGCTGCAGA
>JBMCYV010000046.1:0-13723 GCA_049199595.1 Candidatus Nitrosomirales archaeon
GGAGGGTTACGGCTAGCACGCACCAATTTTTGTGGTTATCAAAGATGCATAAAATGCCTAGCGTGACAGCTGTAACGAAGGTCCTTATTGGAATAACGATTGCAGTATACATTGTGATGCTTGTTTTGTAAGAGCCAGACCAGAGCTGTCATTGATATTTGTAAATCATTCTAGCATAAGGGCGACGCACTCCCGCCCGCCTGTAAAAGTACTAGAGGGGGGGGGTCTTTATAAAGGACATATGGAAAGGCTCTGGTGAATCTTGGGTTGGTTTCGATGGTGACGAAGGGTTGGTGAGATATGGAGGGTTCCGTCAAGTTAAGCACTGTCAAACTCTTTTGTCAAAAGTATTTTGGTACCCAGAATTTCAGAACAGTCACTTCGCTTTTGACCCGAATTTTCACGTGTCCAGATTTACGTTCTGTTCAATTAAAGGCGGATCAGCTTCAGAAACATAACCTGTTCAAAAGTGGCGATAAAGCGAATTACCGTTTCTCCTTCCTAACAACCAGAGAATCTCCAACTATCTCTACAGTAACATGATCGTGGAACTATAACCATGTCGGAACAGTTGAGAATATGAGCTAAAAAGAAAGGATTGGTTATGGCCATAGTTTGGTGTTAACAGGCAGTGGACCACCATAGAACCATATTACGTTTCCGCTTGTTGCAGTGCCCTCAGCTGGATAGTCAGCATCTAGTATGTAAGGTGCCCCTCCCACAGCTCTGAGTTGTAAATTCTTTTGAGTTACCCATGAATGATTCATGTTGTCCACAGGGTTGGTATAGAACTTCGCAGTTCTGGCTTCAAGACTTGAGAGACTCTTTATTCCACCAGGGTCTGAGGTACCATAGAGCGTCATGCTGTACTCCCTTGCTTTCCAACCATTGGTTGACATACCGAGCGGGCCTTCTATTCCAAACTGGAGATACTTCAATTTGTATGTGCTTGATATAATCTTGTGTCCATATAGGAAGTTCACGCTGTCATCCGTTCCCCCACAATCAACTGCTTTTTCATATACAATCTCTGGGGGAACATTAACGTTGCCATTGTTTTGGTGGTTTTCATAATAGAATAATATTTTGGTTCTGCCGCTGTCCCACGCAAGAACCCAATACACATAGTTTGTATCTGTTGGATTGGTTCCAAATGTACCTATAGTTGCGGGACCCTCACTGAAGCAAGCGTTTGCATCTTCGAATCTAAAGACATCAGACTGTCCAGTTATTGCACCTGTACTCCTAAGTTCCACAGCACTGATAAACCATACCATTAGCTGTGAAAGGAGATACGGTGTTTGTTGTCCCTGTCGTAGATATAACTGCCCCTTGCGTCTTTGTAGGGAGGACAGTTGAATCATTGAACCTTGTACTTCCTATTATCTGGAAGAACTTGTCGCCATCAGTCTTGAGACCATATCCTGCATAGTACTCGTTAGTTGCTAGAGCATATTGCGAGAACAGCAAAGAGGTGAGTATCACTGCAGATAATAGGTACACCATCTTCATCATTGCAACACCCGTACGCTTGGTACCGTGCTAGGGAAGATCATTACAGTATTCCCTGTCTCCTCAAGTACATCGAATCTCATCGGGAGCTGTATTACGTCATTGATCAGGTCGTTATGGATGATCTGTGGAATAATAACTGTGATTGTCAATGTCTTTGTGTCTCCTGGTTTCAATGTAATTGGATCCTTACTGAAGACAAGGAAACTATCTACTGGAATTCCGCCTGGAATTGATCCTCCTTCTCTGACAGCATTGACCCTCTCTTCTACTGTCTGTGTTTTTGCTATAGATGCAGGTATGATTGTATGTCCTGTGCCTTTAGGAACCAGTGTTAGTACATCATATGGATTAGCACCTGCAAGATACGTTAAGGAGACTTCCACCGATGCTTGATTTCCTCTTATTGTTTCGACACGATCATTACTATTTAAGATGATTACAGCTCTACCACCATGTTCGAGGTACTGTTCTGGTTCGCTGACGAGGACTACGGGTTCAACCGCTGTAATCTGCGCTTCATTTCCAAGTGCTGTTGACTGCGACATTATAATCATTGCAAACACGGCTATTGCTGCGATCGGTATTCCGATCATTAGATACAGTTTCGGATTATCGTTTTTCATTTTGTACATTACTAAGGACTAATACACAAACATTCTATTTAAAAGTTCAGATACTATAATTCTAATAAATTTAGGTCATTAAAGCTGACCAAAGGATTTATGAGCGTGTTAGCCCAGGAAGAAATCTAATCCTGAAAATTGAAAAAGCGCAAGTTTGTCGTTTAGATAATCGTAAGATATGTGATAATTAATTAATTCATTTGAGAATAAATTCTTATTTAATCCGTAGTCAACTTCTGGTACTGTGATCTCTAACAAAGATTTGTAACAAACCTCTGTATTTTAGAGACAGCAAAAACCTGACCTCTGGGACATCAGAATTGAATGTGATCTACCGCACAGGTCTAAGCAAGCAATACTGCAGAATTATTCACCAAAATACTTTTGACAAAAGAGTTTGACAGTGCTTTTGACAAGGCTGTAATAGTGTTGAGATATTCTATGAGCAGATTAGTGGTTGTGATTGAAAACGATGAAAACGGTTGGTTGGTTCATGAAAGCCTTATGCAGCAGAGGAATATTCTGCATTCCCAGATAGATTTGCTCCTTAAACAAAAGAAAAAATTTGTTGAATTAAGCGAAATTCAACCACAATTACTCAAGTAAGGAAAATATCGTAAATTAAAAAATAAATATTGGTTAAATACCGCCAAGAGTTATACTATAGTAGTTGCCGTTGTACTCGAAGACCACTCCGACAAATCTGTAGTTGGGATCCGGAGACGGAAGTTCTGTTAATGCAATGGTATTCATGATTGCATTTGCCTCAGCTCTTGAAATGTATATAGAGTGACTAAAATCTTCTACTGGAACGCCTGTGCTCCAATCGCAATGGAATTTACTGCATATTGACTGATATCTAGTATATTCCGATTCTAATGTGTTCATTAAATTTCCAATGGCAACATGATTTGAAACCAACTCATTAGCGGTTGGTATTGGTGCGTTATTTGCCATTTGAGGTCGTTCTAAAAATCTGTGAACTACTAATTCCACCGTTGTGCTACTTCCAGATACCCAACTTGCCGAAAATGTCATAACAACAGCGATGAGTACTCCTACTCCGACGATTGATGGTATAATTATTTTGGTTTGCTTCAATTCTTCTCTTTTGAAAATATGTTAAAGCGTTATTTAACAATGCTGACAACGTGAAAATTGCAAAGAAAAATCTTTAACAGTAAAGGAGTCTGCAAACGATCAGAGCAGATATGCAAAAGAGAATGATTGCAATATTAGTGGCGTGTCTTTCAATCACACCAACAGCAGTTTTAGGTACGGCATTAACTTGGGAGTCCAGTTTTGATTATCAGGTTACAAGCTCGGTAGATACGCAAGCGGAAACGCAAATGGCTGTAAGTCCCACTAACACAAACCTTGTGGTCACGGCTGTGATCAACATCATCGACAATACTTTCCCCATACCGGACGTGATAAGATGTCATATATATCGTAGTGCAGACGGAGGTCAAATGTGGTCATTCAAATATGAGATTCCTTTAACATCTGGTAGCAACAAGGGAGATGACCCATCGGTTACTGTGGATAAAAATGGCAAGTTTTACGTTGCTTGCAGGAGCGTTGACGCGGGTGATTTTAGTCCTTCAGATATAGTTCTAGCTTCGTCAACAGACGGTAATACTTGGACTACAACGACCGTGGTACAGGGGTTTGATAACCAAGATTACCCACAGATAAGAGCAGATACTAGCAACAATCCAACAACTCAGAATCGTGTGTATTTATGTTGGTCTAGGATTGTTACGACTACTGATACTATAAAATTCAAGCAGATAGTACCAAACAATGACGCAACCTTGGTTGATTTGGCAAGTGGTTCCACGGCAAGACCACATGGATGCGTGTTGGATATAGATTCAAACGGAGGAGTTTACGCAACATGGATGCGATTTACTTCTTCCTCGGCAGGTAGAGAAGAGATCAGAAGGAATTTCGATGTCAATCTCAATCCAAGCAGTTGGACTGCTTCCGTTAACGTAAAGACCTTTACTAGATTTCCATCTTGCGCAGGATGGGACTTTGGATGTGTTAACGGATACAACAGTTCCGTGATACGAGTTCACAACTTTCCGTTTACAGCTGTGGATTCCGGAAACGCAGTGAATGTAGCATATGCTGATTACTCGGCCACTAATGGTGGTGAAATCAAGTATACGAGGTCCACAAACTGCGGTAATGGAGGAAGCTGTACTTGGTCTTCCACTATTAGTATAAACAACGATGGTACTAGCAGGGATCAATGGGAGCCTATGATAGCAGCATCCAAGAAAAGCTCTACGGTACATGTTACTGCATATGACCGTAGGGACGATACAGGCAACATATCTTACAAACCATTTCATTATCACTGTCACATAGCAGACAATTGTGCATTACAATCAAGCTGGTACAACGTGAAGGTCAGTGATAACGGAGGCACGAATTTAGACTCAAGTATGTTTAATGGCGAGTATCACGGAGTGGCTAGCTCAACGGCTAGAGAAGCATATACAGTTTGGACAGATCATAGAGTGACTAATCCTACAAACAATTACGACATCTGGGGCGATAGGACGACAACTTAATCACTTCATGTCTCTCCCTATTTTTGTTAATAAGTGGCAAAGCAAATTGACACATAATTTGGTCTTACTCATTTGGTTTCCAAAACTACAAATAACATCGAAAACCATGCTTCTAAGAACAGTTTTCTGTAACATCATCCAAACCAATTGAATGCATCATGTTTGGGCCACGGGTATACTATCTTGTGCATCAATGCAATACGAGATTTCATGAATTACTCTCATGGTTGATGCGACAAATTTAAATTTTGCATTGGGGATTAGCTCATCAATGCATAGATACAAACTCCTAAGCGGTATTTGTATGATCATCGTTGGGATAATATTTGCGGGAGGTGTATATTGGGAGGAAGTAGCGTACCAGCGATGTCTTGCTACTCGTCCTCCATTGATAGATACAGGCGTACCTTGTCTACAACCTAACTATTCAATTTTCGTCGTTCAGTACACTATACCTGGACTAATAACTCTCATTGTTGGCATCTGGTTACTGATATTTGGTCTACAGTCGCGTTCTATAATTTCTTGGAAAAAATAAGCTAGGCTCGTTTGCATTCACTCCTAATACAACGCCCTTCTCAGTCAGATATTTTGGTCTCGATGAAAGCCATGAAGCGAACCATGGTAGTCTTCATAAAAAAACGATGATACCTGTCTACAGCGCTATAATCAAAGAAGTACAATTCGATCTATCAAAGCAAAGCACTGGAACAGACAGAAAGTAGATGCAAATTGCATTGAAAGGGGCTTCGATCGCATGGGGATCTGAGCCCTGGTTAGCCCCGAGCGGGCTTCGACCACACGACATTTACAATCTTCGTGCTAGAATAAATCTATTAATTATTTTGCGCAATTTCATTCTAGCTTTGTTCTAACTTTGCTGTTACAACTTCATCACAATGCACTTTTTGATAGATCTTATACAGCCCACTGATCTCTGATTTTTATCGGTGCTACGATTCATATGTTCTATCTACCCGTGTCCCTTGCAAGGTTGTAAGTTCATACGGGGGAAAATATTGCAATCTGTACCAATATTCTGTGCAATTCTTCATATCTCCGTAGAGTCTTCCTCAAGATCTCCCAGTATATCATAAGGGTATATAGGAATCCTTGATTTTACACTCGATTTTTTTCCTGCGGTGTCACGCGAGGGCGCGTGCTCTAGTCATACTTGACCTCTACTTGCTATATCAATCACAGCTCCATGTTAAGGCTGGATACATGTTGGTAGATCGTTCGCCCTATCAATTTTAATGGCGTGTGTTCATGCTTTGCTTTTATAGATAGACTTGTGAGCTTAAAATCTTCGTAGCATTTTTGGACGTGATACTTCTGGATGGGATTTTAGACCGACGATTGTAGTGAGCAATGTGTCTTTGTCTGCAGGCAGTGTTCCCTTTAGCATGTAGGCGTTTGATGCATGGTTTGTTCGAAAGACTCTGGTGTTTGGGCATCTAAGTTCTGTATTAGAAGCTCGAGCTCATCCAGTAACTCAGGGTCATAGGGACAAAGCCAAGAACACTGAAGGTTACTGAACGATGCATGAAGATTGCGTTCTATATCTAGCTGAGCATGCATCTCTGTCTCTGTATTTACTTCAGGAATAAATAATGACACTACTCTGAGTGGAGGTTTTGAATCGGCCAGTATTTTCTTTGTAATCTTTTCAGCGCCCTTTAAGGGCCCTTCTGGATCATCCATGGCGTTTGGAATGCCGTAAATGTGCAACAGGTTTTTTCTTCTAAAGTCTTCAACATTAATTCCCCTAACGCCTGCTGATTTTCAATATATGTGGGATCTCCATGCGTTCCATATACACAATGTTCTCCTTTCAACAACCCATTCTTTATGAACTGTAACTGAAGCATTAATCCATACTCAAACCTCTCATAAAATAGCACAACGTGCTTACCAGTATCCAAGCTGTCTACGAAACTGATTGCGTCATACTTTTCTGGCTCTTCCATATTATACACCAAGTGTTCATTTACAATAAGATATATGATTTACGAAGGCTAGATAATATAGATTTAAGCTAAGATTGATACCTGTATTAATGAATACACAGCATCTAGCACAATTGAAAAAGACTCGTAGACTCGATAGGGCTCCATATGAAAAATCTTTTACCCCGTTCGAGGCTTTCGACCGTACGTTCAAAGATTCTCGTTATTAGAAGGATACTGCTTCCTTCTTCCTCCGCTTCATAATTTCGGGACCGAGCCAGGTGCGCACCGAACCCGTAACATCGGGTCCAATTTCCGTTCAATTTTGATACAGTACCTGACGGGCCCGCTCTAATTTTTTACTCGTCCTGCTCATTGTCCTTTTCGTTGTTTCTTCGTTGCCTCGGGAAGCAACACGCTTCTGGATGTCGCTGAAAAGAACATGTTCTTGCGGATAAGCATAATGCTTATCTAATTTTTGTTACCGACGTGACGGTGGGCCAGAGATAGAGCTTACAAAAAAATAAAGTGTGGGTCAGGATAATGTGTATTCTGGAGTATGGATTTCCCAGTCTAATCGGTTATAGTTAGCTGCTCCAGGTTTATAGTTATAGAATGCATGAACGGTAAACGTGACTATTGGTTCATCTATGCCGGGCAAAAGCCATTTACCTATAATGTAACCTGACAGCGACTCACCTGGCTTTAGAACAACCGGTTCAGTTATTGTAGGTCTTACAATAGCTCTAGTTTCGGGTGGTTCTTCTAGATAGCCGGCATGAACTGCCCAGCCGGTGAACTCTCCTATACGTGGCGGCGTCAAGCCCGTTATGGTGAGCATTTCGAGATAAAGCCTGTCAGTGCCCGTATTTGTGATCGAAAAAGCCAGTATGTCAGCACCATTGGCTACGACCCCATGCTGTAATGTTAGCTCTGCTAGATCTTGTTTGCGTATTACGTCGCGAAAGTATGGGCTTTTATCGTTTGTGACAATCGATTCACTGCTTATTGACTTGGCGACTTCCTTCAGTTCTATACCCTCGACGGCCGTTAATTTCCCCTTAGCTACAGTCACAACAGGATAAACTGGCTTTATTTTAGCAGCCAGCTCGCTCGTAGTTAGCCCCTTGTAAACAGGCCTGGGTGCCCATTGCTCCTCCTCTTCTATGGGCATCTCTTGCTTTCCTTGTTGTGCATAAGTAACTACAGACACCAGTGCTACAGCCACCACCGCCAGTACAGCTGTCAGAATTATCTTCACAGGGATGATATGCCTTTTTTCATATTTATGTTTAACCACTGTCTCACCCTATGAACCGACCACCAGTTTAGAGGTGATGCCAAATGATCTCATCGAGGCGAAATAATTGGTACCAGAGGCATCTATTCCATGACCAATGCAGCCACTGCATTCAGAGGTCCAATCGTCATTACTCCATTGATCCGTAGACATATTATATTTCGAAACTATTGGGTCGAAGATACGAGTTACAACTGGAGCAGCGTTCATCAACGCGATATCATAAAGATTATTTCCGGCGCTAGGAGAGGTTTCTATTAGCGCGCAGGTAATGGTACCATAAGCCCTTACTCTGCCATCGGTAAAGGTTACCCATACTCTGTCGTTGGTATCGTCAGCATCTACGAACCATGGCTTACTAGGTAATGTTGTTGTGGGGCATTGTGTCCACTCATTTCCCGGGCTAGCGCCTATATCGAACTTCCAAAGTTTATTATTAAATTGATCGACAAGGAAGAATCCGTTAGCATCTGTGCTTCTATCTAATCCTTCAGGAGCAGGAGTAGTTCCTGGTACATTAAAAAACGTAAAGGTGCAGTTGTTACTCGCATCTAAAGTTATTTTTCCCAGCTTACCGTTGTCGATGCTTGTAAAGTAACGTGTAGTTACATCAGAAAAGTATATGTCGTCTGGACTATTTATACTGGCGTTAGTACATTCATTACCAGTATTAGTATCTGCATTGAGCACCCCAATTTTGTTTGCTATATGCTCAGTAAATGTGATTTTTGTAGTTGATGGAGCAGTGATGAAATGTGGGTCACCAGTTATACCTGACGTATAAGTCGTCACAGTACATGAACTAGTTGAGAACCTTTTGATAGATCCTCCGTCGATAGCTTGCCATACGTATGATCCCGATACATCGACACCCTTTGGAGCCTCGTCTGTTGAACAGTTTCTCACCTTCGCAGCTTCTGCTTCTGGTATTGGAAGGTTGTTTAGACCGCTTGTGAGACTTGAAACCGTGATCACTGCAGCTATTATAGCAAGCGATCTTCTCTGTTCTAATATGCTTATTTTCTTCATTAGCACAAATATTATCTTCAGAACTAGATAAGCCTCGCTCAGATTTTCTCAGTACAAATTATACTGATAATTTCTACTTAGTTTTTCTACTGATAAAAACTCAGTAAGAATTCTACATATCTTTCCATACCATAATGCATGCTTATATGATTAACTAAACCAATGAATATAATTTTGTGCGTGATGATCCCAGTTCTTCTAAAACTATCATCATTGTAGTACACATACTTCTCCCCTTGTCAGTTATGACAAGCAGTTCATCTTCTCCCTCGACAACTATCCTCACCAGTTCTTGTCTTCTCAAAATCTCCAAGTGTTTTTGCAGATCTCTATAATTTACCCTCGCTACATTTGCGAGGTTTGTTTTCCGTTCAGGAGAATTTTCGGCCAAGTGATTCAACACTACAAAAAATATTTCTATTTTGTTTCTATTAGTTCTGTGTTTCACAGATTTCACCATAACATATTCGTCTCAGCATACCACCTGCTGAAATTCCGTTGCTCCTGCTTCGTTTTCGGTCATTGACAGGATATCTTCACTAATTCTAAAGGTAGGAGGTACTGTCCCGTGACCATTCGGTTTTTCTAAGAAACTCACGCCTTGATCCGATATGCTTGATTTGCTATTTAAGGGTTTTTTGGCAATTTATCTCCATACAAGGTCAACTAATGTGAAGCGTTGTTGATCTAGAATTAATGAGCAGGCTTGCATATCAAGCTCAACGAAGGCATTCGATAACGGATGATTGATCATGGAACAAGCAATCTAACTGTTGTTATTTGTCAGCAATATTAAAGGCTGGATAAACTGAATACGTTAGGCTATATAGATGATAAACACCTGTTCTGTCCACCCACATGTGTCACTTGCAAGGCTGTAAGTTCATACGGGGGAAAATATTGCAATCTGTAACAATATTCTTTGCAATTCTTCATATCCCCGTAGAGTCTTCCTCAAGATCTCCTTGTATATCATAATGGTATATAGGAATCCTTGATTTTACATATGATTTTTTTCCTGCGGTGTCATGGGAGGGTGAGTGCTCCAGTCATACTTGACCTCTGCTTGCAATATTTACCTGCTGCATCTACTTGCTATATCAACCACAGCTCCATGTCGAGGCTGGGGACATATGTTGGTGGATCGTTCACTCTTCCAGTTATAATGATGTGTGTGAGCTGCCTTTAATAGACTCAAAATCTTCGGAGCATTTTTGGGCGTGATATTTCAGGATGGGATTTTAGACCGACGATTGTAGTGAGCAATGTGTCTTTGTCTGCAGGCAGCGTTCCTTTGAGCATGTAGGCGTTTGACGCATGATTTGTACGAAAGACGATTGGTGTTTGAGCATCTATGTTCTGTATCAAGAGCTCGAGCTCATCCAGTAACTCAGGGTCATCTAGAGGAATGAAAGGTTCTCCGAATTTTGTCAGGAACTCTTCCTTTACGCCCGTTTCAAGGTAGAGGGTTAGTGCACCCAAATAATTTGGTGATATTTTGCTTACTACTTTTGCTGTCTCTCGTGCATGCTCCTGAGTGTATGTTTTGCCTCCAATACCAAGAATTATCATGCATGAAAGATCAATGCCAGCACGTTTTGCCTTCAAACATCCATCGATCATGCCTTTAGCGGTTGCACCTTTTGTCACCTTCTTTAGCAATATATCAGAACCGGTTTCAATTCCGATATAAAACAGCGTCAAACCAGCTTTCTGGAGAGAACGCAACTCATCCTCTGATTTTTGCAACAAGTTCTTTGGCATTGCATAAATGGACACTCTTTCTAATTGTGGAAAAGATGCGTAAAGATGTTTAAGAATCTGCAGTAATCTTTTTGTTGAAAGATTGAGTGCATCGCCATCAGCCAAAAATATCCTGCGTGTATCTGGGAAATTTTTTGCAGCATAATTTATTTCTGGTTCGATCTCCTCCCATGTTCTTTCGATATACTCTTTTGAACGGTACATATCGCAGAAAGAACACTTGTTAAATGAACATCCTATCGTTACTTGAAAGATCATCGAACCTGCTTCTGATGGAGGACGGTACAATGGTTCCACGTAAGAAAACATGCAAGAATTTTTCGATTCTCCTACCTATAAAGGCTCCTTATATACTCCCCCAAGGGTCATCGAAATTTACTGGCGTGTGGGCTATAAATCGCTAGAGATATTCTTATATACTCGCTAGTGATACACCGTCATATGCTAGCACTTGATCTGCTGAGCAGGATGACCGATAACATGATGCGTAAGCATTATGAGACCAGGGAAGACTTCTATCGGCAATTATGCTTATCCGTCTTTACTCTCCTGATTGACTCCTTCCTTGCCAAGCCTTCGACCAACTCGAGCTCAACTCCCTTACGGTTGGATCGCAGCCATGAACTAGCTGCCTTTAACGGTACCTTTGATAATGGCACGACAAGAACGAACCAGCCTGCTGGATTAGCCGCTGCTTTAGTTTCACTGATCATAGATTTCTTGCAAATGGTCGAAATTAATAACGCTCACAACCGAAGCTTTAATGGCCACAACCGCCAAATCCGAACCAAAGTATAACGTAGAGCGAACCGAAAACTGGAACCAAGCTCAAAATAGCTCTTAACCTGGCAGTGTTTGGGAATTCAAGATACAATTGAACTAAACTGGAACAAGAAATCTATCATTCTGAAATTCTTGATTGATTTCAAGTTCTCCATACATCCTTTATAAAGGCCCCCCCTCCCCCCCTCTGCACAGGCGGGCGTGAGTGCGTCGCCCTTATGCGAATGATTTACAAATATCAGTGACTGGTCTAGCTCTTACAAAACAAGCATCGCTATACACTGCAATCGTTATTCCAATAAGGACCTTCGTTACAGCTGTCACGCTAGGCATTTTATGCATCTTTGATAACCACAAAAATTGGTGCGTGCTAGCCGTAACCCTCCTTCTGTTCTAGGCGGGATTCAGCTAAGCGGCCTACCTGAGCCTTGAGCAAACTCATCGGCTCTGTTTGGCCTTGCTCCATGCGGGTCGGCAGTTTCATTCCTTGCTAGGAACCTCAGGTTTTGCCATCATCGTGCTCTAACTCGGATATCTTTTCTGTGCCGTTGCCAGCCATCTCTAGCTACCCATCGCTGGGTCACATACTTGCTTGGAGGGAGGAGTTTCCTCTGCTTCCGCAGTGGCCCGCCCCTAGCTCGCACCAATGTTACTTGTAGAAATTTCTATTTGAAGTATTCCATTTCTATTCTCCTGATCTCTTCAGGATCGTTAGCTTTGGCATAGTCCTTGAGTAACTCGCCATTAAGTTCAAAGAACGTATGACCCCACTTGAACTTGTTCATAACATCAAACGCAAGATCATCAAAGCCCAAGATGCTTAATGCCCCTGCTAAAGCCTCAGCGCTGCTCAACTTTCCCAGCTTGCTGTAGTTAGTTGGGTTGGCGGCAAGTAACAAAGGCAACTTTCTTTCCATACCATGAAAACTGTGTTTGAATGTTGTATTGATCTTTTCCCATGAACAATCTATAGCAGTTATGGAATCAGCCATACTATTATCACTCTTGCATAGCGATGTTCCAGCGTAGGGATTCAAGACTAAAGAGTTTCTTGGAATCCTTCTAACTGAATTCGCGATCTTAAAATGCACAAGCTTTGCAGCCGTACACTTCTTCGGATCGTCTTGCTTCAGCATGTACACCAGCAGCTTCACAAGATTTTGAGTATACAACGATAATTTCAAGTTAATGCAAAAACTAGGCATTAGTAAGATCTATATCGCAAATTAAGGTCGTTTCGATGAGGGCTAGTTTAGCTAAAACGGCGTAGAATTCCTCCAACGTTTTCATGGGAACTGATATCCAATCGGAACGTGAAAGCTCTACAAACGTGCCATAAATGTATAATGTTTCCAAGATTTAAGATTCTTCAAATAAAAAGATGAGGTGTCTGTTAACAGATGCTAACATCGTCACGGGTCTTCTTCGTCGTCGTCTTCTTCGTCGTCTTCGTCGTCGTCTTCTTCGTCGTCGGGTTCCTCGGGTTCCTCGTCTCCACCATCAGGGCATGCTTGAGCAGCACATATTGCGTCTATTTGGTTCTGCTGATTATTGACCTGCTCATTTAGTGCGTTTATCTGGCTCTGCAAATCGTCGATATCGTCAGTATGTGTGTCAATATCAACAAAAGTATCGACGAATGAATTTACTTCGCTCTCTAAGTTACTAATCTGATTCGCTAACGCCTGCAATCTTGTAATATGGGTGTCGGAGTGTTTTGCATCAGCTGGTGTTGAGATGTTAAAGAAGATTCCTGCTGCCAATACTGTTGCTACCGCTATCATCGCAATTGTTTTTCTGTTCCTGAGTATTTCCATCTGTTGTTAGGCTAATTTACAAATTTATAATATTATGAGGTTTAGTTTCTGATAACTTCGTGTAGGATTTTTTGACGCGGTAACTTATAAGGATTGTTTAAAAAAGAAGGGAAAATTTAGCATAGGTTTGATTTATCATTACGTCAGTTGCTTATTTTGCTTATGGAACCAGTCAATGTCTTCTTTAGCGAACGTACAGTCTGCTAATCTTGTTTAAATTATCAATGATATAAATTTACTTCAATTTACATTAGGTTAAAAAAATTATTCGCCACGCATAGCCATTGCGCTCCAGGGTTTGAAGGTGCCTTGGGCAGTTGGTAGTGGCAGGCTGAACAGCTCGCCGAAGCTTGCTGCT
>JBMCYV010000047.1:0-13429 GCA_049199595.1 Candidatus Nitrosomirales archaeon
TGAGATCATTTATTGCGCTCTTTATTCTTCCCTTGTTGAATGCTTTCTTTCCGCTCTTCAAATACCTTATAATTACTTCTAGCATTTCCGCATCGCTAGTTTTATCGAATTTGCTGTACTCGAATCCCCCAACAGTTTCAAAGTCATGTTCAAGCTTTGCAAGCAGTATGGCATGCTCGAGTCTTGCATATAACATCCAAACTTGGCTCTTTTTAATCGAATTACCTCTGGATGCTTTAAGGTTGCCTAGGTGTCTGCTAACGTCTTCAAGTATTTCATTCACTTTCGCTTCTCTTTCCTTGTTTTTCGTCCTAACACCTTCCTAAACCACAACCATCCTCGTGTATAGGCTGATTGTTGAATGTAACAAAACCTCATCACATTTCACATGAGACACCCTTTCCCACATAACATTACTGACCAAGTGAAGCTAATGATGTTTTTGCTCTATGCTTAGACTTTAATTAGAGCATTTAGGAATGCCTGTGGTTTGAAATTAAAGACTCCTCACTATGTCGAACTGGAGAGTATGCAAGACCTTGTCAGATTGGTATGCGCGTTGGAAAGAGCACCAATACCAGTTTTTTCGCTGCACTTCCATGGAGACAATGTACTTGCCGCTCAAGCGGATCTTCTCATGGGGAGTCCTGTTATCTATTATGCAAAGTTTAAGGGGCAAGGCGAGTTTCTTGCGTATAGAAATAGTGGCGGGGTTGAAGATATCACAGCAGTAGAGACAGTAACGAACCCGACATTTGTCTACGCTCCAATAATACACGTAGACAAGCTGCCAGACAGCATGATCAAGAACGCAAAAGTAGACAAGAAATCAAAATACATTTCTATAAAACTCAAGGATGTTGCAAGTCTTGCGAAAGTAAGCAGCTTCAAGATGTTTTACGACGAGGGACCATTGCCCTTATTCCTCTTCAAAGACAAGAAACCTATTATCGGCACGTTTCTTAGCATGAATGATAGTGATAATGTCTCGTACTTTTACTATGTAGTGCTGAACAGTGTACCATCCGGAACTTTCATGAAGTATTCAAGCCAGAGAGTCGAGAAGCCAGAGTTTACGAACAAGATCGATGAACATGGATACATATACATGAAGGTTATAAGGCTACGCAAGAATCACCCGCTGGTAATGTTGCATGACTGACTTTGCAGAAAGGATCAAGAAATCCTCAAACCTTCATAAAAGCAGATTAGTACTAGCATTGGATCCTTCACAAACAAAAAAGAACGACTTGTTAAAGTTTGCAAAAGATGCCGTGAATATGTTGAGCGGTCAAATATGTGCGATAAAGATTAACTTTCACATATTGTTGCCATTGGACCTCTATTCGGAAGTGAAGAGCATAAACGATCTTGCGCATTCACTTGACCTTCAAACGATAGCAGACATAAAGCTGAATGACATATCTAGTACGAACGAAGTTGCACTGTCACATCTCTGGTCCGCTGGATTTGACGCTCTTACAATGAATCCTTTCATAGGGTTCGATGCGTTGCAAGATGCAATTGCTAACGCACACAAGAACAGCAACGGTGTAATCGCGCTTGTATACATGAGCCACAAGAGTGCAGGTGACACTTATGGCCTAAAGGTTTCAGATAGCAAGAACGGAAGCAAGCACATGTATGAACTGTTTTTGGACTGGGTTGATGAATTAAACGCCGACGGCATGGTTGTTGGCGCAACCCTCCCTCAAATCATCAAACAGTGTTCTGATCGCGTGAAAGGACGGATAGCGATATTTTCTCCTGGCGTGGGCGCGCAAGGCGGAGATGCAGAAAAGGCTTTGGCAAATGGTTCTGATTATCTGATAGTAGGTAGATCGATATTGGAAGCGAAGGACCCGAAGAAGGAAGCGTCAAAATTGCAACAACTAACATGCAAATAGTTACCATTTGAGTTTATGATACGCTAGCTTTTTTGGATTTATTCATGAACGCGTTAGCATCAGCAAGAATGATCTTCGAATTCTTGTAGGTAAGACGTCTCATAGCTTCTTCGTAGATCATCCATCCATACCCTTTGTGCTCGAACGAGATCTTTACATCCTTGACATTTGTTTTCGCAAGGTAAAAGATAACTTGCTTGTGCACCAACCTGCCTCCACGCTTGTAGTTGTAATCTACTACCTTCTTGAAACCATCAATGAAGTGTATATTGCCTATCGATGTTTCCTCCTTGACCTCGCGTCTAACTGTGTCAAGATCATCTTCGCCCGCTTCAATGTTACCTTTGGGAAAGTCCCAGTGCCCTGCATGATAGTGCAGCAGCAAATATTCCAACTTTCCATCATTTTCACTGAAGAGTATGGCTCCAGCAGAGCGTTCTTCCAGCATGAGCACTACTTGATAAAGCACCTAACTAATCTTTTCGCTGTAATCTACGTGTGATACAGAACATTGTGTCTATTACAGGAGAAAAATTATTTGCCGTACCTTCTCTTTCTTCTCTGATATGTGCGAATTGCTCTCATGAGGTCTATCTTGCGAAACTCCGGCCAGAAAACGTCCATGAAGACAAGTTCGCTATACGCACTCTGCCATATCAAGAACCCGCTCAACCTCTGCTCTCCCGACGTTCTCAGGATCATGTCAGGTTCTGGCTGCGGCAAGTGCGAGGTGTAAAGACATGATTCAATTTGCTCCTTTCCAATGTCGTTAACATCCATCTTGCCATCCTTCACCATATCGGCAACCTTGCGAACTGCATCTAACAATTCCGTTTGGCCACCGTATGCTATTGCAATATTAAGATAGATATTATCATAGTTGCGTGTAACTTCTTCCAGCTTCTTTAAGACACTAGTTATCCTTTCTGGCATCAGCTCTACCCTTCCTATTGCCCTTACGTTCATTCTGAATTTATGCAACTTTGGATCTACAAGCAGTTTGTTCAGACGCTGCTCTATAAGATCAAAAATATACTCCAGCTCCTCGTCCTTGCGCTCCAGGTTTTCCGTTGAAAGTGCGTAAAGCGTGATTATCTTTATTCCTAGTTCGTTGCACCAGTCGATCAAGTCCTCGACTCTATCTGCCCCTCTATAGTGTCCTACCTTTGGAAGGTATAGGTGTCTCTTGGCCCACCTTCTGTTGCCATCAAGTACAATTGCAACGTGATTAGGTGCGCTGCCTTTCTTGATCTCTTTCTCAAGGTGCTTCTCGTAGATCTTGTATAGACCGCTGAGGTGCAGTGTCAGATCCATCAGCGGTTTAATGCCTCGCCACCCTTCTTCTTCCTGTAATATTGGTAAACGAAGGTTGCAGCCACAAGGGTTAATGCCAGCCCTACTAGCAGCGACGCTATCAGTGTAGAGGGACTTCCTTCACCAATCAGTACCAGCGTGAACTGCTGCATCGGTATGAAGAAAAGACCTAGAACTACCAAACGCAATATGTCTCCCAATGCTCTCAAGCTTCCTCTGAACCAGTGACTCAGCAGCCTTCCACCAAACACAGTACCCATACCGATCCACAGCAACGGTAGCATGCCATTCACAAAATATCCTATTACCTTCACGTTAAAGACGATCTGCCATGCAGGCATATCTTGTGTGATCAGTCCTGCAGGTAGGTCTGAGTAGCCGCTCTGAAGAGATGCAAGCATGATCATGATACCAGCTGCAAGCGAAAATATCCTGATGAAACTTGAAGGCGTAGTAAACCTTGTTATATTTCTTAACGCTTTGTCTAGATCAAAACCGCGCACGATGAAGGCTGCTCCAAGTACGCTTATTATTACGGGAGCCACATACGGGGCAAGTTCCTTAAACAGTGATAGTACTCCTCCTACTACTAAAAGGGCTCCAGGAATGCCCAGAACGAACTTTGAATACCTCGGATCAAATATTACTGATTTAAGGTATCTGCCCAGAACAGCGTAAGAATATTCAACTGTTCTGCTGTGCTTTATCACCACTCTTTGCACTGAAATGACCGGTACCATGTTCTGTATTACCGGCAGGATGGTTTCATCGTCTCCGCCATCTGATACAATGACAGCACCATCAGCCTTGAACTTTTGAAGCACGTCCTGTAACTGGTAAGCGATCTTTTCATCCGCTTCCACGCCACGATTGTAAACGCCAGAAAGCAATGCAACTTCGGAACGGTAGCCCTTGCTTACAAGATCTTCGTAAAGCTTTATTGAAGCAAATATTGCGTTGGAATCAGCCTCTTCGGGGTCTTCTAAAGCAAGACTTATGCCTGCATGGATGCAGCTGTCTCTTCCTACGATTGGTGTCTTGACGCCTCCTTTGGAACCTATATCATCGTCTCTATCTATACACAGAACTAGTATGTTCTTGGCCTTTGCCGTCCCCGTTGACATATGATGATATTAGTATTTTCAAACTTATTAATCAACCTAATGAAGTAATTTCAAAATGAGACAGATCAAGTAATTTTCACTCTTTTTCATACGGTTAAGCCTATTAAGTGAGAATTGATAGCAAAGTAATGGAATTCGATCTCGTTCTCAAGAAAAGGAGAATGGTACGCTCGTTCAGTGAGAAGCAAGTTGATGATGTGCAAATAGCGAGGTTGTTGAGAAATGCACATAGAACACCCAGTGCAGGATTTCTCCAGCAGCAGGAGTTTATTGTTGTAAAAGACAAGAAAACAAAGCAAAAACTCGCAGAAGCAGCTGTGGGTCAGGAATTTGTAGCACAAGCACCTGTTGTCATTGTAGTATGCTCTAACACTGATAGAGTTGTGAAACGGTATGGCGATAGAGGGGTTAACTTTTACAGCATAATCGATGGCGCGTTTGCATCCATGCTGATCCTTCTTACGGTTGTCAATGAAGGTTTGGCTGCATGCTTTGTAGGAGCGTTCAAAGACAATGAAGTGAGCAAGATCTTGAAACTGCCCAAGCACGTAAAACCAATCGGAATCATACCTGTTGGACATGCAAACGAACCGCCAGAAAAGTTTGAAAGAATGTCTCTGGAAGATTCAGTACACTATGAAAGATATGAGTAAACAGAGTTTGAGTACAAGCACCAATACATATGGGTGATACGTATCATAGTATGATAACGCGAAAACGCACGCGCATGAAAGGCCTAGAGGGGGGGTCTTAATAAAGGAGCCATCTTGGACGAAATCAAGTACTAAATGTTAGAATCTCACCAGTGGAATATATTTAGGGGCGCTATTATGCAGTTCTCCCTGATATTCATGTATTCAGTTGGTAAGATCACAATTATCACTCTTGGTTCATTGAGGATTTGTTGAAAATTACAGCCAGAATAAGAAGTTGTAAAGATAGTCTTGTGCAAAAAATGAGAGGTGGGGTTTTCCGTGATTGACGTAATTAGCTATTCACATAAACTGTTTCAAATCTTTCCTCTTTTGGTTTTTCGTTAACAGTGTTTTGCATTGGTTTTGAATTACTCGCGATATTTTCGAGATATGCTATAGTCATCACTCCAACTACAGCTCCGGCTATCAGTATCCACTTGTGTACACCGAGACCAGAGCCTTTGTGATTTTGCTCAGAACCGTTATCGTTGCGCGATGTTGATTCGACCGACCTCATGGAAACCGTTATCGCCCTCACTGCGCTCACTATCGCTACAACAGCCTGCAATGCTGTCGTTATATTTGAAATAGACGTGGACGTCGGTTTCGGCTCCCTCGATTTTCTAAACAATTCACGAATTTCCGCGTTCGCCTCCTAACTCCTTCATGTTCGTCATTGCATAAATAATTTTTGTAACTATTGACAGTAAAATTTTACAGTACATTCTTTAATTAGACAGAATTTCCAGTAACATATTCCTACTGGTTGACAGGAAGAACTATGCCTTGATACACAAAATAGAATACCAATGGTGGCAGCACGGGTATGCAAATTGTGATCGCATGAAGTTACCAGAACCATGTGTTACGATATTTTAGCACAAGGACAGGTACAGAAACACCTGGAACAATTGCTGTACTGATTGCGTTACCGAGCACGCATGCAGGCAGATAGTACTATCTTACTGAAGAAAGATACTGAAAAAATATTAGTTTACAGATATATAACTTGAAGGAACCATTATACTGTGAATATATTAGCGATAGGAGCGCATCCAGATGACATAGAGTTAGGCTGCGGTGGACTTCTCCTCAAGGCTGCGAAACAAGGACACGATGTTCACATGTATTCTCTTACAGCTGGCTCGGTTTCAGGTGATCCAGAACAGAGATCTAGTGAGCTAATGCGATCTGCAAAGTTCATAGGGGCTAAAAATCTATGGATTGATAACTTTGAAGACACCAAGCTCAGCGTTAATAATGAATTAATTAATCATATTGAAAATGTTATCAACAAAGCCAATCCTGATATTGTCTTTACTCACTCGTATGGCGACATGCATCACGATCACAGGGCTATAGCATTATCAACTTTAGAGGCTGGAAGATTTGCTTCAAACATACTCGCATATGAGATTCCGCTGACCAAGACTTTCATACCGCAGGTATTTTATGATATTTCGGATGTAGTAGAACAGAAAGTTGAATTAATCGATATCTTTTGGTCTCAGCAAAACAAGCTCTATCTGAGAGCGAATGCAATCAAGGGACTTGCTGAATATCGCGCACTGCAAAGTAGGTTGAACGGTTCCATTAGATATGTAGAAGCCTTCGAGGTGCTCAAACTATGCTTTGATAAGGAATTCAAATTGCTAAAGGTTCCATTTGGAAAATCAGGAAATGAGCCTATAGTCGCGAATCTAAACGCAGCCTTCCAGTTTAGATAGGGTCTAGCCGCTTACTTCAGTTTGTTTGGTTCTGATCATGATCAGCATGATGAAATGGACAAAACGTGATAGAATTGATATCATAGGAACTATACTCGAAGTATGCATGAGTGATTCTCGAAAGACCCTTATCATGTACGAATGCAATTTGAATTATGAACAGGTTGAGGATTACCTACAGTTACTTTTAGGTCGTGGGCTGCTTGAAAAGAAAGAATCTCCCGGCTCCAGACGATATGTCTATAGAACAACCCCATCAGGTTACCAATGTCTTGTAGCGTATAGACAGTTCACAGAGATCTTTAACGAACCACTAGGAAGAAACTATACTAGCGATACTCTCAATACCATGTGATTAATGAGGGCATTAAACACCTTTATTGGATATAGTCATTACTCGAGCTGTTAGATCAACTGGCTGCTCGGTAGTTATTAGCTTAGAACTATCAGGGCCAACATGAGCTAACATATCAATTATAGAAAGGTCGGGGATGAACGAACTCGACAAATGCTGACAGTATGGTTGTGGTGTGTATTGTTGATATTCCAATGCTATACCGTTCTTTTCAAGTAATTTTTCATCCATGTAATCGCCAGCACCTCTTCCTGATATGTAAGTATCTGCACCTATTGCTTTACAAACGTTAACCAAACGTTCTGTTGCTGTCCCATTTATGTTTAATTCTGATTCTCTAATTATTTCGATTTTTATGCCAAGCCAGTCGATTGTTTTCTTCAGTGTTTCAAAGTTCAAGTCGATAAGAAGCTGCCATTCATGACTGTACAAATTCTCAAAGTATCTCTCGTATAAATCGAAAAACTTGGCTCCTGCGTATACAGTGCGGATTTTCTTCCAGTGAAGTTCCCTCCATGGTAGATCATTGTTAATTTCTACTAACATATTTGGTGAGAACTTGTGTTTCTTGTTTATGGGAACGCTAATCCACGTCCATCCATATGTTGAAATGATTCTGTTTCTGTTAGTAAATCTTTTGTCATATTGAACATCGTCCATGACTACGAAAGTATCTGCTAGACTTAGTTTGTGGAAGAAGCCAGGATAAGGAAAATATTGCGGTTGATGAATGACTGCTTTCAATTGGCCTTGCACCTCTCAAACAGATAGGTTCGGTTTCAACACCTTATACCAACGACTTCAATCACATTAAGTCCGATTAACTGAATAAACATCTCCTCCAACTATACTCGCAGGCGCTGTTGTTGATGCGATCTCTGCATTGCTATTATCATATACTTTGATATGTGCAAGTAACGGAAAGTGGTATTGACCTACATTCAAGTTGGCGATACCGTTCTTCACCGGTGTACTTGCAAGTGCCTTGCCTAAGCGATCAACTAGCTTCACTGTAGCAGCATTGCTAGGCACATTGACCACCTTAATCTTCTCATCTAACGCTATGTAGAAGTCCTTGTATATTCCAAACAGTGGTTTTTGGTGTGAATTCTGTGGTTCGAGGAAGGCTCGAAACGGCGGTTGCATTTGTAACTTAAGCTGGCTGTTTTCATATACTAGAACGTTGTCTAAATACACTTTGAGATAATTGCTTCCATTTGTGATGATTGTACAGTCTCTATTAAGCTCTTGGTTCGCACTTTTATCTGACCATAGTGTCTTAACACTAGTGGTTTGGTTGAAATTCCCGGTTGCTTGCATAACGTGCCAACTAGTTCCCGCCCTGCTTGTAATGGCTACGCATGTGACATAATTAACAAGGCCGCTGGCTGTTTGTACATATAGTCCGTTCTGGAAGAAATCGCTTCTTATTATTCTGTGAGGCGTCGTTATATCTGCGTGAAAGAGATATGCCTTAGTAGGAGGAGTAACTGCAAAAAATCCGGCATATACTCCCTTGGATACTGCTTTTACTCCTATATGAAGCCCCTCTGCTTTCTGGAAATAGCTGACTTCAGCTTTTTGGGCTTTCGCATTGCCGTTAAAGTCCCAATACTTATCTGCTTTGAGTTGCAGGGTTGACTTGGATTTGGTAAGAGGATCAGATGCCACCAATCCAGAACTTATTTTCTTGATTGCGAAACTTTTCTTTCCATCCGATATTGCGTGTGGCTGCAAGAAATTCAAATCTAGCTGTGCTTGTGCAAACACAATCACACCGCTTAGCAGAAGCATTAACGACATTATCACTGCCGTACCACACATCGCCTTTCCAGTTTTCATGCCACCTTGAATTTATTGCATGGCTTATCTGAACAGGCGTAAAAATAGCTAGAAGATTCGTACAGCTCTTGATGTTTTTTGTTCATCTGGTCGAAATGACTCGTCATCGTTGAACATTAAAGAGGAAGATCCCCAAGGAAAACGCACATTTAAAGACCCGAAGGAATAGCCTAGAAGATTGTACCAAATCATTTTTATATCACTAATGTCGTATTTAGAACCAGCCATGAAATATCGTAGTAGGACCGAAATACTTGGTCAGATTCTAAGGTGCGTAAGCAGTGGCGGATGTACAAAGACGAAAATCATGTACAAAGCCTATCTGTCATACGCGCAGATAAAAGAGTACCTGAAATTCGCAGATGAAAAGGATCTAGTAAAATATGAGGAAGGAACTCAGGTGTATAAAATTACCGAAAGAGGTATAGAGTTCATGAGGAAATATGATGAGATTCGTGAAGTAATTTCAGACAATAAATTTCTGATGGACGAGCCCGAGCAGCCATCAGCGCCGAGGATGTACATATAAAGTAGTTTGCTATCAGCACCAGCGCATTACACCCGGTGAGAGTTGCGAATTTTTTACGGCTATTTTTTTCCATCTAATGCAGAAGGTTACAATATATTCCCAGGTACATGAATATGCGATTAGGCAATAGCTCATGCAATAAAATCTGACACCAAGAAGAAAAAGTCAATCATTTATCCAGCAAAGGTACAGGAGGCATCCAGATCTGATTAAACTTGGGTGATTATTCTGCTTAGCTATTTACGACAATTTTCCGTTAAAAATAAACCCTAGGGACGTTGAACTGCAAATGCCGAGAATACTCGCAGTTATAGGCGTTCTTCATGGCGTAGATAAGAACTCACTTTCACTTTTCTCATTGATTCCGAACGAATAGGTCGTTGCCGTACAGAGCCTTTTGTCAGGTCACCCTCATGCTGATCATAGTACAACCTGTAATGTTCATGGTCTATTGATATAGGGGTTATCGATTTGCTCATCTAATCTACTGTTGATTTATGTTCCTTAGTTTATCTGGGTGTGCGTAAGAATTTCTAGAACATTCGTAAATATCTGTTATACCTCCGTTTCGGCAATCAATTTCTTGCCATTTTTAATGGTTCTTAACGTAATCGGTATTTACGTCGCTAGGCAGACCTGATCCTTTCCATACGTATATTCCGCGTGTATCATCACGTAGAGTAAAGATATAGAAGATTTTTCCAGGTGCTGGTGACATCGGGGACGAGTGTTCATAAGCAGGTATCATAGCACGGAAGGGGATCAAATTTTGATGATGAGAGTTGGTTCCTTAGAATCTTTGCATCATTTTAAAAGGAATGAATTACATTAAGATTGTATGGTATCTGAAAGCACAGGTAGGACTCTAGTCATAATATTCGGTGTTCTTGCGGCTGGAGCAGCCCTACTCGCTATTGCTGTATTTCCAGCAACAAATCCTATTGATAAAACTGGAACTGCACAAGGTGTTACATCCGCACCATTCAAGCTGTCAATCATCTCTGTAGATTCGTCCGGCAACGAAATAGAAGGCTATACGACGCTCTCACGAAATGGCTTACAGATACAATCGGCACTCGGGGCGGCAGAATTCACGCTGGATAGTTCTCAGACGTACCAGGTAGCAGTTTGGGGTTCAGGAAGCTATGCATTCGACCATTGGTCTGATACGGGCTCGGCTGAAAGGCGAAGGACCATATCAATGGAAGAAGACACGTATCTAACAGCAGTTTTCAAAAATACCAACAGCAAACCTCCGCTGCAGCCTAGTGACACGTCGATAATAGTTTATGCTAAGAGAGTTCCAAACCCGTCATGGGGGGAGACCTTTACGAGTGCCAATGCTGGCATGTTCATTATGCTGATGGATTCTTCAAACGCCATGATTCAAAAAGGAATTGTCGATGAGAATGGCTATGCGTTTACCGGACTGAAAAAAGGTGCTACATACTATGTTTATCCCGCGGACTGTGACGGCTGTCACGGTTCAGAGCATGATGTTGATTTTAGACATTGGAAGGACGGCAGTACGGCAAGACCTAGAGCAGTAACCACTGGCTCGAGTGTTGAGGCATACTTTGCGTTTGTTCCTTGGCCTGATGCCTCCATACACAAGTAAGCATTATCAGTAACCAATAGTTAGGAAATTCTCCTGTTTTTTGATTTCTAATAACCTTATATGCATTGCAGGTTTCAAAAAGATACGATTTGTCACTAATTCTTCACGAACAAACTGGCACAATTCTGCAGCATAGTAAATTGTTATATTACAATATCATCGAACTTTCTTGCGACATCCTTTAAAACTAGTTCTTGGCTAATTGGCAACGATGATGAGCAAGGACCTGGTAACTTCAAATGGTATTTGGTGTCTTAGGTGTCGCGGAAGACTTATCTTAGACACAGAGAATGATGAAAACGTCTGTAGCAAATGCGGAATGGTGGCATCGATAAGTCAGAATGTCTTGAATTCTAAATCATATTCGGTATCAACAGGCACAGAACGTATCGCGAGCTCTTCGATAATGCATGAGCTTGATCTTTCCACTTCAATTGATCAGTCTAACGTAGATGCTAATGGAACACAAATCGGTGAAACCTACGAAATAAATAAGATTAGAAAGCTGAACAACGTCATATTTTTCAATAATTCGAAAACTAGGAATTTAACAAAAGCCAGATGGGAGCTCCGTCGGATTCTTGAATCACTTGGCGTTGGTACCGCGGTTGCAGAAAGAGCATGGTATATCTATACGAAGGCTTTTAAAAAGAGTTTAATCAGAGGCAGATCTATTAACGGTTTTGTCGCTGCCGCAATTTATGTTGCTTGTAGAAATATGGATGTCCCATGTTCAATTGGTCAGCTTCAAGAGCTAACAGGAAATCTGAAGAAAAAAACCATTGGGTATTATTGCAAGCTCTTGATAAGAGAACTGCAGATGAATGTTAGTTTACCGTCTCCTTCGGTATACGTATCCCGCACAGCCAAGTCCATAGGATTGAGTACACATGTGGAACGGAAGGCACTCGAGATTCTAGAGTTGGTACAAGATCATGAAACGTTGGCGGGCAAAAGACCAGTATCATTGGCCGCTGCTGCAATTTATCTAGCGTCTGAACATAATGGATCAGGTATAACGCAGTTGCGCATTGCCAACGCGACAAATCTCAACACAGGTACTATTCGCAAGCGATGTTTGGAGATAGCTAAGCTAATGGAAATCATGAAGCCTACAGATTCAAACGGTATTGAAGAGCAGAAATTAACCATTCATCCAGTAAGTACAGAGACAGAAACGAGCGATCTAGATCTGGCAGAACAGGTGGTCGTTCTCGCATAGCAATTTACAACAATTTTCCGTTGAGATAAACGCCCAGAATTTCATAGATGTAATAGAGGGCACAATTAGTATCTTACAAAACGAAAGGCAAACATGTTGTATCAGAGGCGGAAAGATTAAGTCGGGGCTTGTTGAACTGCAAATACCGAAAGCGCTGGCAATCATTGGAGATCTTCATGGTGACATTGGAGCGCTCCGCAAGATTCTTGATTATATCGAATATGAAACCTTCCTTTCGAATCCCTATAATAAAGTTATTTTCTTAGGAGATTATGGCGATAGGGGCAGTGATTCAATTGGTGTTTTGTACGCTATATGCTATCTTAAACAGCAATATCCTAATTCTGTCATATTGATGCGTGGAAACCACGAAGCCCCAACGGAATTTCCGTTTGCATCACATGACCTGCCTCTTAAGATTGTAGAACGATTCGGACAGGATTCAGGAGAGATAATTTATAAGAAAATATTAAAATTCTTCGAGTTACTTCCATTGGTTACTATAATACAAAATAATCTGTTTTTAGTTCATGCAGGACCACCTACTCAAATCAGGAAGAGTGACTATAAACGGTCAATTGAGGCTGCTGCTGACAACAAGAACAGCATAGTGTTGGAAGAATTGTTGTGGAATGACCCACGCCTACACATAAAGAATGGAGAGAGCTGGGAAAAATCAAGAAGAAAGTTTGGTAGACATTTTGGACTAAAGATATCTAACAAATGGTTGCTGATTTCTGGAACGAGAGTTATTGTCAGAAGCCACGAGCCCTGTCAGGCTTTCAGAATAGATCATAAGGGTATGGTACTGACTCTATTTTCTTGCAGAGAAGCTTACCCCCAGTTTGAGGCAGGTTATGTCTTCATAACGAGAGAGCAGCTAGAATCGGTATACAGTGCTAACGATCTAGCACATTATGTGAAAGTGATAGACTGATACTAATTGCAAAAAATATAGAATCTTTATCGTTTGTAATCAGCAGTTAGTACGGTATTCTGTGTGGGTGTAACTGTCGTACAACTGTTTGTACTACCATTATCCCAGTGATCGAAGAGATAATTCTTATAATTAGACACGCATACTGTATATTGTGTA
>JBMCYV010000048.1:0-12422 GCA_049199595.1 Candidatus Nitrosomirales archaeon
CATTTAAAGGTACTAATTACCTCTGGTCAGAGTTTGATGGTTCGATCCCTAGTGATGCCATCAAACCAACGATGCGTGTTATGTCCTCTCAAGAAGGACATGAACATTGGTATTGGAGACTCGATAAGTTCGTAACAGATAAAATTCTTATTGAAGATTTAACTAGAAGAATTGCTTATCATTATGGTGCTGATTTAAGCGTATGGGATTATCAAAATGTTCTCAGACCTGTCGATACTTGGAATCATAAAAGAAATAAACCAGTTACCCTTCTCGACAAAAATGATAATATATATCCAGTTGATAAGTTTTTGTGGATTCCTATTCCTCCCGCTGGTACCAAAATTGACATTAAACTGGGAAATCTTCCAGGAAGAGATGAAATCCTAGCAAAGTATAAATGGAAATTTGATACACTAGATTTACTATTTAAAGATGTTCCTGTAGGGAAGAGATCATCAGCTTTAGCCAGAATAGCTTTCGATGCAATCGAAGCAGGATGTAGCAATGAAGAAGCTTATGTTTTAATTGAAGAACGTGACCGTGCTTGGGGAAAATATGTAGGACGTACTGATAGAGATAAACAAATTAAAGCTTGCATTTCCCATGCTCGGAGTAAGAAAGCTATAACAGCTGAAATTGTTCAAGGATCTACAGAAGTCTATCGTTTTCATGATTTCATGAAAACGAATATCATATTAAAATGGGCTATCGAAGGCTTGCTCCCTGTGGCTGGTTCTATGGTTATTTTCGGTAAACCAGGAATCGGTAAAAGTACATTTTCTTTGAGACTTGCTATGGCTCTTTCCTTGGGAAGAGAGTACTTCCTAAATTGGAAAATTGTTACTAGACAACGAACTATGTTTGTCTCTCTTGAAATGCAACATGATGAACTTAAAGAGTTTTTTAACGATATGACTCTCTCAGAAGAGGAACAAAAAGAACTCCAAGATTGGTTTCATATTTGGCCTATTGGACATGCATATCCTTTTGATACTCCAGATCAACAAATTGAGATTCTTAAATACATTGATATGCATAAGATTGAATTGATTATTATTGATTCTTTAAGTCTCTCTATGTACGGAAACGTGAAAGATGATGATGCTGTCAAACGTTTGAATAGCTTCCTAAATGAAGATGTTCGTAAAGCTCGTAAATGTGGATATATATTTATTCATCATCCACGTAAGCCAGGCATAGGAGAAGATAGAAAGGATTTAAGCGGCGATGACTCTTTTGGTTCAGGTTATATTACAGCTAATGCACAAACTGTTATCATATTATCACAAAAATCAGGATCACCAAGACTACATATAAAATTTGATAAAACACGCATGTCATTAGGATATAAAGAGTTTGATATAGAACGGACTCCAGATAGGGGGTTTAAGCTTGTCGGATCAGTTAGTACTACCACTCCCCCAACATCTAACATTGAGCGAGGGGAAACCACTGGCAACAAAGAGCCAGATGGTAAGTCTCTTAACCACATGTTTGAACTTTAAATATCTTTCAGTTGATACTGAAGGTTATGTTGAGCAAGGTCTTTTAGGTCTTTCTATAGCTAATCCTTTATTACAATCTATGTATTTTCCTCTTGGCCACAGGGAGGATGTTAATGTAGATGAAGAAATTAGGAATCTTATTAAGTACACTCTTAAAACGGTTCCTTATCGGGTTATGCATAACGCTGCTCACGATCTTATTGCCCTTCCTTATCTTTTTGATTTGCCTTTTGTATGTACTATGATTATGGGTCATATGGTTGATGAGAATGTGATGTCTAAAAGCCTCGACTATATGCACAAATATCACTGTGGCGGAGAGGGTAAACAAATGCATCCTCTCATGGCTTCTATCATTAAAACGATGGGATGGTACTATGTTCCTTTTGAATTAGTAAATGCATATGGTGATAATGATGCTTTAATTACTATGGAGTTATTTCTAACATTACTTCCTAAGTATGAAGAGCAGTTTGGACCATTATGGAGTTAAAAGTCTTTTTATGGACTGAAATGATAAAGTATATTGAAAAGCAGGTTACTATTGTACTAGATGATAAACCATTAATTACTATTACTGGTAAGCTTTTATCTTTAGATATGGAAGGTAATTTTTCTATAGATACAGATGATGGTATAAGGTACGGTTGGCCTGTCCTTTATTTGATAGTTAAACAGAAGGATGCCGTGGGCAGACATAGACATCCTGATAATGTACGTAAGAAAAGAGGAGATTCGGTAGAACCAGTAGGGAGTTAATAATTTAAAAATGGAATCTACACAACATGCATTTTTAGGAGAATTAACAGGAAATCCTTATCAGCCACAGGGCAGACATGAAGAAGGTATAGGGTTTATTCCATTAGGGGATAGAGATAGGTATAAGGCAGAATCTAACGAAGTTATGGAAAGAGATAGTGATCCCAATATAAGGAGGATCTAACATGCCACTAGATAGTAATGAACAATTTCCTGAAATGCCAGAAGGTGTAATTCCTGATGTAGAAGAATCTGATGTTGTAGTACAGGAAGAAGGATTTCCTACACCTTGGCATATGATAAATGCTCTTCTTGAAGTAGAGTGTCGACAACTTGATTTTGATACTTATGAACTGAGATCACCTTCCCATACTCTTACTCTTAATAAAGAAGGATTTAATCTCTATAGGGATGATTCTACACAGGGTCAAGTAATTTTTGAAGATTGGTTGGACCGAAACAACATCGTATCTGTCCCTAGAGATGATATCTAATGACTAACCCTAATCCCGCTTTTATCACGGATGAAATGTGGAAACTCTGGACCGATCGTCCAAATCCTGGATGGAAATTAAGTGGTATTTATGCGGATAAACCAGGTTACCACAATACTGTAATTGCTAACCAGAAAAAGTGGCCTGATAACTATTCTATTAAGTTACCCTTAGATTTACAAGATCCCAAAACCAAAGCGCGTGCTATTGATCTTACGATGTCTGATTCTGAGATGGTTAAATGGACTCGTAATATGAAAAGGTCTGCCGAAGATCCGGCGGATGATCGTTTAGCTGCTGTTAGAGAGTTTTATGGAACATTAGACAATAAAACTGTATTTGGAATGATTAAGAATACTATTGATGGTCCCTGGAGAAGAAGTTCTGCTAATTTAACCCATCTGTGGCATGGACATACAAGCGCTTTTACAACTTTTGTTAATGTTTGGAATATGCTTTCACCTATTCTCTCCGTTTGGGCAGGGGATAGTTTAGTAGATTGGAAGGTACAATCCATGCTTGTTAAAAAGGGTGATACAGGAGAGCAAGTTAAATATTGGCAATATGTACATAATGCAGTACGAGAAACAGTTTCACCAGCAGCTCCTAAATTAGTAATTGACGGAAATTATGGAAGTTCTACAGCAGCTGCTTTCGCTGATTTTGTACATAAACAAGGTGCCCATCCAGAATTTACTGGAGAATCACTCCCTAGCTGGCTTGCAGTACGTTATCATTCAGCACTAGCAAGAGTTTCTAATCCTATTCCAGATATTCCTCCTGCATTGAATGAAGAACAACTTAAAGAGCTAGTAAATAATTGGCTTACATCACATATTCCTCTCGATGGACTCAATCTTACTGGTACTATTAATGGAAAGATTTCGCTATGAGTATGCCTAATAAGGGCAAGGAACTCCTTTTTCAATTAGGAGAAATCGACACTACAACTGCGTCGGCTAGAGAGCCAAGCGTAAAAGCTGGAATCTCTATTTCTACTGTAATTGGTCTTATAGCTATAGTTCAATATTTTTTTCCAGACATTCCTGAAAGTACACTTAGGTACATCATTGTTGTTGCTGCATTTTTGTTACCTATTATTAGTGCTTTCTTAATTCGAAGAAAAGTCTGGTCACCTGCTAGTGTTCAAGAAGCTGTAGATGAAGCAGTTAAACGAGCTACAGAAGAAATTAGAAAGCAACAAAGACTTACTAGTCTAAAAAATGATCCTAAAAGATTTCCTTCAAGTGAGTAACTAAAAAGGGAGAGGCTGGGAGACTGGTCTCTCCATTGAAAGGGAGGTACTATGACCTGGAAATACATAGAATCCAAAAAAGTAAAACACTATTTCTATGCTCCTTCTAGAACCGTGACTGCGTGTGGTGTTAGTATCGTCTGGTATGCTAGTCCTAAAGAACAATGGCAATATGATAAAAAAGGTCTTGATGCTCGACGTCCATGTAAGAGATGTTTAAAAATGGCTGAAAAGGAGAAAGAAGATGTTCGGCAAAAAGAAGGATGAACCAGGAAAAGAGCGTAGGAAAATTACACCTGCAAAGCAACCTGGTCAGAAACCAAAAGTAGAACCTGCTCCAGGACCAAAGTTTGTTCCTCCAGCAGAACCCAAGCGACCTAGAAGGAATTAATGAATAGATTTTGGTGTTGGATATTAGGAAATCATAAATGGTGTATAGGCTTACTTGAAGATGTTTATTTTTGTTCAAGATGTGGAGAAATTAAAGCGATTAAAAATGAGTAATTTAAGTAAGAATTGTGATATATCATGGTCACCTGGTCACCTGGTCAGCTCAGTCCTCAAGATCCACACCAGAAGTGCCCCGCATTCAGCTGCTCCGCCAAGATCACATGGTCCTAGGTGTTCCTGGTAGGGTCTGAGAGGAGGCTCGGTACAGACCTGCTCAGGACGTTGAATTAACTTATGAAAAAGAGGTTTGATGCTTAAATGGTACTTTAAAATGGCTGTAACAAAATCCTTAGTTAAGGATTTTAGTTGGGAATTTAAAGAAGCCAAAAAGTGGATTGATGAACATATCGATTATATGACTGCAATGTGTGCAAGTAGTTCACCACCATGGAAAACAGCTTTTTATATTAATAACATGAAAAAGGAGAATTAATGGCCTGTGATGGTAATGAGTTACATGAGCATTTCAATTTAGCCACAGGTACCTTTATAGAACATAAACACATGCATGACCGTCGCTCTATTGATTTTAATAATCTCCACCACCACGATCCCTTAGATCATCACCACTTTACACAAAATGAATTAGAAAATGAAGAAAGAGATACAGGAAAGAGATTGGATAATGATGTTAAGTAAAGAAGAAGAACTTAGACTAAGTTGTTGCATCGAAGTACTTAAAACAGAAATAGAAGGAAAAACTCATTCTGTATTAACATCACCTCCATTAGTTTTAGCTACTCAAATGTGGATAGCTTCCAAACTTAAAGAAGTAAATGATGAACTTATAAAAGTATATGAAGAATTACAAGAAGCTCATCGGCTTAATGGTACTCTAAGTGATGAATTATATGGAATGATATAATGGGAATTAGAGAAGAAATGTTAAGACAACAAGGTTGGGTTTGGAGAATTACAGCTACTTATAACGATACTGTTAAATGGCCTAAAGTACCTGGCGAAATAGCTATTGAAACAGTACATAAAGATGACGTATCTAAAGATATAGAGCTAGAAGCATTTAAGAGTCGTACTGATGTAGATATTGAGGTTACTAAATTATGATACTTGATATTAATCCTAACGATTTACCTCTATGTCCTAATAATGAAGAACCTCAGCATCCAGCTCATAGACTTCATAATCAATTAATTAATTCAGTATATGAAGCCACTCCTCGTGATGAAAATGATGAACCTATTACAGAAGATTTAGATAAAGTTAATTCTGCACTATATGGCAGATTTCTTAGAATGTATTTATATCGTAATGTAGCGTATGACAATAGACATCGTACAAAAGTAGAAGCTTATTATTTTCGCTGTAATGTTTGTGGTCTTATCATCTCTGCTAC
Organism: Candidatus Nitrosomirales archaeon; assembly: GCA_049199595.1. GTDB lineage: Archaea > Thermoproteota > Nitrososphaeria > Nitrososphaerales > UBA213 > JBMCYV01. Next base: position 5,821 of record JBMCYV010000048.1, read on the forward strand.
AGGTATAACATTACCATGACTCAAACTCTCTGGGAGACTGAAAGTGACTTCATACGATTGATTGCGAGGATTAAAGAACGTGGTACTAAAATTGATTCAGCATTTTCTAGAAAAAAAGTTATTGAGGGAACTAGAATACTTAACACAATTAAAAGCGGATTGGGCTGGAATCCCGGATCGCCTCAACAATTGGGAAAGTATCTTCTTGACGATCTCAGCTTACCTGTACTTAAGAGGACGCCGAACGGTGCTCCGTCGTTTGATAAAGAAGCACTTGAAGAGTATGAATTATACTTAGATGCCACAGGGGACGAAACAGCTCAAAAAGTACTAACCTACAGAGGCTGGCAGAAAACAGTAAGCTCTAATTTCCAAGCATATCTTGATTTAATGGATGAGAATGAGATTCTACATCCTAATTACAAAGTACATGGTACTAGAACTTGTCGACTTAGTTGTGAAAAGCCGAATTTGCAGCAAATACCTAGAGAAAGTGTAAAGCCTTGGAATGGGGATGTTAAGAAAGCCTTTATTCCTAGAGAAGAACATCTCTTCCTAGACCTGTGGCGAAAACAAAACCTAAAACGTAATCTTTCTGGTAGAACTAAACTTAGAACTTTTGACTTTAAACAGGTTGAATTTAGACTTGCTGCTGCATATGCTAAAGAAAAAGAATTGATTGAAATCTTCAATTCGGGTGCGGATATCTTTACGGAGATGTCCCTTAGATTAGGTCGTCCTAGACATCAGATTAAAACATTTGTTTATTCTACTCTTTATGGTGCTGGTAGAGCAAAAGTAGCACTAGTTCTTGGAATGCCTAGATATGAGTCAGATGAATTCTATGATGAGTATCATGGTACTTGGCCTGGATTTAGACAAATTTCAGAGAAAGCTACTCAGCTTGCTAAGAATGATGGATATATTGATTATTGGACTGGACGTCGTCGGCACTTAAGTAAAGGTGAAGCGCATAAGGCTTTTAATGCAATTATTCAAGGTGGTGCTTTTGAAATTATCAAAAGGCGTATGCTTGCGCTTAGGGATGAACCGATTGTCCTTCAGGTACACGATTCCATCACAATCGAAGATGATGATAATTGTGATATCGACCGTATTAAGAGGACGTTGGAGGATGTACCTGAAAATAATCAATTTGGGGTAAAGTTCGAGGTAGATATGACAGTTGAAGGAGCGCAGTTGAATTGAGTTCTAAAGAAGAAACAACAGAAGCAATAAAAGAAGAAGCAAAAGAAGAAACACCAGAAGAGTTTGAGAAGTTTGTTAATTCTCAACTTGATCTCGTAAAGGAAACAAATAGTACCGTTGTTAATAATGCTTTAGCTTACCATAGAGAACGCTGTAAAAATCCTAGTCCAGGATGTGAAGACCTCTTTATGGAATTATTCTTTATGTGTATAGAAATTAAAATAGGTATGAGACAATCAAGGCGGCGACGGCTTCCTGTAGCTATTATAGAATTATGAGGATAAATGAACTTTATCTGTCAGCCGTGTAGGGATAAGAATCATAAAGACTGTTTAGGTGGTACGCATTGCGATTGCCAACATAGGATACCTAAATGACAGTTAGCATCGTACCGGGTGAAAGAGTGACTAAAGAATACCTTGTAAGACTTGAAGAAATTGTAAATGCTGACATAAATCCAGTAGAATATTTAGGAATAGATCCTGGTAAATCTAACGGCGTATGTGGCTACGATAACAAATATTACTTATTATTTATGTTAACAATTCATGCAGATGATATGATTCTATTTATGCATCAGTTTAAAAAGGTTAAAAAGTGCATTATAGAGGATTATAAGGTTTATCCAAATAAAGCAAAAGATCACATTTATTCCAGTCTTGAAACTCCTAGAGTAATTGGAAGAATAGAAACATGGGCGAAAACTAATGAAGTTGAACTTATTAAACAACCAGCCAGCATTAAATCTACAGCATATAAATGGTTAGGACAAGAACCCTTACCTAAAAGTAATAAGATGAATCATCAAGTAGATGCACATGCTCATTTTATATATTGGGGAATTAAAACTGGACGTATTGATATAAGGAGTTTAATTAAGAAATGATTAAAGGACGAGTACGTATGGGTACACGAGAACTTATAGTACTAGGATTAGATGCTGAAAGTATTAGACGTTTAAAAGATAATAAACCCATCTTATTTAAAGGTGAAGAAATAGGTATTCCAAATATTAATTTTACTATTTTAGTTGGAGATACATTAGACGATATTAAAGAAGATTTACGATGTTTAGGTATAAAAGTTCCAGAATGAACTATAGAATATATGAAAATATTAAATCCAAACGACAAGTTTATGTTTTAAAAAAGAATAAGAAATATGTTCGTGTTGAGTATGTAACTTCTGGACAGAAGTGTTGGTACTTAGTTGAAGATTTTAATCGTCTTTTTAACTTAATTTCACAGTAGACAGAGAAAGACCCCATGGCTTAGGGAAGTAGCCATGGGGTCTTCTTTTTATTCGCATCTAAATTCTTTCCGTTTTTCATGAAATTTAGTAGCAAGTTTCTTTTGAATTTCAGTTTTTGGTGGATTACTTTTATTTGCATCATCCAATATCGTAATAATACCACACCAACGTTGATTACTCCGCCTATCTACATAATTTGCCCATTGAGCAGATAGTGTTACTCCTATCATTGTAACCAAAAAAGTAGTAATCCAAGCTATTATCAGTTTTCGTGGAACCATTATAAACGTAGGCTGTAAGTGTTTTGGTTTATCGGTCATTTCTTATCCCCCGATAAACCTTGCGAGACATTGCCCGAGTCCTGCTCCAAAGGTTCCGGCTGAGATGAATATGATTGCAATACGATCGGCGAATTCTTTATAAGTGAAATAATATTGGCAAGACCTGGTACACCTGTCATAGCCGTAAAAACTAGTAGGAGAACGAGATTCACGTTGTGTGTTAACTGTTGATATGCCATTCCTGCTAAACCAGCCAATAGCAATATCCAACTTTTTAATCTGTTTTCCCAATTCACTTAAACCCACTATAACTCCGCATATTCATGTTACTATCTTTTCTGCACGTATAAAAGTATAGTAACTAGAGCTGCTATTCCAAATATCACTGCTAAACCACGTGCAATAAGATCCTGTCCACCCTGTTTGAGATTTTCAATACGTCCTACCCTGGCTGTCAATACCTGTAGTTCCCTACGAAGAGCATCATTAGCCGTATCTATTGTAGCATTAAGTTGTTTAAGTTGATCCATCATATTAGTTTCACTTTTATTTGTTGCAAGTTGTGAAGCACTTGTTTGCTCTTTTACAGCTTCTTTTGCAGCCGTCAAAGCTGCATTTACTTCATTCTTAGTATCTTCTTTTTGTTCTATCCTCCAAGTCTCTATTGTTTTAAATTGTGAAATCATTAATTCTTTAAGATGATCTATTTCTTGCTTAGTATAGTCCCTAGATACTTGAACAGCTTTATCTACAGCCTTACTAGTCAGTTCTGTAGGATCGGGTATTGGACGAACATCTCCCCGTGTTTCTTCCATTCTATACTCTACCATATGTCGGACTACCATAAACAGGTTGAACACGTACAACAGCACCAGAATGCGGCGCTGCAAGCATTTTACCATTTCCTAAATAAAGTGCTACATGATGTGCTGGATATCCATAAAATACAAGGTCACCTGGCTGCGGATTATTAACACGTTTTGCAACTCTTTGTTGTTGAGCAGCAGTTCTAGGTAATCTAACTCCATTATTTCCAAAAATGTACTGCATAAGTCCAGAACAGTCAAATGTTCCAGGACCTTCTGCACCAAAAACATAAGGTTTACCAAGCTGTTTCATACCTGATCTAATAATTGACGAAGATATTCCACTAGCTTTTCCGCTATAATTGTCATTAGTATTAGAATATGTAAAATTAGCGTTAACTCCACCAGCTGCTTTACTTGCTGCATTTCTAGCTGCTTCAAATTCAGCCTGACGTTGTGCATTTTCTCTGTTAGTTGCTATTTGCTGAGAAACGCTAGTAGCTGCACGAGAGATATCTCTAAATTGACCTAGTTGTTTATAGTAAGAACTTGGATCAAAAGGTTCTCTTTTAAAATCAAAACCCATAGGACTACGTTTAAGACGCTCTGTCTGTGGCTGATATCGTTTATCAATTAATTCTTTAACCCATGAAGTATTTTGAGTATTAGGAGGAACGCCCGCCACAGGGGCTATCGCATTTAAATCATCTATAAGTGCCATGATTTATCTGTAGTCACCCCTATTCTTCTTTGCCATCTGAGTTAATAGCTGTCGAATCTCTGTTTGAGCTTGTGGTTGATATGGTCCTGTACCAGTAACACCAGCAGCTGTTAACCAGTTAATTAGTTGTTCAGGATTATATGGTTCATTATCTCTTGTCATTCCTGTAAGGCGTGCTCCGATTCCTACAGCAGGAATTTGTTGAGCTAAGTATCCAGGAGTTCCACCTTCAACATTCTCCAAAGGAATTCCAAGAGAAGTCTGTTTAGTTAGTAATTCAATAGGAATACGGGCAGCAGGACTTAAGGAACTTAAAGCTGTCTTTACTGGAGAACCAATTTGTTGTGCCTGATCTAAGAAAGGATTAGAAGGGTTAATAATAGTGTAACCTGGAGCTTCCCCACGCCAAGTTTCATCTCGACCAAGGCCGCTTCCTGGTTGTAGAATTGGACCAATTCCTTTTTCTTTAAGCCAATCCGGAAACATTTGATCCATAGGAAATGGATTTCCAGGACCTTGTGATTCAATTCCAGTAGCAGCTTGTAAATTAGCCATAGCCTTAGGAAACACTAAGGTAATTTGAGGTCGCATAACTGCTCCCTCAATAATCAGCGGTGTGGCTTTTCTCATCCATGAATAGAAAGGAATTAATCTACGTAAAATGTTCTGTTCAAAACCTGTCATATCCATGCCATCTGGATGGAATTTCTTAACTCTTCGAGATGCCTGTTCAATAGCAACTCTTAATGGTTGATTTGATTTCGATAAGATATCTACAAAATGAGCTAGTCTAACCCAATGGTCTCTTAATTCAGACACTCTAGTAGCAACTCCATAAACTCTACCACCAAAAGGCTGTACCTTAGCACCAAGAGTTCCAAATGCAGGTGAGGAATCTCCCATTAAATCTTCAACATGCATCGCTCTAATAAAAAGTCCTTGACTTTCAGCAGCTTGATAAACTTGTTCCGCAGTTAATTTATCTCCATGACGTGTTTCTAAAACGACATTTCCAGGACGAGCACGGAGAGCTGTTTCTCTGAGGTTTGGATCCATAATATTAAACACAGATTCAAGGTCTTTGTATCGCGTAGGATAAGCATGAAGAACTTTGGTAGCAATTGCATAAGGTTTAGGACTCACTACTCCGTCAAGAGCTGCAAGATAAATATCTCCATTCAAGTTTCTAATATGATGTGCTGGAGAATAAATTGTAACACCAGTCTTCCACATTCTCTGAACTTTATCAAATAACTCAACAGACTTATGTGGAACTTTGAAAACATCTCGTTCAAGATGACGTTGTAGATTAACTAACTGGTTAGCAATCTGTTCAGGAAAATAAGTTCCCTTCAACCTTTCAATTCCTGTAGCTTGATGTTGAAATTCTGCACCTTTCATTGGCATTCCCCAACGAATAGCTGCATCATCCCACATTGCATTTTTACGAGTAACTAATTGTAGTGATCTAGTTAATTGATATAAAGCTTCTGCTGGTTCTTTAACATCCCATTCTTTCCATGAATGCATCCATTGCCCATTTGTGTAATCAAATTCTCTTCCGAGCACATCGGTGCCCTTTTTATCAATAAGTTTGAGATTTTTGGGTAATTGTTCATTAAGTTCTTTAAGAATAGTACCAGAACGTAAGACAACTGCTTCTGCATTTTCTTTAATTCCATGAGTTCCCATCAATCTTTCAACTAAATATTTAAATTGATTTGCTAATTGCTCTTCTTTTGGAGAACTTGCAGCTCTTTTACCTTGTGCTACGGTGAAGGCTGCAAATCTTTCAGAAGGTTTAGTAGCTCTAACTAAAGGTGTTATAGTTTCTGCAAAGGCGGCAGCAACATTTCTAGCTGTATCAATGTATTCTCTTGAGAAAGGCTTGATATCTTTGGCACCCCACCAAGTAGCAAACTTAGTCATGATGCCTTCAACAACTTTAGTTTGTTGTAATTCCCTACCAAGAACTTTAGGATTGGCTCCTAGAGCTTCGTAAGTTTCTTTCGAGATTTTATGTAATGTCGGAGAATCAATGATGCCGGTACTAGACTGGCGCACAAGATTACGCGCTTCTTGCTCAATAGTGCTATGGAGTTTATCGCGAACAGGGTTGAATAGATCATCAATAAATGCTTTTGCTGTTTTGGCTTCTCTACTGGATGCTCCGGCACTCTCTGCAAGTTTCACCAGTTCCTTAGATAGTTGAGATCCAATCATTACCGTTTGACTAGGTGGTAAATCCTTAACAGCATCGGCAACTTTTGCCCCTGTACTAACAACAGGATCAAGAATCTCACTAGCTACCTGTGGCGTAGTAAAAGCTTTTAA
>JBMCYV010000049.1:0-10534 GCA_049199595.1 Candidatus Nitrosomirales archaeon
CGCACGAAGCAAGACAGTCGTAGCGGTTAGCTGGAAATGGAAGTAGGCTCTCGGTAAACTGAGTACCGATTTTGCAATCGAATTTTTTTGCCGCTCAGAGTTAGATCATCCCTCGTATAGCATCATGCTTGACCATCAGCTAGGGATAACAACATCATCGCGGCTCACTCTGTATAGTGCAGCTGTAGTATCTAAGGTTTCTTGCTATCATTAGTCATTTATGACAGCAATTCTCCAATTCAATTCAATGCAAGCCTCGTTTTCAGGTCTTTGAATCTATTTCTCATTGTTACTTCTGTTACCCCCGCTGCATCTGCAATATCTTTCTGAGTTTTCCTTTCGCGATTGGCTAAGCAAGATATGTAAAGGACTGTCGCTGCTAGGCCCATTGGAAGCTTGCCTGCAGAAATTTCCTTCCGTATAAGATCATTCATAGTGCTAATTGCCATCCGTTTCGTCTTTTCGCTCAACTTTGCCTTATTTGCTATCTTGGCGATGCACTTTATTGGATCGACCAAAGGCACTTTAATATCAAGTTCTAAGACAAGAATTCGGTAACTGCGCGAAATGGCCTTACGCTTAACGTTAGTCGCGTTAGCTACATCTTTTAATGTTCTTGAGGCTTCCATTTCTCTGCATGCAGCGTATATGGCAGCAGCCAAAATGGAGGACGTAGACCTTCCCCTTACCAATCCTTTTTCCTGAGCCTTCCTGTAGACATATGCGGACTTTTCCATTATGGCATCAGATAGCCCGAGTTTGTCCTTCAGTCTTCCGAGTTCGGTGAAGGCATGAATAAGATTCCTACGTGCAGGTGAACGTGCTTGCGATCTAAAATCCCAAGTTCTTAACCTCTGAATCCTTGAATTCATCGACCCATCTAACTGACGCCCGCTGGAATCTTTATTTTCTTTTCCGATCACTGTTGCTAGGCCCATATCATGATAGGCAAGTGAAGTGGGAGATCCTACCCTTGACCTATCGTTACCTTCTGAATCGAATGTTCGCCATTCTGCGCGGCTTTCCTGGACTCTATCCGATGATACCAGGCCGCACTTGGGACATGCTATTTCGCCACATTCCAAGTCTGTAATCAGCTGGCCGTTACAACAAATGCATGACATTATTGAAGTTTGCATTAGTATGATGGAGGATGAAGAATTAGAAGAACCAACTTCTCGGTTTTTACGTATTACTACTATTATATACGTGGCTCAGCTATATAAGGAGCGCTAGGATATGTCCTTTCGATCGTCGGCTATCTTGACAGTTGAGCCCAATAAACTCTGTTTCCCTGGCATGTGACGTTAAATGTAAGACGATCATCACTTTGATGCTATCTGAATATTCCTCGATATGACGGGCAATTGTAGTTCCTTCGCTGCTCTTGCTCGCAGCTTTGCTCTATACTTGAGTTTGCGGGGTTTCGACCTCAACCTATAGCCGCAACAGCGACGCCATAAGCCAAGCCACCTAAGAAATATTTCACAGATTTGACATTGCAATAGAATTGGGCGGTTCTAATTACCTACTACCGGCTCTCTCAAACTGCAATACCTACATATCAATTGCATGGGTTCATCATCTGATAGCGGCGTTATTATGCCAAAACTAGAATAGCCGCATCTTGAACAGGTTCTTAGTGATTCGTGCGCTTCAATTGTCGCCATTTGTATCATCTTGACCGGCCCGTGCTCGTCCCCTTGCCGTAAGTGACCATCTTCCGTTTGAACATTCTATCCAGTGATTATGTTTGAGAAACAATATCCACATGTCAACTAGCTGCTGGTCCCCTCTGAATGCAGCTTCTATTTCCTTTGTCCTTTGACCTTCGGTTAGACATCGCGATACGTATACAGCTTCTTGCAATCCAACGAGCTCTATAGGATTTACCTGCAAAATGATGATCACAAATAGTATGCGATGTAGGTATACATATGATACGCTCTCGAACTAATGGTCGATTACACCAAAAGCCTGCATTGAAACATCGTAATGGTCTAAAAGACCAGAATGGGCGTGCTGACATCAATTGCGTTCTGCCATTCGCCTTACAAATTGCCGATCAGACCAGAGTCGTCATAATTTGTCAATGATAGAAGTTGGTACAGACCTTTTTCTCCCCACAATCTGTACGATCTCGCTCCATATGACATCTCTGACGCTAGACATACCCTTCACTTCTTCCATCAGGTCAAGCAACTGTGAGTTATCCTTGATGATTACTTCAGCCCGGAGGTCGATTGTGTGTTCCCCAATGCTTTTTCCTACATAGACTACTTCATCACGATCCAGCAATTTTTGTGCTATCGCATTGGTGTTACCGCCTCCTGTATAGATTAGCAAATCCACGCGCCTGTATCCTAAATCTTTCAGCTTCAGAGCGTATGCAAATTCAAGAAAATGCTTTTCTAGGTAATTGCGCCTTCGCTGCACAGTCGTCCTAGGAATCCCAAGTTTTGCTGCCATTGCATGGGATGAAGGCCTACCGTTAGGAGGGTTGAGGAGAATCTTCAGTATCTTCTTGTCAATATCTGACAATTTCCTTATTTGAGGGGGAGTCAACCTCTTCGTATCGCTCATATGCCTCCAGCCTATAATACTATGAACGGATGCACAGAAATTTAAACAATATGCTCGATAAGGGCTTTGTAAATTAACTGCCGTTTGTTAACGACTTCAAAATGTTTACTTTTCTTAACAAACCCTACTTCATATATAAAGCTGATACGAGCCCAAAATCATTATATATTTAGCCATGGGAAAAACGGTGATGAGTCTCGATGGCCTTACACGAGGTGAGTTAGAAATCGCGATTGATAGAGCGATCAGGACAACTATTCCAGCATTTGTGGGGCACTTCAGAAGTAATGGCATTCAAAGAAGGCTTTCCATTAAGAAGGAATCAGATTACCTAGTGGGGTTAGCGCATGGAGCACTGACAGCTTTATGCATGCCCGAATTTGCTAAGATGCGTCATAGAGAAATGAATTCGTCAGAGTTTAACGAAATGATGGAGATCATATACGCCCGTACTGACGAATTTAGAGATTCTATATTACGAATGGCCTGATATCACTTGATTTTATCCGATGGTTATTCTTCCCGTTTGCTAGCGGGCTAAACCTCAAGGCACTAAGGGGGGTAGTTGAGCAGTTTCAATTTTCATTCGAATGAGCTCGACTGAGGCCGATGTAGGCAAGATCAAGCGCCAAATTGTTATGCGCTACCCCTTTACATTTTATGAAGCAAATCCTACCTGGCAACATAATCCATTCCTCGTAGTAATCTTGGTTCTTATTGGCAGCAATTCTGATATTTTCTCCTAAGGCTACTATATCTTCATTTTCTTCAAAATGTCGCTGACATCAATATTACTAGCCTTTGCGATTTCCACATCAAACCAAGCTTCCACTTCTTCGGGACATGTTCTTAACTTGGCTTTTACCGCAGCAAGTTCATCTACTCGCAGCTTGGATATCTCTTTTAATCTGGGAGTATAGCCAGACATTGCCATCTCAAGTAGTTTTTCAGTGAATTTGTCAGGCATTTACATTCCTTCATCCAGTCATACTGGCTATTTTAGAGTATGCCAAAGAGAAACCTAAGGAGTAATACTATTACTATTATGCCAAGCACTGCCCACACAATAGTCCATATCATACTATTTTCCATTATTCTATAGGTCATACGACTAGAAATATAAGCGCCCCAGAAGTTCGGTGGGGAAACGAAATAATGCTCAGTAGGTGCAAGAAAACAGTCTGAAAGCCCAGAAGATAGTGACGCTGAAGAGGTATCTGTTGGGCCTTAATTACTGAATCGCCGGGTATTGGTTACTATTCGCTCTGCTTGTGCGGGATACTGCGAAAGAAATTCACCAGACAGCTACAGAGCTGAAAGAAAGTGGTGTTACAGGTGAAATAGCTCGTTCTATAGAAGAAAGTGGCAAGGCAGCACAGGACACGATACAAACTGTAAGAGATACAGCCGATCAGATCGGTGAAGCAGCTCCTCAAACATCTAAAGTAGTACGAGGGGGCGCTGAAAGTGTAAAACAGGAATCAACGCGAGCAGCAACGAAAATAAAGCAGGGTGTTGAGAGCATCAAGCAAACCGTAAAAGACAAGGCAGAGCTTGTGTGATAACAATTGAGATAATAAAAAGAGCATGACAAATGGATGCTCTTTTTCTGCCGCGCCAAACTTACCTGTAGTATGTATTAACGATGGACGGACGGGGGATCGCAGAAGAAACATTGAAGCCAATCACAACAGTCAAAGCCGAATTGGATTGGAACTAGAGGAATTAATTCATGAAAGAAAGCCCATTAATTTGCAGATCAAAGGATCATAACGGCTGCACTTACCACGGTAGTCCAGAGGCCATCCTTATCCCCTTCCGCAGACTGGGTGAAATTCTGCGTCTTGTAGATCTTGCCTGAAAGCTTCCACAGTTCTTCTTTTTGATCCCACGTAAGGCTCGGGTCGTTAGTCAGTCCCACACTAGTCGCAAGAATTTCGATCGCCATATCTTCCACATAATCTCCAGCTTTTTGTTCAGTTTCACCAGTTGAATGATGTTCAGACAGGTAGCCATACTGGTTGTCATCAACAGGTCTGGCAAGCCCTACTGATGCGGCAATAAGCCGGTTGGGCTCGTTTGTGGCAGACCGGGCCATAACTGCAAATACAATCTGGCCCGAATGGAGGCATCCTCTGCCTTCTTTTACGCCAACTATTTTGCAGTGCGCCGGCTTTATGCTGGAAACAGAGACCAAGTTGAGGTCGGCAATCTTTGCGTCTCGAAGAGCCAGCTCAAAACTTGAAAGGTAGTCCTTGTGTGTTCCCTTGCCTTTTGTAAAAAACATCTTGCTTGGCACATATAGCAAGGGATCAGCTGGCATCCATTTCATTTACCAGTCGAGTCTAATTAATATGCCCATTAACGATATTGCGAATGGCGGTGGCGTTACAAAGACAAAGATCATGTACAAAGCATTTCTCTCGTATGCACAGCTTAAGGAATATTTGACAATTTTGATTGAAAACGGTCTTATCGGCCATGACAAAGAAAATGCAGTCTTCAAAATCACACGGAAAGGGATAAGGTTCATGGGAATCTATGAGCAAATGGACAGGCTGTAAGGAGCCATAACAACAAAGGTACGGCAATTGGTCCTGAACCCTTTCTCTGCCTTTTACCTGCTTCCATCTTCAGGATTTTGCCAGATCAGTTGATCTTCGTTGGAAAACATTGTTCCTTACATCACACACTCTTCTCAATCGTCGCAGCGACATCAAATTATTGCAAACTATTCACGTCCTTGGAACGGAACGCGCTAATTAATTAACTTGCGATAGCTTCATCAGAACATCCCTACCAGCAAGAATGACTTTGATAAGGGCCGTAGTGAGGCTCCAATAATAAGCAAAATTCAGAACTTTCCTGAGTCAAACAAAAAGAACATTTTTGCAGAAGAGGAGATCATGGGACAACTTTACCCTGAACACATCGAATGGCCCGGCGACACTATTGCCTAGAGTAATGCGATGCTCATCTTGGCATACGCAGGAAAGATTGAATTAAGATATGTCAATAGCGGCTCCGCGGTAAAGACTTTAGAGCAAAATCATGATAACCAATTCCTTGATTGCAGTCACTTTTTGGTCCTTTAGACCGCTGCTTTGATCTTTGTGAGCATCCTATCGCTTCTTTAGTCGTTTTTGGGCGCATGACATTTGTAGATAGTTTGCTCATAGGTCATTGTAATGACTATCAAAAAGGAACTAAAAATAGAAAGGAAGAGCGAACTGCAGAAGGATGCCGAGAGTGCTACCAATATGGTGGGAGCCGGAGCAAAAGCACTATTCAATAAGCTTGATGATTCCTACACAGATCTAAAGGTAGGATATCAGAAGGAAAAAGACAAACAGAAATTGGATTAAACCAGGATATATTGCATCACCTCAATTCTTGATTCGACATATCCAAACGGCTCGAAAGACATAGATCTCCAGGATTTTAGATCAATGAGCTTTCTATGGCTTTACACGTTGAAATGCGCTGCAAGTTTTGGGTTATTAATAATTCATCAAATAACGGCTAACTTGATTATCAAGGTATTTGCTCTTTTAGACTATGTCTTATGATATTGATGGTCTTTTATTCCCCTCACTGGAACGGTTCCCAGCGCATTATATTTGTACAAAGATTACTTGAAGCCCAATCTAATGACGGTCCTGTTACTGGATACAACTGCAAAGCGAGAGAGATGCAAATATTTGACTGTGTACGTCTCCGCCCCATCCAAGATAATTCAGTCCATTCTGAGGTTCTTGTTAAGATTACGCGTAGTGAAAGGTTAATTTGTATGTGCCTCCGACTATGCACATAACTTGGTCGGCAGAATGGGCTTTGGGATAGCAGAGCTGGATAACATGCTCGAAGGCGGCTTGCCTGAACACTCGCTTATCCTCTTATCGGGCAACCCTGGAACGGGAAAAACAATCCTCTCAACCCAGTTCCTCTATAATGGCGCATTGAAAGGCGAGCGCGGGGTGTACGTCTCATTCGCAGAGAACAAGTTGGATTATACTAACAACATGGCTCGCTTTGGCATGTCAATGGCAAAGTTGGAAGATGAAGGAAATTTCAAATTTATTGACTTCGCTGTCATGGGCGAGCCTGTCATGTCCAAAGTTCTCGAGATTATTATCAGCAATGTAATTTCATTCAAGGCAAAGAGGCTTGTAATAGACTCAATAAGCACTATTCTGGAGAACATTGACCAAAATGCTGTCAGGACATTCATACACACTATCGTCGGCAGGCTAGTAAAAAGCTATGGAATAACAGCAATAATTATTGGCGAACTTCCATTCGGCAAGACAACTATCGGATTTGGCATAGAAGAGTTCGTTGCAGACGGAGTGATAACTCTAACTCACTCAGTTGGTGCTACTGAAAGAAGGGAAATGAATATTATGAAGATGAGGGGCACCGCAATAGACCAATCAACATGTGATTATCTGATAGATGAGAAGTATGGTGGAATTGGTATCGTAGTTTTGCCAAAGAGATCATTAATAGAAACAGTTCCAACGGAAAAGCTGAGCACCGGTATCCCGGGGCTCGATAAAATGCTCTATGGTGGAGTATACAAAGGCTCAGTAACCCTTATCGAAGGCGGCGGGGGAGTGGGAAAAAGTACCCTCTGTCTGCAGTTCCTTATTCACAATTGCCAAAAAGAAGGTGTGAAGTCGCTATATCTATCACTAGAGGAGCCGGTTGGCCAGATAAGGAGAATGTTAGCCAATTATGGAATGGATTTCGAAAAACTTGGAGACTCTTTTATTTTAGAAGCAATCGTTCCTGAAGCATTAAGCCCACTCCATTATTATAGGATAATCAAAGACATCGTTGGTAGGTACAATCCGTCCATTCTTGCCATCGATAGCGTGACGGCTATGCGGCATACATTAAGCGAAATGGACTTTTTGGAGCTTCTGCGCTATATACAGCTTTTGGGCAAAGAAAAGGGTATTACCATGTTTTTCACATCACTGCATGGCTCAATGCACGAAGATAGCGCATTTGGGGCATCAAGCATTTCAGACAATATTATCCTGCTGCGCTATTATGAAACAAAGCAAAGGGCTGGCAGGGAGTTAATGATCATCAAGACTAGGGGTTCGGCCCATGACAAGCGGATAGTATCTTTTGATATTGGGGAGAGAGGAATAGTCGTTGACTTCTGAAAACGCGGACGAGGGGGGGACGTCATGAAAAAAACAATAGTGTCTGCCACTGAAAGAGCACTAGAAAGGGCTGGTCCACATTTCAAGACACTGCTTACTTTTTACCTAAATGATAAGCACAATGCAGGACTGGAAATAGTATACGACGAACCACAAAAATTCCATGATGCCATTACAGATTTATTTGGCGTGTATTCCTGCAATCTGCTTGAAACAGTCATTGAAGAAACGCTGCTTAGCGGTTCCCTACCCCGTAAGGTGACAGCCGAGAGTTCAAATTTCAAGTCCTTTGTCGACAAGATCAAGAGCGGCGAGATCAAAATAATATCATCAGACTAGTCTAGATTGTTAGCAGCATTAAAGGACACAGGGTATACTTATCATTATTATCGTCTTTGTTTATTTGTATCAGAATTAGACTCCGGTTCCTGAGGACATAAAAAATATATAATAAATATGATTCACTTGCTGGAGTCATCATACTTGGAGACGAAGGTCTCAATTTCAAAATCTAGATGGTGTTTCTCCTTCTTGTGGTTTTCCATGTCTTGTCTGAAGAGAAAGACAACAGGACAGTTTTTGCATTTGTATAGCTTTAGATTTCTTTTCTTGCTGAACAGGAAAGTAGCACCAAGATTATTGTTCCTACTACCTGATTCACTGCCTTTGGTTTTGCCGCTAGAATAATCATCATCGTCCTGTGATGGTAACAGGGAGTTTATTCCTTCATTTTCCATTTCGTTTGCCACTTGTTTCAACAACAACAAAGCGGCTTCCAGGTCAGTTTCGTCTGTATTGTATCCAAAATCTCTGAATATCTCTACAATGATTTCAGATTCGATTGATTCTGAGCCGGCATTGAACATTGTAAACAGCTCTTTTTTGAATAGTCCTGGATTATCACAGATCTGAAAAATGCTGGCACCATGGCTTTTAAGATGCAAATCCATAGCTTGAACAGTATAGGAATTGAACCTCTTTGTAAGAAATCCTATAACACAGGCGCTCACTCTTTCATTAAATCTTTGTTCAAAGCCCCCATTCAAAATAAATCCATACTGTTATGGGTGCAACAAACATGCATTTGAATATTACTCTTTTTCTCTAACTAACTAGTAAAAGTCATTCATATGTTAAATTCTGAAAAACTCAGCCTTCCCTTATCTAGTTGCCCAATAGAGCGAATGTGACTGCTCCTCGTGATTGTGTGCTCCAGGTGTGTAGACTCAATCCGGTCTTTTTGCCCATCTCTATAATTTTGGTGAGCATTTAGACCTCACCCTTCAAATTCTGGATGAGCGTATTAGTTTTGCAGACAATTACCAGTATTGGTCTCGCCAGATCGAGCTGCAGGCTGGTAAATAATATCTATACCCGCGCCCAATCCCTGATATTTGCCAGTCTGCAACCCTAAATAGATATTCCGACTGCCAAGGTAGGACCTGAAGCGACCAGACCGGTCAGTTGACAGCTTTTGGTCATTTAATTCGATTTCATCTTAGGGTTAGACTTCTAACCCTTCAAAATGTTGTTTCTGGGCGCTTGACATTTGTAGCATGATTGTGTATGTATAACTATGGGAATACTTACATGGATTGTAGTAGCCGTTGTCGTCTTGGCTGTAATAGGGCTTGGAGTCGGAGCATTCTACTCTGGAATCTTGAATGGAGCACAGAAGGTTGGAACCAACACTGTAGTAGCAAATGTAACTGAAGGCGTAAAAGAATTTGCAGACAGTGTCACGAAAAGTGCATCGAATAACTAATAGATGGATCTAAAGATGATCCTCATCCAATGCAGGCAAGTCCTACATCCTGCTGTTAGACTCAAAGTCAACGCTAATGAACTCCGAGTGTGCAACCATTCTTTGGGGGTCCTACATCTGAATTGAAAACAAGAAATATACCACAAACTTCGCAACAGCGAATCTTTTCAAATTTCATGAGAATCTGTTCTACTAATAGCTATTGCTCTCTATTTTCTCAACATACTCATTCATTTGGAATAGTAAAACTTGGTTTTGTTTCAATATGACATCGATTCCACTTAGCAAGTCATTATTCCTTGTAAGCAGCTTGATTACTTCGCCCTGAAATAGCCTGGTTAGAGCAGGAGAAGATTCGGCTTGTGACATAGTCATTATAGCATCTCCACACTATTATCCTTTTAAATACAATACTCTTGCAACTCTAGAGGTTCCATCTTTCATTTGATTGCGACTAACTACTGTTAGATCTCAGCTTCAACTCGGCGTAGAATCTACGCTCTCCGCACCACTTCTGACCCTTAACTGTGATAGACCATCCACCCATTGTCTCTTCTATCCAGTGGTTATGCTTGAGGAATAATATCCACATGCTGACTAGCTGCTTGTCATTGCCCAACGCTATCGCTATCTCTTCTTCATTATTGCCTTTGACTAGGCACTCCATAACATAAACAGCTTGCTTCAAACCTGCAAGCCTGACCGGATCTATCACAGTAGTCATAATACTCTCTACTACTAGTAGACGATCCAACTACAAATGTCAAGCGCCCAAAGCAGCTCGTAAGAATGTAACAAACGCTTACTCGATTGATAGAATTGGTCTGAATGACCATTAGAGGAAAAACTCATTTAGCTCCTCATGACCCTGATATTGAAACTGCAGGCTCTAAGAATCACAAAAAGAAAAGCAACCCGGCTGTTATGCCGAGGCATTCAGCTTTTCTTGGACCGGCTGTGGTAGCTTCTCAAACTGTGTCCTTGACAGCTCTTGAATCTGTGACTCTTC
>JBMCYV010000050.1:0-9265 GCA_049199595.1 Candidatus Nitrosomirales archaeon
CCCTCATTCTCAAGCAAGATCTTGTAGAGTCGAAGGATCTCCGGTTCATCTTCAGCGACCAGTATCTTCAATGATGTCCTTCCAATAGGTAGAGGTTCTTATAACCCATTCTAGCTAGACACAAAGTATCAGCCAGGTTGTTGGCAGATTTCATTTTCTTGTATTTTGGACATTATTGCCCGGCAAAACTGCTTAAAGTCAGCATGGCCAACCTCGGGGCATGAATCAACTATTTCAGAGATTATAGCAGAGGCAGTTCCAACATCTCCACAAAGCCTTGCAAGCTCCATGATGGCCCTTTTTCGCTGATGCTCTGTGTCAGAAAATATTGCTTTGTCTTTTAGTAAGCTCAATTGCTGCTCTTGAATAAAGAACCCATCGAGACTCATCGAGCCATTCGAAAACGAAGGTCAGATAATTAAGCTCAATGAAGGATTGTTCTAAAGCTATTCTAGTTAGTGAGCTCGAGAAACTACCATCAACCTCAGGAACTGATCTTGGAATATTGTTGTCATGCAGCGTGTAACGCTGTCTCAAAATGCCAATAGATTGTGTCTCAAAGATGCCCTCAAGACTCTCAAATTTCTCACAACTAGATAAGAGAAAATTGACCCTCGGTTCTAAGTATCGTTTAGGAACTATCTCAGCAACATGACAAGCCTAACATCAATTCTAACCGGGAGGAGAAGCAACTTTACGACCGGCCAGAGCTGGGGCGCACTGAGAAAGGCATGGAAGGGATACAGGATCGCAAAAGTCCAGGGCGACAACGCCAGGATGAGGGAATACGCGACAAAAATCAGAAAGATTCAGGGCGAACTCGGAATAAGCGTTGCTTCATTTCCAAATATAGGCATCCAATAAGTAACTGGATGTCTCTCTTTTTTTATTTCCTATTTCTGAATACTTTCTTGGTCACTGCCGAGACCGTCCGTAGCAGTATCAACCAGTTATTGCTCAGTAAGAATGAATTTTTCGTTTATGCTCTTTGAGCCCGCTAAACGACGTAAAATGATCAGCGCACTTGTCACATTGTCAAAAGCCTACTACGTGCGGTGACCGTGGATGATCCGGACTAAGTGGTACAAAATATACGTCATATTTCGACTTTTGCTTGTTTCTCATAGCTGCATGCATCGGGTTTTCAACACGTCATCAGTCCGCTTATTTCTAATAAAATTGAGTTGTAAAATATTTGACAATAGATGCCGATGGTAGACAAATCATCAATGAAGTTTTCATTTGCGAAACGACAACCGCCCTATAACGTATTTACGAACCGATTCCATAGTGATTCATTACCGCCCCGCCCTCTGCGCTTTTGGCAGTGCGTTTGTTGAACTAGGTAAATGAAGTTTTCCATAATTGGTCTATCCCATAGGTAAATCAATTGAAACCCTGAATACTGCCACTCATTTATTCCGGCGCTGAGCTATACCGTAATAACATGCACATAAGAAGACCCACACTGCTTTCGGGCCAGATACCTCTGATGACGGTTCCGTCAAGTCTTCGGTTGCCTCCGATAACTCAACTTGCTCGCATCGACTCTGAGGATTACCGGCGTCGTTGGGTTCCACTCACTTGCTTCACCTGAGCATCCTTATGAACGCTCGAACACATGAACCCCCTTCGGAGCAATTCGCTCCTTGAGTTTCGCATGGAGATCGAGTTTTACACCTTGCGATCGGCAACGCCTTACTCGCCCGCATCAGGCCACTTGGCATCAGGTATTCACTTCCGTCCTCTGCCTTGCGCAGTCCTCATCGACTGATAGCTTATGGCCGTAGATGATTACAAGTATCTTATAAATCCCATCAACCTAAGACTTGACAGAACCATCCAGCGCAACGGAACAAACCTTTTCTGCATTGCGGAGAGAGGAATCCCTGCCATCTGGATTCAGGATTTTGGATCCCATTAATGAAGCCCCATTCTTCTTTTGTCTTTGCAATATTGCTTCAAGGTAGTCCATTACCTGCTTGGTTTCCTGTTCATTAGCCTTTCCTTCAATTAGCCTTATCTGGTACCTTGCGATCCATGCCCACACCCAGTTTTCTTGAAGGAGCGCCTCATTCTCAACAGTCCATTGGTGACGCCTGTGCCAATAGCCAATGATTACTGAAGCCGGAATGTAAACGCCTAGGAAAAACATGGCAAACAATCCCACGTTGAAAAAAATGTTATCCATAAGTGCGAACTGTGAGATAGCGAAATGATATGCTATCAGGATAGAGTTCATGAAAGTGAGAATGAAACTAAGATATACGCTATGACCATTTCTGAAGTCGAGCCAGCCTTTCTGCATCAAACTGCTGTTGCTTCCAAAATTTGGTTTTGATAGTAGAGCCATTGGTTATTCTCCTTCTCACGAGAACTGACTATCAATATCTAATGTTATGTTGTTTTGTATGTAATTATGTTTGTATCACAAGTCTGGTCTAGGCCACTATGATATAAGTAATACAACGTCTATTGGTGATAATTGTTCACTGTAGATAGCTCTTTTTCGCTATAATTTCAGAACAATCTATCTGCGCATTGAATTCTGCCATGTCAAGCTTCAGTAGCGATGGTGTAACTATTCTTTTAATAAATTCTAGGTCTGTTCCGCGCCAGATTACATATCTTAATTGATGGAGCGCACATACTGACACTCTAGTCTGCCGCTCATTCCAGGTTACGCGGCAACCGCAGGGGATGTCCCTAGTAGTCAATACGGGTCGTATACATGCTTTATTGACACTTTAACAATTGTATGTTACAAATTTGCCAGGCTGATGGTCTGAATATTTGTCATGGGATCGACATACAGGAACTTAACTTTCTGACCAAAGATAGGATATGGACGTAGGCGAAAGCCCAGTCATTTTGTTCGTCCGGCCGCGGATTTGCATTTGCAAATCCGCGGCGGGAAGTCTTAATCATAACGTAAATTTTCACATTTAGTTGTTGTGATTGCATTCATTCACAATATTGTCAAAGAACAATTGACAATTGCCCAAAGTCAGGAATTAGTCTAAAAAGCTTTTACATCATATTATATCGATCCCATACTAACAAGGTTCCAAATGTCTGTCAAACCATACTTGATCAACTCTTCTTTGCAAAATGATTCACCCGTTCCGTCCATCAACAAGGGCTTTTACGGCTATGCATCCTTTATCCTGTGTAGATCTTGCTTTTGGTGCGCATCTGACTTCTCTGGCGGCTCAAAGATAACAAAGTGCCACGCATGCAATACCACCGGCAATATCGAATCTATTCCCCTGGCTCCAAATGAAAGGTATACATTTGATATTGATCAGAAGCGTGGGATAGTCCTCGATTTTGCACCATCCAGTATGAAAACTGCATAATCGATCGGAAACACCGCGGCGTGCGAAGGTATGTTGATAGTCAGGTGTAAGAATTTCTATATACTCTTGCTATATGCCGACGCATAGCCATGCCTATCTTTTCCAGATTGTCGGAGTATTTGTAGAACGTCTGCTCGCTCATTCCCAGCGCTTGGATTATCTCCTTCTTGGTAAAGTAGTTTGTAGGAAAATCCAGCAGGCAATTCAATATCCTCATCTGGGGGATAGCCGAATACCGTTGCAATCAATGATTCATTTTCCATCGTCATACAACAGTTTACTACAGGTTATGAAAGTATTTAGACTTAGGCTTCCAAAGGTATGGTAAGTGTACCTATGCGAAGAGACTATTCTGACGAGGAATCAAAGGCGCTCAGCTGGGATGATTTGGTGGAGCAGGAGGATTGGGTCATGACGATAGCGGCGACGGAGGAAACAGCGGGAACGGAAGTAACGGAGGAGCAGGCGGTGCAACCAGGGGAAGTGCCGGCAGCACATGCGCGTCATTACCAGGTTAGAATTTGAACTAAATCTTCCTAAATGAACTTTTCAGTCAATACATTACCACAGTCCTCGCATTGCCACCAACTTCCATTCATAGACAATTTCGACATGTTATGCTTACACTTTGGACATGGGATAGTCATTTTATCTTTTGTTGATGTCAACTGACTTTAGAGGCAATCTTATTGATAATAAAACATGCGTGTAGATGCTATTACAACGACCGTACAAATCCTAATTGCTGGTCAGAGATAGGCTGGACCTGCTTTCAGACTTGATGGGTATTTGCCACATTGCCAGTCCGTTTTGTCAGAGACCATGTGCCTACCGCCTACGCAGGTGTTCTTGATCCAACATAAAAGCCTGAAAATATGACAATCATACCCAAACCATTTGATCTCGATGGACTGATATCTCTAAGAGATATCCAGATAGTCTGTTCTCCCCAGATTCGCCATAATTCCATTTAAAGCATCCAATGAGAAGCTCTGCCATAAAGGAGATAATGGACATCCTATTTAATCAAGGTAGTAACTAGAGGAGAGGAAGACTAATGAAAATATTAATAGCAGAAAATGAACCAGAGGTCCTTCGACTCTACAAGATCTTGCTTGAAGAGGAAGGACATGAAGTCTTGGCTACGAATGATGGTCTGGAATGCATAGAAGCTTACAGAAATGCTTTAGACAAGGCTTTGCAAAGGGGCGAACCTGCTTTTGACTTGGTCGTTGTTGACCATAAAATGCCAAAAAAGACTGGCGTTGAGGTTGCCAATGAAGTTCTAGATATGTACCCTACCCAACAACTTTTGATGATAACTGCCTATGGAGGAGAGTTAGACCTAAAGGATGATCTTCGGAAAATGAAAATAATGAGAAAGCCTTTTGAGGTAGACGAATTGATCTCCCTTATTCACCAGTTAGGAAGTAAAGATAATCAAAATGCCTGCAATGAGTAGGCCTGCGATACCTCCGATAACATATCGCTGCTGGATAGTCAGTAAGGATTCGAAGCGCTCAAAATAGTTATTATACTTTCTTCCAAAGTTCGATTATGTGTACAGTTTTCCATCGCTGAGATTGTCTAAAATGTGGAATTTGTTGCAGCTTTAGACAATTCTTAACCATTATTCTATCTCAACCTTAAGTAGATCTGGGCGAGCCTCCAAAGAAGGCAGAAGAATGTATATGACAAATACATACTTGCTGTTAATAGTTTGCGATCAACCAGAATATGCGGGTTAAGTAAAAATCGTGTCAACGGCCTACAACAATAACCGACGCAATCATGCTGTTCAGAATAGTGATAGTAAACCAAATTGCTGCAGCATTTGTGGTAACAAGCTCACTACAGGAACGATATATTCAACAACTAATGATTCAAAGGCATTATGCACATATTGTTACACTGGCATCAAAGAAATGATGACGGCTGTTGGAGAGCTTCACTACGAGATGGCAAGAGCATATGGAATTGATCCTGACAATATCGAGGAATGTTCAAAGAAATTACCCGGCATTGCTGTCGAAGAAATCAAGATTAGAATGCAATTGAATCATCTAAACCATCATCACATTAACGACAATGAATAGGTTGTTTTTGCCAGAATGAGTTAGGAGGTTCATTATCCCCCTGCTTTTTGTCGGTTCACTTTGAAACCTTGTGTTAGTAATTCGCAGTATACTCCCTGTATTCAACTCCATAAATGCTACAGGTAGATTCTCCGCCTTCGATACTTGACAGCTGGCTTCGTATAAGCAGCGGCTCTGGTACAAAATCTCCACTCTGGTCAATGACCCGCTTTATCAGGGCAAAGGTGCTGGTAGCTCCTTCTCTAGGCACTATTATAATCACATGTTGTTCTGCAAGATCATCAGTAGAACAGCCGTCGCCTGCCGCAATATTGCCAGTTGGGTTCAAAAACATGATGATCGTGTCGGATGAAAGCTGTGGTGCAGAGACAGGAATAAAAAAGACTATAGGTGCATCAGCATTTGCAGTTCTCATTGGAACAGCAGCGTGCAAGCCCACAGATTGCCGATATAGCTATTACCAGCGTTAATAGCTGCTTCATTCTCATTTGAGAGACTGTCTCAACTATAAAGGCAAAGCGGAAAAGTTGTCATTGCGATGCCATATTCTTGCAACCATAAAAATAAGATGACAATAATAACGATGTTATTGTTTAAAAAGTAGCGACAGTTACCGACTTCTTACACAAAGCCACTTAAACGTCAAGCTTTTTAGGATTGATATAAAGCAATCGAGTCCTAGATATGACCTGTCCTAATGAACTTGTAGCTTTACTTAGCGATGTGAATATTTGGACTTTTTCTGTTCGTATTGGTTTTCTTTCGTTTAGTAAATGAAGGCTTATGATTCTTGCTACTATTTTCCTTTTTATGAATCATTTTCGTTCGTTTTCTGCCTAGCGATTTGATAGCATCAATACAAGCTTGCTTAATATCATCATACGCAGTAACAGTAAGTATCTCTTGTATAGCTGATAGTCCTTCTTTTCCATACTGCGATAATCCAGAAATAGCCTCTTTCTTCTCTTCATTATCTATCCCCCATTTCGCTGTCAGCTTTAGTTCTCTAATTCTTTCAAAGTCTACTGCCATTACCGTGAGCATCAGTCAGGTACTGTAAGGCTGAATAAATAATGTTGTTCACGTGCGGTTTGTGACAGACATCTGACGCCTAGAGAAGAGTATGCAAGAAAATTGACAGAACCGGGCATGACAAAAGTTTAGTACTACTTTGGTATAGTCATACTTGTCAGAGTTGTACAAAGTACGAGTCAAATGCAAGGGGCAGGTAACAGGTCCAGTGCAAATTAGGGAAAAGATGAAGATAGATGAGGGTATGATGCTTGAGGTCAAGGAGCATCCAGAAGGCATATTGCTAAAACCTCTGCCTGGAATCAAGGCCGGCAGGATTGCAGGCAGAGAACATGACAGGAAAATCAGCGAACTGGATCAGCTCCGCAGTGAATGGCGATGACGTCGTCAGCAGCTCATTCCCCGTTCGTCCAGGAAATTGATCCTTGGGTCATCGGTTTCTACCACCGGTAATAGTGAAGCATAGTAGTCCTCGAGGAATCGCTGGAAGATCTATTTCAAAGGTATAGTGCATGAAGTACTGATCTTAGTTGCTATAAAGCATAACTAGTTCCTGATTTTGAAACATGTAAGGGAGTAAGACGTCTGCAAACAGATGACGCGGTTTTAGTTTGGGGTTTAACAGGTCTGGGTGCGTTTGTAGTGGCAATTTTTCTTGTTACAGGAATCTATCAGCCCCTACTGGTGAATGGTGAGGGAATTACTGATGACACAATAGACGATACAGGTGACAATGAGCAAGAACCTGGCGATAGCCAAGAGAAACCAATCATTCCACAGGAATTATCTCAACCCAGCCAAGATTCGGTCTCCATAATTGACAAGATTGAGTTCACTGTTTCATCATCGCCAGTCACTCCTAGAGGCTTTGTACCAGGAATACCAATCGAAAGGGGCGGTGGAGGTGGAAATGGCAATGCTGGTGGAGATGAAGACGAGGATACTCAAGAAGAACCTCTGCCAACCTTTGATGCAATTGTGCGTGTAGAGCCAGACCCGGTTCCTTCTCCAGGAATGGACATTCAAGCATTTGGTATTACTAATGCATCGTCTGCTACGCATGCAATCTTTGAGCTCTTTGGACCTGAATGTCCACAAGCTGCCGGCATTTCCTGTGCAATAGAATTAGATTCTAGTCAACTTGCTCCACCAAGCTTTACTTCCGTTCCATCTAATGGATTATGCAGTAGCGACTTGTGTGAAGAATACAGTGTTGTGTTTCCTGGCGAACATCTTGATATTATAGGAGAATATCACTTAAAGGTCAGCTTTTTTGATACTAATGATAACGTCGTTGCCATAAAAGGCATGAACTTTAGGGTTCATTCATTTTTTGTAGTACCGGAGTCACAATTTGGGGCAATTGCATTAATAGTCTCATCACTCGGAACACTTGTTTTCGTATACTTTGTGAAGATAAGGCGAAGGTAAGGCTCAGGATTGGTCTGCTAGCGTCGTGATAATTTTGACAATGTGAGGGATAAACTCTTTGGATTAGTCTGATAGAAAACATGTATTTCTTGTTACTGACTAACAAGTCCACAATTGTTATTGATATTGACGATTACGGAACTGCATGTCGGGAAAGATCTCACGATGCGGCGCATGCGGGCAATATTTCGAATCAAAAATACTCTTAAGGCGACACATTGATCAAGCCCACCGCATAACCAATGCAAGGATAGGACTTGATACTAATGATAACGTCTTTCATTTTGAAGGCTAGATCTAAGTGATTTAGACTAAAATTAGCAGAGTAGCATGTTTTCTTCGGCATACAGCTGCTATAACTTATCTATTACCTCCATGTAAGTAAAAATATGACCCTTGCATTCGTGTTTATAGAATGCGTAAGAGACCTAGCTTTATCGGCAGAAAAAGCTGCCAAACAAGTTCAAGGCGTCTTGGAAGCTTATTCGATAAAAAATGATGGCACTTTTGACTTAGTTGTAAAGGTGCAGACTAACGATGATATGCAATTCAAGAGCACAATCTCGGCCCTAAAGAGCATTGTCGGCGTTGCAGCAGTCGTAACTGCAATAGTTTACGGCAATTTTCAATGAGTTGTGGTCAACAAATGTCATGCCGGGTCAAATCTTAATAGAGAAAGATTCGACCATCTTGTGACCTGTCGCTTCAGCGTGTTCTCGCGTGTCGGTTAGAGATGCTAGCAATCGGCCACAGTGCGCGCATTGAAAAATAACCATTTGATATTTATTCGAAAATATGAGGTTAGATATTAGATCTGAGTAATTGCCCTCTGATTTCATGCTCTATAGTGCGAATGATTCCGGTAAGCATGGCAGCGGATCGCACAGCGACTCAGTTTCTAACAAGAAACAGGGAGGAGCTGATGATAGAATTCAGGTGGCAATGATCACAAGGATCATGACTCATCAGGTGAAGGAGAAGGTGAGGGAGGTCATGATAGCGGTGGAGGCGACAAAGGTGTCAAAGACAACGATCGCGGGGATGGCGGTCATGATAAGAACAGTAGCGAGCACAAACACCCATAATGAGGATCTATCTTGGCTAGGCACTCCAATGAAGTTACATGCGCGGGGCTTGGTTAGCAAAAAGTCGTTCCCAAAAAAAGAAACAGTTCCCTATAAGGTTTTTAATAAGTTTCTGTAGTACATGACTTGACTACAACATGATGTATCAAGAAACGCGCGAAGCCATCATTAATGACCTGTATTTGCTAGGTGTTCATGTAGATACGATTCTAAAGCATAATCCGACAGAAAAGATGCTAAAGGATCTTAGAGATGGACTGAT
>JBMCYV010000051.1:0-8499 GCA_049199595.1 Candidatus Nitrosomirales archaeon
GAATGAGGCGAAATAGACGAAGCTCGTAGGAACCTACTTGTGTACCTTGAAGGCAAGTAGATTATCTAACTTTTCAAACTCTGCTTTGCGATTAACCTCTTGAAACTCTATCGCGAAAAGCTCTGCAAGATACAGAGACCATTTGGGCCCCATACCGTGCTCTATTGTATAGAGATATTGGTCATCATGTACGTCTTTTCGGTAAACATATCCAGACAGTCGCATCTTGTATTCAATTACTTTGAGAGCTGAATCTATGTTGTATTCGCTTGTAAACAACAAGTTAATCTCCCTAGACTGTTTCGCTGTAAGTTTTGCCAACTGGCGTATCTGATCTTCATTGAACTTTTCGAGCATTGCAGAAATGAGTGATTTTCTCACTACAAGATAGCCAACCTTTGGGGCATTGGCATACCACTCGATGTATTCTCTTAAAATCTGGTTTACGAGGGTATTGAGGCTTATCTGTTTAGTGTCTGAATCCTCCACCAGTGCATCAAGAATGGAACCGTTTATCCTAAAGCTTGCAGTCTTGGTAGCTTTCTTAGTCTTTCCCATAATAGATTACCTTACCTGATATCTTGACAGCGTTGATCATTAAAAAGTTTTAGCAGATGCATGAATTTTCGTACAAAAGCATACGTTGTATTTTTATTAATCTAAATAATATACTTGTAACGATGTTGAGTGGGTTTATCTTGGTTTTGGACGATGATAAAGATACGGTTACTATGGTAGCGGCGTCCTTACGCAAGCAAGGACTCAATGTACATGCATTTATCGACCCTGTTGCTGCGCTTGAAGATTTCCAACAGAATTTCAAGGATTGCATCTTGCTCCTTTCTGATATCAGGATGCCACATATGAATGGATTTCAATTTGTAAGAAAGGCTCGGGAATTAAGGCCAGATTTGAAGGTAATATTCATGACTACTTTTGAAATTAATATCTCTGAATTTGAGAAAATACATCCCTCTATGAAAGTGTATGGCTTGATCAAGAAGCCCATATTAATGCGAAAATTAGAAGCTCTAATCAAAAATTCAACGACTGCTATTGCGACGGTAAGAAAGAATGAAGAAACGAACAAGAGGCAAGTCGAGAGGAATCTGATTCCCTCTTGATAGCCGCGAAGCGAAGAGTTAACAATCGCAATTCGACTCCTGTCATCAGTCGAATCGCAGCAGCATAGGAAATCAATCGCTTATACAACAGAACTATATTTCGGAGCATTATGAATTATCGCCAGCGATATATTTGTTAAGAAAGTCGCGATTTTGTTAATTAAGTCCTTAACAAATCAGACTTTATACACAAAGCCCATTGTAGCGGCTTTGTGGAATAAGTCAATTTTATTTAAAAAGTCAAGACTTTGTTTAAGAAGTAACCCAAAACTAATGATTGCTTAGTGTCTTGAGACTATCTGTTCTTATTTAAAGGCAAATCATCTTCTTGATGGACTTGTCCGAATATTACTTCGATATCGAGACAGCACCTTTAGAGCAATATCGAGCCGAAATCGGCGCAAGCTTCGACCCTTGCAAGTCGAAGATCATATCGATTCAATACCAAGAGCTGGACAATCGAACAGGCCACCCAACTCAAGAGCTTCAGATTTTGAAGGAGTGGCTTCCTGAGTCATCAGAGAAGGCCATAGTCGAACAATTCAAAAAGATGTTCATCGACAGAGGCATCTGGCAATTCATCCCAGTGGGCAACAATCTAGCCTTTGAATGTCGTTTCATGAAGTATAAACTGAAGCAGTATTGTAACCTTGAGGGGCTTAAACTTGGTCAGCGACCAATGATCGATCTAAAGCATGTTCTTGTTATCGCCAATAATGGCTCATTTAAGGGATATGCTCGACTGTTAAGAAAGTCTGGCTTGGCTCTGAATATCACATCATGGTATTATGACAAGAACTGGACTATGATTGAACAGTACATCACCAAAGAGGCTTCAGATTTCGTTAAAGCTTATTCAGTTCTAAAGAAAGAAATCCCAAACATTGTTCTAACCTGAATTTGGACCAGCACACATTTCCACATGTTTAAAAGGAAGCAAGAAGTAAGAATGATGGGGATTTAATATGCCAAAAGTTTATTGCAAGTACTGTTACCAGCATGTTAGCCTAGTAGTGGGCGATGATATCTACGAATGTTCAAACTGCGGATCAGGACTTGCACCACTGGATCTATGCGGTCATACTTCATACACGAAGTTTAAGGAATGTGCAGAACTGCGATTTGCCGTAATGAATGAAGCGATCAAGCACTTCAAGATGAGAGGAACTTCAGAAGATATGGATCAGTGTCATCCAACCTGTCCTCACACTGAACGTAGAAATACCAAGCTCTATGATCTACCTCTAATAATTGAACTCAGAAGAAAAGTTGGCCTTCCCGATGACCCTAGCTTGATTGCAGCATGAAATAGTTGTTATACAACTGAAATTCATTTGTAGATAAGCTTAAAAGTAAAAGCTCTTCATGAACAATGACTTTGGCTGACGACAGAAAATTCGAGATTTGGAAAGCTGTAATTGACATGCAACAGTCCGAAGCAAACCTTCATTGGCAGAGAAATAGCTACTTCGCTGTTGTTGCAAGCATTTTGATTCTTGCTGTCAGTCAATTCGCCAACTCATCATTTCAAGTCATTGTGGCTATTTTGGGATTGGCACTTAGTGGTATTTGGCTTCTTATTCAACACAGAAGTAGTCAGTACATAGACCACTGGAAAAAGGAATCTAGAAAGTTTGAATCAGAACTTGGCATTTCAATATTCCCTGAAAAGCTCTTGAGCAAGGTTCCGCTCCCCAGTATCCAAATGCGCTATTTAGCATACTTCTTACCACTGGCTTTTCTGATAATTTGGATCGCAATCATAGTGAACAGCGCACGTACGCCCTAGATTTCTCCTAGAAATAAACGGAGTCGAACTGGCGCTAAAGCTCTGTTAAGTCTTTGGTTGAACGAGCTGTCTGAGCAGGCTGTTAATTTTCGGTTGATGATGTCTCTTCGGCTAGTTCACACTTCACTTAAAAAAGGTTAAGAGCACCACTACCTACTCATATCTGTGAGCTACCAAGACTGTTACGGATATCTGGCGAAGAAGTTTGCGCAGTGGAGTAATACTCCGCCTGAATATGACGTAAGCACCTATATCCGTACACATGGAAAGAATGGACTGGTTCAAGAATTCAAAAGGGAGCCTGAATTCCAAGCGGTATGTAAGTATTTAGCGGAGAGTGTTGCAGGCGGTAATGAAGAGGATGTTATTTACTCCGTACTCAATGAGATCTTATCTCCAAAACATGACATCATACCAGCAGAATTGGATATTGTGGTACAAGCAGTTTTAGAAGCATGTGGAAAAAAGAAGGATTCGAAAGGTGCGGCTATAGCCATTGGAGTAATACTGTTGGCAATTCTCAGTGCTGTGACCATTGCTGCCTCTTCTAAAGGTAGGAAAAGAAGTAGATGATGACTCACCAAACTGTTGCCAAGAAGTAGATAATTGAACCGCCTAAATACACAAGTCCGCCTATCATCGCAAATTTCGCATTATGCAATCTTTTTTCCTCATTAGCAATCATCGGAGATAGTATTATGATCGCAGAGAGAATGAAGGGTATTATTCCTCCTGCAAGAAATATCTTTCTTAGCGATGCCAGAAATCCATCATCAGAGGTAATTATTACGGAGGCTATGGTGAGGAGAATTAGGACTCCTGCGATAATGGTTGCATTAGCCTGTAGCAAGTCCTTATCGTTCAGTACCATATCTGGGTATTCAGATATTCCTGATACTTTAGCTAGCTGCTGACCTGCTACCTTTATGAATAGGGTCTATAACCCCTATTTTGTCTCCATCTTCTTACCCCAAGCCCAATGCCGACCGCAGCAACAACAATTCCGACTATTATGTAGCCAGTCAAAATTGGACTATTGTCAACATTGACAACTATTGGAAAGGTTTCTGTGTGGATACTTGCAGTTTCCCCTGCTCTGTAGTCAACCTGTACAGAGGTTGTTATCTGAGCACCTGCACTTGTATAATTAGCTGGAATCGTAGCAGTAATCGGAAGAATTGCGGTGACATTATTCCCTGTAGCGGGTTTGGCTTTGAAAGTATGCGGCAGTTCCATCCCCACTTTTAACCAACCCTGAGTATCGTTGTCAAAAGATATTCTTGTTACGGTGATCTCTGCGGGTCCGAGAAATGAAATATTCATATCGTGAGTTTGCGTTTCACCGGCTCTCAAGTTAAATGGTTCGATTCTCACTTCTCTGGTACTGTAACTCTGAGCATTAGCATCTTCAAATTGCAAGCATGCAAGCGCGACAATCGAATAGGTCATCACTATCATAGAAATAATAATTGAGGATGTTACTCGATTTTCGAGCTCACCATTTCTTAGCATAATGGCGACCAGCTAACGCTATGCCACTATATAACATAGCTGAACCATTGTCTTCAATTTTATTATGTATGACTAGCCTTCAAATGATAGCAGTTGCAACTGGAATAGGAATATTGGCACTAGGTGTTGTTATGGGAACAATACGAATAGACTTCAACCCTGAATCTGGACGCTTCTATCATCCGTATGGGATGCCTTTTTACACCATCTTTGTCGCGATTGGATGTCTAATACTTGGAATTGTCATTGGATACGCTAGATTGTTTACTCCCAAGATCAATGTAGAAATACCTAGTCCACAGCATTGACAATAACGATTAGTTTATTGTCTCTTGCTTGGATTTCCCATCTCAAGCGTCTGAAGAGCAGAAACTGCAAGCAGTACAAACTATTGCGACGGCGAGCATTTACTTGGGCATGCTTAGCATTTTCTTGACACTGGTAATTCTTAGGCGCGTTTTCCACCCCTGTTAACTTAGGCGCGTGGGGTGATAACTTTGACGCGTCAAATTAGACGCATTGATCACGGTACCAGGCGTTCGTTGACTTCAACATTTCCGAATATTTCGCCTATGTACTTGTACTCTGTATCTCCTCCTTTGTAGAGAGGCTCGTCATTCTTGCCCTCGAATATGAATTCAATCTTGAAGTAGTCTCTACCAACATTCTGTGCCGTAGTATTAAGTAGAATAGAAAATAAGCGAGGGTGTTCAGCATAGATCGTTTCCACCCTTGAGTCGAGCTTCTCACCGTTTTGGTATAGGGTATAGCTAAATGTTGCCTCATCTTCCGAGCTACCCGAATTTGCATAGACTGGAATATGAAATGATATCTTTTCGCCAACAAAGTAGCTGTTGGGTGTTATAGCGATTTCATGACCATTAGAAATCTGTAAGGAAGGAGTATAGTAATTTCCGTAGGATATTATCGTCAGTAAACCTGTAATGAAGGAACCGAACGCAAAAATAAGTGTCAGCGTACGGCGATTCTCTTTCTTGAACCAACCTATATGCCATCGTCGGTTTTTCTCTGGCGCTTTCTCACTCCACTCTGTTGATGGTAGTTTTATGGCTGCCATTATAGCAGACTATTCTTTGGAATTATAAAAGCAATACCTTCGCTAAACAGAACAGAGCAAATGAGAAGGTATTCCTTACTTCACGGGAGCATCTTTATCCAACAGCTATCCTTTCCATTAGATAGCCAGCTAACCGAAAATGCGCCCGAGTTACCAGTGCCTGAAAATAGCTTCCTTAAATATAAGAATGAAATGATTCTTCGGTAGTTGAACGGATTCACCGAAAAGCCATCCAAGGTCGAATACATCCCCATTGCCAAACTGGAGCTCTGGAGATCAGCTAATGTTAGAAAAAGCAATGTTCTGCAGAATATTGAGGATTTGGCTTCTAATATTGCAAAAGTCGGCATCAGAGTGCCGCTACTTGTCAAAGAAATGCCCAAGCAAAAATACTTGGTTTTTAGCGGACAAAGGCGATTAGAAGCCGCAAAGATTGCGGGATTATCTGAAGCACCGTGTTTGATCTTTAAGACTATCACCGAATCGGAAGCTCGCATACTCTCTCTAAGTGAAAATATCTACAGAGAGTCCATGACTGCTGATGACCTATCTGATGCTGCATACCTACTCATGCAGGAGTTGAAATCGACTGCGGAGGTAGCGCGGAGGCTCGGTGTCCACGAACATACAGTCAAGAAGTACTTGGGATATAGATTCGTTCATGAAGAACTCAAGGATCTAGTCAGAGATCACAAGATGACTGCAACGCAAGCCATAGAAGTCTATACCAAATTTCCAGAGAAGGAAAAGGCGGTAAAGGTAGCAAAAGAATATTCAAAGCTCAAAAAGACAGAAAAGCCAAGATTCTTCAAATCAATTACTCTAGCGTCTCCGTCTGATGATATCAATACTCTTCATGAAAGGTCGAAAAAGATCAAAGTAGAGAAAATGTTGAAGGTGGGCGATCTGCTCTTTCCCGAGACAGATTCGATGCTA
This sequence comes from Candidatus Nitrosomirales archaeon, assembly GCA_049199595.1. Lineage (GTDB taxonomy): Archaea > Thermoproteota > Nitrososphaeria > Nitrososphaerales > UBA213 > JBMCYV01. Next base: position 6,440 of record JBMCYV010000051.1, read on the forward strand.
ATCACGAAGCTGGCTAAGAAGAGGGGTATGGCACCTAAGGACTTGATAGTATGGATAGTACATCAGTGGCTTGAAGAATACGAGCGCGGTGTAAGGAGCGCAGCTTGAAGCTGGAAAAAGCAACTGCCATAGCAATGGCGAATGTGAAGGGTGCAAAAAAGAAATTTTCAAACTTACTGGAGTTTGCTGAAGCATGTGAAGTTCTAATTGACGAGTATGGGATGAAGGAAACTGCACGCCAGCTAGGCATTTCCAAATTCATGCTGATCCAGATCGATAAAATCAATGACCTCGATAATGCAGTACGACAACTAGTTAGGAATGGAGAGCTCGGCATCGAGTCCGCTTATCTTGCATCAAGGATAGACGAGAAAAGAAGATTCAAAGCAGCCAAATTGATGGATGGAATGACAAAGAATCAACTCAGGACATTTGTCCACTTTTTAGTCAAAGACCCAACATTGACAGTAGAAGCGGCAAAGCAGATGAGCGATGAAGTAGAGAGCAAGGGGATAAAGATTCTCATACTACCTCTAGAGCGGGACCTGTACGAAAAAATCAACCTTGCGGCAGCGAAAAAGAGTCTCAAAATACACGATTATGTTCACAAATTACTAGAGGAGCACGCTCATGGCTAGGGACTCCACGAAAAGTACGATAGAATATATCCGCGAACTACAAGGGCAAATGATTGAAGATGAGGAACTGCTCGGGGCTGTTCTGCCATGTCATTGCGATGAGGTCATATCTAGATTAGAGAAGTACCTTGAGAAGCAGATTGCAAGTATGAAGAGACAGGCTGACGAAATAATGGCATTTCTAGAAACAGGAACAGAAAGCAACGTTGTGACTAGGATGATCTCTGACTTAGACACCATCCTCACAAAAATAAAGGATTTAAAGCATCCTGATTTTCAGTTTGATGGAGATCCGCGTCAAAATCCATTGGAAAATTTTTTGCACTTCCACAGAAACTTTTCAAAGACATATGATAGTTTGGTCACTGAATTCCTAAGCATTCAGGATCGCCTATTTAATTTGATTAATCAAAAGCTCAACGATTACTTAGACAATGAACGTCGTAAATAAGTATTAGACCATACACTCGCTGCCGCAGGGGCTTTCCTGTTGCAACATCGGCATGCGCTTATACCTGATTGCCTTAGCTAATTCTCTGAGGCTAATTGGATGAAGTGTTTGCTTTGGTATGAATTTGCTATTTTCTTCTAATGCCATGGCTTTCTTGTAAAGGTCTAGATGTTTATGATAAAGATTAGCCCAATCTTCATTGTTTCTGAATGGACAGAAGTAGCAGCCGCTCTTGATAGGGACAGGTAAACCTGCTTCCTGGATAATTTGGATGCACTGCTGTCTTCCTATCTTGTAGTCGATCAGAGGGTACACATTTTTTACGTAGTCTGCCTTGTTGTCCTTCATGCGGTGAACTTCGTCATAGTCTATGCCAACATATTGAACAATTTGTGAATGCAGAGAACGATAGAATGCATAGATGGGTCTAATCTTCAGATCGCGTGTGCACCAGCGCCATTGCTTAGAAGGAATCACTTTCCGCCTCTTGCACCGATCATATAGAGAGTCTCCGTTTCTGACCTTTACAATCTTAAATGGGATATTACGAACTTCAGCATACTTTCTAGCATGTTTAAGATATGAATAGGTCTCTGGTCTCTCACTACCAGTATCAGCAAAAATAATGTAGTCAAGAGGAATCTTGCGTTGTATTAACAATATCATCAACGCAGTTGAATTGACTCCGCCTCCATAGCTTAATACGTAATTTGTATTCTTTAGTCTTCGTAAGGACTGCACTGTTATTATTCTCATGCAATAATTACCCTGCCTTTTCCCTGCCTAGTTATAATAGTAACTAGTATAAAAATTACCCTGCCCTGTGCGTAGTTTTCCCCTGCCAATAGGCGTCAGTACGCGACAAGATCATTCGCGGTCATTAACGCCCTATGTCAAGATATGTTGAATCGGTGGCTAACTTCCTTGCTTTCTAATGACTATGTCATGACCTCGGACATCCAGCATCATGC
>JBMCYV010000052.1:0-8162 GCA_049199595.1 Candidatus Nitrosomirales archaeon
CATGCTGTCTGGTCCTCCGGGGAGTGGAAAGAGTACGTTTGCAATGCAATTTCTCTACAAGGGTGTTAAAGACTACGGAGAACCTGGGGTTTATGTTACGTTGTCAGAAAGTCCGGCTGAGATCAGGAATAATATGAAATCATACGGATGGGACATTATGAAGCTGGAAAGAGACGGCAAGTTGCTCTTGGTAGATGCAAGGCCGTTCTCTATCACCGAAGAGGGCTTTGTCGCGCCAAATGAATCTCTTTACAGAGGAGAGGCGATGCCGTTCTCTCATCTAACCGATATGACTCTCGCTGGAGTAAGGCGGGCAGGCGCGAAGAGGCTTGTCATTGATTCCGTAACTATCCTAGCCATGCAGTATGTCAACAAGTTTTACATACGTCAGGGCCTGATGGGCATGGTGCAGGCGTTGTCAAACCAAGACTGTACGTCTTTGCTGATCTCCGAAACTGTACAGGAGGAAGGCAAGACGCCCACGGAGTGGTACATTGCTCCTGGAGTAATCGTTCTCCATTATACCAGAAAGGGAGATACCATGGAGAGGGCGGTACAAGTGATAAAGATGCGGGGAACAAGGCATGGTGAAGAGATCTATCCTGCAAGGATCACTGAAACCGGATTTACTGTACTCCAGCCCAGAATGATTCCCTAGCAAAAATAAAGAGAGCGTGTATGAAATTAAAGATTCTTTCTTACTTCCTTAAATGGAATTGAATTCTTCCACAGCTCGTTGAACAGTATATGCATCGCTTCCATGAACGGCTTGCAGTCAGTCCACATTGCTAACATTCCCTTGTTGTTTGTTCCTGCGTTCTTTATGAAGAAGAGCAACTCTGCACGGTCGATCATCACAAAACACAGTGGTGCATTTACAGTGGCGGGAATGTGTTTTACTGCGTCTGAATCAACATCCTTGAACATGTCTAGCGAGTTTGCCGAAAATGTGGCCAGCATTTTTACCGTAACCCCAGCCTTCATCAGCTCATTTACTCCGTCCATGAAGTCGTAGTGATAAAGTTTCAGGTAATCCTTTTCATAGCCAAGAACTAGCACTTCCTGTTTTGCCTTTCCGCGCATATCTTTGGCCCTAGAATAAATCTGCACCTGTCCTTCTAGGATCTGGAACTTCTCCTGTCCGACGCTGTCATCTTCCATCTTAAAGTCTGGTATCGAATCCCATAACGACAACAGATCTTTTTCCTTTCTTTCGAAGGTTCTTAACCTATCCTTTTCTATTTCGATCAGTATGTTCAGTGCTTTGTCGAACGGTACTGCGTTGAATTTGATCGGATGCTGGAACGTTGCAGTTACCAGACCCTTGTTCTGCAAGCTTGATAGCAGGTGATACGTTTCCGTCCTTGGTATATGAATTGATTTTGCAATCTCTACTGCACGTCTGTGTCCGTACTTTGCAAGATAGATATAGACTTTGGCTTCATTTGGCGTTAATCCAAATTTCACCAGTTCAGCTTGGATCTTGTTTGCTGCTACATTATTGCCGTTAGTATTATTTGTAGTGTCATCCTCTGCCAGTTCATACACTTCACTTATAGGACCTGACATATACCGATCTGACAATATTATCAGTTATATAAGATCTTGTCAGTCTATTTAGTGACATATGGTGTACAGATCTATCAGCTGCATTCAAAAAGTCTTAACGAACTTCAAAACGGGGTTGATAAAATTAGTTTAACATACGTGTTAATTCATTTTTTGACTATCTCATTAACTGTAATCAATGACTGGTCTATTATCATATCTCATTAAGCATAACAAGGGCTGCGAATCTCATATGAGCATTTTCTTGCTCTCTATGAGAACAGCTTTCCTCCTTCCTCGCACCATCTCACATGCCGATTATTCTACTCATTAAATGGATGCCAGTCAGTGCTCTGAGGTATCTTTAGCGAGTTTTCTTCGTCTCAGGGGCTTCGCGACTTATCTATATCAAAATCCGAGATAAAACATCGATAACATCGTTCTTCTCAGCAAGCATTTTGAGATAATCACTATCAAGTTTACCGCTGAAAATCCTGACCAATGCTGTCGCTTCTTCTAGATCACGTTGGGGGTTGCTCTTCCAGAACTTGGCTGAATACAATCTATTAACTACCAAGTCTTCCACCCCAGCAACCTTCAAGCTGTAATTCCTGACTTTGATGATTCGTAGCTTTGCAGGATCACCACTGTAGCCTTTCGAACTGAGATCTACAACAATGTCAAGATCACCATTATACCATAACGAATCTGTTTTCTTGAAACCAAGATTCTTCAACAGTTGTATTGCCTTGTCCATATTACTAACATCGAAGTCCATATCAGCTGTTGGAAAGTCTCCATTGGTATACACCTCCACCGCGCTACCGCCAACAAGTACGCTATCAATACCATTGTTCTTTAATCGGTTGGCAAGGAAGGCAGCAAAAGTGAGCTTTCTAGTGAATCTATCCTTCTCTTTAAGAATAAGTTTGTAATCACTATCGGGGGTTACCGATGGCACCCGTGTAACAACACCATTAGACTTTGTATTTTTCCTGATTACACGTTTTCTGACAGGGGATTTTTGTTTGTCACGCTTTCGCGTAAGAAACTTTGGCATCATCGAATCACTTACCCTACCATAACATAACTATACTTTCCTGTCTGCCTGAACCTTTTATTGAATCCGATTGTAGCGATCTTTATCAGCGCATCCAGCTTTCCAACCTTCCTTCTGCTCATGAGTTTTTCTATCTCTTCTAAAGTAAGTGGATCACCTTTTGCAAACTCGGTAACCTCCTGTGCTGAGAGCCTCGTAGCAAGCGATTTCATTTTACGTTCAGCTCTCGCTGCTGGAGACATCCAAGCCTCAAAATCAATTACTTGTTCCTTCACTTGCATAAGTACACGTATATGTACTGGTTATTAAAATGTAGATCTAGCTCGCGAACTGTCTCAGACGAAGAAAACTTCCTGACCATTTTCTACGATAATGTGACTGCCAGATTGCCGTGTTGCATAAAATCCCTTTTTCTTTAATGCTTCAAGAACTTCTTTCCAACCGATAATTGGAAGACTCAAATTGAAACGGTTACCAGCCCTGACGCATTCTTCCTTTTGTCTTCTAGGTAAGCTCTGCAAAGTTTGATGGCACGTTTAGTGTCCTTTACTGCTTCCGCCTTTGTGTTTCCCTGTCCTCTAGCCTGAGGGATTTCAAGACAGTAGCCCACATAGAATCTGCCGTCCTTCTTGATCACAATGCTGTATTCTCTTCTTTTCGTCACAATATCACTTTAGGCATTTGACATTTAAAAATTAGTCTATAAGAACTCTGGGGATACAGATAGCTACAGATATCAAACCACCCGTCAGATTCTTAGTAATATTATTCTCATGATAGAGCGGCCTAGATCATCATATCCGCTAAGACGTACATACACATCATACTCTCCAACCACGGATGCGATAAGTAGCTGAGGCAACGATTCTCGTACATGACAGAATAAGAACATCCCACCACACGCGGATGAAATACTTATTCAGCACATATAATTTGCATGTCATTGTAATGACGCTAATTGTTAACCATTAGTATCATTTACCCATTGATGGATAACAAAAACGATCTTTCACGTACGCTAAATCCTACCCTTTGCTACATCATGTTTTAATATCATAATTCTGACAGACAGATCAATATGGAGAGCTTGCAGCCAACCCAATCGGTAAGAAAAACAAAATTATACGAAACTAGGTTTCCTTCCTTTGACGATTTAAAAATAAACGATAATTACATAGATCGCGAATGTGAAACTTGCATGCTTCTCTGGTCTGACATCTGCCGTGCACATGATTCCAGTGCTATTATCATTGAAATGCATCTGATACGATTACTGGACAAGCATTTGCAAAACAACGATACAAGCTCGCATCCGGAACAATTTGTTTAACTGTCAGTTTTACTTTACGAAATCATTAATCGTGTATTAGAATAATATTATTATATCTTAGAGCATCTAGTAGATCGTCGCATGTTTCCTTTATATGACGAGAACCCTAGGAGCACTAGGCCATATGTGAACTACTCACTCATAATCATAAACTTCATCGTGTTCATCTGGGAGGTAATTGTGTCTGGATTCTTCGGGAATCAACGAGCTACGATGAACATGTTACTCGAGTACGGATTTGTTCCTGCAAGATTCCTCGACAGCCCTCTTAGCTTGGATGGAATCCTTCCCATATTCAGTTCAATGTTCATGCACGGCGGTATAATGCACATACTTGGAAACATGCTGTTCCTCTGGATCTTTGGAGATAATATCGAAGATAGATTTGGTCATGCGAAGTATCTTTTCTCTTACCTGCTATGGGGAATTGCTGCCACGATGGCACATGCAGCGTGGGCATTAAGTGTCGGAGGAGATCAGCTTCTGATACCAGCGGTTGGTGCATCAGGAGCTATATCTGGAGTATTAGGAACTTACTTGCTGCTCTTTCCAAGGGCAAGGATTGTCACATTATTGTTTATAGGTTTCTTTGGAATGAGACAAAGGATACCAGTGTTTGTATACTTACCGGTGTGGTTCATATTTCAGCTCATCCCTGCAACGTTTGGAGCTGTGGCAGGTGTGGCTTATGTGGCTCACATAGGCGGTTTCGCAGCTGGAGTGCTTTTTGGTCTGGGTTATAGATCTATATTGAAATTAAGAAGGACAATGATCTTGCCAAGGGAAACCAAGGCAGATTATGAAGGTAAGTTAGAAGATAAGCAGTTAGAGAGGCCGCAGGAGATTAAACCATTGAGGATGGAGGGCATAACAGCTAACGATTACATCGAGCTCTTGATAGAGATGCCTGGAGTGAATGAGAGAGACGTGGAATTGAGCGTTCAGGATAATATTGTATACGTTAATGCTGTTACCGCGGACGGCCGAAGAAAGTATCACGGTAAGGCCATAGTTCACGCAAAGATAGCATCAAGACCAGATTTCATGCATTATCTAAATGGTATATTGCGTGTCAGATTCAGAAGAATATAGTTTAGATTAAACTCTGCTTCACTGTGTCGGCATTTCGGCATTTTCAGTCACAAAATCTGCCTTGAACTCGAACTTCTCCTTATCTTGTTTTCCTTGAGGTAAAAGTACCAATTTTTCTGGCATATTATTTTTTGTGTAAACAAGATAAAACGCGTTACTAATTCCAGCATTGGTCAACTGAGCAATAGTTTCTCTGACCCTGTTTAGTCTGTCAATATGTGTCTTAAGTTCATTAACAGCTTCAAAGTAAACTTCGGTCTTTCCTTGTGTTGCATTTCCAGTGTAGATCTGTACATCATTATACATTTTCCAGTTTGTGGAGCCTTTCTTTGCCTTCTCTTCTCTCTTCTTCTCCTTCTTCTCTTCCTTCTTCTCTGCTTCCTTCTCCTTCTTCTCTGCTTCCTTCTTCTCCCTTCCCTGATCATGCTTCTCTTCTTTCTTTTCATCATCCTTTTGAGCTTGCTTACTTTGTGGAACCAGTTTGCTCTGCATCTCCTTAGCCCATTCTGCCTCTCCAGCGTTTTGTTCTGCCTGTCTCAATGTCAAACCCAAGTCTTCTTCATATCTTGCCAGCATGGATTTGTGCAGCTGGAGAGTATTGTCTACAAACTGAGTAAACTGCCGAAGTGTTTCGAAGATCAAGATCTGTGACGATGTTGCATTTTGCTCCATTGTTACCATAACACCCTACCTTAGTCCTCCCTTGGACTGCATTGTTGCCTCCATTATATCCTCTGTGCTAATCTTTTGTTCTTCCTTAAGCACCTGATCTATCTTTTTCAACTTCTTGCTGGCCGATCTGTACACGGACAATCTTCCTTCAAGAGTCTTCCTGTACTCCGTTGTAGCATTCTTAAGCTTCAAAAATACATCATTAAGTATCTCGCCTAAAATGCTTGAATGGTAATCTGTAAGTTTTTTATACTCTACCTGGTCATCGCTATAGGTTAACATTATCTGACCATCCTGCCCCAACACTGCTCGCTTCACATTGGTGCTTGGACCCAGCAGTGATGGCGTGATTTTTACAGAGGTTTTCATCTGGGTTAACATCATTCCTATAGTTTCACAGATGTCTTTAACCGCGGTATCTTCCTCGCTGTTGAACTCGCAGATCTGCAGCGTTTCGTCGACCAAGCTGTCGAGTGATTTAAGCATATCAGATGGTTGAAACTTATTTGAAACTTTTATTTCAGATTCTTCTGGCATATATAGAATGTTTGAACAAACCTACATAAAGTGATGTATGTCTCGATGTGCTACATACTCAATAAAAAACCTGAGGATGTATAGATCCATTAAATTAACTCGCAACAGTTTTGCATGACCCTGCACTACCAATATGACTTTTAACTTCCTCCAGAAATGGTAAGGTCTAGATGCAGTCGTTCACGTGCCGTTCCAGTACTGCTATCAGCTGTCTCTCAGAAACAATATAATCGGATGTTGTGCGAGTCTAACGTTGCCGCACAAAAGCGTGCACATGTTACATCCGGATCTTTCCCGACATTCTTCCTTCCTACATGAATCAATGGCGGAAATTCAGATCCGTATAATCCCAGTTTCTTCATTATCCAATTTGGTTGCTTTAGGCCGTTCAGGTTCATCATATATTTTGCACAAAAATATTATCTTGGTGCTTAGCGTGATGAAGTGTTAAGCTTCTGGTTAAAGTTCTACACACTAGTTGCATCTTTGCTGTTTCTTTTAAATTCGCAGTAGTACCTTCCTTGCTTTTACGAAAGCGATTTATTATATGCGACAGGATGTACTATGCGTAAAGGTTTGCAAAAGAGCATAATAGATATAGATTTGAAGTAAGTATACTGTGATTATACTATCATAATACTGTCATAATCATATTGTCATTACACTGTCACCATACTATCATAATCATACTGTCATAATACTATCATAATACTACCATCTTCGTTTTCCATTTATAGAGAAATACTAACAATACTCAGCATTAATGGAGCTAATGAAACTATATTTCCATGATCCGCTTTGAGTCATGATGAAAATTATTTTTGTTCTCCTGATAAAGAAAATCTAAAAAACATTTTCCAAGATTTTTTCCTGACGCTTTAGCGTGAGACAGACTAATGCTTAAGATGCTTACAACATTAAGTGACTCTCAGCATGAACAAACTAATGCTCGCTTCAATAACCGTTGCAGCGATACTTGCAATATCTGCAGTAGCGCCTATGGCAACAGCAGTACAACCACAGAAGGAATTTGATTACCACAAAGTAGTAGTAGACATGAACGGGGAAATTGACAATGCAGACCTTATGCTTTTTGTAGATCCACTTCCAGAGGATCATAAGAGACTGATGAAAGCAGCTTGGATAGACTTTGCCCAATTGGTTCAGGTAACACCTCCAGATGTACTAGTAGATAACACAGTGATCTGCGCTGAGATTCCGCTGCACGTTGAGTATAATGGTCTGTATACAGCACTACGTTCTGCAGCGCTGTGCACATAGTGATCAACGCGCAACTCACTCCCTTTTATTTTTTATAGAACTCTATGCAACACGTTGTTTTCCATTTATGGAGAAATAATAGGAACATGTAACAACTAATAGAACAGAATAGCCTATATTTGCAAGATCCGTTTTGTCGCATGATGAAAATTATTTTCTGTACCATGATAAAGAAAATTTGTAGAAAAAATTTCATAATTGTTTCCTGGCTCGTTGTCTTTAGACAGACTAATGCTTAAGATGAGAGAAAAGAAAGTGTTCGCTATGAAGAAACTGATGCTAGCTTCAATAACGCTTGGAGCAATACTGGCGATATCAGCAATAGTACCAATGGCAACAGCAGCAAAACCCCAGCATGAATTTGATCAACACATAGTAATAGTGCAAATGAACGGGGAAATTGACAATGCAGACCTTATGCTTTTTGTAGATCCACTTCCAGAGGATCATAAGAGACTGATGAAAGCAGCTTGGGTAGAGTTCGCCCAGCTAGTTCAGGCGACTCCTCCGGACCAAATCGTACCTAATGAAGTGATCTGCGCTGAGATTCCGCTGCACGTTGAGTATAATGGTCTGTATACAGCACTACGTTCTGCAGCGCTGTGCACATAGTGATCAACGCGCAACTCACTCCCTTTTATT
>JBMCYV010000053.1:0-6734 GCA_049199595.1 Candidatus Nitrosomirales archaeon
CGCTCAGCATGAAAGCTGTATCTGTATCTATGGATCTTACAACAGCAAGGAAGAACCTCGAGTTGGTCAGTTCGTATGGCGATGTTGTAATACCATTTCTGGGTATACATCCTTGGTCTGCTGCAGAGAGTCTTGATCAATTTGACGATTTCGTTGCAAAGAACAGTAGCAAGATTGCAGGTATAGGAGAGATCGGGCTCGACCGAAAATATGTTGCCGACAACGAAGATGGTTACAAAATACAGAAACAGGTATTCGAGTCCATGCTCTCATTTGCAGAAAAACTTGCCAAGCCTACTTCTATACATTCTCGTGGTTCGCTTGACGATGTTCTTTCTACACTAAAATCATTCAGTTTGAAGGGAGTCTTGCTGCACTGGTTCGCTGGTAGCAAGAAGCAATTGAAACAGGCTACCGATGCTGGCTACTACGTCTCCTATGGCCCAGTGCTAGTCTCTTCTGAAGATAAGCGAAGCTTGTTAAGAGACACGACTAAAGAATTTGTGCTAGTTGAGACAGACGGTCCTGTAAGATATGCTGGATGTTTCGAAAACAAAGTGGCACTGCCCTCATTCCTTCCAAGTGTTGTCTTTGCGGTCGCAAGAACGCTGCGACTGAACTACGACGATGCCTGTAACATGCTGATCCAGAACTCTGCCAAGTATCTCGGTTCCATGTTATAAAAAGGATAAAATAACCAGTATGTCAATGCAGCTGATACAATATGAATAGGATCAAGCGCATATCGATGCAACTGATGGAAAAACATGGAGATATGTTTACAATAGACTTTGATAAGAACAAAGACGTTCTGAACAAGATCGCCGTTCTGCGTTCTAAGAACTTGAGAAACGAGGTCGCTGGATACATAACTGGTTATATGCGATCAGGCACTGACCACAAGGAGAAGGTTCAGGAAGAGACAGAAAGCGAAGAAGAAAGCGAATCGTGATATGCGCATGATAAACGTCAAGCTTCTTGGCGGTGCTAAGAGAGTCATAGGAAAGGATCGTCTGGAGATCCAAAAACAAAACGCCAAGTTGCATGAAATAGTCGCAGTGTTGCTTTCCATGTCTTCTAACAGTAATGTCTTCAATGCTAACAATCTGCTTATTGTGATAAACGGCGTAGAATCATCAATGCTTGGCGGGCTCGACGCTACAGTCAAGGATGGTGATGTCATCAGTATAGTTCCAGTTGTTCATGGCGGCTAGATCTCACTTGAATCGTGTCGCAGTAATGAAACTTGACGGCGAGCAGGTTTTGCTTGCTGAAATAAGCAAACTAAGAATAAATGATATGGACGAATTCATCCGAAATATTAGAACGATAAATACCAGAGTTGCCATGCAGGCAATAGATGCCAGGTTTGTAGCAGGCAAAGAACATGTTCTTAGCATCTTGCAGCAGTCGCTGCAGGCCAAGAAAAGAGGAACTATGCTATCAAATAGAATCGAGATCGATATATTGATGCGGCTTGCCTGCACGAACCAGATAAGCAAGGCTCTAGATGATATAGGTCTTAAAGATGGCATAAACAACGTATTGATAATTGCATTAGGAAAGATTAGAGATCTGAGGGTGGTAGAGAAACATTTGAGGAAAAATTACAGGTTGAGCAAAATACTCGCACTTTCAGGCAAGAAAATGAGAGCTTTGTCTTCACACCACAAAGTTGGAAGGCAAGAACTCAACTCCTGCATAGATGGGAATAAGCTTGCAAGCATACTTGCAGAACGTGCAAATTTACTGTGGTGACTCTCGCTTCACCTTTACAGCGCTGAATATATGATCAGGTTTTATTACGGAGATTCCCGTGTCCTTGCCAATCACTTGGACCAATACTACCCAATCATGTTTTTCTAAGCTGACCTTTCTGTCTACTACAGTGGCAATAGCTTCTATGATCTCATTGGAATGAATGCTGCTGCGTCTCTTCTCTACTGTTATCCTAAAAGTTTCATTTTTTCCTATTTTATTGGCAAGATCTTTCGCAGCGTTCTTAATATCAAGGAGATCTGTATTAACAACTATGTCGATCGGTATCAATCTTAGAACATATCGCACCTTCCAAGGATCGTCCTGCACAATCTTCTTGATCTTCTGAACTACTTCAAGTGGATCAAGGCTGGTCTTGCACGTAAGTAACCCTGATAAACCTGAATAACTCATCTCTGGTGCATTGTCACCAAATTCTTCCAACAGGAAATTGATCTCTTCACGTGCTTCTGTTTCCATGTGCCTGTGAGTTGTTACTAGCATGTTAAACATGCCCAAGCACTTTCGCAACGCGGTCGCGTCTTATCGAACCTTCTCTGATGAATGCAATATTTGCAGAACTTACATCTATAATGGTAGATTCAACACCAACTGGTGTACTTCCTCCATCGAGCAAGATATCAAACCCCTGAAGAGTTTCCTGCACTTCTTTAGCACTTTTGGTTGAATTGTAGCCAGATTTGTTTGCACTTGTGCCAACAAGAATACCACCACATTTATCGATAAGTTGTAAAGCACATTGATGGTTTGGAACCCTTACACCTATGGTATTTGTCCCAGCTGTGATCTTTTCTGAAATCTTGTGATCAACCAATTCAGCTACAAGTGTTAAATTACCTGGCCAGAACTGTGCTGCGAGTTTCATTGCATGTTCATTCAGTCTAGCTATTCTACTAGCATGTTTCACTGACGAGCATAGTATTGGCAAGGGCTTTCCTTCCATCCTTCCCTTTATCTTGAAGATCCTATCAACCGCCGAATCGTTGTACGGATCGCATCCAATTCCATAAACTGTATCTGTAGGGTAAACAACGATCTTGCCTTTTTTGATCTCATCAGCAGCTGCTATTATATTCTCATCATTGCATAAGAGCTTAATCACAGGTCTTCTGAACAAAATGCTTATTAATAGATTGTTTAATGGATTATGCGATGTCCGAGGAAGAAGGAGAATTTGAGGAGGACTTCGACGAGGACTTTGAAGAGGAAGATTTTGAGGAAGAGTCCGAAGAGGAGTACTAAGTCTTATTTTTCAACGCACGAATTTTTCACATCAACACTATCTTAGATCTTCAGTCCAAACGATTCTACAAAACCCTGGAAGTTAGAATATACTTGGAGAAACTCCATGCCACGCTCGCTTATCTTGTACTTGTTGGTTTTATCTTCTGGAATCTCCTCAATGAGACCTCCATCAACCAACCTGCCGAGAATCTTGACTATCCTTCCGTATGATACATTTGCTCTTCTGATGAGAACCGTAATGCTTACCCCCGTGCCATTGTCACTATAATCCCTAGCGGTATTTAGAATATCTGCAATTATTCTAACATGCGTTCTATACACTACTGCCAACCTTGATCCTCCCCATTGGAAAGCTGTAAATGGGAATAAATATCGCTGAAATTCCGGCTATCTTTATTATAACCGAAGCATAGTAGAACATTGAGCCTGCATAGATGAAATTATACCAGCCTATAAACTCTCCTAACGCAAGCAGACCCAAGCCAGAAGCTATGATCAAAGTATTCTTGTTCTTATTCCACATATATGAGGCCATGGTTTGGGTCGCCCCATATACTAATAGGATAAAAGATATTGACCTTATAATATGCTCCAATGAATTGCCAGGGATCACGAAGAACGGCGCTATCGCAAACGACACGACCGCGAATGCTGGCGCCATATGCTTGAAAGTCAACGATTGCAAGCTGTGGGAAAATGCCAGCAAGAAGTAACCTGCTGCCTGAAATCCCAAACCCACAACCAGTAGAGACTGTAAATCTGAAGGTTTAGCAAGGGCATTTATGTTCAGCATCGACTGAATCCATAAAATTAGGAACCCCAAACTTATTGATGCAAATGCTAACATCAGTCGCAAAAGTGTTGGACTGCCAATATTTTCATAACCTTTGTAGGCAAACCTGGCTATCGACATTGCTATGGCAACTCCCAGAAGGTTCATGACACTTTCGAAGATAAGGTCCAACTAGCTGAATATTTGTAAATAATCTATAAAAGCCTTAAGTTGACAGTTGCATACAAAAGTGCAAATTATCATGGAGAGTAATCATTCATCACGTCTCTATACCTAGGATCCTTGTAGGCTATCATCTTTACATACTCACCATATGTAACGTCGAGGGAGCATTTGTTGCACTTTACACGCGAAAAATTGTCCTCGAGTTCTGCTACCTCTCCACACCGCGGGCACTTTACATGCATCAGGTATTTTTCGCTATACACATTAATAATATTTTTGATGCATATCACAAAGCATAATAATTAATGTTGAATATACGCATGCATGGCAAAGACTTGTTCCAAGTGCGGAAACAGCTTCGACGAAAGTACTGCCGATCAAGGAGCTCTAAAGTATACCTCATGCGGGAACTGCTGGGCTGAATGGGTAAAATACAGTATCATGGTGATTAACGAAATGCGTCTAGATCTCTCAATGCCAGAGCACAGGCAGATGCTCAAGAAATACGAACGATCATACTTTGGTCTGGAACAGCCAGAAGCAGCTATCAAGGACTACACAAAGGAAGAGGAGAGAGTTCCAGACAAACCTTAGAGCTGCAGAGCCGTTCTGGCATTCTGCGGTACTGCGCTAAGAAACTTTGTTTTCCTATCTTCTGACAAATCCTGAACAAGATTTTGCAATGAATCTGATAGCAATTGCTTATTGTTTTCTGGTATTGTATTGAAGAGAGATACGAGACCATCTACATTGAGTTTCGATAATCTTTCAGGAGAATCTATAATGACATCAACATAAGCTCCAAACATCTTTCTACGTTTCTCTTCGTCAAATTCGCACAAAACTTCTATCCATGTTTTGATCAGGTTGGATAAAATGGTAAAGTCTATGGCAGGAGCGGCGTTCAATGCATTTGTGACAATTTCCTTCTTTTCAATATCTGATAGTGCGAAGAATTCATTCATCCTGTTCTTAAGCATCGGTTTCCTTAGAAATTCTGGCAGTCCGGCAAGTATCTGAATTATGTTGCCAGCGATCTGCGAATCAGCCACGATAACAAAATTTCAACTGACTTATAATTATGTTTGCACTAATGCAACTTAAATGATCGAGTAAAAAAATAAAGAGGGTTTTTGCTTTTATGAATTGTTATAGTATTATTTGCCTTCAACTGCATGTGTAGAATTAATATATAGTTTGTCTGCACGACAACTTCATGCCAGCAACGGTGGTCGTGGGGGGTTTCTTTGGCGACGAGGGAAAGGGTAAGATCATTTCTTACCTTGCGCTCAAGGACAAACCTGAAATCGTGGTTCGGGGAGGCGTAGGTCCAAATGCCGGTCACACATTTGTGTTGAATGGTGAGGTGCACAAGGTTCGCATGTTGCCTAGTGCAGTTTTGAATAAGGGGTGCAGGTTGATGATAGGTGCTGGCGTTGTTATCAATCCAGAAATTCTTCTGACTGAAATTTCAAAATATAATGCTCAGGACAGAGTTTTCATAGATCGTCAATGCGGTGTTATAGAATCCTCGCACATAAACAGAGACAAGGCCGACGATCTGAAAGGCAGGATAGGAACAACAGGTTCTGGCACTGGACCAGCAAACTCCGATCGCGCGTTAAGAACACTGCATATGGCAAGCGAGCTGAAAGAACTCTCGCCGTATCTGGGCGATGTGAGCAATGCAATTAACTTTGCAATTGATAGAAAGGAAAAGGTACTGGTTGAAGGCACGCAGGGAACATTTCTATCGCTTTACCATGGTTCTTATCCATACGTTACTTCAAAAGATGTCACAGCATCTGCGATCTGTGCCGACATAGGTTTGGGGCCAAAGCGAGTTGATGAGGTCATGCTTGTCTTCAAGGCTTACGTAACTAGGGTAGGCGCTGGTCTGCTGCAGAACGAGTTGAGCAAGGAGGAAGCACAGAAACGAGGATGGTTCGAGGTTGCTACCGTAACTGGCAGGGAACGCAGAGCCGCACCGTTCAATTTCGATCTTGCGAGGAGAGCCATAATGCTCAACAGTGCAACTCAACTAGCGTTAACGAAGCTGGATATTGTATTTCCAGAATGCGTACATGTAAGACAGTATGACAAGCTTTCTAATGCAGCAAAGAGTTTCATAGAAGAGATCGAAAATGCTACAGGTCTTAAGATCACGGTTATAGGCACAGGAGAAGACATCTACGATATCGTAGACAGAAGATCTTAATGTTCCAGTACAAGTAGTTTCAGTGCATCTCTGGCTTTTCTGAGATCATTTATTGCGCTCTTTATGCTTCCCTTGTTGAATGCTTTCTTTCCGCTCTCCAAATACCTTATAATTACTTCTAGCATTTCCGCATCGCTAGTTTTATCGAATTTGCTGTACTCGAATCCCCCAACAGTTTCAAAGTCATGTTCAAGCTTTGCAAGCAGTATGGCATGCTCGAGTCTTGCATATAACATCCAAACTTGGCTCTTTTTGATCGAATTACCTCTGGATGCTTTAAGGTTGCCTAGGTGTTTGCTAATGTCTTCAAGTATTTCATTCACTTTCGCTTCTCTTTCCTTGTTTTTCATCCTAACACCTTCCTAAACCGCAATCATCCTCGTGTATAGGCAGATTGTTGAATGTAACAAAACCTCATCACACTTCACATGAGACACCCTTTCCCACATAACATTACTGACCAAGTGAAGCTAATGATGTTTTTGCTCTATGCTTAGACTTTAATTAGAGCATTTAGGAATGCCTGTGGTTTGA
>JBMCYV010000054.1:0-6077 GCA_049199595.1 Candidatus Nitrosomirales archaeon
CATCCTGTATCTTCCAGATCAGCAGTGTAAGTCCAAATGCCCACGCTGCAGCGACACCAGCTCCTGTAGCGTTCTCAATTAACTGATTCGGGTTTCCAAAGAACAACCCATCATCTCCGTATAATGGATTGATGCGTTTCTCTGCAAAGACTCCAGTTAGAAGGGCGCCAACTACACCACCCATACCGTGAACAGGCCATGTATCTAATGCATCGTCTATTCTTCCTCTATTCTTTATGATCAAGCAATAGAAGCATACTGTTGCACAAGCAAATCCAACTATTACCGAGGCCCAGACACCGATGAATCCTGATGCCGGCGTGATTGCTACTAATCCTGCTACTGCTCCAGAAGCAGCGCCTACAGCACTTGTCCTTCCTGTATGAGCCCAGCTAAGGAACATCCACCACATCGCAGCTACAGCAGTAGCTATGTTGGTATTCTGGAATGCTTCAGTCTCTAAGAAACCAGCAAATCCAGCACTTCCTGGGTTGAATCCGAACCATCCAAACCACAGCAATGTAGCACCCAACATCACTAATGGAATCGAATGTGGTTCAAAAGGTGCCTTACCATAACCTAATCTTCTGCCTAGAAACATGGCAGATGCCAGTCCTGAAAATCCTGATGTTATGTGGATGACTGTTCCTCCTGCAAAGTCAAGTGCACCGAATTGTCCCAACCAACCAGCACAATCAAAGTTTGTATCAGATGGACAGTTGCTTCCCAGAGACCAGTTCCAATGCCCTACAAAGTCGTAAATGAATGTAGCCCATAATACCGTAAATATCAGGAAAGCACTCATCTTTACTCTATCTGCATATCCCGCTATAGCCAGTGCTGGAGTGATCGCAGCGAACATGAGCTGGAACATCACCCATCCTATATGTGGAATGCTTGTAGCATAGACATCTGCTGGTGCGTCATGTGCAACATTATTCAATAATGCATAATCAAAGGTGCCAATGAAATGAGAGCCTGAATCTGGACCGAATGTTAGGCTGTAGCCATAAAGAACCCACTGAATGCTAACTATAGAATATACCAGAAAGTTCTGTAGTATTACAGTTAAAGCGTTCTTTCTCCTCGTCAAACCACCGTATAAGAAACCTACACCGCCCGGAGTCATTATCATGACTATTACTGCTGCAATATACATGAAAGTAGTATCTCCTGGATCGATGCATGTTCCATACCAAGCACTGCCAGGTCCATGAGTTGCTACTGAGCAATGGAATTCATCTACGTCCGCAGCTTTAGGAAGGTCAGCAAACTCGCCAAACTGCGCAAAGGCTGATTCTACAGCAATTAATCCTGAACCTGCAACAGTTAGTCCTGCCAATACAAAAACGATAGTCCACATGTGTTTTCTAATGAACGGTATTGACATTATCGACAGCCCAGCTATTGCCCCTGTCATTGCCAATCAAATCCGTACGGCAACTATAAAAGGTTTTTTATGTTACAGCGTCTTTTTTGTGATATTATGTTTTCCTATGTAAACCTCTCATCAAGTTACAGTCTAGATCAAAAATTTCAAATCTGTAACAGCGGTGATAGCCCATGTAAATAACAATTAGTAATCCACTGTAAGGTCGTCAAAGTAAGCCACCGAATCTCCCTTTGTCCACAAACCTATTGTACCACTTGAGTAGTGCTT
Organism: Candidatus Nitrosomirales archaeon; assembly: GCA_049199595.1. Classification (GTDB taxonomy): domain Archaea; phylum Thermoproteota; class Nitrososphaeria; order Nitrososphaerales; family UBA213; genus JBMCYV01. The sequence continues at coordinate 1,661 of JBMCYV010000054.1, forward strand.
ATCATACCTTTGTATAAGGAGTTCATCATCAAAATACCCTGCAATACCCTGTGCAGCTACATGTGCGGTGATTGTGTGCCATTGACCAGTTGTTATGTCAACTGTGACGTCTTGCGTACAAATCAATTGGTTAGGCTCAGCTCTACACAACGAAAATCTATCATTCACCGCATCGGCAAGCAAAACAAAATAACGGTTTCTATCTTGGAACCGAAATATCAGACCTGCGGCCTGTTCATTTTCACCTGAAATTATCTTGAACTTTACACTTGCTTTAAAACTACTGTAGACCTGATCTGGCAGCACAAGTATCTTATAACTTGATGCAGTATGGTTGGATGATAATTGCGCAAGTATATTGGGTTTTGATGACGCCGATTCATCTGACTTTAGTATCCACGTTCCCTTTTCTCCACTACCTGCCTGTGTTGATATGAAACCATCAGGCGTACTGTTTTCTTGGTAAGAATCGAAGTTCCATTCTCTAGAGTTTTTGTATGGATTACTTTGTGCAGCTTGGTATAAGGCAACCGCTACGGCAACTGCAGCTATGCTTGCTACAATAATGTATCTTTTCCTTCTCCCTTCATGCATTGTTGTTCTGGGCGGCAAATGTACTCACATAATACTTGATTCTATTGATATAAATGTAATAAATTCATCAAATCTCGTTCCATAATACATAAAGCTTTATAATCCAACGCAGCCAACTAGAAGAATCGTGCAAAAGGAAAAGATATCAGAAAAGCTTCGAGATAAAATCAAAGAAGGTATAGAAAACTATAGATCTGCCAGTGATGCACCTGCAAAAGTTGATGTCTATGATGTGATTGAAGAAATATTCTCGGTTCTAAATCCTAACTTGGGTGATGAAACTAAGATTTCTATAGATGAGGCAAGTGGGTGTCTAAGAGCCGCCTACCTTGATAGAAAAGAACCTGCAGAACGTACACATAAGCAGATGATATCTGCTATAATGGAGAAAGGAGCCTTTAGCGTTATGGAGAAACCTATGGATGGCGAACTTGACGCAGGTTCTAACATTAAATTGGTTGGTCGTGCAGACAGGGTTGAAGATGATGTCGTTATGATATTTAGAAGTGCTACAGAGCTGCCAGAGATGCCATATGCTGAACACTTCATGCAGTTAAACACGTATTTGCACATGTTCAACAAGGATGAAGGTGTAATAATTTATTTTGATAAGGAGGGAAATGAGATTGAATTCATCGTCCCAAAAAGTGAAAAACTGCTAAGTGAAACCGTACGAAGAGCCCGCATTCTTAACACTTTATTGAAAAATAGTATAGTTCCTGCACTGGAGCCGTCATCAAGGTGTATCTCTTGCCCATATAACGAAAAATGCTACTATCCGTCTGAAGACAAACAAAAATGGGGATTCTGGGCTCGCGGAAAATGGCGCGAGTTGAAACCCAAATCAATGCTTGATCTTTAGCATTCTACCACACGTTGATTCTCCTAGTTATATCATTCTATAAATTACTTTAACAGCTCACTATCGTCGATTTTAGTAAGATAAACTTGCGTTTTGTAAGGCTTTCTTTGATTTTTGTGATAGTATACTATCTTAGTCCCATGCTCAAAAGGCACAACTTCTATAGAATCCGTTGGTTTTACCGAACTTTCATACTCCTTCAGATATTCGAACAACTCCTCCTTGTTCATCTTCACCAGTTCGTCCATTGACTTGATTTTAGGAACCCTCAACATATGACATTTGTCCTAGTCGTATATAAAAATAATAAATATGCAGGGTAGGTGTTAATTTGGCATTCAATCTAATCGCTTATTGTAGTAAAGAAATATCGTTCCGAAATTCTTACTTGTTTTCAAACCTTCTTTATAAAGACCCCCCCCTCTATCGAATTTGCAGGCGGGCGTTCTGAAGCATTATACTCAAGTTTACGGAGCCATATAGGAAAGCAAATTTACCATAACATGTTTCTAACTCAAGATGATCGTTAAGAGCTCAAAAGATAATGCTTTTGTAATAATCCCTGAAGATGCTGATGATCTTTTTGCTCTCCGCAGGATCATAAGGAGCGATGATGTCATCATTTCCGATACAAGTAGAGTGGTAAAACAGGTCAAGGAGTTCGCCAGGCCCGAGAGGGGTGACAGGGTTAAGGTCAGAATCGCATTGAAAGTAGAAAACGCATCACTAGATATGGCAGTGGACAGGTTGAGAGTCAATGGTGTTATAATAAACTCTGATAACGAGCTTGTGCCAAGAGGTTCACACCATGCTCTGACGATCAAACCCGGAGATCTGTTCTCGCTAGAGAAATCAAAGTGGAGTGAACTGGAACGGTCTATACTTAACAAAACTTCTGGAAGCCAGGGATTTGTTCTTGTAAGTATAGAGAGAACCGAAGTTGCCGTCGGAAAGATATCAGGTGCTCATTTGAAGATGGTACCAAATATCTATTCTGGGCTTAGTGGCAAGATGTATCCTACCAAGGACCAGAGCATGGATTCATATTTTGATGAAGTTATCAAAGTCATACAGAGTCTTAAGAGTGAGAAAGATGCTATTGTTATATTCGGTCCGGGAGATACAAAAAGAAGGTTCTATAACTATGCTGTGGGCAAGATCGATGTTGCAGAGTCGAAGATCAGTGTGGTTGATGGTGTAGATGTTGCTGGACAAGATGGGATCTATGTTTTTTTGCGCTCAAGTATGGTCAAGGACGTTATTGGAACGAGCAAACTAGCTACCATATCTTCGATGTTAAATGAATTGATGAAGAGAGTAAATGCAAAGGATAATAGGATTGCATTGGGCATGAAGGATGTTTCCGAAGCAGCGAACCTGAAAGCTGTTGATTCGCTGATCTTCTCTGATGCTGTATTTGGATATGCTGATGAGGACGCTGTTGTCAATTTATTGAACACGGTAGAAGGTTACGGTGCCAAAGCATTTGCTGCCGATTCATCTACAGACATAGGTATGCAGGTATCATCACTTGGTGGGGTTGTTGCCCTTCTCCGATATGCGCTTCACTAAACCATTGTGCTCTCAATCATCCAGTCCAGATAACTCTTGTTTACACGGTTCATGTTGAGTTCCACTATTTCGGGAACCTTGTAAGGATGCGACTTGGCTATAGCTTCTCTCAAGTCCTTTGCATTTGCTTTTACACTCTTGAATATTGCCATACATTCTTTAGAATCCTCGATCTTATCCTCCCACCAATAGAATGAACGAACTTTTGCAAGACTCACACATGCGGCCAACTTCGATTTTACGATCTTCTTAGCTTCTCTGATAGCTGTCTGTTCATCAGGATACGTAGATATAATAATAAGTCCGCTCTGCATAACAACCGATAAATCGCCCCAAGAATGATAAAAGGTTAACGAAATGGCATTTGATCTACTAAATCAAGATTTCAGCATTATAATGCTGATAGTAGCGTGGTTGCTTATTCTAGCAGGAGCAAAGTTGTTAAGGCTTGAAAAGCGTGGTTTTGAAATAAAACCCTTCATGCTGGTATACAAGAACCACAATGTTGCCGTCACATTGGATAAGATGCTTACAAACAGGAACGCTGTAAGAATATTTTCAGATGTTGGTATAATTGGTGGAGCCTTGATGATGGTGTTTGCTTTATGGTTTCTCATAAACAACTTGAGTAACTTCTTTTTGGCTACCAGCAAGTTTTCCGAAGTTACATTGCTTATACCAGGAGTAACCGTTAGAAGTGTTCCAAACCTGATGTACTTCCTTCTTGCAGCGCCGATCGTACTTGTTATTCATGAAGTTGCTCATGGTATTGTTGCCAGATTGGAAAAGATCAAGGTAAAATCTGGAGGATTTGCAATAATAATAGCAATAATTGCTGGTTTTGTAGAACCTGATGAGGAGGAGTTCAGCAAGGCAAAGAAGGTGTCGAAGGTACGTGTAATTGCTGCGGGTTCGATGTCAAACGTCCTGTTCTCCTTCATAATTGCTGGTTTACTCATGTTCAACCCAGCGTTTGGAAATATCTTGGAGTCAGTTTCTCCAGCCGTAAGAAGTGTCTTTTACAACGAACCTATTGGAGTCTCGGTTGTACAAATATCTGAAGGAAGTGGTGCCCAAGCAGCTGGTATGCAAGTTCATGATATAATTACAAGCGTTGATGGTGTGCCTATTAAGACACCTACTGATTTTGAAAAGGTCAAATTAACACCAGGAGAACGTGCAAATGTTACTGTGCTAAGAGATGGTAAGCAAGAAAACCTTAGTGTGCTTATAGGTAGCGATGAAAAAGATTCTACCAAGGGACGCCTCGGAATAATAAGGAGTCCATTTCCAGAATTGCCTCCCAAATCTTCATTCTGGATACCGTGGCCTCAGCCTGTGTTTACTTTCCTGCTCTGGTTGTGGATGCTATCCTTCTTCATAGGTATA
>JBMCYV010000055.1:0-5967 GCA_049199595.1 Candidatus Nitrosomirales archaeon
ATTACTGTGTGAACGTATCTCAGAATAAATGGATATTCTCTGAGATGGGTTTGAAAACTCTGATCAATAAAATTAGCCATTTCTATCTTGCACGTACACGTGAAGATATTGGCAGTAAGATTCCTGCGCCTAGAATGATTGAATACAAGCTCGATTTTGAGGGTCATCCTAAGCAAAAAGAAGCTTATCAGGCTATGACTGAACGAAGTCTAGCTATTCTTGATAGTGGTAAAGTAATTCCTGTTGTTAGTCAACTTGCTGTAATGACTCGTCAAGCTCAAATTGTTAGCTGGCCTGCTGATATTAGATTTGAAATTAAAGATGAATGGGGAGAACTTCTTGAAGTCGTTAGATTTGATATTCATGAATCTGTTAAGATGGATTGGGCAGAGGATTTACTTAAAGAATTAACGGAGGAGGGTGAACGAACTGTTCTCTTCTCCAGATTTAAGCCTGCTATTTATGAATTGAGACGTAGATTAGAACTTGCTGGCCTGCGTGTGGCGGTTATTACTGGTGATGAAAAAACTAAAGGTAACACCGAAATGGTATTCAATGATTTTGATTTGAAAACTGCATCAAAGACGCATTATAGATATGATGTTCTTCTTGCTACTTATCAAACAGTAGGAGAATCAGCTAACCTTAATGCTGCAAGACATGCAATTCTTTATGACCGATTTTGGAATCCAGGTAATGATGATCAGGCAATTGGTCGTATTGACAGAATTAATTCTGTTGACCAAGCAACTGTTCATCTTCCTCAAGTTGAAAAAAGTATTGATGATTACATGGTTGAATTGATTGATGAAAAACGTAATCTTATAACTAATTTTAAGGATGCTTCTCAACATCAAGCTAGTCTTGTTAATCACTTGAAAAAAAGTCTCTAATGGGAGGTCAAGAACGAATATACTATATTATAACATGGGTACTAATTGGAATTGCTTACTTGTGTACGATAGGAATGGTTACTAAATATTCTCTTGTAAAGAACTCAACTGCATATTGGTCACTAGTTTTAACAGGCGCGTCAACTGGATTTATTGCTTTAATTATTGTTTTATCCTACATATGAAAGAAGGTGATATCTAATGACAAATTCAGAAGCAGCTGTTGTTATTGCTGCAATAGTTGCAGTAGTTATTCTCATTGTATGCGGTGGCTACTTAGCAGTTGCAATACTTATGGATTCTAATGCATCTACACCAAGTTCAACTTCCTATGATTGGCAGTATAATGAAACCACTTCAAATATCTATAAGTGAAGCAACAGATAGGCGACTCAAACGTATTCAAGAATTAAAGAAGTGTGATGAACAAACAGCTATAGAATATGCAATTTCAGTAGCATGGCTTGTTGCTGAAAATCGAGCAATGAAAGGGAGGATATCAGAAACAATAAAAAGTATGAAAGAAAATGAAATAGTTCTTCTTATTCCACAGACACCAATCAAAGAAGGAGAATAAAACAATGGGTGTTCAGGAAATTCAGGATTATCTTAAGGGTCGAGTTACTACTTTACTTGTTTCGGAACATGAATTTTTAATTGAAGATGCTGAAGAAGCTGTAAAAGAATCTTTTGCAAGTAGACCCGAGTTGTGGGGCGAGAATGCCGATCCAAATGATCTAGCTAAATTCCTTGCGTCAGATGAGAATGACGACTAGTCTATAGGTATAGGGCGGGGATCTCTTTCGGGGGATCCCCCCAGGCTTTTGTATGCCCAGAATCGGAGTGGATCATGGCTGGTGAGCACGAAGTCAAACGCAGAATTAGTGACGATATTATCTTAGATTGTAATTTTGATTTAACTGCTTTTCCTGCAATTATCACAAGTAAAATTGCTAAGGAAGCTTTTACACCAGGTCGTATACTTTTAATGGGAAAAGAACTTTATAAATTAATGGAAGAAATTGCTGATAGATTCGATATGGATGTTGTAAAACGTGAAACCACCAAGACCGTTCAAAGTAAATCCTAAGCGAATTTTCTCTTATTCGCTGTGTATAGCCTGCCAACAATGGAAACATAATAATGTGTTCCATCATGAAGGGAGACATTGGATTCTGTGTAGGTTCTGTTTTACCGATTATTGGGAGAACACAGACGAACTCTTATCTGATTATGTGGGGTATAATGTCTAATGGAAAAATTCTATTTAGAGTTTGGTATAGACGGTGATCAGTATGCTATTAAGATTGATAATGAAGGTATTATAGTTTACGGTTGTGATTGTTCTGCTAAAATGACAGTAGAAGAAGCTCGAAAAGTATATCAAAAACTAGGTGAGTTTTTAGAAATGAGAAAATCTAATGATTGATGAAGAAGACTACCATCAATGTCATTTTTGTGGAGAATATGTTAAAGATGGTTATGAGTCCAACGGTAGACGTCATTTCCTTTCAGATTGTAGACCTGATTTAGTTGAACATGAAATTGGTGAACTTTGTACTTGGGCTTTTCGTAGGTTGTCCGAATTTAATCAACATGAAACAGGACATCCTTATCGAGAAAATGAAACCTGTTATGCTTATCGAAATACAGATTTAAAATGGACTAATGAACATATCCATTTCTATCCAGACGGACCAATGTAATGTCATTCTTATTTAAAGCTCATGATACAATTTTTATTCCTATGGACATGCTTAAATCAGGTGGTGATATTCTTATTTTAGCAAGTAAAGTAGATGGTATCTGGTTGTGTAAATTGTGTCCCACAGAACTTGAAAAGAAGATAGAAATGTTAAGTCACTGTCAAGAACATATTGAGGTAAAATAATGTGCTGGCATTTTTGGCGTAAGCGATGTTCTCAGCATAAAGCCTGTTGGCCTTGTCACGTTAACGACAAAGTTAGAATTTTATAATGGGTTGCATTGCGTGTGGCCGAGGTTTTCATCCTGAATGTGAAACTGGTTGTGATAAATGTCATTCTAATGAAGATAGAGTAATTAAATCTTTTGTTGGTAGAGGCGCACCTATAAAGGATCCAGAAAAAGTAACAGATCCATATTCAACTGGAAGAAAAAGAGCTGCAATTCAATATCCTCTTTTTAGTACTAATCCTTGTGAATGGCGAGGTAAGAAAAATTGTGGTGGAGGAGAGCCTATTGTTGGATGCGTAAAGGGTAAGCAACAAGCTAGACATCATGGACCCATTAAAGATCCGTTACGTAATGAGCCTGGTAATGTTCATAGAATCTGTACAGCTTGTCATAATAGATGGCACGCAGTTAACGATTCTATTTATGATGAGAAGGCATATGAGAAGCTTCCACATAGTCCAGAAGAAGCTACTGAGCTTGAATTATTAGCTAACGAATCGTATTGGAAGTTGAAGAAATGAATGAACTTGTCGAGTATACAGTGGGGATTATTGTTGGAGGTATAATTTTTATTTTAACACATCCTTATTGGTGCAGAGATCCTAAATGTCGTTTTAATAGATGGTGGTTTACAAAATGAGTGATACTATTGTTAGTTACTCAGAGGTTTTCAAGTACCAGACTTGTCCTCGTCAATACTACTATAGATTTATTTTGGGTCTTAAACCAATAGAGGAATCTAAACCCATTACTACAGGAGTTAAAGGACATAAGCTTTTACAAAATTTTTATGAATACCTTCGTGAAGGGAAAACTAAAGAAGAAGCTCACGCACTTACTACTAAAAGCGCTGAAAAACTGATTAATGCGGAAGGTTTTGCTGGTTTCGATCTACTTTCAGCATGGACTCTTGTAGATAACTATATTAGAGAAACAGACTTTACTGCTGAAGCCATTCTAATAGAGAATAGATTTCTTTTACCAGCTAGTAAATTAGTAGATGAATTTTCTGATATTCAGATAGGCTTTACTCCCGATCTTGTATTGCGACGAAAGGGTGATTTTATTGATGTAGAAGATTATAAATTTGTACAAAGAGCTTGGTCTAAAGCTAAAATTAGTAGATACTCACAGAGTAAGCTCTATCAAATCTTTTTAGAACATATGGGATATAAAGTTTCTCGTAGTATTATTAGATTTTTTAATGTCGCCACAGGTAAGATAACAGAACAGCCATTTAAAATGGATAAGGATGAAAAAGATATTCTCATTAGTGATTTTATGGCAGGTGTTCAAGGTGTATTAAATTTCAAAGAACAGTATAAAGATTTCTATAAGTATTCTCCTCGTACTATGTGTTATACAGCTTGTCAGTATTGTGCTTTTTCGTTTCCTTGTACCTTAGAAGCAGAAGGTAAGGATGCTAGTAAAACTCTCAATCATGATTATGTAAAGAGCGAATATGACTATACCAAGTAAAGAAGAACTTGTAGAAGAGGCTAACAGAGAAGTTACAGAATTCGAAGCTAAGAGAGTAACTGTTCTTTATGGTGATTATGGTAAACGTAAAACTACTACTGCTTGTTCGATGGTAAATGAGAGAGGTCTACTTCTCAGTTCAGATGACAGTTGGAAAGTTCTCTTAAATGAACGCCATAAGGATATTTATTCTAAAATTAAGGTTTTTAATTTTGGAGGACTTAGTCAACTTGAATATATTAATTTTACAGGATATGATACTATTATTTGGGATACTGTCAGTCAGTCTGTAGATAATTTTCTTGATCTTCTTTACGATAAAGGTAAGTGGTCTACTAAATCTGGTCAAACTTTCAGAGAGCACATTATGCCTAAGGACAAAAAGTTACCTAAGGAATTAGAAAATTTAGAAATCCTAGCTCCTGTTGATTATCGTGTAGCACGTGATGCTCTTCGTCCTGCTTTTAATAAATTATTTAAGGAGACAGAAGCTCATATTATTTTTACATCACAAATGACTGAGCCATTTCCAGGATTAAGTAAAGATCAACGAAACAGACCTTCTATTTCTGCTGCTACATTTAAGATTATTGCAACACGGGCTGACATTATTGCAAATCTTAGACCGTCTAGTGGCGGTAAGTTTATTGCTGATATGTCAGAAAGCACTCTTACATCCCTCGGTAAGAGTCGAATTGAAGGATTCCAAGGCCAAATGGACTTGGATACATTTATTACTAGGTACAAGGAGCTTGTTTTCTAATGTCTATTTTTGGTAAGATTGATGCTCAGACTATCTCTTCTAACCCTTACTATGTTGAAAAGGGAGACTATACTGCTGAAATTACTGATGCTAAGTACAAGAAAGATCAAGAAGGAAAACGACAGTTTGTTATTGACTTTACTATCGATAATGAGGATTCTGAATTCTTTGATCAAAGAGTTTCTAAGTATTTCGATCTCGTCGATGAAGATATGGATGACGAAGCTTTTGCACTTCTTCCTCCTGAGGAAAAGAAGACCGTTCGACGTAATATGGCCGCGCTTAAGAATACTCTTTGTGGTAGTGGTAGAAACAAGGGTCTTGGAGTTGATCCTGACGATTTGAATGATGAAAGTTGGGACCCTTCTGTTCTTAAGGGTACTAAGGTAGACCTTTCTATTTCTAATTATGGACCTACCGGTGACGGTGTTAATGTTCGTTGGGCAAATATTCGGGAGTAACTAATCAAGGGGACCTGTCTAATTCGAATGGGCAGGTCCCCATTGTGAAGGGAGGGTTATGACAAATGAATTCCTAACTGATCTTTTTGGAGAACAGGAAGGAGTAGTATACTCTCCAGCTATGGAGAAGAAATGGAAACAATATTTCTTTGAATGGCCACAGGAACGCAGTAAGTTAGAGGTTCATATAAATGACTTTGATAAACGAGACGTGTATATATCTCCAGTCTTGTTCAATGCTAAAAGAATATCGCCCGAAACATTTAAAGGTACTAATTACCTCTGGTCAGAGTTTGATGGTTCGATCCCTAGTGATGCCATCAAACCAACGATGCGTGTTATGTCCTCTCAAGAAGGACATGAACATTGGTATTGGAGACTCGATAAATTCGTAACAGATAAAATTCTTATTGAAGATTTAACTAGAAGAATTGCT
>JBMCYV010000056.1:0-5960 GCA_049199595.1 Candidatus Nitrosomirales archaeon
TTCAGATAGGTTCATTGTGGTTGATTTAGCTACTGTATCTGAGAGTGTTAATGTTTCAGCTAGATTCCTTACGCTGATTCTAGCATTGACTGTATCTGAGAGTGTTAATGTTTCAGATAGGTTCATTGTGGTTGATTTAGCTACTGTATCTGAGAGTGTTAATGTTTCTGCAAGGTTCCTTACGCTGATTCTAGCATTGACTGTGTCAGATAACGCTAGTGACTCTTGAAGGTTCATGGTAACTGTCCTGGATGTAGCATCAGATAGAGAGATTGTTTCAGATAGGTTCTTGACAGTTATTCTAGCATTGACTGTATCTGAGAGTGTTAATGTTTCTGCAAGGTTCCTTACGCTGATTCTAGCATTGACTGTATCTGAGAGTGTTAATGTTTCTGCAAGGTTCCTTACGCTGATTCTAGCATTGACTGTGTCAGATAACGCTAGTGACTCTTGAAGGTTCATGGTGGTTGATTTAATTACCGTATCAGATAGTGTTAATGTTTCAGATAGGTTCCTTACGCTGATTCTAGCATTGACTGTGTCAGATAGAGTAAGAGTTTCATCTAGTTTTCTTGAATAGGTCCTAACATTAGTGTCTGTAAGTGCAAGAGTTTCATTAAGTGTCCTGATAAATTGAGCTGCAGTAGTCAGAACATCAGAAAGAGAAAGTGTCTCCGCTAGATTTTTGCCCTGATTACTATTTCTACCATCAGTTACACCCAAACTTTCTCCAACGTCTCGTATAACAAGTGTCGAGATCTGAAACTTTACGTCCATTATTTCCATTGCAGTAAAGGTTCCGGCATCTGCTGTGTGCGACGTAGTGCTGATGAGTGAAAGGGCAGATGCGGTTCGCTTTACGCTCCCAATTTTTGTGTTAGGACTTGCACCATCATCCATTACCAACCACAAAGAATTTACATTATCCGCATCAGTTGGGTTCGTGGTTGCCCTTATCCAGCGATGGTTATTTGCATAACTTATAGCAGTCTGTGGTGTAGAGAAAGATGGGCTTGATCCAGTAAAATCAAATGTACGCCAATCCAGAGATCCAGAATTTGTGTCATAAACGACCAAGCCAGTGCTACCACTTGGATCCCATGCAATATCGAAAGATCTGGTAACGACGGAAGTTATACCAGTATCTAGTGCTGGGTTTGTCCAAGTGCCTAATGTAGCACCATCCCAACCAGCACATGTAAAGTCACTGACATCATCTACCTGACATACCATAAGTTTGTCACTCGTAGAAACTGGGTTCTTTTTTATCATTGCAAACTTCACATCGTTATTTACGCCAGGAGGATTTGGATCAGGACAAATAGCGCCACCACAAACAGAACCCCATGCATTGGTTTGATGATCCCATTCTCTCCAAGCGATAGAGTTTTTATCATTTCCAGATACAACCAAGAAGTCACTTGAACTTTTCTCTGCCTCTCCCCAGACAGATTCATCATCATCCGATGCAGCTCCGATCGCTGTTGATACGGTAACATCATTTCCTATAGCAGTACCACTCCAGATGAAGGCAATGGAATCCTGGTTGGCTGCGGTTCTATCGATCAATATACATCCGATCTTATCTGAAGTTGCGTCGGAGAAAGGCTCACAAGCCACATGTCCAATAATAGGATCTGATGTACTAACGATGCTTCCCAAATTCACATATGTTATAGCAGAACAGCTAGCACCATCAAATGTTACATAACCAATATCCTGTGCTGTATTCGCATCATTTTCTCTTGCTGCAAAGAAAATGATTACATCGCCTGAAACATTCTCGTATTCCATATCCCAAGCTCTGTGCGGTCTTGCTGGTTCAGCTCCATACACGTCCGCAAAATCGGTGCAACCCGTCGGTATGGACCAGTCTGCTGCTGAGCTGCAACTTCCAGTATTGCAGAAGAACAGGTTTAAGGTACCATCGACGCTTTGTGTTACGATGACAGTTTCTCTAAGGATTCGACTAAACTCCAGTCGAACATTAATTATTTCGCTACCAGTGTCTGTCAAGCATACTTCGCTTTCCCAAGCTTCGGTAGCCTGATTCCAATCTCGATATCGTGGTATATTGACCGCAGTGCCAGTGCAACCAGTTGATGCGCTCTTATACGCAGCGCCTGCACTGTTGGTATCGGCATAGGCTTCCTGCAGATAAAACCCTAAAATTGGTATAGAATTATCTGAAATTGTAGAAATGCCCACAATCACGACAAAACTGAGTAAAGAAAGCAAAGCAAATGATCTTATGTTTTTAGATGGTGGCATAGCCAGGCTCATCTCCTGAGCAATTTGTCGAAGGTTTCTGTTTCTACCACTCATTAGTGTGCCTAAGGTCTCTCTCACCCTTGTATCGCTCATCGAATCTCAATGCTAGCAATTGGTGATAAAAGAAGGGTGGAAATATGACGTCTCGTTGGGTTCCGAAGCGGAAAAATGTACGTTTTTAGAGTTCCAGAAAGACAACATTTGTTCACCTGCGAATTTGTAAATATCGAAGACTCATAGAATTATTTGCAATGAGCGTATTCATTGCCTATTCAACAAAATTGTTCAGCATAAATGACTTATGGAGCCCTACATATATTTTCAAAACATGAAAGATGTAGCCAGAATTCCTGAGAGGTTTATTTTAATTTCTTTATGCCAAAAATTGAAAGGGTAGGAGCATCTTTGGTTACCACTGGGAACGGGTAGCTTGGCAGCCCTTCAACTCAGCTAGAGCATTCGAAACCATTCGTTTTGAACAGATAACCCGATTAATCCTTTACCAACTTGATAGGTATTACTCACGGTAAGATTTTAATACTAGAAGTAAGAAACAAAAAGATATGATCACTCATAAAAGTAGGGTTGGACCCAAGGGTCAGATAACTATCCCAAAAGAGCTGCGCGACATTTATCATCTTAAAGAAGGAGAAGAGGTTCTAATTCTATCTTCGGATGATGGCATATTAGTTAAACATACCAAAGCTAATCTTCGTGGCTTTTTGAAAGGTATGCTTGATGTTAAAGGAATAGAAGATGATGTGAAAGAATTGCGCTTGAAGTGGAGATTCTAGAATGGAAACCTATGTCGTAGATACAGTCGCATTAGCAAAATACCTCGCAGATGACCTGCCAGAATCTGCAGAAAGAATCTTTCTTTTAGCTGAGAAAGGCAAAGCGAAACTCCTTGTTCCATCTATTGTTGTAGGAGAGTTCATTTACTCGGCTCTCAAGGGCAGGGTTAAGGCTGCAAACCTTCACTCAACAATTGTGGAGTTACTTCAAGCCCTTGAGGTATCAGAATACCTTCAGACTGTAGATATGAGTCCTAGTGCATGGCAGGAATTTTTAAACATAAAGCTACCCGAATTACACGACCGCATGATCTCTGCTATAGCTATTTCCAATAATGTCTCTATCATAACCAACGATCCCGAAATCAGAGCAGAAGGAGCGCGTAGATTTGGTAAGCCTTAGTGTCTCATGTTAGTGACTCTTACAGATGAAAGGTCACAAAGAGTAACATAATAGACATTAACTCACCAATCTTGTTGTAATGATCTCTTACATACAATATGATAAATGATGAAAAATGTTATTCATCAGCATGATTAGGGATGAGAAACCAAGGTTATACACTAGTATTCTTGTAACTATTCTAGTCCTATCTGTATCATGTTCAATACTAGTTTATAATGCAGCTGCAGCTGAACACGATTCATCCCAAGCATTTTCGAAAGTAACCGCCAAGTTTACTATCAAACCGGGTATATCTCCAATTATGATAGATGACATTCTGTATGCTGCTGAAGATCTACCAGTTAGTTTTGAGTGGATAGCAGGTAGTGGTCATACTATTAAAATTCCAGAAACAGAAGTATTTGATGAAAATGGCGTCAAGTACCTCTTCAACGGCTGGAATGATCTAAACAAACATGCAACTAGAGGGATCGCGGTAAACAAAGACTTTAGTTATATAGCTTACTTCGTGAAGGAAGACTCGCAACCACAGAGTGTTGGAAAGGAATGGAGCGTGACTGTGAGCAGCTTGCCCAGACAATCACCTCTAATAATAGATGGCATCATCTATCTTCCTTCAGAATTACCTGTCACCTTCAACTGGATAGCCCGTTCAGAACATAATATAGGTGTGCCAGAAGAGATGTTTCCCACTGGTGAGCAAACAAGGTACGTATTTGCTGGCTGGAACGATATGAACACAGAAATGAAACGGAAGGTTAGAGTGAGTGGTGACGCTTCTTTCATTGCTCTATTCGATACTCAGTATCTTCTCAAGATAGATTCAGCATTTGGAGCTCCCAAAGGTCAGGGATGGTACGATAGTTATGACATGGCTTCTATTAGCATAGACCCAGCAGTGCAGATAATATCGGGTAAGAAGCGAGCAATATTTGCTGGTTGGAGCGAGGATGATAATCGTGACTCAATTCAAAACATTGTAACAATGAATGAGCCTAAAACGATCGAGGCTCTCTGGAAAATACAATACTATGTAAGCGTTACAAGTAATCTAGCAGGTCCTAATGTGAAAGGAACCGGCTGGTATGATGAAGAAGCTCAGGTTCTGATATCTGCTGATCCTGAATACCAGCTAGCCGAAAATAATCACAAATTCACCTTTGCTCAATGGAGGAACCTTGGAGAGAATAAGAACATGTTAGAAGATGTTAAGACTGCTTCTACAAGCTTGAAAGTCACAGATAGTGTTTCTCTGGAAGCTAGCTGGGATGAATACTGGTACCTTAAAATAAATAGCCCATATGGAGCTCCATTTGGAGAAGGTTATTACCGAGCAGGTGAAGTTGCCAAGGCTGCTGTTATTTCACCATTTAATGTAATGCCTGAAGAGAGCAGATTAGTATTCACCGGATGGAGCGGTGATAGTAACTCAGAGGGTGTCCAAGTGGAAGTAGTTATGAATGAGTACAAAGAACTTAGCGGCAATTGGAAGGAGCAATATTATCTCAAGATAATATCAAAATATCCAGACGTTGAAGGAAGTGGATGGTATGACAAAGGTTCTATAACAAATTTCGAAGCGCATGACCCACAAAATGGAGGTCTAGGAAGACAAATTCTGTTCCAGCAATGGTCGGGAGATTTTCAGCATAGTTCGGAACAAGGTATAATTTTGATGGACAGACCTCACACTGTGATAGCAAACTATTATGAGGATGTTGCGTTTCTGTATTACGTAATTGGAGCAATAGCTGGCATAGTAGTAGTGCCGATAGCCTTTGTAATGCTTAGACCTCACATCAGAGAACGGCTTGAGGCCAGAATTCATGAATTTTCAAAGAAATCAAACACAAATGACAGAGGGAAAAGGCGGATACGTGTTATAGTGTCAGAACCTAGTCAATCTGATCTGACTCATTCTAGTGACGATTACGTATATGCAAAGGAGCGGTATGTGTTAGATAAAGCTACCACGATACAGATAGAGCAATACAGAACTTGGAGCTATCTGGATTTTAAAGAAATAGATCACGCTTATTTTAAGAACATTATATACAGTCTCAGGAAGCAAGGCAAAATTGAAACAGTTACTAGATCTAGACCAACATTCTACCGTGTTAAAGGCATAGATCTCCCTGGTAGGCATAGTGTGACTACTCGTATGGGGGTTACTACCGTGTTGAAGGATAGATCTGCCTTATACTCATGATTTACTAATTACCTTAGCGGCCAAGGTTGATTGCCATGCAGCTTGATACACAACTCTTCAGCAAGAAGAGATTAAGAAATTATCTAGGACGTAGAATTCTCTAATGCGCGTAAATTGGTAGCGAAACCATTCGTTTTGAACAGATAACCTTGCTAAATAAAAAAAATAAAAGAACGTAGGCGTTTCACCTCTTCCTTGATGTTAGCTTATGTTGTTGTTGCTATTACTCAGAGATCGTGATTGTCCATTTGACTGTCAGCGAATCACCGCTAGCCACTGT
>JBMCYV010000057.1:0-5412 GCA_049199595.1 Candidatus Nitrosomirales archaeon
CCCGCTGCCGGCTATTGCCTGCCTGATCTCCTGCACCTTTGCGTCGGACAGCTGCCTCTCCCCGGTTGAGCCCAGAGTGCTCTGGTAGAACGTGATAACGTTAGTCTTTGAATCAAACGACTTCATTGAGTCAAACGCCAGCCTCTCGTTGATGCCGGCTATGCCACCTGATTTGACGTATTCAAACTTTAGGTCATGCGAACCCTGCATGGCAATAATCGCCATAGGCACCGCGACTGCAATCGCCACGCCTACGGCTACCAGACCTGCGATGACCAGTGCCCTTTGGCGCATGACGTGGGTGGCAGGATACACCTAATAAATAGATGACCGGCAATGAGTCGTTTTTATCCTTAGTAATATACGAATATACGATGTGTAACGCCATAATTATGACACTGGTGAAAAATCGGGTGATGATCTCGAAACCATTGTACGTACGAGTTTGTTTCCATTATCGGTAATTGGTGCCAAAATGAGGAATGCATCTACTTACTAATGTTCTTTAAATGCTTTGAGGAGAGGACTTCTGTTGTATCATCTGTTTACATACGTATCTTTTACAATCCTGTCGGGAATGAATTGCTGAACGTCATTTGCAAGGAATAACGAAAGCTTCTTCTCAGAACAGCCTTCAGGCGATACTAGCAATAGGACTAGCACTTGTGCTGGTTTCTTCAAGCATAAGCACAATTGCCTCGATCCAACTCCCGAATGCCTTTGCTGAGAAAGGCAGTGACCATCCTGAAAAAGGACAGTCGAACCACGGAAAAGACAAGTCGAACCATAAATCCAACCAGACAACAACTAGCTCCTCTAATTCGACAGAATCGGATGTAGAAGAATCCAACAAGGGAAAAGGCAGAGAAAACCATAGCCATCAATCAATTAAACATTCATGGGAAGATCAGCTAAACCAAACAGCTGATGAGATCCACGAGAAGCACTTAAAGATGGAGGCAGGATTCTATGGACCTTACACTTCTGACCTGACATATACCCTTAACGTAAACGGAACTGCGGATGCAATCGGCAATTCCAGTTATGCTGGTGAAGCTGAGCTATCATTAGATATGTCGGTATGGAAATCAACTCCAGGACTGGTTAAGATGGATGTTGTTGGCGGAACAGTGATGGTTGACGGTGAGAGTATGGAAGTACACTCCGGTCATGCATATTATTGGATAAACAAAGACAGGATGCTAATCGTTGCCTTTGTGACTGAGGGTGGTTATAATGAAAATGAAGAAAATGCAAACGGTGGCAATGAGACATCAACCGACAATACTGGCAACCAGACATCAAGCAGCAATCAGACATCCATAGATAACACAACCAATCAGACATCAACAACAACCGATGATGCAGTAGAATCAGAAGGGCAAGGACTTTCCGAGCATCAAGTCAGAATACTGAAATTGTGGATAACAATTCCAGAGGGTGACGAACTACCAACTGACGAAGTAGCAGATCCAATTCAAGTTGATGTAATGTCTAGACAGAGTAAAGTAGCTTCGATGTGGTTCCTAGAAATGCACGGAGAGGTTACTCTCGCCACATAATTTTTCTTCTTCTTTCCTTTTTTTACAGATTTCGACCTAACCATCAGTTATCTTTACCATTCGATAGCCGGCTAAACCCGTTTGAAGATTAAGCGCAAAGGCTGGATGGACAAGAAAGAATGGCGAGAGATTCATGACATCTTAAGAGTGCAGGGATTCAACTGGCTGGCTAATGGAAAGGATAGCTGCTGGATGAAGTTGAACATATGAAGCATACACTTCAATTCCCAATTGTTCTAGATCATTCAGGCAATACACAAATATGTTCTTCCATTAGCTATAGCTGCAAGTACATCTAGTTTGAAAAATACTCATGCTATCCATTATTTGCTCATATTGGCATCATCGGTCATTTTGCTGCCAACAATTATCAGTACAAACCTTGTAGCATATGGGCAGCAGTCTCCAACAGAAAATGAAGGTCAATCTTCAGGCGAAACACCGACTATCTTGACTGCCGTTAGTGTCGGACCTAGGAACTCTTTTGAAGCCAAGATAACTTGGACACCGGCAGATATCGGGCAACCGAACAAATTCCATGTGGAGATATTTGATGCGAATCAGCTCGAACCTAGGTCTCCGTTATCTATTAGATATGACATAAAGATCTACCAAGGCGACAAATATCTAAGTCCCGCCGAGCCTACAGGGAATGAAGCAGTACAAAATGAAGATTTTTCGCATGATTATACTTTTGTGTTTCTCCAAGAAGGATCATATGTCTTGGCTATTGAAGAAATACAGCATGAAGGCGAAAATATCAGAATACCAATTCAAGTGACCCCCGAATTTCCACTCGGTATAGTTTTGGTTATTACAGGACTGCTGGCCTCAATCATAGCCATTACTAGAATATCTTTTCTCCGTTCTAAAGTCATCAAATAGGAACCGCGATGCAGCAGGTCATTCTAACAACCGAGTTTGCAGCAGAACTTAGAGCGTAGTTCTGGTAACTTGACGGGACATTTTGAAGGCTGGTAACCGGCGGGACATATCTGAAGGTGAGTGGCGTAAGAATGAGGTAGAGCGCAGCTATGATAAATACCTGAAAAACCGAGCTAGCCAAGAAAGAGAACGACGAAGTTTGACCTACATACTCGGTGCTCGATGTAAAGACGGAGTAGTATTGGTAGCGGATAGGCGATTTACAATTGATGACGGAACCAGCTATACCTTTGATAACAAACTGATTGGTGACCTAGGCGGAATAATCGTTGGATTTCCTGGAGGCAGAGGTACGTTTGAGATTTTCAGAACGAAAATCAGAAGTTATGTACGTAACTATCAGAATGAACATGGCGGAAATGGACCTCATATCGATGAGCTCATCAACCAAACGTCAGATATCATGCATGATCTCTACAATAAATATCGGTACCAGCATAATTTTGATGCTTTAGTCGGAATATCTGGCGCTTCATCAAGCCTGCGATATTTCTATTATGACGGTCGGCACGAGCCTATTACAACATACAAAGCTATCGGTAGTGGTGCACCTTATGGTTCAATTTATGTTAAAGAATTCTATAGAACTGAGAAAACTATGGAAGAGGTTGCAGCGATAGGGGATTTTGTGATCAGATTAATCGAAGGGTTAGAGCTTGATCTTACAGTCGGGATAGCCGATATTCATCCTGACATTATCTTCATTCCAGATGGTCTAGGCACAGGCGGTGTTTTAAAGGATTATTCTGCCAGTCGCGAGTTTCTTGATAAAGTGTACGAAAAGAACAGAAGGAGATGGGAGCTGCTTCTTAATCAATTACACGACCTTGTCAAATGAGAGTGTGCTGCTTGTCTAATGAGACCTTCTATTTTACTTCCATCGAGTTCTAGTTTGATGCCGCTTGCCTCTGCCGGTGTCTTACCATCTAGTGCTTGATGTTTCCTAACGTAGTTGTGGTAAATCCGCATTGCATCCATCAGTGTCTGAGCAGACTTTTTGTGATCCATACCGCGCATCACAACTTCCCTATCGCGAATGTTACCATGCAGTCTCTCAACTTTGCTATTCAGACCTTCGTGCCTAACACTGACAGACCTTATGTTCATGGTGCGCGGTCCTTTCCTTGTATAGAACTCTTTTTGAAATGCTTTATCATAGCTCGGCAGACCATCATGTATTACTGCGAGAGGACTCTTTGGAGCTATCTTTTTTGCCTGTTGAAATACAGCTCTAGCATCTGCAATTTCTCTTTTCTGCGAAATCTGCGTGCATATCCAGAAGCGGGTAGTATTGTCCATCAAATTCCATAGCCATGCGTAGTGCCCTTTCTCCGTATTCTCTTTTCTGACATGAACCATCATTTCATCAACATGATAGATACCACTGAGATGAGGAGGCTCTATGCTGTCCACATACGGCTTGACCAGACGTACAAACTTGCGTATCCACTTGATAACAGCAACATGGCTAACTTCGATTCCATGAAACTGCTTTACATGGTCAGTAACCTTTCTTAGTGATATTCCTTTGAAGTACAGATCAAGCGCTGCGGTTATGACCTTTGGATCAGCTCTAGCCTTCTCAAATCCTGAATTGCTAGCAAAGCGAAATTGGCAATCCTTGCAAGTGTATCTCTGGATATCAGTACCGTGTTTTGTGTGCCTCACTCCATGCTTAACTATCGTAGAACCTTTACACTTCGGACACTCAAAGTTGATTATAGGAGCTATTACTCGTTCTGCAACATCTTGCGATGCTACTATCTTTTTGCGTAGCTCCTTGCTGAATAAAACTGCAAAGATGTGTTTGCACGTCACCTTTCGGTACAGGTGGTCTGGGCAGTTGCATACCCAGTGCGCCTTTGTACCTTCTGTGCTTTTGCCATACTCCTCTACGACGGAATACCATAGATCGCTAGTCTGAGACTTGACGCTATATGAAAGCTTGTTAATGCGCTTGATTTGTGCGCCTTTGGCTGCGATTGCAAGCCCGTTCATTTCACGGAAGTTTAATTCGCTTGTTTGTGCGGGCAATGTATCTACCTACACATATTATACATATGCCACTACTTAAATCTACCTACGTATAGGTATATTAATATAATACATCAAATAAGCATAAGCATGGCAGAATTTGGTAGCAAGGTCACTATAGCTCGTCCTAAATCACCTTCACTTAGAACCACGATACCTGAGGCAGTCGTTAAGATGATGGATTTGAAATCAGGTGATGAAATCGTCTGGCATGTAAGACCAACATCGAGAGGCGTTGAAGTATCTTTATCTAAGGTTTAATCATATTGTTGCATATTTTGTGATGGGTAACTACACCAAAAGGTACAAAGGTTCGACTCCAATATTCAACCCTGCAATAATGCAGCGTGGTATATTCCTGCTTTCTCTTGGTGCCTCAATAATCGCCTTGATGCTTGCTATTGCCGCATTACCATCAGAGCCACTCATAGTATCTACTATTCAGTGGGCATCAGGTAATGGCGACAGAGCGCCTAGCGGATGTCCTATGATGGAAGGGTATCCTTGCACATACGGACAGAAGGTCATTGCGGGACTGTGGGTATTCATTTTCATGCTAATAGGTGGCATTTTCTTGTCTCTTGGAGCACGAAAGTTAGGAACTGAGAGAGGCAGAGCTAGTCTCATCAGCAGGAGAAAATAACAAGGCTGAAAATTGAATGAGCTCTCTTATTCCTGTTATAGTAGGTCTAGCAGCTGGAATTGCGCTGATATTGACCTTCGCTTTATTGCCAAGTTATTCTCTAGCATTTAATGAGGCTCACTGCCGCATTGACGATAGAGATGCTATTTTTAAGCCTGTAGAAGAAGGAAAACTTGCGCTTCTAACTGCGGCAAAGCTTGATACGCCTGCTACAACATCAAGACCTCC
>JBMCYV010000058.1:0-5275 GCA_049199595.1 Candidatus Nitrosomirales archaeon
AGTTCAGTCTACGTTCAAGGTCTTTCTTGCATCCTTTTCTACAGACACAAGCTTTCCCGTTAATCTACCAGTTAATGTTGCCCCTATGGTACTTATTGCCTTTACACTTTCACATACCAATAGTACCTCAGCAGCACCTACACGTTCCATAGCACTTACCGCTGGAGATTTCCGTTTGGTATTATCAGAATGAACCTTCTTCACTTCTGGCCCCGGTGCTGATGACAATGACTTCTCAGGGTATGTGTGATCCACAAACGAGATATCCTTTCCCATTATTCTCCCCTACCCTGCTTCGATATCTATTCTGTTCTATATTACTTTGTCTGTTCTCAACGCTTTACATTTCTGAGCAGCATACACAATAACGCTTTCTGTGCATGCAGTCTGTTTTCAGCTTGCTGCCATACAACTGATTGCTTGCTGTCCATTACATCATTAGTAACTTCCTCTCCCCTCTTTGCAGGAAGGCAGTGCATGAATATCGAATCGTGTTTTGCAAGCGACATCAAACCTGCATTAACCTGATAGTCTGGTAGAAAAGTGTTCAACCTAGCGTTTTTTTCGGATTCTTTACCCATTGAGACAAATGAGTCTGTATAAACAATATCTGCGTTCCTCACCGCTTGTTTCGCATCATTTGTTATTTGCACTGTCGAACCGTTCTTGGCAGACTTTGCAAATTCCAACGCTCCCTGATAAGGCTCGTATCCCTTGGGGCACGCTACGGTTACATTGATTTCTGTTAATGCACACCCAACTATCAACGAGTTACAGACGTTGTCACCATCGCCAATCCATGCAAGATTCAGACCATTCAACTTGCGCTTCTGCTCCTTTATCGTCAAAAGATCTCCTAACGCCTGACATGGATGGTGAAGGTCTGACAGCATGTTTATGACAGGTACACTTGCCGCTTTCGCAAGCTTCTCTACGTCGCTATGCGCATAAACCCTTGCAGCGATCGCGTCAGCATAAACCGACAATGTTCTAGCGGTATCTTCGATCGTCTCTCCCCTAGAGAGCTGAATCTCGCTCATGGTCAGGTTGATGGCATGGCCTCCAAGTTCGAACATTGCCGTTTCGAAACTAACCCTAGTTCTGGTCGATGGTTTCTGGAAGATCATTGCAAGAATCTTGTTCTTGAGCAACTGCTGGTTCTTCTTCTTCAACTTTGAAGCAAGGTTTAGCAGGTTTGTAACCTCCTTGCCGTTAAGTTCCATCAGCGTTAGCAAGTGTTTGGTTCTAAGCAATATTATCACCAAGTATGGAATCTACAAACGATTGCACGTTGAAAGGCGTCAAATCATCATATGATTGACCCATGCCCAAGTAAAGAATTGGCTTGCCTGTTATATGTGCTATAGAAATTGCTGCTCCGCCTTTGACATCAGCATCAGTCTTAGTCAAAATTGCACCGTCGAATTTTGTGTATTGATAGAATTCTCTTGCTTGGTTGATGGTATCATTGCCAGCAAGCGAGTCACCTATGAATATCTTCATATCTGGATTTACCACTCTAATTATCTTGTCCATTTCGTCCATCAGGTTCTTGCTCGTCTGCATTCTGCCAGCTGTGTCGATCAGCACAGCGTCAATCCTATGCGATTTTGAATACAGAATTGCGTCTCTGCCTACAGCGGCCGGATCCGCGCCATATCTCTGAGCTATGACTTTTATGCCCAACCTTTCGGCATGTTCCGAAACCTGCTCTATTGCCCCAGCTCTATGCGTATCTCCGGCTGCAATCACAACCGAGAATCCCTGCTTCTTGAGCATGTTGCCTACTTTTGCTATCGTCGTGGTCTTACCAGTTCCGTTTATGCCCAAGAAAACTATTGCATATGGCTCATTCTTTCCCTTCTTTGCATTTATGTTGCTGTTCAGGTCTATAGTACCTGCTTTTTCGAACATCTGCGTTAAGTACTGCTTCAGTCTTTCCCTAACAGCTGTCTGCGCATTCTGACCCTTCTCCAATTTGTGGCCAACCAATTCTTTCTTCATAGTTTCTGCTAGATCGTCGATAACTTCCTGGGCAACATCGCTTTCAAGAAGCGCGATTTGCAGGTCAACAAATACCTTCTCTATGTCCTTTTCGCTTAGTTCTTTTTCACCGATGCTCTTGACGGCATCGGAAAGCGTCCGCTTGAGTTTATCAAACATGAAGTATCAACCGGATTTGCGTCTGAGTTTCTGGGCCAAGGCATTTACCTGTGCTCTGGTCTGCTCCATCCTAGTTTCGAGCTCCTGTTTCTGTGCGAACATGGAACGTAAAGCTACTTCAAGTTCCTTGACCTTTGATTCTACGTAGCTTATAGCATCTTCCCTGCTCTTCTCTACTGCAACTCCAGATCCTATACTTATGAGCAGTTTATCACCAGAAGCAACAGCTGCCCGCATGTAGACTCCTATGCCGATGGGCATGAGTGTCTGAGCCTGATCGGTGTTGGAGACATTCCTTATGGCGTCTATGGCTGACCTGCCCTCCTCCATCAATCTACCAACTGCAGCCTCCTTCGAACCAATGTCATTAAGGTAAGCTTCGATCACGTTCATCTGCCCGACCAAAGCCTGAAGTTTTTCTTCTTCGCTCATAACAAAAAATGCAGTCGTTTGCTTGCTTATAAATGCATACTGAATTCTGCTGCCAGAATATTGCTGGTTACCAACTAGACTCGAAAAAGATTCTTAAGCGTTGATTTGACAGTGTGTTTATGAACGATGGGAGGAGCATAAGCCTTCACGATCTAAAGCAATGGTTAAGGGCTTATGAAAAGAGCAACCCCGATGACATGCTTAAGATCAAGAAACTGCTGGACGAAGATCTTGATACCTGCAATATTCTCGTTATAGGTGCAAGACTTGAGCCTGGAGATGTGCATCAGCCGCACTATCACAAGCATGAGACGGTAATAGTGTATGGCTTGCGAGGCAAAGCCGATGCTACTATTGGTGAAAAAGAGATCGAGGTTTGGCCAGATACCCTAGTGTACATACCACCAACAGTGGTGCACAAGTTTGCAAATAAGACCCAGCAAGTGTGGGAGTGCGTTGCCATAGCAATTGGGCCAAAAGGAGTTGAGCTGGAAAACGTGTGGACTAATCGACCCTGATTATCTCTGGTTTCATGCGCAGGTCAAGCCTATCTTTATGTGCTTCAATAATGTGATTTTCGTACTTTTGAAAACTTGCAAACCTATTGTTGCATAGTACACACTTGAGCGCATACTTCATACAGAAATTAGTACAAGGTGAAATTTAGGCTTTAATCAATCATTGGATTTGCGTAACTTTCGCAGATTTCAGTTAGCCAGTCCTTCTCAAGTGCATCTTTAAGATACTCGCAAACCGGTTTATCTTCCTGTCTGGCAAGGCCCTTTGCCTGTCTTACCGCCTTGTGCAACGAGTCTCTAACGAGTCGCTCATTGTATTTTGTTAGTAATGATTTTACAGCATCTCTTGCTTTTTCGTCAAGACTGCACGGTTTAAAAAATTCCTCGATTATTGACTCTATCCACTCTGAAGTGGAGCTACTCACAAAGTTTGTATGCCTTCTAAGATTATAAAGATTTTAACAAAAAAGAAGAGGTTAGGCCTTTGCCTTGCCGAGTCTTTTATCTGCATCGTCCCAGTTTACCACGTTCCACCATGCAGTCACATAGCTGCCTCGGTCGTTCTTGTACTGCAGGTAGTAAGCGTGCTCCCAGACGTCAAGAACCAACACTGGTATAGTGCCCTGACCGGCCTGCAGATTATGTTTTTCGATGTTAAAGGTCATCAACTGATCAGATTCAGGATCGTATCCCAGAACTGCCCATCCTATACCTTCTACAGATTTGGCCGTTTCGCTGAACTGTGCCTTGAAGGCATCAAAGTTTCCAAAGTCTACGTTAATCATGTCCGCCAGCTTGCCTCCTGGCTTGCCGCCTCCGTTTGGCTTCATGTTTGGCCAGAAGATCGAGTGCAGAACATGGCCAGAAACATGGAACGACAGATCTCGTTCAATTCCCCTAACATCCACTCCCTGAAAGTTTGCCTTTCGAGCAGCGTCCAACTTGTCAAGCGCAGCATTTGCACCGTTAACATATGCTAGATGATGTTTGTCGTGATGCAATGTCATTATGTCCTTTGAAATATGAGGCTCCAGCGCATCATAGCCATAAGGCAAATTTGGCAATGTGTATTTCTTGACCATACGGTTAGTTCTCACTGCATTTAATTAACTTTTATCCTGAACGAATCTAATGATCAAGGTAGCTTTATAGCAAGTAATTTGCCAAATGAAAGTGATGTTTCGCAATGTGTTGCGAAGTAGCACGCTCGCTCTTCTACTCCTTCCATTACTAACAAATTTTTCGTTCTCGCAACCTACTGGCAATTATGCTGAAGTGATAGTAGAGTTCAAATCGGTTGTTGATAACGTCGAACAGCATATTGATTCCAAATTGATGCTGATGAAAAGTCTTGGATACGATTTTGATGTTGTTGGGAAGTTGCACAACGTAATGCAAGGAGCTGTTATCAGCGTTTCATCAGAACAGGTTGAGAGATTGAAAAATGAAGGTTTCGTTAACAATATTTACACTGAGAAATTTATGAAGACAAATCTTGACAAGAGTCTGAAACTGATCAATGCGGATAAAATAACTTCAATGCGAGATTCGCTTGATAGACCGCTTACAGGCGAAGGAGTCAAGGTTGCAGTTGTAGACACCGGAATAGATTACACCCATAAGGACCTTCAAGGTCTTGGTAAAGGTGGCAAGATCTTTGGTGGTTACGATTTCTTGGAACGCGATGATGAGCCAATGGATACAGATGGTCATGGCACGCTGGTTGCAGGGATTATTGCCGCTGATGGGGAAGCAAAGGGCGTAGCACCAAAAGCACAACTATATGCCTATAGAGTTGCTTCTGAGGGTAGTTATGTTTCTACACACGATATGATCAGAGCTCTTGACAGAGCTGTTGATGATCAGATCGACGTTGTGAACATAAGCCTTGGACTTGATTATGTAACCGAAGAGATCGATCGTGCTGTTGAAAATCTTGTTGCAAAGGGTATCGTTGTTGTAGCAGCAGCTGGAAACAATGGAGAGTTAGGGAAGGGTATAGGTAGCCCAGCATCTGCCCAGAACGCAATCACCGTTGGAGCGTCGCTAAACAACGTTACATCGAGTCTTGCCGCCACACTGAGTATTGACAAAGACCCAACAAGGTACGAAGTTGTACCGATGATGGATTCTGATGTATCTGGTGAAACCAGTCTTGGGGG
>JBMCYV010000059.1:0-4735 GCA_049199595.1 Candidatus Nitrosomirales archaeon
TCCACCGGCGAGTAGTTGATTCAACGCCCACGAACCTACTGGCATTGCATAAATCATTTCCACACCGCCTTCCCAATTGTAAGTGCTAAATGACTGGCAAATATTACACCAGTGACTTTTCCCTCATATTCATGAAATACTGGATATGCTGGTTCTTCTTTTCCAGAAAGATATTGAGCTTCTTTTAACAATCTAGTTCGGATTTCTTCATATCTCCGCCGGGCATGAACAGGATGTGAAAACAACTCACAGCCATCTTCTATTCCAATCCCATCTTCTCTTGGCACAGCATCATACCATACATACCACGTATCAGTCATCGTAAACCACTTCCCATTCACCTACCGGGCGGCGTTCGACGCGGACATCACCAGGTTCCTGCTCCAAGATTTGCTTTTTTTGGAACCGAGCTTCTCCTTCAACCCAGCCCATACCGGCGATTTCAACCCTATCTCCGTGATCTATCACGACACGATATTGATATTTCATTCGTCCCAATCCTTCAGGGTGTATTGCACACCATCAACTATAACGATGTCATATGGCTGTTGTTTACCCCCGTGGCGGTTTCCTGTTAACAGTCTATAAACGTACTGTTCATCCCAAGGTCCGCCGGGTAGGTGCTTAATCCTCATCAAACATTGCATCAAAACATTCACTGTGAGTTCCCGTCTGAATTAGTTCACGTTCCCCCGGGGTTAGCTCAGGAAACGCATCCTGAATAAACATACCATAATGCCACTTAATTAGCGCTTCTTCATCCAACAACATAGTTGTCGTCAGACCGCATACCATGCATGGGTCCGTTGTATAGTCGATTAGCATCTGCCACCTCATTAAATAATACTATACGCGCTTCGTCTAGCGTGTATAGTTTTTCGCCACGCCGTTCTTTATTCTTTTTATGATGCTGCCAATGTTGCCAAACTTCCATAAAAAAGATTGCCAACACCATTAGGTGAATCCCGGCTTCCGTCGCGGGATGTGAAATAAGTTGTAAAAACCAGTCCCACATATTACCACCCGTTTTCTTTAAGCTCTTGCATTAATTCTAACTTGGCATCGATCTCATCGTTAACTAGTTCATGATATTTTACACCACACCGGCGCAAACTTTGATATATATCTTCTACACGAACATATGTGATTGGTTTCCCGCTGGTCCCTTGAATAAAAGCGTATCGTTGAGAACTATCTAGTTTAACATGCGCTGGTTTAACCATCATTACTCCTTATTGTTGGAAGTCCTCACGAGGAGAGTTGAACTCCCTCTACAACATTGACAATGTTGTGTGCTGAACCGTTACACTACGCGAGGATATAGATTATAGGCAGCCAATGTGCACATCTCCCTAGCATTTACCTGCTGACCAAACCCAGGATTGGCAGGTCGACCTATAATCTATAAATGTGAATGATTCATGAATTCGAGTGCTCTAGGCCCATTAAGCTACGGCTTCCCGCCGACCAGGTTCGAACTGGCATCTTCTCTGCGCACATCCACATCTTACCACAGGGGATCAGCCTATGGAAGTCTAAGTTTAGGTGCGGATAATTTCCACCTTCCCCGCCAAGATGCATGTTAATTCATGCTTAGCAAGCGTCTCCAAAACACTTATGGAAAGCCTAAGCTCGCACGCATACGGGCTATTGTGCAAGCTGTCTATTACGTTTGGAGCGTATCCCGTGGCTGTTGGTCTGACTGAACTGCTCCCCGCCGGGAGTCTGACAAAACATACCAGACAGTATCATTAAGATATGATAGCAACAGTTAATTATACAATATTATCGGACTGACTGAGAAGAATACCGTCGACTGCATTCTTTTGCCACCAGTCTGTATTGTAGCCATAGCGATAATATCGTTGGAGTGGAGAGAATCGAACTCCCGGAGCCTTTCGGATACGGTTTACAGCCGCATGCAACCAACCAACAGTTGCCTCACTCCATTATTCTACAGAAGCATCCAAGATCATTTGACACTTCCAAGAATTCTGTCTTTGAAAAGTTTGAATTGCATGGCAATTTCTACATCTGACATCACATTTCGCTATTTCTGTAAGAATTGTTTCCCACGAACGTCCACTTCCCGTAACAGCTTTTCCAATTTCAAACTTTTTAATTCCTCTAACATGATCAAACTCTAATACTATTGGATTTGCCATCCCACAGTCTATACATGGATGTTCTAATAAATAATTCCATAGTAACTGCTTTTTCTTTTCCCTATTTGCTTTTTGCCAAGCATATTCTTTTGTTCTGTCTTTCACGTAGTGCAGACCGGAATCGAACCGGCGTCGTACCCAGATTGAAAGTCTGGTTGCCCCTAACCATCAGAGCAACTGCACCATAACGGTAGCGAACTACCGGGTCTACAAAACAACTCTGCTTGCCCTCAGGCGATAGACTTACCGTATGAACACCTTACCATCAGTGGCTCTGGCTTGTCTCTCTGGTTGTTCTGTCACGATATGAGTCTAGCGCATGTCCTGCCTGGTGTCAAGACCTAGACTGATTTGCCACTACCGGAGCAGCGTACCTCTTTATCCCCGGCAGTTCTATGATGAGGTGCTATTTTATTGTTAATCACAGGTACTTTAGTAAGACATACCGGACAACGAACTTCTTTAATTACCATTTTCTTCTACTTTTACTTCCGCTCGTGCACCTTGCCAACTAGACCAATGCCCTGCAATATTAGCCCATACGCTCATGAGCACTAACCAGGTTACACTTTCAGACCAGAAGAGAAGGGATGGCACTAAAAGTGCCATCCACAACAGCGTAGCATAACCATGGAAATGTCTGAGAAATTTAGGATCTTGTATTAGCGCTGCAAACTTTTTCATGTACTAATTATACATTAATACCTTGGCTTTACCACTTTTGCGCCGCGAGGTGCTGTTGTTTCAACGCCCGATCTGACAAACTCAGCATTACCATCAAGCCACTGAAACAATCTAACTAGCCTACCAACCTTATAATCGCCTAGAATTTTAAAGTCAGAGCCCCACCAAGACCTGTATTCTTTAAACTGAAATCCTGAATGAGATAGTTCATTTCTGATTTTAAACCTTCTGAACCGGTCGATGGAAATAACTAAATTCTCCACTGAAACCATTTCATCAGGATCTCGTTCTTCGAGGTTCTCTTTCTTTATAATCATTCTTATCTACCGCATTCAAGCGTGTGGCGTTCTTTGTCGGTTTTGTCCATAGCTGAAACATCGTTACCACAGAAGCCACATTGTTTACCAGGCTTTACTGCCTTTGGTCGTTTTGCACCTTCTGCCCGCGCTGCTGCTTGAGCAGCATCATCTTTTGCACGCATTGCTTTTAGTTTTCTTGCAAGTTCACCCATTTTATCCTCCAGTTAATTTTTTGGTGTAACATGGAATCTTCCAGTTGCACAATTACAATTTTCCTCTACCCAGCGATTCAATTGTTTGGACCAGTACTTATGTTTATGCCAGGAGCTCTTTGTTGCTGGTTTATTAGGTTTTGGAGTCTTTCCACCGAATCCCATACTAAGAACCACCATTATTATTTTTATTTTTAGGATTATCAACACATGCGTCCATATGTTTATATATGGTTTTTTCTGGTTTATACTTAAAACAATATGGACATTTTTCTAATCCAGCCCTATTAAAATCACCAAGCGGATCACTTCGCGCCATTAGCACCGCCCGCACTTTTTTCCATTAGCGGTTTTAACTTGACATCCTGCGATCCCTTGACATCCTGTACAATTGCAGTTACATCTAGTTGTCGTCCCTTTACGGTATCCATAGCAGGGACAATTTTTCATTTCTATTACTTCATTCATTTAGCAACTACCACATCTTTTACCTGGTTTATCAACTGTGTTTCTACAACCATTTTGATTTGTACACCCTGAACATTTACAACTGCATGCATTATTGTATGCGAAACCCCCACAAACACATTTTGGTTCTGCCATAAATACCTCCTTAATAAAGGGTTTGGATGCCTTCGCCCTTGTCCTTTGGGGGAGAGAAGTCGTCATAATAATCTTAAACTATCGTACGCTAGAATCTTATACCCACCATTATGACTTTACCGTTAGGACATCCAAGCTCCGGAAACTGGAATCGAACCAGTGGGGGACGCGATTAACAGTCGCGCACTACTGCCAACAGTAGTCCTTCCGGATTATATTTAATCTACTAACGCAATAAGTCTATTAGCAATAATTTCAGCTTTGTCTTGTGGCAATGGTAACCTTATAGGAACCCCATTCGAACCGCATACACATACTGCCAGGCTACCGTCTGGATCTTTACAGATGATAAACTTTGAACCTTTATCATCAACCGTTACAGTAACACTTGTTGTGTTAATTTCTACGATTGGATACATTACTATCCCTCCCGTGCGGATAGCTGGATTCGAACCAGCGTTTTCTTCAACCCAAATGAAGCGGGATGACCAAGCTTCCCTATATCCACATTAACATTTAGGGCATTTATCGCTTCCACGTTTTGCCCCATTTACACACCATTTGTATACTTTGCAATTCTGACAATTGCAGTTACAGTTTCCACCTAAACAATTACATCTCTTTGCCATGAGCGAATAGACGGGTTCGAACCGTCGCGAATGACTTGGAAGGACATCATGCTACCACTACATCATATTCGCGCACCCCGCCAAGGTACTGCCCCCTGTTCACCAGGTTTGGAAGCTGGCACATCACTTTAATGCTTGCGAGG
>JBMCYV010000060.1:0-3902 GCA_049199595.1 Candidatus Nitrosomirales archaeon
GTAGCAAGGACAGTAGCAAGGACAGTAGCAAGGACAGTAGCAAGGACAGTAGCAAGGACAGTAGCAAGGACAGTAGCAAGGACAGTAGCAAGGACGATGGCGGTAGTAGCAGCAGCGGTAGTAGCGAGGAAACGCTTGGTGTAATTAGTAAGAAAGAGAACGAATGCGATGGTAATGTCATGATAACTAACAATCTAACATTGAGAGGAAGATGCGTTCTCTATGATTTAGAACCTCCAAAGATTACCGATGTGATGCTTACACCAAGTAATTATCTATGCGTAACCGTGACTGATAACATTGGGGTAGAAAGCGTAACCTTGAATGGCGTTACAATACCCAAGCACCAAGGATCACCAGGAACATTCTGCCTCAAGGACACTACTCAGAGACGTATAGTTACTCCAACAGAATCTAATTCTAACGGAATCTTGCTCCTAAGTGAAGTCGGAGTTGCAATACAAGCTACTGGAAAAACAGTTAACTTGGTAGGTAACATGGCACTAGCGGTATCTGATCTGGCAGGAAATACAGCTAATGCAGGAGAAGACTCTACAGAGCTCTTATATTCAACACTGGCTTTTGGGAGTTCATCAGCACCTTTAGGGGGTAGTCTCAGACACTTTTCGATGCCAGAGAAAGTGGAGCAAGTTTCCTATGAACATAACACATACTCCTGCTATGTGGATGATGGAAAACATGTCATAACAAAGACTGATGGCAAGATAATTATAAAGAACTTAGCAGACAAGCCATTAAAGAATGTGCGCATGTATAGCAATACCGTAGGAAAACCATTTCTGCTTGATCAGAACAAGATAGGTTCGATTCCAGCATATGGTGAGATAACAATAAATCTTATCTCGAAAGTTCCCAACTCAGACATACCACTTGATTATGAAGGGGAGCTGGTCATAGCACCGGAGAACGCTTTACCAATGACAATCCCGATAGACATAAGGTAATGCAAGAAAAATTAGTTGTAAACTGCAACTAGTTTTCCCCGGCTTGAAAAAGTCGATGAACGGTCCACCCACATATGTACACGCCCCTATTAGTGCGGGTGAATATGATCTCGAAGTGCCAGACCTTTCTGATTAGATTTAGCGCTAGGTTATTAATTGCATACAAAGATGTTAACTTGCTTTGCACTATGATAAGATCAAACGAGAGAGCTATTCAGTAAGGTCTAGAACGGGTTTTCCCTAATGCTTTGAAAAACGCACGCGTGTAAAAGCTACTAGAGGGGGGGGGCTTTATAAAGGATATTGACATGGATCTGTTATTCAACGATCTTTTCATTGGGAAATATGTAATGAAAGCCGACCATCATTCTATGTTTCCTGGAATTGTGCTTACTTCTACTAAAATTTATCTTATGCATTTGAAATGTATGTGGATCCTTTGAATAATAACTGGCATGTTCCCGAACTAGGATTGCCATTCAAAAGCTTACACCGATTTCGGAGCAAGTTATCAAGCATGAATTATTTCACACCCTCAATCAAGTATAATGAATCATGAGTTGCGTAACTTTCCAAGTTTTTCTAACAATACTGGATCCCTCGCATTAAAATCGGTTTCTATGTATTTTGTAAGCAGTGCAAGGGCTTCAAAGAGTATTCCAAGAGTTTGCGGTTTCAGTTCGACCCTTCTATTCGCAACCAGTCTAGATACAGATTCCATCTCGTTTGCCAGCTCTTCTATATGCGAAAAATCCATCATACCTGCAGCTCCCTTTAGTTTATGGGCGCATTTCATGATTTCATTTATGGCGTTCTCATCTGTTTTTTGCTTAAGACTCTCGCATGCTGTTCGCATCTGCTTTACAATTTCCACGGCCTCTTCTTTGAATGTCTCATGAATCTCTGAATCATCGTTCATTGGCCGATATTACAGTTTGAATCATTTAAACATGGTACTAAGATTTGAGAATCGCTACACAATTTTTTCGATAGACGTGAATTTTGCTGACCTTTTCTCAATATTTGTAAGAATTACACGTTGAGCACAAAATATGTGAGTTATCAGTATGTACTGTTAGTATGTATTACGAATTACTGACAAACTGTCATACAAGCATACTACGATTTTAGAGCAGTGTAATTGCTAAATGAAGCTGCTATCTAAGATACTGTTAATTACCAGCGCGGTTATTGGAATCGCAATTATCAATATTTCCGTTCTGGCTTATTTTAATGGTCTGCGCCAAGCCGATACAACTACTGTTCAGCTTGCCAACGAACAGATATTTTCGCTGCAGCAGATCAGAGAACATTCCCTACGTGTGGCAGAAGGGGAACTTGAAAACAGAGAAAAACTCTTAGAATTTGTAGAAGCCTACCAAACATCATCAGATTTGCTGAATGATGGGGGCTCTATTGATGGTACGAAGATCAACTCTATAGCCTACCTGTCGCCAGATCTGAATGAAGAAATTCTGAAACAATGGAAGGAGTATAAGCAAAATGCAATGATCGTTGCTGAAGAGAAAGTCTTTAACCTAAATGTCCTTGACGCCAGGGATTATGTTGTTCAGAACAGCAACGCTTTGCTCAGCAAGGTGGAAGCGGCTAGCACTGAACTGGAAACCATAGCAGGTGATTCCAGCAATGAGCTGGGTACTACAAATACTGAAAACGTTGGTTTTGAGCACGTTGCACTGTCAAAAGCCATGGAAGCCCTTGGCTCACGTCTTCCGAGCTACACTCTGGAAATTACTGGACAACCCGCTGAACGTTTTGGAGCTGTTAAACAAGCAGAGTTAGCCACAGAGCTGTCACGTATAGTCACTACATATGACTCCTATCTGGAGATAATGTTGCAAGGCGGTACATCTGATATTACTGGCGGTTACGTAAGACCGCTTCCTTCGGAATTGCAGCAAGAGTGGAAGGAAATAAAGGAAATCTGGGCCCCGCTCAAGGAGAATCTGCTTATTGTTGCGAATGAGGGAATACGTACCGAGACATTCCAGAATTCTCTTGATTTTCTAGAATCGAACACTGCACTGCTGATTGGACTGCATTCAGATCTTATCTCCTTATTGGAGGGAGAAAATGCGCACAAAAATAATTTCGCTAACCAGATCTTCTACTTCTTGGCAGTGGCGAGCGGGGGCGTTTTCGTCTCCGTTGCTGTCGTTATTAGAGAATCCTTATCACCAATCACAAAGATGATGGAAGCATCGAGAAGGATACAAAAGGGTGAATATGGGATTCAGGTTGAACACAAAAGCGAGGATGAGGTTGGAAGTTTAGTGAAGAGCTTCAACCTTCTCTCTAACGCAATGAAGGAAAAGATTGAGCAATCGAAAGAGATCGACAAGGCAAAGGATGAATTCTTGGCAATGATAACTCATGAATTGAAGACACCTTTGGTTCCTATTCAAGGTTACAGTGAATTGTTGCTTGATGGTACGCTGGGAGAATTAACGGAAGAACAAAAAGAAAAGATTCGGATTGTATATCAAGGCTCGCTCTCCCTGTCACAGCTAATTCAAGATCTGCTTGATGTTAGAAGACTCGAGCTCGGGCAGTTGAAGTTTAATAAAGTTGCTGTAAATGCTGAGCAGATAGTCAGCGACGCGATTGTAATCTTGGCAACAGGTGCAGAGAAGGTGGGAGCAAAGCTGAAAGTACAAATACAAAATCCATTAAGGGTAACCTGTGATCCTGACAGAATAATCCAAGTTCTAACAAATCTAATTAAAAACTCCTTAAGGTTTGTTCCAGAAAACGAAGGTGTCATTGAGGTAGGTGTCAGGCAGGAGGACAGTGTAGCATTATTCAGCGTCAAGGACAACGGAATAGGTATTCCAAAGAATATGCAGGGAGGACTGTTCAGCAAGTTTTATCAGTTAGATACGAGCGCACGTAGAAAGACCGAAGGTTCTGGATTGG
>JBMCYV010000061.1:0-3602 GCA_049199595.1 Candidatus Nitrosomirales archaeon
TTAATGATACATTTTCTGGATATTCAACATACGCCGCTGTAGCGTACAATGGTAAAACAACTAATTTTCAGGGGTGTACAAAAAGCTATACTGATGTATTTAGCTTAAGTGATTTCCTGTATGCAGATGGTCAATATGTACTTGTATATTACGTAACTTCAATTCAAGGTGAACTGGATTATATTTCTGTTAAAGCTAATGATGAGCGAGTGACAGTTGTATATGATATAGATCTCGATGAAACCGGCGAGTTTGTTGACTACTTGTTGCTAGGTACTGTAACAGATACGACTCTTAGATTTATAGTAAATGCAGATGATAACTATAGACGGTATATCAAATGGTGACGTGTTATATGAAACTCCGGCTGATCTAGAATTGACTGGATTAGCTCTATATAAGGCATCTGATGAATCCATTGTAAATTGTCCAGATGGTGTAAAATTAACTGATGCTGCATACAAAGGAACTTGGATTGTTAGTGATGTAATGCCGTCACCGCCGGAGACGGTAGAGATTGTTTTCAAACCACAGGACGATACGGAAACTACCATTATCTTCTCAAGCACTGATGGATCAGCTTCCTATGGACCTACAGGATCAATAGTTGGTTACACCTGTTATCTTAATGGAACACTAGTAACAGATCTTAGTGATTTGAAATATGGTCAGTGGAATCATCTTGTGTTAATTGATTCAACGCCATCAGCCACTGAATTCTATTTGAACAGTGATGATGGCCTACCCTCAGGAACTGATATAACATACATGTTGCTAACTGCATATCCAGAAACACTGGACGAACCAGAAATTGTTACTTTATATAAAATACTATTGGGTACAGATTTGCTATCACAATCTGAATCCGCTTCAATCAATGAAGGAGTCTTTCCAGGAGGCCAATCGTTCAATTCGTATTCTTATACTTGGGCAATTTTAGGTGCAGGCGGAACATAAATGGTTATGTCATGGTAGTTATTTGGGCATTTTATAAATAAAATGGTATACTTGTGGCATGAAAAGTAAAGCCAGATTTGTCAGTGAAACTAACCGAGGAATATATGTTTGGCGTTTGCCAAATGGAGACTTCTTAGCAGAAGGATTGAACGTTCTGAGCATTGATTCAGTACGAGGTGATATCCAGAAAATGGCAGCCATCACGCGAGCAGCCAAAGAGTACGGATATCCTGAAGGTGCACCGGTGTTCGTTGAAGGTAATAGAAAGATAACTGACGAAGAATTTGAAATCCAATATGAAAGAATGTTAAATGGACTAATTCCTGATCCATATGATATTGGAAATCTACAGGATGAAGTGAGACGTAGTGGAAGATAATGATGTAGTAACAGAGGTTAAGCTGGGAGTTCGACACAGTCCGTCTCCAGCCGCATCCAGTGACCCGTTTAAAACTGAATATGATGAAGTTAAAAAGTTTATGGGTCTTTCTAACAATCTTAAACGTCGAGTCAATCGTCAGGTTAATAGTAAAAAAGCCGGGACTAAGCAAATTGAACCGGATATGGTTGATGGCTATACATATCTAGATTGTGTAATGCCACCAGAAAATATCGATAATCTAGCTAAGCTTTATGATATCTCACCAGCACATCATTCAGCGGTAGATGCCAAAGTGTCTTCTATCTTTGGCTTAGGATGGCAGTTGGTTGAATCCAAGCGATATAAAAGAATGAAAGAATCCACTCGTAAAGAAAGTGGATTAAAACGCGCGGAAGACTTGTTAAAGAAATCAATTGATGACGTAGAAGACTTTCTAGACAATTGTAATGACAGAGATTCATTTGAAGAAGTATTGAGAAAGATAGGCATCGACTATGAGTCAACTGGAAATGCCTATATGGAAATCGGTAGAGATGTTACTGGAAAAATTGGTTACCTCGGACATATTCCAGCACAACATATGCGTGTGCGCAGAGAGCGTGACGGGTTCGTTCAGATTTATTCTAATCACGTTAGATACTTTAGGAATTTTGGTGAAAAAAATCCAAATCCAGTAACTACAGATGCCAATCCAAATGAAATTATTCATTTTAAAAAATACACACCAACTAATACTTATTATGGCCTACCAGACATTTATTCGGCTAAGAATTCACTTGCCGGTAACGAGTTTGCTAGTCGATACAACTTAGACTTTTTTGAGAATCAGGCAATTCCAAGATATGCGATTATTGCCAAACAATCTTCACTGTCTCCAACATCAGTAAATAAACTGATTGAATTCTTTGAAAGTGGCGTCCGTGGACAGCCACACAGAACGATCTTTATTCCATTGGCAAAGGACGTTGATGGTGCTGAAATCAAGTTTGAGCAAATTGATACCGGCGATAAAGACGGCGCATTTGCTAGCTTCAGAGCTGATAACAACGAAGATATATTTATGGCTCATAGAACGCCATTCACTCGCGCGGGAGTATATGCAAAAGGAATGACATTAGCTGCTGCCAGGGATGCTGACAAGGTGTTTAAAGAATCGGTTTCTAAACCAGAACAAGAGATCTTTGAAAAGAAGTTTGCTAAAGTTATTAAAGAGAAAACCGATGTAGTTGTATTTAGACTTAACGAACTAGCTCTTACAGACGAAGATACTCAAAGTAAGATTGATGAACGTGACACTCGTATGGGTCTTGTAGTCCCGGATGAAGTTAGAGCGCGTAGAGGTCAAGGTCCACGCCCTGACGGAAAAGGAAGTGAGCCTTGGCAGGCAAATGCACAGCAGGCGGCAGAACAAAAAGCGCAAGCTTCTCAAAGTAGAACGCGAGATGCAAATAGATCTGCTGGTGCTACAGATTCAGCCGGACAGGGGAGAAACGAGAAAGGTAGCGGCCGGAGTACTCCATGAAGTTAGCAACCAAGTTGTTGGCACCAGTCAATACAACGATTATAAGTATCTTAGGTCTAGGTCAGATGCTTATAGGGTTCTGGCTGATACTCCCTTTTAATTCGTGGGGACAGGTATCGCCGACACCCATACCAGAATCAATAATTGGAGTGGTGCTGTTAATTATAGGTATATTTATAACTATATTTAGCTTGCTAACAAATCTTAAAGCTTTACAGTGGGCAACGACTGCTGGATATCTATTTTGGTTGATTTCTATGGTAGTTATGCTTGCTGTGAATTATGCGGGGACCGGCTGGATATTCAGTTTGATTTTTGCAGTATATTGTTTTATGATTAGTCTTAACATCAGAGTGAATAGGAAGTTCTTGAAAAAGTAGAGTATTTGCATGATAAATTTATTTAGGATAAAATAAAATCGTTATGAAAGCATCATTTTTAGTAAAAGACAACCAGGTGCACG
The DNA here is from genome assembly GCA_049199595.1 of Candidatus Nitrosomirales archaeon. Lineage (GTDB taxonomy): Archaea > Thermoproteota > Nitrososphaeria > Nitrososphaerales > UBA213 > JBMCYV01. The sequence goes on from JBMCYV010000061.1 coordinate 3,325, forward strand.
TCAATATCCCAATTAGTAAGGCGCATATTGACGAAGCCAACCGAATTGTTTCCGGATGGGCGACATTGGATAATGTTGATCAAATGGGTGATGTTGTTACCGCTGAAGCAAGCTTGAGAGCGTTTCAAGGGTTTCGGGGAAACATCAGAGAGATGCATGATAAGTTTAAAGCTGTAGGTAAGCTCGTAAACTTTGTTCAAAAAGAATATAGAGATGAATTTGGTGAGCCTCATACGGGAATCTGGGTTGATGTATATATCAGCAAGGGTGCAGAAGAT
>JBMCYV010000062.1:0-3495 GCA_049199595.1 Candidatus Nitrosomirales archaeon
AGAGGTATCCAACATGATACTTCGCATAGATGATGTTATAGCTTCAAGTAAGCCTCTGGAGAGGCCAGGAGCGCCGCAACCGCCCATGGAATAGAACACAGTTCAAAATCATCCTAGTGATTTTCAACGTTGATTTCCATTTTTAAAAATTGTCTGGTAATATTATATCATTCCTTCACACGCTAATATGCATGACATGGGATGACTGGTTCAGGAAAAGAATGCGAACATTAGGTCCTTGGAGCTATGATATGGACGAGTTCATGAAGGAGATGGAGAAGATGTTTGGGGAGAGTATGAAGGAGCTTGAAGGTAAGGTTCCCAAGGAACTTGTAAGAGAGATAAAATTACCAGATGGCAGCGTGCGCAAGGAATGGGGCCCATTTGTATACGGATACTCGGTAACCATAGGACCGGAGGGAAAACCTATCATGAGAGAGTTTGGAAACGTGAACCCCTCACTTATTGGCGGTAAATTGTCCTTGAAGCATGAAAGAGAGCCGTTTGTAGATGTAATTAGTTCAGATGATGAAGTCAAAGTCATAGCCGAAATTCCAGGTGTTAGCAAGGAACACATCAAGGTCACTGCAACAGAAAATAATATTACTCTGGATACGGAAACTCCCGAAAGAAAGTATCATAAGGAAACTGAATTAACAGACACAATAGATCCAAACAGTGCCAAATCGACTTACAAGAATGGGGTATTAGAGATAACTTTTAAGAGAAAGAAGAAGAAAGAATCAGGTGTATCAATCAAGGTTGAGTGAGTTGAGCACAGCCAGCGTAGACGTTGTACAGACTGGAAGTATAACAAGTAAGTCACCATATATTCTGATTGGACTTCCTGACGCTGGCTTAGTTGGCACAATAGCGGCATCATATTTGGTAGATTATTTGAATATGAACGAATTGGGTTACATCGATTCTGCCAAGTTTCCTCCAATGATTATTGTGAAAAATAATGAGGTGAAAAATGTAATAAGGATGTACGAGAAGGATAACCTAGTCGTTGTTATCTCTGATATTCCAATAATATCTTATGTAGCGGTACAGTTTGCGAAGAGTTTGATAGGCTTGGCTAAGAAACTGAGTCCAAAACTTGTGGTAAATGTAACTGGCCTCCCCGTTCAAAATCGATTGGAGATACAAAAACCCGAAGTTGTGGGTCTAGCAACAAGCAAAGAGGCGATCGAACTTCTCCGCTCTGCAAAAGTTGCATTGTTCAGCGATGGTGTTTTATTTGGAACGTATGCAGCTGTCATAAAAGAATGTGTTTTGCAGAATATTCCAAGTTTAACACTGTTTGCACAGTCTCACTTCAGCTTTCCAGATCCGATAGCATCAATAGAAGCACTATCTGTAGTGAACAAGGTTCTCAATACAAACATAGACCTGAAGCCATTGAAAGAAGAAGCTGAAATAATTAGGATCAAAACCCGCGAGCTTATGAGGCAGACCGAAGGTACATTAAAAGAGGCGAGAATAGGAAGCCCGCAGACAATGTATAGGTGATCTTATGGACAAAGATGAAACTGAAGATATAATCGATGAGATCAATAAAAGAATGAGGAACATAATGCGCAGCGCTCTGGAACTTTCTCCATTAGAGGAGGAGCTTTATGATGTTGAGAGGAAAGAGCTGCGACCACTTGCGCGGATAATTGAAACTGACGATCAAGTAATTGTCAGTGTTGATCTGCCATGTGTAACGAAGGAGTTCATAGAGCTTAAGAGTACAGAAGATACTCTTACAATAAAGGCCAAGATGACCGAATGCGTTAGGCTCTCGCAATATGGTCAGAGGGAAGTGGAGTTTGAGAACTACCGCAAGACTATAAAATTGCCAACTACGGTGGATCCTACGAAAGCGCAAGCATTATTCAGGAATGGTGTGTTGGAAGTTAGATTGCCAAAGAAGAGCTACGGCAGTGAGATAAGTATAGAATGAAGATCACGCTAGATGTTAATCCATCTTACTTTGGTTGCATGTGTTTTCTGTAGAACATGTAAAACAAAGCTCCTACACCGATAACTCCAATTCCAACAAAAATTACGTAAGGATCGAACTGGGTTACTCCAAATGCGGATGTGACAAGTCCTATCAAAGGCAGGACCGGAAATCTTCCAATGTTAAGTGGAACTCTGAACGGCCTTTCAACATTGGGTTCTTTATACCTTAACCATATTAATGATAAATTCACGAGCGAAAAGGTAATGATAATTGTGAATACGGTGATATTTGCAATAGTTACTATGTTTCCAGCAGAGGCAAAGGCTACTGCAACAGCCATAACTACAAATACGGCGATCCAAGGCGTTCTTGTTTTGGTGTGTATTTTTCCTAGAAATGAAGGCAAAGAATTGTGTTGAGCCATTCCGTAAACGATACGTGAACCAGCCACCAGCATTATGAGAACTGTATTCGTAGTCGCAAAAAGTGCTATTGCTGAGAGTGTGACCTGTCCGCCAGAACCCAGAGCGCGCCCTGCAACATCGGCCAGCGGTGCAATTGACTGACCTAGGTCCTGCCAATTAAGGACGCTAACAGCTGCTATGGAAACAAGTATGTAGATAGCTGCAGTTATTGATATTGATAATATGAGTGCTCTAGGCAACACCCTTGTAGGGTTCTTTGTTTCCTCTGCAATATTCGCTATGTTTTGGAATCCTATGAATGCGAAGAATATTAGAGCTATAGCAGCAAATACGCCATTGATACCCGAAGGGCTTTCAAAATAATTTACTGGAGCAGTGTTGGTGAATGTAAATCCAATGAAGATGATAAGGGCAAGACCTGATATTTCGACTATTGTAAAAATAGTATTAGCCCAAGATGATTCCCGAATGCCATAGAAGTTAACAAATGATAATGCTATTATCAACAGTACAGCAGAGATTGCTACAGGTAAATCATAAAATCCAGCAAAGTAACCGCCAAAACCTAATGCTACCGTAGAGGCCGAAACTATCGCCGTGAAGATTATTAGCCAGCCAACAATGAAGGCAACGAAACTATTCTTGAACGCATTCTTAACATAGACATATTCGGCTGCGGCCTTTGGGTACATGGAAGATAACTCTGCATAGCTAAGACCTGTGAAGGCTGCTATTATCGCTCCCAGAATAAACGAGAACCAGACAGCATTACCTGCAATTCCTGCAGCTTCTCCTATTAACACGTAAATTCCTGCACCAAGGATCAGACCAACCCCGTACATTGTTGTCTGAAAAAGTCCCAAATGGCGTTTTAGCTCGGTCATTGGCTTCAACCTGCATGAGCAGTATATTAGTTCTTCAAGGTAAAATTAGACGGACTTTGAGAAGGAAAGATCGAACAATATGCTACAGTTATTATTTTCCGCATTAACATACTCAACTGATATCTATGGTAATAATTCCCCAACTTAATGGCTGCAAGGTAGCATCTGTCACACTCCACGCTATTGTGTACGTACCTTTGCGTGTAACTTCGATAGCGAAGTTAGTCTCCGT
>JBMCYV010000063.1:0-3402 GCA_049199595.1 Candidatus Nitrosomirales archaeon
GAAGCTTCATTAACCGTCAGAGTCGCTTGACTTGAAGTTATGTTAAGAATGATATGAAACTTTTTTGACCAATCTTTAATCTCTACAGTGGTGGTTTTAGCATATGTAGATGTAAGACTTTCAAAGAACAACTTAAGAGTTATTCCATCTGGTGTTATAAACAGCGCGTTATTATCTAAGTCATCTATCAATATCGCTGTATCTTGCTCTGGCCTCCCAGCAAAGATAACACATTCAAATGAAGCTGTATCATTAAAGAATATTGGATTACCAACAACATCTACCGTTCTTGTATCATCCATGATGAACGATGAATCACTGCCAAATATTATTGGTTGACCTATCGGATCTAAATTGTTGTTATCCAGTGAATACGAACTTACTCCTGATTTATCTGTAATATCAGGAGCTGATACATATAATCTAGGTCTATCGCTTAGCGCGACCTTATCAAAGGTACTCATATTATACTGGTAACCAGTACACCTTACTTAGGTTTCCTGGAACAACAATTGCATTTGCCGCACCTGAACTTGCAGGGATGGCTGGATAGTTGGCCGGAGTTAGAGTTCTAGTTGTTTCAATACACATACTAATTTCATTAGTTGCAGTATATGTTATACGCATCAGTGATTCACCTTTATACAGACCTCGGCTTCCCCGCGAATCTGCTGGTAAAGGACCGTTGAAGAAGTTGCCAGCAAGGGTTCCTCCAGTTCTCCGATATCTAATTTTACCATCACCAACATCTGGATTAATGAAAAGCCATTCTGCTATGGTGGCAGAAGTTCCAAACGTAGATAACGAAACGCTGACTGCCCCAGCCCAACTACCACATTTGGGTAGAACAAAATGTCTAGTCAGGTTTGTACCTGCTGCTAAATTTAATGTTTGAACTGCCATAAATTTATTATATGCTATTTGCAAGTGATAAACAAATAGGACCCCACAGGGTCCTATTGTCAGACACAGATTATTTATTAAACTGTGTTCTTAGAGCTGCAACGACTGCCGCTTGAACTTCCGCTTGATCAACTCCACTAGTCAGTCCCGAAGCAATTAAGGCTTTAGCCAAAGCTACTTCGTCAACATCCGGAGCAACAATTCTATCCAACTTTGCAGATAATGCAGAAACCTTTGTATCTAAATCTTTGACTTGTTGAGCAAGATTTTCATTTCTTTTCTGAACTTGATGAATATAAGCAACTGCATGACGAGCAGTTTCGTCACCGCCTGGTGTCCAAGTGCCGTCTTTTAATTTTTCGTTCCAAGACAATTCGTCTTCACCTCCTGTATCTTTTTCTAGTCCCGCGATTTGTCTGGCTCTCTTAATAACTAATGGAACCTGTGCAATACGTCTATCTCCTGGACAAACTTTACCTCTAGAGCTGGACCATACCTCTCCTCCGGAGACTCTACCATTTGAATAATTTCCATCGATTCCCTGCCTGTGGAAAGCAATACCTTTACTACCAGGTCTGCTATCCGGACAAGCAACCAGAGGGATTCCATGAGTTCTATAACCCCAAGCACAAATCTGTGCCAGTGACTCTATCTGTGCCGGGGTCCAAGCAGGAACATTACTTCCGCTCCAAGCCCCAAACATAGGTCCGTGATCTTCGGTTTCAATGGCTATGATATGGTCATTACCATTAAGATTGGCCGCCGATTGCCTCGTACTGTCTCGGTGCTGCCATTTATATCCATTGGCGGCTACGGAGAACGTAGCGGCAAGTGCAGGGGCATATCCTACGATGGTATGAAGACAGATTATGTCCGGAGTACAGTTTAATCTGCTATTTCCATCTGTTGCACGCCTACTAGTATCTACTCCTGGCATCCATGCCAATTAAATCACCTCCTTCCATTTACACTATAACACTATTAATGTTATGTGTAAATAGCGAAAGACCCCCAACCTGAGGGGGTCTTTCTATTTGGTAGCGAATTCACTCAGACTATTTTGCTGAGCCACGACCGGGCGTTTCCGCAAGGGATATTGCGCGATCTATTTAATTATACTGCTTCTGCTTTTATTTCGCAAACGTCTGTACTGCAATAACGTTCCCCTTCTGCATCTGAGCCATTAAGATAAGCATCAGACATGACGATCTTTTCTAACTTTCCAACATAACTATTATATTCTTCTTCCGAGATTTCGGTATATGGTTGTTGCTGATATACATCATTACCCATAGGCAAAAATGAAATCGTCTTCAGCTTACCTTCATACATATTCAGTACGGTTGGGATGTATTCGGCTTCTAGCTTCTTATCAAAACTCACAGTCGCACTAACTGCATTATCTGCCCAATGTCTTTGAGCTTCTGAAGCTAAATTAATCTTTTCGAATATTGATACTTCCTTCTCCCCGCGAACATTAGTCTCAATAGGGAAGTAAACTACGACAGTGTTCCTGGAAACAATATCCTGTTCGACTGTGTATCCTGCCAACATAAATTTAGGAACCATAGCGTCGTCTGCCGCAAAGCGAATAGCTCGCAAATAGTGTTTGCCTCCGGGAGGCCAATGTACTCCTGGTGTGGCACCTGACAATAAAGACACAGTTCCGCTTGGCTTAATGCTTGTTGTTTTGACGGATTCTCTAATTCCAAGCCATTCGGAATACTCGTGATCTCGTTGCTGGATTTCTTCATAACCTTCATTCCACCATTCTCTTAGGGCTGGCAAGCCGTGAGTGTCATAGAATCCTGAAACACCTGTAACCGATGCACCAATTCTTCTATTGCGTTGCATCACCGCGTTGGTACGATCCCAGTGTGTGCTTAAAAGTGTAATCGTTTTACCATATAGATAAGCAAACTTAAGTGTACGCAAGAAATCTTCCTTAGACTCTGCGCGGTTAATGTGAACTTCTACTAGGGTACAACATTCAAAGGATTCTAGAGTTTGTTCCGCGCATGGATTGATTCCTGCCACCCTGCGGTCTTTGTTATTCGCTGGATCGGCTAGTCGACCAAATTTTCTAGCGGTATCCATCCAAATAAAACCCGGTTCACCATTAGAAGCAATGAGATCAGTAAACTTGCTATAATCCTGACCGACCTTTACAGAAAGTGTATTATTGGACATCCATCCCCACCCGGGATTTTCGGGGTCATAACTATTACGCTCTGGGAAATATTCTGGATTCTTTAAGTTAATGAAATCTTCATCATCTGGATCTCCAAGACCAATTTCAGCACTTCGACGGACGTTTCCAGCTACTACACAAGTCCCAATGAGATTCATTAGATCAGCAATCAACCGTGAACTTAGAATCTTACCCTCGTCTTTTGAAAAAAGTTCTCGCATCTTTAGATGAATATCAATAAGTGGTTCTGGCCCGCTAGCAGTTCCGCCAAATCCACGAATAGGGGAACCATTTGGTCTAATCTCACT